>CALHUX010000037.1:0-221918 GCA_938039325.1 uncultured Collinsella sp. | reverse complement strand
ACCAGTGACGCCACGGGTATGAACCGTGTGCTCTAACCAACTGAGCTACACCGCCGGATGGAGCCTGCAACCAGACTTGAACTGGTGACCTCTTCGTTACCAACGAAGTGCTCTACCGACTGAGCTATACAGGCACTTGACGGGTGGGAGCTATAGGATTCGAACCTATGTAGGCAGAGCCAACGGGTTTACAGCCCGTCCCCATTAACCACTCGGGCAAACTCCCAATCGTTCAAGTATCCGCAGGTCCTTTGGTCTTTTGGACCGCCGCCCCCGCGAACGAAAATGATAATACGATGCAACCTTGGGGGCTGTCAACGAAAACCTCTAGATACACGGCCCCGGGCGTATCTATAGCCCAGTGACCTGCGGTTTTGTTGAGTTTGGATATGAAGGACGCTGGATTTGCATGTAGCGGCAACATTTCCCGAGGGAACACTTTGGCGTAGTGGAGTGAGCCTGCAGATTATTACTTCGATAACGACTCATTTGCACCTATATATAGGTCGTGATCGGGCTTCCTTGGCAAATTCGAGCGTGGATGTTCTCCCACTTTTGGCGTGCCACTGGGCCCAAAGTGGCAGATTATCCACGCTCATTCACTAAACGGGAGATTTTCCACGCTCGTTCGTCCGATAATCCACTCTCGTCCAGAATGACCGGGACCGCTCCGCCCTTTGTCTCGATCTGTAACATTTAGAGAACATTTTCTCCCCTATCTGTTACAGATCGAGATATTACGCAGAGACCCCAGCTTACGTCTCATTCTGTAACAGTAAGAACGGTTTTCCGCCCCTTCGTGTTACAGATCGAGACAAACCTGAAGCTTGATTGGCGCCAAACCCGCTGACTTATCGACACAAATAGAAACGGGCCCTGTCCCACAAAAGGGAACAGAGCCCGAAACTCTCATGGAGCCAGTGACAGGAATCGAACCTGCAACCCACTGATTACAAATCAGTTGCGCTACCGTTGCGCCACACTGGCACACTTGGCGCTTTCGCGCGAAGCCTGTTAAGGATAAAGGAATTGAGGATGGGGCGCAACAGGCCCTTCGACCGACCACATCTCAAAACTGTTCGCCAGAACGAATAGTTTTATCCGTTCGCCAAAACCAAAAACTATTCGTTTTGGCGACGGCAACCCACAGTCCATTGATTACAAATCAACGGGCCTGCCAATTGGGAAACAGGTCTCTATGGATAATCCCTTACCTCCCGCGCAACGCCTTGAGCTTGGCCAGGGCATCGGGGCTCAGGCGACTGCCCAGAGTCATCTTGATCTGCGGGGCTTCCTCTGCCTCGTGAACGTCGTTGTCGATCTGTTTGATCTCGTCCACCAGCATGCGGCTCGAGATGCGCGTAACGCCCTTGCCCATGACGACGGCCTGGATCGTGCCGTCGCTCGACACCACGGAGCACGCGCGACCTTCCTCGCGCGCCTCAATGCAGAGCTTCTGCACCACGGTATCGGCAGAGACACCCGTCGGCGAAAACTCGATGCGCACGCCACGGGCCGGCAGGTTGGGGCGCTCGCTGGAGATATTGCCCGCACCGTCGAACACGATCACGGCCTCGTAGCGGCCCTGGGCAAAGGCGGCGACGTCGTTGATGAGGGCGGTGCGCGCCATATCGTGAACGTCGCTGGAATATGGATCGTCGGAATGGTCGTACACGAGCTTTTCGTAGCGCGGCGTGCAGTGAATCACGTTGTAACCGTCAACCACAAGCAGCTCGGGCTTGTTGGAGTGCACCGTCGAGACCGGATCGGCGATGGCCTGCGCAAACGCATTGCCGCCCACGCCATAGGTCGCGGCCGAAACAATCGGCTTGGCCGAGCCCTCGCCAAAGCGCTTGGCCTTGGACTTGGCGCGGTTCTTCTTGGACATGCGCTACTCCTCCCCCATGAGCTCGCCGGCGTTGCGACGCAGCCACTCAAAGCACAGCGCCGTGGTCGCCTGGGCAACGTTGAGGCTCTCGGTCATGCCGCGCTGGGGAAGCTTGGTTAAAAAGTCGCATTTCTCGAGCACCAGACGCGAGATGCCATCACCCTCGGAGCCCATGACGAGCGCCACGCGGCCCTCGAAGGGAGCATCCCAGCAGCTGCCCTCGGCGTGCTCGGAAGCGCCGCCCACCCAAAAGCCAGCGGCCTTAAGATCGTCGAGCGCACGGGCGATGTTGGGCACCTGCGCGATAGGCAGATGCATGACGGCGCCGGCTGAAGTCTTGTAGCTGCCCACGGTCACGCCGGCGGCACGCTTGTTGGCGATGATGACGCCCGCCGCGCCCACGACCTCGGCGGAGCGCACGATCGCACCAAAGTTGCCATCGTCGGTCACATGGTCGAGCACGACGACGAGCGCCGGTCCGTCGCCCGCGCGATCGAGGATATCGGCGACATCGGCATAGGGGAAATTTCCCACCTCGAGCGCAATACCCTGGTGAGCGCCATGGCTCGACAGCACATCGAGCTGCGCGCGCGGCACATACTTAATGCGGACGCCCGCGGCGTTGAGGTCATCGACCAGACGAGACAGGGCGGCATCGCGATCCCCGCCCTCGGCGATAAGCGCGCACTTGATGGGAAAACCGGTGCGCAGCGCCTCGGCGGCAGCACGACGGCCTTCGATAAACTCGCCCCTGGGAGCCTGGACAGCGTCGCGGTTGCGATCGCGCTGCGGACGTGCGGGCTGGGTGCGATCGCGCTGGCCCTTGGGAGCGGCAGCGCGATCGTTGCGGCGAATCGGACGCGAGCCAGAAGCGGCCTGCTTGCCTCCACGCGGTGCACGCTTGCGATTGTCGGCCATAAAACGGCCTCCTTAAATAGATAACGAACAAGAATCGACCGTTCGAGCCACGGCACCTTGCCTTTCAATCGTCGGGCATGACCACCAGGTCTATGCCCTCCTCTTTCAAGGCAATCTGCCGCACCTCGAACGGTCGACAAATACTAGAGACTCTTAATACGGGTGCCAGCGGCAGTGTCCTCGATCGTCAGACCGAGGTCCTTGAGCTGGTCGCGGATGGCGTCGGCCAGATCCCAGTTCTTGGCGGCGCGGGCCTCGGCGCGGGCCTCGAGAATCTTGGCAGCGGCCTCGTCCACGTCGTCACCCGTGTAGGCGACTAGGCCGGCGGCAACGCCCAGCAGGCCCAGCGGCAGCTCGACCTTGGGCTCGGGAAGCTCAACGCCAAATGTGTCGAGCAGCTCGACCAGCGTATCGGCGGCGGCAAGCGCGGCGGCCTTGTCGGCAGCGTCGCCCGCCTGCTCCAGGTACTGGTTGCACTCGGTCACAAAGCCAAAGACGGCGCCCATGGCGCCGGCGGTGTTAAAGTCGTCGTCCATGCACTCCTTAAAGGTGGCACGGGTCTCGGCGGCCTTGGAGGCAAACGCCTCGGATGCTGCCTCATCGGCGTCGGCCGTCGCATGGTTCGCGGCCCAGCGCAGGTTCTCGACCGTACCGGCGATACGCGTGAGCGAGTTCTCGGCACCCTCCAGGCGCTCCCAAGAAAAGTCGAGCGGCGAGCGATAGCTCGTCTGCAGCATCAGCAGGCGCAGGGCGGCAGCGGAGTGCTGCTCGAGCACCTCGGCCAGCGTAAAGAAGTTGCCGAGCGACTTGGACATCTTCTCGCCGTCTACCAGCAGCATGCCCGTGTGCATCCAGGTGTTGGAGAAGCCCTGGTGCCAGGCGCAGGTGGCCTGGGCGCACTCGTTCTCGTGATGCGGGAAGGCAAGATCGGAGCCGCCGCCGTGGATGTCGATCGGGGTGCCCAGGTAGCGGTGCACCATGGCGGCGCACTCGGTGTGCCAGCCGGGACGGCCCTCGCCCCAGGGGCTCGGCCAGCTGGGCTCGCCGGGCTTGGCGGCCTTCCACAGGGCAAAGTCGAGCGGGTCGTTCTTGTCCTCGTTCTCCTCGATGCGCGCGCCAACCATAAGGTCGTCGATGTTGCGGCCCGAGACCTGACCATAGTTGGGATCGCTGCGCACGGCAAAGTACACATCGCCGTTATCGGCTGCGTAAGCGTGGCCCTGCTCGATAAGCGTCTTGATCATGGCGATCATGGGGCCGATCTCCTTGGTGGCGCGGGGGCGCACATCGGGATCGAGCACGTTGGCGGCGCGCATGACGCCGATGAACTTGTCGGAGAACTCCGTCGCGACCTCGGCAGCCGTACGGCCCTGCTCGTTGGCGCGCTTGATGATCTTGTCATCGACATCGGTGAGGTTCTGGGCGAACGTGACCTCGTAGCCGCTCGCGATGAGCCAGCGACGAATCACGTCAAAGCTGATGAACGTGCGGGCATTGCCGATGTGGATGTTGTCGTAGACCGTGGGGCCGCACACGTACATGCGGACCTTGCCGGACTCGATGGGCTGGAACTCTTCCTTTTTATGGGTAGCGCTATTGTAGATACGCATTCGTTACTCCTTAACGGTTTTCTGTAGCAGGCAGACGGCCCAGGCACCGATTCCCTCGCCCTGGCCTTCCCAACCGAGCTTTTCGGTCGTAGTGGCGGCGACGCCCACGTTTTCGACGTCAACGCCCAAGGCATGGGCGAGGTTGGCACGCATGGCATCGCGGTGCGGGGTGATCTTGGGCTGCTGACAGGCAATGGTGCAATCGGCATCGACAAACTCAAAGCCCAACTCGCGCGCATAGTCCATCACGCGAGCGAGCAGCACCATCGAATCGGCACCCTCGTAGGAGGGATCGGTATCGGGGAACAGCTTACCAATGTCTCCCCCGCGGCAGGCACCCAGAATGGCGTCGGCCAGCGCATGCGCGAGCACATCGGCATCCGAGTGGCCCAGCAAGCCGCGCTCGTAGGGAATGTCAACCCCGCCGATGATACATCGACGCCCCTCCACCAAACGGTGGACGTCGTAGCCGTGGCCAATGCGCAGGTTACTGAACATGGGGAAGGTCCTCTCCCTCGGCCATGCGGCCAAGCAGAATCGCGGTTACGGGACGCAGGTCCTCGGGCACCGTCACCTTTAGGTTGTCGCGTGGGCTCTGGACGCAGCGGACGCGCCCACCCATGCGCTCGACCAGCGATGAATCGTCGGTACCGATAAAGCCCTCGGCAATGGCTGCAGCGTGGGCGCGCTTCATAGCATCGACGCTAAAGATCTGCGGCGTCTGCGCGGCCCAATAGAGCTCGCGCGGCGGCGTCTCGACGATGTTGTCGCCATCGACGATCTTGAGCGTGTCGATCGCGGGCTGACCGCACACGACACCGTCGAGCGAGCGGTCACCCACAAGCACGTCAATCGCATGATCGATGGCCTCGGTCGTGATAAGCGGACGGGCGCCGTCGTGGATGGCGACATATTCGAAACCCGTCGGTACCGCATGCACGCCGGCACGGGTGGAATCCTGACGGGTATCGCCGGCATCGGCAAAACTGATGGGCGTGCTATACGAATACGGGCTGATGGCCAGGCGGCGCATCTCGGCACGACGCTCGGCAGGACACACCACCACGATGTGACCGACCTTGTCGCTACGATCGAACGCACGGATAGACCAGCTCATGAGCGGACGGCCCGCCACGTTAACGAGCTGCTTGCCGCCGGGATTTCCAAAGCGCTGGCCGCTGCCGCCGGCAACGACCACGGCGCATACGGGCGCCATTATGCGTTCCCCTGTTTGGTGCCCTTCATGCGGTACAGCGAGTCCGCAAGAATGGCAGGGTTGTTGACGCCAAAGTCGCCCAGGCGCTCCGGATCCTCGCTGATGTCGTCCATGAGCTCCTGCAACGAGCCGTACTCGTCGACGATCTTCTCGGCCACGCCGTCGCGCACGACGGACACGCGCGAAAGCGTGCGCAGGCCCAGCGGCGTCATGACGGAGTCCTCGTCCAGGTCGTCGTAACCCAGAACCGCCGCCACATGCTGTGGGTCGGACAGGTCCTTAGGTGTCATACGGCTCAGGTTGGCGCGAATCTTCTCGGCATTAGCCTCGGAAGAATCACTTGCGTAGTCGCGGATCATCAGGTCGTATTCGGTATCCATGCTGGAGCCCGCGAGCTGCTCGAGCTGCATCTGCACGAGCTTGCCCTGGTTGCCCAACTTGACGATGCAATCCTTAAGCTCGGTCTTTGCCTGCTGCATGATCTCGAAGCTCGAGAAAATACCGGTAATGTCGGCGAGCGTAACGTAGTCGTCGAGTTCGAGGGCCGTCAGGCGCAGCAGGGAGCGGTCGAGCGACTGACGGGTAGTCTGGAGCGTGGCGACGAGCTGGTTGACCGAGCTCATGATGGTGGTGACGGGCTGGATCTCGTAGCTCTTGCCGTGAACGTACACGTTGACGACGGCACGACGGGCCGAGACCGAGATCACGATGGCGTCGGTGAGCACCGACATACGAGCGGCGGTGCGATGACGCATGCCCGTCTCGCTCGTGGCAAGCGAGGGATCGGGATTGAGATGGAAGTTGGCGCGTAGGATCTGGGTGAGGTCGCCGTCGATAACGATGGCACCGTCCATCTTGGAGAGCTCGAACAGGCGGTTCGAGGTGAACGAAATGTTGAGTGGGAAGCCGTCGTTACCGGCAGCGAGCACGTTTTCGGTGTCGCCGACGCAGATAAGGGCACCCAGGTGACCGGCGATGATCATGTCGAGGGCGGTGCGGATCGGCTGACCAGGTGCCGTCAAGCGGATGGCCTGTTCCATACGCTTTTGCAGCTCGTTCTTATCCAAGGCATCGCTCCCATCGTATACGCTCCATAAACGCTAAATAGTTTCTCACGGTTTGTCCCTGCGGCGCTTGCGAAATCCGATGCTTACAGAATGAGCGAACACCGCTAAGATAGCTAATTTGGGACGGGCTCTTTTGACTACCCAATCAACCATGTGCCAAGGTTAGTCCTTTTGTTGCTCCCCCAAGAGGTACACGCGGGCCCGCCCGCAGAGAGGGAGCCAGACTATGGGACTCGCAGAGCTCGTGTTGCTCGCTGTTGGCCTTTCGATGGACGCCTTTGCCGTATCCATCTGCAAGGGCCTTGGCATGAAGAAGATCAACCTTAAGGTCGCCGTGGTACTCGGCCTGTTCTTTGGCGGCTTCCAGGCCGGCATGCCCGTGATCGGATGGGCGCTTGGCAGCCAGTTTATGGGCATCATCGGCCCCATCGACCATTGGATTGCCTTTATCCTTTTGGCCTTTATTGGCGGCAAAATGCTGTGGGAGGCCTTTACCGAGGACGAGGATGAAGGCGACGGCAAGGATGCCGAAAAGATTGACCTGGGCGAGTACCTGATCCTCGCCATCGCCACCTCAATCGACGCCCTAGCCGTGGGCATCTCATTTGCCGCGCTCTCGGTCGACATCATGCCCGCCGTGTCGCTCATCGGCATCACAACCTTTATCTTCTCCGTCGCCGGCGTAGCGATCGGCCACACCTTTGGCGCGCGCTACGAAAAGCCTGCCACCATCGTGGGTGGCGTCGTGCTCATCCTCATCGGGCTTAAGATCTTGCTTGAGCATCTGGGGATTTTGGCGCTGTAACGAATAACGGCCGCCCGGCATTACGCCAGGCGGCCGTTTTCATAGCCAGCCGTTTTAGAGCGGCTTAGTCAAGGCGACCCTTACGCGGCAAGGCGCTTGAGGACGTCGATGAGCAGCTCGTAGAAGCGCTCGGCAGAAGCGAGCTCCATGCTCTCGTCCGGGGTGTGGACATCGGAGAGCGTCGGTCCCACGGCGATGGCGTCCAGGCCGTGCAGGGCCTCGGCAAACAGGCCGCACTCAAGGCCGGCGTGAATGGACTCGATGCGCAGCTCGGAGCCAAAGAGCTCGCGATAGCTCTCGACAAAGACGTCGCGGACCGGCGAATGCTCGGCATAGCTCCAGCCGGGATACTCGAACTCGAACTTGGCGTCGAAGCCCAGGACATCGGCCAACGTCTGCAGGCGGTCCTTGAACTCGTTCTGCAGCGAGGTGATCGAGGAGCGCGGGGACAGCATGATCTTGACCTGGTCGTCGGAAGTGGCGACCACGCCGATGTTGGAGGAAACCTCGACGGAGCCGTCGGTGGCGACGTTGCGGCGAATCACGCCGTTAGGGGCAAGACGCAGGGCGCGGATGAGGGCAAGCGCGGACTTCTGGTCCATGGCCTCGACCTCGGCATCGTCGGCAATCTCGACGGTGCAAGTAAAGCCGGGGTCGAAGACCTCGAGCTCGGCAGTGACGTCGGCGATGATGCCCTTTGCGATCTGGGCCGCGGCCTCGGCGGCAGCGTGGTCGGCGTAGACCAGAACAGCCTTGCACTCACGGTTGATGGCGTTGTCCTTGGTGCCGCCGTTAAAGCTGACGATGGCGGGCTCGCCGGCGACCATCAGGCGGTCGATGATACGGGCCATGATGAGGTTGCCGTTGCCGCGCTCCAGGTTGATATCGTTGCCGGAATGACCACCCAGTAGGCCGGAGATGTCGAGCGTGAGGGTGCTACCGGTCTTGTGCTCGCGCACGATGGGGCAGGTGTAGGTAACGACGACGCCGCCGGCGCAGCTGACGGTGGCAACGCCCTCTTCCTCGGAGTCAAGGTTAATCATGGTGCGGGCGCTAATCTGGGACTTGTCGAGCGTCTCGGCGCCGACCAGGCCAGTCTCCTCGTCGGTGGTGAATACGCACTCGAGGGCGGGGTGAACGATCGAATCGTCATCGAGAACAGTGAGCATCAGAGCGACGGCGATACCGTTGTCGGCGCCCAGGGTGGTGCCGTTAGCGGTGAGGACGCCGTCCTTGACGACCAGGTCGATACCGTCGGTCGTAAAGTCGTGCTCAACAGAGCCCAACTTGTCGCACACCATATCGATGTGGCCCTGCAGCATCACGGTCGGGACATTCTCGGCGCCGGCAGAAGCGGGCTTGCGAATGATGACGTTGTAGACCTCGTCCTGGTACACATCGAGGCCGCGCTCCTTGGCAAACGCAACCAGGAAATCGCTGATGCCCTTCTCGTTGCCAGACCCACGAGGGATCGCGCTGACCTCCTCAAAGAAATGGAACAGCTGGGCGGGCTCGTAGCCGGTGATCTTGTAATCCATGGTGCCTCCTTGGCGCAACTGGTTAGACAGTAAGACATGCGACTTGTATATTCCCAGACTTTGCGTGCATAAACCAGTCGAAAACGCCGAGCGCCCTTGCATCATCGGCTAACGGCGGGGAAACGCTACTTTATTAGAATAAAGCAGGTTAGACGGGCCGTGCCAAAGGGACGTTGGACCCTTCAACCAACCTCAACGCTTGATCAACGTTTATGCATACGCCATTGATATGTTTAATGAGATCTACTTTGAACGAAGGGGCCTTTTCAACAGAAAAAGGGCGCTCCTTTGGAACGCCCTCGTGGACACAAGGTTTTGTTACGCCCTACAGCGCGCCAGAGCCGACTTGCATCATGCCGCCGGGGCCCGAGGTCACGCCGCCGCTTACGGGCGCGGCGCTGCCAGTGTGCGGTGCCGCCGGGGCGGTATCGCCACCGAGCGTACCTGCCGGACGCGGTGCCGGGATCTCACCCGTGCCGTGGCTAAAGACAAACTTGCCATCGGCCACGTCGCACAGGACGGTATCGCCCTCGCCCCACTCGCCAGCCAGAAGCTCCTCGGACAGCGGGTCCTCGATGAGCTTTTGGATGGCACGGCGCAGCGGACGCGCGCCATTGGTGAGGTCGGTACCCTCGGCCACGATCTTGTCATAGGCCGCATCGGTGAGCTTGATGTTCATACCGTTGGCGATCAGACGCTGACGTAGGTCGTCCACCAGCAGGTGCGCGATCTTGGTCAGATTCTCGCCCGAAAGCTTCTGGAACACCACGATGTCGTCGATACGGTTGAGCAGCTCGGGGCGGAACAGGCGCTTGAGCTCGCCCATCGCGCGGCCGCGGATCTCACTCGAGGTAAGACCCTGCTCGCCCGTGGTACCAAAGCCCACGCTTGCATCCTGCGCAATCTCGCGGGCGCCCACGTTGGATGTCATGATGATCACGGTGTTGCGGAAGTCGACCGTCTTGCCCTGGCTATCGGTTAGACGACCCTCCTCCAGCACCTGCAGCAGGATGTTGAAGATATCGGGGTGCGCCTTCTCGATCTCGTCGAACAGCACGACCGAGTACGGGTGGCGACGAACGGCCTTGGTGAGCTGGCCGCCCTCGTCGTGACCGACGTAACCCGGAGGGCTACCGATGAGCTTGGAGACCTCGAACTCGCTACCGAACTCGGACATGTCGAAGCTGATGAGCGCGTCCTTGCTGCCAAAGAGGTATTCGGCGAGCGTCTTGGCGAGCTCGGTCTTGCCCGTGCCGGTGGGACCCAGGAAGATAAAGCTGCCGCCGGGGCGACGCGGATCCTTGAGCGGCGAGCGGCTGCGGCGCACGGCCTTGGCAACGGCCTCGACAGCCTCGTCCTGACCGATGATGCGCGTCTTGAGCACGCTTTCGGCCTGCAGCAGGCGACGGCTCTCGCTCTCGGTAAGCGAGGACACCGGCACGCCCGAGGTCACGGACACGATATCGGCGATCTGGGAGACATCGATGGTGAGCGGGCTGGCGTCGAGCTCGGCCGTCCAGGCAGCCTTGGCCTCGGCGAGTTCAATCTCGGCAGCCTTCTGCTGCTCGGTGATCTCGGCAGCCTTGTTCATGTCGTCGCTCTCGGTGGCCTCCTGCGCGGCGGCCTTGAGCTCCTCGATGCGATGCTCGGCCTCGCGCACCGGCTCGGGTGCGCGATTCGCGGCGATGCGAGCGCGGGCACCGGCCTCGTCAATGAGGTCGATGGCCTTATCGGGCAGGAAGCGATCCTGGATGTAGCGGTTGGAAAGGTTCGCGGCGGCCTCGATAGCACCCTGCGTGTAGCGCACGTGGTGGTGCTCCTCGTAGCGCGGCTTGAGCGCGGTCAGGATCTTGACCGTATCCTCGACGCTCGGCTCCTCGACATCGATGGTCTGGAAGCGGCGTTCAAAGGCCGGATCCTTAGTGAGGTACTTACGGAACTCCTCGGCCGTGGTGGCACCGATGATCTGGAAAGCGCCGCGTGCGAGCACGGGCTTGAGCATGGAGCTTGCATCGATGGAGCCCTCGGCGGAACCGGCACCGATGATGGTGTGCATCTCGTCGATAAACAAGATAACGTCGTCGGCTTCGGTCGCCTCCTGGATCACGTTCTTGAGGCGCTCCTCAAACTCACCGCGATACTTGGCGCCCGCGACAAGACCCGGCAGGTCGAGCGTCCAGATGTTCTGGTTCATAAGGTTCTCGGGCACGTTACCGGCAGCGATCTGCTGCGCCAGGCCCTCGACGATGGCCGTCTTGCCCACACCGGGGTCACCCAAGATAAGCGGGTTGTTCTTGGTGCGGCGCGAAAGGATCTCCATCATGCGCTGGACTTCCTTTTCGCGACCGATCACGGGGTCGAGCTCGCCGTCGCGTGCTTTCTGCGTAAGGTTGGTGGCGAACTGCTTGAGCGTATCGGTACCGCTCCCCTTTTGCTGCGAGGCATCCGAACCGCTAAAGAACGGCAGGCCCGCACCGGGACGCCCGGCACCGGCGCCGGCGAGCGGACGCTTCTTGTC
This sequence comes from uncultured Collinsella sp., assembly GCA_938039325.1. Taxonomy (GTDB): domain Bacteria; phylum Actinomycetota; class Coriobacteriia; order Coriobacteriales; family Coriobacteriaceae; genus Collinsella. The sequence goes on along the minus strand of CALHUX010000037.1, from coordinate 210,358 downwards.
CTGATCCTTGGCGGTAAGCTTCTCGATGGCTTTTTTAATGGAAGCGGACGACACGCCCAAGCGCATGAGGATATCCATGGCCATGCCGTTGCCCTCTTCGACGATACCGATGAGCAGGTGCTCGGTCGACACATAGGTCTGGTTATTCTCACGTGCCACGCGGAAGGAGCGCTCCATCACGCTAATGACGAGCGGCGTAAAGGCGAGCTTGGCCGCCTCGGTCTCCTCGCTGGGCTCGGGAACGGTAGTCTGGACTTCTTTGAGCGTGTCCATGATGTCGTCGTAGGAAATATCGAGCGAGCGCAGCGCCTCAGCGGCAATGCCCTCGTCCTCCTTGGCAAGCGCGAGCAGCAGATGCTCGGTACCCACCTTATTTGAATGAAGATCGAGCGCCTCTTGCTTGGCCATGGACATGACCTTGCGCGCACGATCGGTAAAACGGTCTAACATGCTAGTTCCTCTTAGACGAGCTAGTTTTTTCAAACGCAAAGCGCCACTCGTGGCGGCGCTTTGGTCTCTTTACCCATATGGAGTATATGTTAACCGCTGGGGCCTTTTCCGCATGCAGCCATACGACAACGTCTACAAAAAAGGAATCGCCGGGTGCGGCGGACGCTCTAGGTTAGAGGCTGTTGCCTAGCAGGCAGGCTCGGCATCCATGCTCTCGGCAACGTCGTTGACGACATCGGCAGCGGGAGCACCCGGCATGTGCACGAGCTCCATGTGCGGTTCGGCAAAGACCGTGCCCATGGGGAAGGCGCGGCGGAATACAAAGCGAGCAACCGGACCAGCCACCAGCAGGTTCCAAGGCAGGGCCATGATAAAGTTGCGCGGAATGTTGACGAGCCACATCATCGGCAGCGCCTGCAAATTGGCAAGCGGGCCGCCGGGCATATGGAACAGGCCTTCGCACGCGCCGTAGAGCGACATGATGATGACCATGGGAACGACCATGCAGGAGCTGACGGCGAGCGTCATGGCAAGCGGCGAGCTCTTGCCCGGCGTGACCAGGAATTTAAATGCGAAACCCTTGGCAAGGGGGCTGGCAACAAACCAGTCGCAGCACATGGCAAATATGTAGGCAACGGGGAAGCCGAGCCACGCGGCGGCAACAACCTCGCCGTTGATGGCCCCATGCTGCAGGGCAACGTTGTAGATGCTCATCCAGAGCACCATGCAAAAGCACATGATAAAGGTGAACAGCAGGCTCTCTCGTTTGTTGATAGGCATAAAGGGCATGGTCCTTTCTGTGTTGCGCCGCGGCGCACAACAAAAACGGGCGGGCGAGATGGAGCTGTTGGGACTTCATCTCGCCCGCCCGTGGTACGTGCGTCTGCGACTACTTATGTGGTGGAACCAGCCTAGCACGAAAAGCGCGTGCTTCGTAAGCGTTGAGTTTATGAAGATGCAGGGCACCAATAATCCCCCGACCCCATAAGTTGCGGTGGAATACGGACTGTTTTGACCCTTTAAGCAGCAATTCAGTCCCTATTTCACCGCAACTCATTTGGTGCAAAGTAACCTGTTCCCCTTGCACCAATTAGCTGGTGTGGCGCCAGCGAGGGTCGGTGAGCGTACGCGCCACACCCAGGCCAACGGGCAGAAACGCCACGATGAGCACTGCACGCACAAACCAGCCGAGCATATTGACCGTGTCGAAGGTGCACATGTAATACATCGAGCGATACAGATACAAGCCCGGCACCATAATGACAATCGATGGCACCGTGAGGGCGATACGTGGGTAGGTGAGCCTGATTTCTGCCAGGCTTGCCAGCAAACCCGATACGAGCGCCCCGATAAATGCAGCCGCCTCGGGAGGCATTCCCGCGCTGAGGCCCAGGAAGGGAAGCATCGTCGGCCCATCGACAAGGGTCAGACGAAGGGTATTGGACACGGCGCCGATCAGCCCAGCTGCCGTGGCCATCTTTACCGGGCTGTTAAACATCACTGAGAAGCCGAATACGCCAACGAAGCTCATTACCACGCGCAAGAGCGTAAGGGCAAGCGGCGAAAGGCCGAGCGGCGCAAAGTCGTCCGGCGCCAGGCCAACACACTCGGCAACCATCCAACCTACGAGGGTCGCCATCACAATAATCGATACGGCATACGAAAGACGCTCGATACCGCTTCGCATGTCGAGCTTAGCGATGTCGAGGCCTGCCGTAATGAGGGGAAAGCCGGGAATCACAAAGAGCATGGCGCCGATATAGCCTTCTTGGTGCGACATTGCCCCCGGAATGACCTGGCCAAGGCCGAGCAACGCCAGCAAATACGAGACACAGGCCAGCGCGACGCCAATCGTCAGCGCGCTAAACTGGCCAAGACCCTGCTTAAGAATATGGGAGCGAGCAAAGTTGCCGACACCAGCGCCCACGAACGCGCAAGCCATCTCGATAGGGCCGCCGCCGAGCAAAAAGACGAAGGCGCCGCAAGCACAGGCCGCCGCAAGGCCCTGTTGCCAGGGAGAGTAATCGGGCTTTGAACTCTCAACGGTCTTGAGCATCTCGTGGTACTCGTGCACGGTAAACCGGCGCCCGTAAATCTCGATTTCCTTTAAGAAGCTCTCCATCATCCAAATGCGATGAGTATTGACCCCCGTTGTGGGTAGGCTGACGACCTCGTTAAAGCAGTGGCCATCTTCGATGCAGGTGCACTCGAACGACAGGAGACTCAGGTCAACGTGGATGGTGACACCGAGTACGGCGGCGACGCGATTCATGGTATCGCGCACGCGCCAGGCACCTGTTCCGCTTGCCAGCATAAGCATGCCGGTGCGGCAGATAATGGACGACTTATCGGTGAGCGGCGCATCGACGGCAAGTTCATCGCCCGCCGTCACGATCTGGTGCCAGTCAGTTTTCATATGAAGCGCGCCGGCACGAACGCCGTGGTGCATGGGGGCTCTCGAAAGCAGCGAGTCAAGGCGCGAAGGCTGTGGGGGTTCCGTCGATTCGCCCTCAACCTCATCAGCCTCTTCATCGACCAGATCAAAGGAATCAAGCGGCGCTGGCTCGCGACGGTCGATCAGCTCCTCGTCCTCATCATCAAAGTAGTTGAACTGATCGAGCATGTCCTCTTCGATCGCGCGCTCGCTCGCATCGTCCATATAGACGCTCCCTTCCTGCCGACTAACCCCCATCCTAGGCAGCAACGGCTAAAGGAAACATAAAAGAGACGACTGTCATGCACGGAAGGCGTAAACCCCCAATGCACCGGTAGACCCCAGGCGGCTAGGACCGTCCCCAAGTGTCGGCACAAGAGGAACGTCCCTAAGTGCCAACCAGGGCAACGCCGCAGGTAGAGGACGGACAGCGAAAGCCCGCCAGAGCAAGCAAGGTGCCTTCAAGCAAAATGGCGCCGTAGGTTGAGCATAAGTCAGCGAGCGGGTCGCATTTGAGGCAAGGTGGCGTGAAACGAAAGGGCGCTGACCTTCTGGTCGCGCCCTTGAAGTTGAACGTCAGATTGCCCAAATGCGGCCCGCGCAGCGTCGAGCCGTTACGCGGTTCGTAGAACCGCGTAACTAGTTAGTACATCTTTGCGCCGGCAGGGATGGAATCGTCGAGCTGGATCAGGTTGAGACGCTCCTCGCCCTCCTCCTCGTGGATGGCGCTGATGAGCATGCCACAGCTGGGGATGCCCATCATCTTGCGCGGAGGCAGGTTGGTGATGGCGAGCAAGGTCTTGCCGACCAGGTCCTCGGGCTCGTAGTAATCGTGAATACCGGAGAGGATGGTGCGATCGGTGCCGGTGCCGTCGTCGAGCGTAAAGTTCAGCAGCTTCTTGGACTTCTTGACGGCCTCGCATGCCTTGACCTTCACGGCTCGGAAGTCGCTCTTGGAGAAGGTATCAAAGTCGACGAACTCCTCAAACAGCGGCTCAACGGCAATCTTGGAATAATCAACCGTGGGCTTGAGGGGCTTGACGAAGGGGCTCGCGGTGTTGCCGGCCTCGGCAGCCTTGGCAGCAGCGGCACCGGACTGGAAACCCTTCTCGGGTTTCATGTGCGGGAACAGCAGGACGTCGCGAATGGAAGCCTGGTTGGTGAGCAGCATGACCACGCGGTCGATACCGATGCCGATGCCGCCCGCGGGAGGCATGCCGTACTCGAGGGCGCGCACGTAGTCCTCGTCGTACTCCATGGCCTCATCGTCGCCGCCGGCCTTCTCGGCCATCTGGGCAGCAAAGCGCTCAGCCTGGTCGACCGGGTCGTTGAGCTCGGAGAATGCGTTGGCGTACTCGTGACCGGCGATGACCAGCTCAAAGCGATGGGTCAGGCGCGGGTCATCCTCAAAGCGCTTGGCAAGCGGGCTGACCTCGATGGGGTAATCGCACACGAAGGTGGGGTTGACGATGGTGTCCTCGCCCAGCTCGTCATAGATCTCGGCGATGATCTTGCCGGCGGTCCACTCGGGCTTGATCTCCAGGCCCTTCTCGCGCGCGGCGGCAGCAAGCTCCTCAACCGGCGTGTCGATGGTGACCTGCTTACCAATCACGTCAGAGACGATATCGGTCATGGAACGGCTTGCCCACTCACCAGAAAGGTCGATGGTCTGGCCCTGGTACTCAATAACCTCGGGATTGCCGATAGCCTTGTTAGCGGCCTTAATGACACCCTGGGCGAGCGCCTTCATGCCCTCGAGATCGGAGAAGGCGCGGTAAGCCTCCATCGTGGTGAACTCGGGGTTGTGGGTGAGGTCCATACCCTCGTTGCGGAAGATGCGGCCGATCTCGAAGACGCGCTCAAAGCCGCCGACGATGCAGCGCTTGAGGTGCAGCTCGGTGGCAATACGCAGGTAGCACTCCTGATCGAGCGCGTTGAAGTGCGTGATGAACGGCTTGGCAGTAGCTCCGCCCTGGATGGTCTGCAGGATAGGGGTCTCGACCTCCATGTAGCCATCGGACTCCATAAAGCGGCGGAACGTGGAGAGGATCTGCGAGCGCTTGCGGAAGGTCTCGCGAACGTCGTCGTTGGCGATCAGGTCGACATAGCGCTGACGATAGCGGGTCTCCTTGTCGGAGAGACCGTGAAACTTCTCGGGCAGCGGGCGAACGGCCTTGGACAGCAGCGTCGCGCTCTTGGGGGCAACGGAAAGCTGGCCACGCTTGGTGCGCACGACCACGCCGGTCACGCCAAGGATATCGCCAAGGTCGAGGGCCTTGAGCGTATTCCAGGCGGCCTCGTCCATATCGTTGATGCGGCAGAACAGCTGGATCTCGCCGGTCGCGTCGCGCACGACGATGAACATGATCTTGCCCTGACCGCGCTTGGCGACCACACGGCCGCCGATCTTCACGACGTCCTCGGTGTCCTCGCCATCGGTGAGCTCGGCGTACTTAGTCTCGATGTCGACGACGTAGTCCTCAATCTCGGAGTGCTCGGGATAGGGGTTCTGGCCCGCCTCGAACAGGGCGGCGCGCTTGGCCAGGCGCGTGGCGCGTTCGTCGTTGAGCGTCGATGCCTGCTCGGCGGCGTTCTGGTTCTCTGCCATAGTTAGCTCCTCAAACTAAAACGCTCCCCAGGATTCGGTCCCAGGGAGCGAAAACATACCTTTACGCGGGACCGTGGTCTAGCGTGCGATCTTGGCGATGGTGTAGATGCGGGTCTTGCCGGAAGGCGTAACGACCTCGACGGAGTCGCCCTCGCCGTGACCAATGATGGCGTGGCCGACCGGAGACTCGTTGGAAATCTTGTGCTCGAGCGAGTTGGTCTCGGTGGTACCGACGAGCGTGACTTCCATGACCTCACCGTTGGGATCGATCAGAGAAACGGTGGAACCGATGGAGACGGTCAGATCGCCCGTGGTGGCAGCAACCTGAGCGTTGGCGAGGATGGCCTGAATCTCGGCAATGCGAGCAGCATTCTGGGCCTGCTTGTCCTTGGCGGCGTCGTACTCGGAGTTCTCCGAAAGGTCGCCGAACGCGCGGGCTTCCTTGATGTCCTCGACGATCTCCTTGGCGTAATCGCCCTCACGCCAAGCGAGCTCCTCGACGAGCTTCTGGCGGCCCTCAGCGGTCAGTACGATCTGGCTTGCGTCCATACGGATATCTCCCCAACTATGATGTAACAATCAACTGTCAACAAAACGAAAAAGACCGGCTAGCCTGCGGGCAAGCCGGTCAGGTGCTCACCCCAAAGGGATGGGACTACTCTGCGTCCGCGTCGCTGTCCTCTGCCTGCTTCTTCTTGGCAGCAGCGAGCTTGGCCTCGAGCTCTGCGATCTCCTTGTCCTCCTCGGACTGCTCGACCACGACCTCCTCGGCCTGCTTGGTTTCGCCCTTATCGTCGCCCTCCATACCCTCGCGGATATTCTTGACGGTAGAGCCGAGGGACTTGCCGAGCTTCGGCAGGTTCTTGGGCCCGAAGATAATCAGGACAACAACGAGAATAATGATGAGCTCAGGAGCCCTCAGTCCAAACATGTAGACCTCCACAATACAGCGAGACAAGCTCGAATGAGTATACCGCGGGTGTCGCGGTATCACAACAATAGCTAAAAAAAGGGACCGCAAGAAGCGGTCCCTCCTCATGCTCTGGTCGGGTTGACTGGATTTGAACCAGCGACCCCTGCGTCCCGAACGCAGTGCTCTACCAAACTGAGCCACAACCCGTTAGCTCGACTATAATAACAAAGTTTTTCGCCGCGTGCTAGAGAAATTTTAATTTCTTTGGCGCTTCAATGCGAACCGTGTTGGGAATGAGCTCCGTCGCGCAGGACCACCAGCCGTTTTGCAGGGCAGCGTCGGCAAGCCTTTCGGCCGTGGCGGCGGTGTCGCAAATGGCAAACGAGCAGGCACCCGAACCGCACACGTTTGCGGCAATGGTACCGTCCTGTGAACGAAGCCAGTCAAGCACCGTTTGAATCCGCGGCTCCATCTGCGCGGAAATGACTCCCAGGTTGTTGTGGACGAGCGTGTAGGCCGCCTCTGCGTCTCCCGAACGAAGGGCAGATGCGATCGCTCCGGGCTTGTCCGCAGGCGCTGGAGTCTCGTCAAAACGTCGATAGGCTTCAATTGTTGAAACGCTTGCCTCGCGCGGCTTGACCAACACGACGGGCGTTGCGGGCAGCGCGGGGTACTCAGTTGCCAGCACGTCTCCCCCACCTACGTAGAACGCAGGGCTGGCATGCAAAAAGAAGGGAACGTCAGCACCAATGCCCCGCGCAATGTCGTCGAGCGCGGGGTCGGTGCGATCAATTCCCCAGAGCTCCGCCAAGGCAACAATGACCGCGGCCGCATCCGTCGAGGGGCCGCCCAAGCCGGCGCACAATGGAATGCGCTTCTCAATCGTCACGCAGATGTTTGCCTCGCGACCATAATGCTCGGCCATAGCAGCAGCTGCACGATACGCCGTATTCTTTTGCATAGGAAAGTCGGATGCCGGAATCGTCTGGACGGTCAGCGCCTGTGCCGGCGTGACCGTCACGGTATCGACAAGACCGACGGCTGCCATCAGGGAATCGACCCTGTGATAGCCGCGGGCGTCACGCTCGGTATGAACCCCCAGATAGAGGTTGATCTTTGCCGGCGCGAAAAGGGTCAGGGACCAATCGGTCACCGTTAGTGCTCCTCGAGCTGATTGCCGAGCGGGGTAAAAATGTGCTCGCCGCTCTCGGGGTCGAACAGCTCGACCTGGCCGGTGAGAACATCAATATACTGGTAGGACTGACGCGACTTGCGGCCACGGCGCTCGTCGACCTCGACGATAAAGACGGCGGGGTGGACGCTCTTGATGGTGCCCATGCGCTCGACGACGCGGGTGCGGCCCATGTTGGCCTTCACCTTGACGCGATCGCCCACCATATCGGTCAGCTTCTCGTGGATGTCGTCGACGTGATTGACTTCCATCTCTTCCATGAACAGGGCCTCCAGAAGGTGCAATTCAAAAAGGGGATAATACCCCTAAGATAGACAAAACTCTAATACTATAGCACCCTGTTGCCGCTATACGCAAGTAGCTAAATAAGCCCCGTCCAAAATTGACTACTTACAGATTGTCTGTGTCCAGAACGATGGTGAATGGACCGTCGTTGACGAGGTCGACCTTCATGTCGGCGCCGAAGATGCCATGCGCTACGTGCTCGACGTCCTCGCGCACAAGCGTCAGGAAGTACTCGTAGAGCTCGTTGGCGACATCGGGGGCGCCGGCATCCGTAAACGATGGACGGCGGCCGTGACGGCAATCGGCGAACAGCGTGAACTGCGACACCACGAGAACCTCGCCGTCGACATCGGCAAGTGCCAGGTTGGTCTTGCCGTTATCGTCCTCGTTAATGCGCAAGCCCCGGAGCTTGCCCCACAGCTTATCGGCCTCGGCGCGCGTGTCGCCATGGCCCACGCCCAGCAGCACCAGATAGCCGCGCCCAATTTTGCCCACGCACTCGCCGTCGACTGTCACGCCGGCATTGAGCACGCGCTGCACCACCGCACGCACGGTCTACTCCTCGCCCGTCAGTTTGGCGGATAGGTGCTCGAGCGCATGGAATCGATGACTGATGGCGTTCTTCTCGTCCGCCGTCAGCTCGGCCATGGTCTTGCCCGGCGTGTCGACCGGCAGGAACAGCGGGTCGTAGCCAAAGCCGTGATCACCGCGGCCCTCGTGCGCGATAACGCCCTCGCAGGCGCCCTCACCATAGGTGACCAAACCGTCCGTGTCGATGAGCGCGACGACGCTCATAAAGCGCGCAGTGCGGTCCTCGTCGGCCACGCCCTCCAGATTCACGAGCAGCTTGGCATTGTTGGCGGCATCGTCACCGTGAACGCCCGCATAGCGTGCGCTATACACGCCCGGCTCGCCGTCCAGAGCATCGACGACCAGGCCCGAATCGTCGGCAATGGCCATGAGCCCCGTCTCTTCGACGGCAGCCTGCGCCTTGATGATGGCGTTCTCCAAAAACGTCGTGCCGTTTTCCTCGGGGTCCTCAAAATCACCTAGCTGGCCGAGCGCCACAAAGCGAACCTCGGGCATAACCTTGCCCAAAATGGCCTCAATCTCGGTGAGCTTATGGGCGTTGCCCGTTGCCACGACGATGGTCGCCGCCGGGTCGAGGGTGTCGATGTCGATCTTCTCAAGTGCCATAGCTGGCCTCCTTGTCCGTATAGCAAAGTCACGTAAAAGGGACTGGCCCTTCGGCGTCTCCCTTTCCATGTGGCATCAACCTTATCTATCGGCGTTTCCGCAGATAAAACCTGCCAAAATAAACCTGTCCCTTTTTGGCAGGTTAGGCGAGGGCCTGGCGCTGGAGCTCGATGAGCTCGGCAATGCCCTTGTCGCCCAAATCGAGCAGGGCATTGAGGCGTTTGCGGTCGAAGGGCGCCTGCTCGCCCGTGCCCTGGAGCTCGATCATCTCACCGGTATCGGTGGCGACAAGGTTCATGTCGACCTCGGCGTGACTGTCCTCGGAATAATCCAAGTCGAGCAGGGTGTTGCCGTCGACAACGCCCATAGAGATGGCAGCAACCTGGCCCGTGAGCGGGATGCGCTCGATCTTGCCGGCCTCGACCCACATAGCAAGGGCGTCGTGCAGCGCCACCCAGGCACCGGTAATGCTCGCCGTACGCGTGCCGCCGTCTGCCTGAATCACATCGCAGTCGACGGTGACGGTGTACTCGCCGAGCGCCTTCATGTTGACGACGGTGCGCAGGCTACGGCCGATCAGACGCTCAATCTCCATGGAGCGACCCTTGCGGTTGGCGTGCTCACGCTTGCAGCGCTTGCCGGTCGATGCCGGCAACATGGCGTACTCCGCCGTTACCCAACCAGCCTTGGCGCCCTTGCGCCAGCCCGGCACGCCCTCCTCGATGGTGGCAGCGCACAGCACGCGCGTATCGCCAAACTCGGCCAGGCACGAACCGTGGGCGTGCTTCATGACGCCGCGAGTAAGCTTGATGGGGCGCAACTCATCGGCGGCACGGCCGTTGGCGCGGTTGACCTGCATATACTCCATAGCAAAATCCTTTCGGCAAAAGGCGAACGTGAGCCTTTGGTCGGTGACCTTATATCTATTTCAGTTCGTCGATATCGACATGCTCGATGCTTTTGAGCGGCTGGCCAAAGATAAAGCTACCCGCCACCGCAAACTCGGCAATGTTGTCAGACGTAGTGGCAAAGCGATGCTGCGGCTCGGCAGCGTCGCCCGCCAGTTGCTCACGGCGCGTGAGGATATCGGTCAGCTCGCGCGTAGTCTCCTCGGCGGAACTCACCACGCGCACCCCGGGCCCCAGCGCATGGCGAATAGGCCCCACGAGCAGCGGAAAGTGCGTGCAGCCAAGCACCACGGTATCGATTCCGCGATCGCGCAGCGGCTCAACCGTGGCGCCGACCAGCGCTCGCACGGCAGGCGTATCGAAGATGTCCTCGTTCTCGAGCCACTGCTCCTGCAGATGCGCACCCGAGGCGAGCTCGTGCTCAACGACCTCGACAAAACTCGAAGCCGGGCAGCCGTATACGTCGACGCCGGCATCCAGGTCCTGAATGGCACGCGTGTAAGCGCCTGAGCGAATGGTGAGGTTGGTGGCGAGCACGCCCACCCGGCGCGTGCGGGTGCTGTTGATTGCCGCGCGTGCGCCCGGCGCAATCACACCGATGACGGGAACGTCGAGCACCTGCTGGGCCAAACGCAAGGCCGCTGCAGTCGCCGTGTTGCAGGCGATGACCATGATCTTGACGTCGTGCTTCGACAGCCAGTGGCCTGCCTGCAGCGCAAACGATCGCACCTCGTCCTCGGTGCGGGTGCCGTAGGGGCAGCGCTTGGTGTCGCCAAAGTAGTAGACGGACTCGTGCGGCAACGCCGTCGCAATGGCGCGCGCAACCGTCAGACCGCCCAGGCCCGAGTCGAACACGCCAATGGGGCGCGTGTCCCCGGCCAGATTCTCGATATCGGACATTACCTCACCAGATTCTCTCTCGAAAAGATATGGCTCAGAACGATAGGACCGCGCTACGAACGAGCCGCGACCAGCAGCTCGGCCGTTGCCACCCAGCCGTCGACAATCTTGCCGCGCGTGACGTAGGCGTTATCGCAAGCGTCCAGGAACTCGGGCGCGCCGGCGCTGGTCAGGCCGTTCTCGACCAAACAGAACGTGCCAACGTGGTCGGCCATGTAGAAATCGGACTCGGAATCACCGAGCGCCAGCGTCTCCTCGCGCTCGATACCCAGGTGCTCGCAGAAACGTGCGATGGCAACGCCCTTGTTGAGGCCGGCGGGATTGATGTTAAACGCGCGGCCATCCTCGACGCGTTCGAGCTCGAGCGTCGTCGGCTTGGACAGATGTGTCAGGTGGCCGTTGCAGGCCCAGACCAGACCGCAGCCGGCCTCGTCCAGGATGGCCTGGACCTCGTCGTCGGGCACATCGCCGCGCATGCCGACGGTGACCTCGCGGTACTTGTAGCCAGTCGACATGTCGTTGTGGTACTCGATCTTATGCGGCCAGCGGGCGAGAATCTTCTCGCACACGCCAGTCTGCTCGATCACCTGATGCGGCGTGAGGCCGCAGGCGGGGTCGTAGGGCATATCGCCGGTCAGATACTCCCAATCGTTGGCCTTGAGATCGTACATGACCAGGCCACCCATCTCGCCGATGTAGGAGTTGAGGCCGAGCACGCGCGCATCCTCGTGGATCATGGTGCGGTTGCGGCCCGAGGTGGGGACCACCTGAATGCCGGCGCGGGCAAGTGCCACGACAGCCTCGACGAGCTTGGTCGAGGGATTGCCGTCGTTGTCGCGCAGCACGCACGAGCCGGGCGCGAGCATGGTGGCGTCCAGGTCGGTAAAGACGTACTTAACCTTGGCAAGACGCTCGCGCATCTCGCCCGAAAGCTCAGCGACGGTCGGCAGGGTATTGTGGGACATGGTCACTCCATTACGTAGAAGGGGCTTCTGGTCTTAGGCGGCGCGCCTCGCTTGAGGGGAAACGCGCTTGCAACGGCAGCGCGCTCGGGACGCCGCCCTCATCGCAGTTCATTAGTCAAACTGGGTAACATCGATTAAACGATTGGCAAGCGAAAGATCGCTCTCGATGGGTACGAATTCATCACCCACGTGCATGAGCTCCTCGTCGCCCTTTGCCAACAGCAAGACGATGGTGGGCGCACCGGGGCTGACGTATTCCTCGCGCGCCGCCTTGAATGCCGCGTGCACAGCAGCCTCGCGATCGAGGATAATCTTGTTCGGGGTATCGTCGGGAACATGCTCGGCAAGCTCGCGACAGACCTTCATCGGGTCCTCGTGAGCCGGATCCTCGTTGGTAAAGATCAGCAAATCAGAATATGGCGCGGCCTCGCGCGGAAGCTGCTCACGGCGCTCCTGCGCCTTGCCTCCAGCGGCACCAAACAGCGCAATGACCAGGCTGGCGGGAAACGCGCGCTTGACCGACGCAAAGAGCGAGCGGAACGAAAGTTGGTTGTGAGCGTAGTCAACAACGCAAACCACGCGGCCATCCTTCGACTCCACGACCTCCATGCGGCCCGGCACACGCAGCTTGGAGAGGCCCTTCTTGATGGCATCGATTCCGATGCCAATCTCGCGCGCGGCGGCGATAGCGACCAGCGCGTTCTCCACGTTAAAGTCTCCCGCGATACCCAGCAGGACCTTCTCCCCCGCCTCGGGCTTGTCGGCGCTCATGCCATGCAGGTTAAACTCGATGTTAAAGCCGACCATGCGGACATCGCTTGCCCACAGGCTCGCCTCGGGATGCTCGACGCCAACGGTCACCAAGCGCTCGGCCGTCGACGCGGCCTCCAGCACGCGTTCGACTTCATCGGTGCCCAGATTCACTACGGCGGTCTTAGCCTGATCAAAGATCCTGAGCTTGCTCTCAAAATAATCCTCGAAGGTCGGGTGCTCGATCGGTGAGATGTGGTCACGCCCGATATTGAGGAAGCACGCCACGTCAAACGGTAGGTTCTCGACGCGCTGGTACTTGAGCGCCTGGCTTGAGACCTCCATAACCATGGACTGGCGACCAGACGCGCGGCAGTTGGCGATATGGCGCCAGACCTCGGGGGCCTCGGGCGTGGTGTTGGTGCTCTCGTAGCACTCGATACCATCGTCGGTGTTCACCGAGCCGATCATGCCACAGGACTCGCCCGCCGCTTTGATGATGGACTGAAGCATAAAAGCGGCCGTGGTCTTTCCCTTGGTACCGGTGATACCCACGATCTTGACGTCGTGGTCGGGGCGGTTGTAGACCTCCGGCGGCAGCAGGGCCATGGCCGTGCGCACGCTGTCCACGACCAGCATCGCCGCGCCGTTCTCTTTCGCCAGCGGCTCCAGAGACTCGACCAGCGACTCTTCGCACACAAATGCGACGGCGCCCGCATCGAGCGCCATGCTCAAAAACGCGGGCTTAAAGGCAGCGCCCTTGCAAAAGAACACGTCACCTGCCGAAACCGCGCGCGAATCAAACGAGCAGCCGGTCACGGCACGCTCGTCAACCTGCTCCGATGCGTGCAGCTCGCCGCACACATCGAGAAGCTTGGCAAGCGTATCGACCGTGGTCACGGTCGCGGAATCCGAATGGTGCATCTTTCGCCTTTCTCAGCCATTTGGCAGGGACGGTTTTCATAGTAACTGAAACGTGCTCGCGCAAAAACGGCTCCCGGAGGAGCCGTTACGCGCAGGCATTCGAAAGCCGAGGCTAGGCAGCCTGAACAGAAGGCTGGCCCTCGTCGATAAAGAAGCGCTTGTACCACACCAAGAACACGAGCGGCGTATAGATCTTGCGCTGGAAATCGCCCTTGCCCGCAAAGTGCAGGTCGAGCAGATGCATGAGCTCGTCGGTGTCGAAAAACTCGCTTGCCCACGGCGCGGTGAAGTACTCCTTGACGTAGTCGTACCACTTTTGCTCGCGCAGCCAGTAGACGATCGGCACCGGGAAGCCCACCTTGGGACGGGTGGCCCACTCATCGGGCAGCGACTTGTTGGCGGCGTGGCGAAGCACCTGTTTGTTGCCGTTCTCGTTGATGCGGTAGCGGTCGGGAATGTGCTCGGCGAACTCCATGACCTTGCGATCCAGGAAGGGCACGCGCAGCTCCAGCGAGTGCGCCATGCACATCTTGTCGGCCTTGAGCAGAATGTCGCCTGGGAGCCACATGTTCATGTCCAGATACTGCTTCTTGACCAGCTCGGGCTGACCCTTCACGCGCGCATAGATGGGAGCGGCAAGCTCGAAGGCGCCATCGCCGGTGTTGTACTCGGGCTTGAGTACGCCGTCGACCTCGCGCTCCGGCCATACCAAGGCCTGGCCCAGGAACGACTTCTCGGGGATCTCGGCACCCTTGACCAGGAAGTTATGGCCCTTGAAGTACGGCATATGCAGCGCCAGGTTACCGAGCGCGCGGCGAATGGGCAACGGCACCATCTTTTTGTATTTGCGCACCGGAACCGTGTCCTCGTAGTAGGCGTAGCCGCCAAAGAGCTCGTCGGCGCCTTCGCCCGAAAGCACGACGGTGACGTCCTTGCGCGCCATCTCGGCCAAGAACCACAGCGGCACAGACGACAGGTTGGACTGCGGCTCGTCCATGTGATACTGAATGTCCTCGAGTGCGCCAAAGAACTCGTCGGCGGTGATCATCTTGCGAACATTCTCGACGCCGAGCTTGTCGGAAAGTTCCTTGGCGTAGTTAGTCTCGTTGAAATTCTTGTAATCAAAGCCCACCGAGAAGGTCTTGTCGGGCATGAGGCAAGCGGCGATGTAGCTGGAGTCGACGCCACCGGAGAGGAAGGAGGCGACCTTAACATCAGCGATGCGATGGGCCTCGACGCTCTCGTGCACGACCTCGTCCAGCTCGTCGACGTACTCCTCGAACGGCTTCTCGACGGCGGAGTAATCGCAATCCCAATAACGCTCGATGTTCATCTTGCCGGTCGGGATGTCTACGGTAAAGTAATGCGCCGGCGGCAGCTTGTAGACACCCTCGAAGAAGGTCTCCTCGGTTGCCGAATACTGCAGCGTCATGTACGGACGCAGGGCCTTTTTGTTGACCGCCTTGTGGAAGTGCGGGTAGTCCAGGAAACTTTTGATCTCGGAGCCAAAGAGCACGCCCGGCGCGCCGTCGCCCGCATCGGCCATGGGATAGTAGTAGAGCGGCTTGATGCCAAAGATGTCGCGGGCGCCAAAAAGCTTGTTCTTCTTCTTGTCCCAGATGACGAAGGCGTACATGCCGCGCAGGCGATCGAGTACGGCCTCGCCCCACTCCTCGTAGCCGTGCAGGAGGCTCTCGGTGTCGGCTCCACAGTGGAACTTATAGCCCTTGGCCTCGAGCTCGGAGCGAAGCTCCTGGAAGTTGTAGATCTCGCCGTTGAAGACGATGACGACGCTGCCGTCCTCATTGGCCATGGGCTGAGCGCCGGCCTCGGTCAGGTCGAGGATCGACAGGCGGCGGAAGCCCAGGGCAACGCGGCCGTCGATAAACTGGCCGCCCATGTCGGGACCACGATGGACGATGCGGTCCATCATCTTGGTGAGCACCTCGGATTGGTTATCCGTCCCACCGACAAAACCGACAAAACCGCACATATACTATCCCCTCTGCTGTTGCTGGGTATCAAATCGAATCAGTAGCTTTTGAGTATACCCGAGGGTGTAAAGAGGGACGGAATGTTCAGGCAATCTCAACTGAATCAGCTCCGCGCCGACACGCGCCGGTTACCTTTAATGGATATGAGGTGAATGGGGCGATTGTTTTGCTATACTCTCTCCGCACGGGCGATTGGCGCAACGGTTAGCGCAGGTGCTTTACACGCACAAGGCTGGGGGTTCGAATCCCTCATCGCCCACCACTGAATTGGAAACGGTCCTCGAAAGGGGACCGTTTTTGTTTGGGCCCAGTGCAGAGGGATTCGAACCCGCCAGGGTGCGGAGCTGAGGAAACGCGAAGCGTTTTCCAGCGCAGCACGCGAGGGCCGCAGGCCCGAAGCGAAAGCGGGCGGCGAAATGGACCCTTGGCGAATACCCGTGTGCAAAAAATGCCAAATATGAGTACTGCCACCTTTTTGATGGCAGCGTTTTCGAAGTCATAAAAGGCAAATCCGACATTAGAACGACGATCAATAGTCCAGTTAAGCCAATTTACTAACTACAAAACTGGACATATGTGGCCCAACTCGTCTAAAAACGCCTATTTTATATGTTACAAGGTTAGTGCCAGTACTCATATTTGCCACTTTTTGCACACGGCCCATCCCAGTCATGGTAAATCGGTAGCAAAACGGGTTCCGGACCGCTGAATCGTGCCGCATATGGCACGCCCGCAGTCCAGAACCCGGTCCAAATTAAGTTATTGCGCCGTGTTAGCCCAAAACGCCCGCCAGGATCTCGATCAGGCCGTCCACGTCGACTTCCTCGCAGACAAGCGGCGGCAGGAAACGCAGCGTGTGGGCACCAGTAGCGTTAATCACAGCGCCGGCGGCAAGCGCGCGGGCAACAATATCATGCGCATCGCCCGCAGCGTCATCCAAGTCGCAGCCGAGCATCAAGCCGCGACCGCGCACCTCGGTAACGTGCGGAAGCTTGGCCAGCGCCTGCTCCATATAGGCGCCCACCTTGGCGGCATGCTCAGCATAGCCGCCGCGCACGAGCGCGGAGAGCGTCGCGGCGCACGCCGCGACAGCCAAGCAGCTACCGCCAAAGGTCGAGCCGTGGTCGCCCGGCTTAAACACGTCGGCGATTTCCTTCTTTGCCACCACGGCACCCATGGGCACGCCATCGGCAATGCCCTTGGCAAGGCTCATAATGTCGGGTTCCACGCCATAGGTCTGGAATGCAAACGGCTTGCCGGAGCGGAAGATGCCACACTGGACTTCGTCGGCGATAAGAACGGCGCCTGCCTCGTGTGCCAAGTCACGCGCCGCCGCCATAAACTCCTCGGTCATGGGGTGCACACCGCTCTCGCCCTGAATCGGCTCGAGCATGACAGCGCAGACCTCGCTTCCCAGCTGCTTAAAGATCGAACGCAGTTCGTCGACATCGTTGGGCGAGCAGGCCACAAAGCCACCCGGCAGCGGACGGAAGCTGTCCTGCAGCCAATCCTGCATGGTGGCGGCAATGGTCTCGAGCGTACGGCCGTGGAAGCCGCCGCGCATGCATACGATGGTGTTGCCGCCGTTACCAGCACGCTTGGCGTACAGACGTGCAAGCTTCATCGAGCCCTCGTTAGCTTCGGCACCAGAATTGGCAAAGAACGTCTCCCACACCTGCTCGTCCGCAGCCGGGGCACCGAGCGCAGCGGCCGTGGTCTCATCGCCGGCGGCAATGGCATCGGCCAGCACGCACGCACCATCTACGTCGTCGTTGGCAAGCTTGGACAGCAGCGCCGCGACCTGTCCGCGCTGCTCGATGTAGAAGTAATTGGAGACATGCATGAGCTTTTTGGTCTGCGCCTCGAGCGCCGAGAGCACTGCAGGGTTGCCGTGGCCAAGGCTGCACACACCGATACCGGCAAGAAAGTCAAGATACTCACGGCCGTCATCGCCGGTGAGCTTCATGCCGTGGCCTTCGACAAACTCTACCGGAAAGCGACCAAAGGTATGCATAACGTAATGGGATTCGAGCGATTGTTGAGTTGCAAGTGACATGGGATGCCTTTCGTTGGGCGCCGTACGGCGCAGGGCTATGGGTGCAGGGACGCGATGACCGCGGGTCAGCTAGACCGTCTGGAGCTTCTCGACCTCGTCGAGGTTCTCGGTCAGGCGCGCCGCAAACGTCGAAAGCGGGTGCGGATGCGTATCGAATTCGTAGGCCGTCTCGGTGGAGTGGATCACGGTACCGACGCCAGCATCGGTCAGCAGCTCCAGCAGCAGCGAATGCGGCGTCGTGCCGTTGATGATGTGGGCTCGGAACACACCGGCGGTAAGCGCATCGACGGCGGCGCGCAGCTTGGGAATCATGCCCTTGTCGACCTCGCCGCCGTAGAGCATCTCATTGACCTCGTCGAGTGTCAGATTGGAGATGAGCGAATCCTTATCGCTAAAGTCCTTGTACAGGCCGTCGACGTCGGTCAAGAAGATCGCCTTGTGCGCATGAAGCGCCGCCGCAACGGCGCCGGCGGCGGTATCGGCGTTGATGTTGAAGAAGCCACCGTCCTCCCCCGCTGCGACCGTGGCGATAACGGGAATGTACTCGCTGTCGAGCAAACGCTCGATATAGTCGGTGTTGACGTGCGTGACCTTGCCTACGCGGCCGAGCTCTGGGTCGAGTGGCTCGGCGATAAGGGTACCGGCGTCGCTGCCGGACACGCCCACGGCCAGGTTGCCGTGTTGGTTGAGCGCCGCGACCAGCTCCTGATTGACCTTGCCGCCCAGTACCTCGCGCACGATATCCATGGTGGCAGGCGTGGTCACGCGCTGGCCGTTCTTAAACTCGACGGGGATGTCGTAGTGGCCGAGCGCCTCGTTGATGGCCTTGCCGCCACCGTGCACGATAACAGGGCGCATGCCGATAATCTTGAGCAGGACGATGTCGCTCATCACGTCACGGCGCAGCTGCTCGTCGACCATGGCGGCACCGCCGTACTTGATAACGACCGTCTTACCGGTCAGGTTCTTAATCCACGGCAGCGCCTCGAACAGCAGCTGCGCGGTAACTTCGTTGGATTCGCTCGAGCGACAATCGCGTGCGAACTTCATAGTCTGCCTCGTCTTTCGTGTAGCTATCGCGCCGCACCTCGTTGCCCGCGATTGCAGCGGGACGCGCGGCACATCGGGAGTCTAGGAACGGTAATCGCCGTTAATGGAGATGTACTCGTGCGTGAGGTCGCAAGTCCACACGGTGGTCGCCGCGTCCCCTGCGCCCAGGTCTGCCGAGATCACAATCTCGGGCGCCTCAAAGCGACGCAGCGCCTCGTCCTCGTCAAAGGGAACGGTCAGGCCATCACGGCAGACGGGCATACCCATCATGTCGATGGACACATCTTCTTGGTTAAACTGCACGCCGCACTTGCCGAGCGCCACGGCAACGCGGCCCCAGTTGCAGTCGTGGCCGGCGATGCAGGTCTTGACGAGCGGCGAGTTGGCAACAGCACGAGCGGCGATATCGGCCTCCTCGTCGTTCACGGCGCCGGTGACGCTAACCGTCACGAGTTTGGATGCGCCCTCGCCGTCTGCGGCGATGTTGCGCGCCAGGCTCTCGCACACCTCATGCACGGCAAAGGCCAGCTCGTCGAAGGCGTCAGAGCCCTCGACAATAGGCTCGGCATCTGCGGCAGCGGCGCCGGAGGCAAGCATGATGCAGGTGTCGTTAGTCGAGGTGTCGGAATCGACCGTTACCTTGTTGAAGGTCTGCTTGACGGTGGAGAGCAACAGGGCGTGGAGCGCCGCCGGCTCGACGGGGGCATCGGTAGTGATGACCGCGATCATGGTTGCCATGTTGGGCATGATCATGCCCGAGCCCTTGCACATACCGCCCACCGTATAGGCATTGCCTGCGTGCCCCGCGGCCTCGCTGCGGTAACACACGGCATACTCCTTGGAGTGCGTGTCGGTCGTCATGATAGCGCGGGCGGCATCGGCGCCACTGTGGGCGGAGAGCGCCTCGTAGGCGGCAGGAACGGCAGTCTCAAACGTGTCGATCGGCAGAATCTGACCAATTACGCCCGTGGAGGCGACCAGAATCTGCTGGGGCTCGCAGCCGATGACCTGCGAGGCGATGTTGCAGGTCTCGCGCGCGCAGGCAAGACCGGTCTCACCCGTGGCGGCGTTGGCGTTGCCGGAGTTGATAGAAACGCCGGCAATGACGCCGTAGCCCTTGTCGGCGCCGCCCAAGTTGGCACGGCTCACCTGCACGGGCGCCGCACAAAAGCGGTTAGTCGTAAACACACCGGCCCCGGGACAGGGCTTATCGGGCACGACGAGCGCGTAATCCAGGCGCTCGGGATTCTTGCGGAATCCGGCATGGATGCCCGCCGCCTTAAAGCCGGCCGCCGCCGTTACGCCGCCCTCTACGGCACGAATCTTGATATCGAACTGCTCTGCATTCATCGTCTTTATGACTCCTTATGTCAAACAAAAAAGGGGCATCGGTTGGTGCGCCATGCCAGCCACAATCATGAGACCAGCTTAAGAGTGGCGCCCCACTCGATGCCCGACTACCAAATCGTTAACAATCGAATGTGCTACACCGGGCACGCCACTGTGGGCAAGCCTCGTCGCTCGTCAAAACCAAAGACGATGTTGGCGCACTGGACCGCCTGGCCTGCTGCACCCTTGCACAGATTGTCGATGGCGCCCGTAGCCACCAGAACGCCCGCGCGCTTGTTGAGCGCGAGGCCGATCTGGGCGGCGTTGGTGCCGACGACCGAAGCCGTCTTGGGCTGCTGGCCGGCATCGAGTACGCGCACGAAGGTGCGACCGGCGTAGAACTGCTTGTAATGGTCGACAACGTCTTCAAGGGTCAAGGTATCGATAGCCTGCGGCGTAAGCGGCATCGTCACCGTAGAGAGCAGACCGCGCTTGAGCGGTGCCAGGTGCGGGGTAAAGACGACACGATCGGTTAGGCCCAAGATCTGCTCGATTTCGGGCGTGTGACGATGCTTGCCCACGCCATAGGCCTCCAGGTTTTCGTCCGCGCTGCAAAAATGCGTACGGGCGTTGCAGGACTTACCGGCACCCGTTACACCGCTGATAGCGTCAACGATCACGGGGCCGCTCTGGGCAACCCAGCCAGCGCGCACGGCAGGCGCGGCGGCAAGGCTCGTTGCGGTGGGATAGCAACCGGCGCAGGCGACCAGCACGGGTTTGCCGTCGGCATGGTCAGATGCGGCGGTCTCCAAATCCTGGCAGAACAGCTCGGGCAGACCAAAGGCGCGGCTCTTGAGTAGCTCGGGGCCCGTGTGCTCGGCGGCATACCAGGCCTCAAAGGTGGCCGGATCGCTCAGGCGATAGTCGGCCGAAAGGTCAATGCAGGAAACTCCCGCGGCAAGCAGGGCGGGCACCTGTGCCATGGCAGCCGTGTGCGGCACGGCCAAAAAGACCGCGTCGCAGTTCTTGAGCTCGGGGGCATCATGCGTCGTGAAGACAAGATCGCTTACGCCGGCGAAGCTCGGGTACACCGCAGACAACGGCTGGCCAGCATCGGCGTTGGACGTTATGGCAGCAAGTTCAAACTCGGGATGACCGAGGACGAGGCGAATGAGCTCGGCGCCGGCATATCCAGCCGCACCAACGATTCCAACCTTTAATGACATATCAGACTCCTTGTCTGCAGTTATGCACCAATACGCATCCTGCAGCCGTCGTTATGAAGTGGGTTGAAACTTTAGCACCAAAAGATGCATTTATACGCAAATCATTTGCATATTCATGCATTGAAACAGTCCCGACACATTCACGCGAAGGAATTGACAAATAAATACGAGCCCCATATTGCCCAGTGCACCTTACGGTGACGTTGCAATGTGGGGCCCGTTACATGCGAGAATTTGAATTGTCGAAACTTGCTGAGAGACTCGTTTAGAGCTCGACCGGCACCCATTCGTCATGGTTGCAGATAAAGGCCTCGGGTTCCTCCACGCTAAAGAAGATGAGCGTTGGATCGTCTGCGCCCTCGTAGTGCTCGCCTAGGCGCTCCAGGTGCTTCCAGCCTGCCTCGCGCATATCGGGAGCGGCCTGGTCATCCAGACCCGCATGCCCGCGCAAGATGAGCCAGCCATGGCCCGGCCACCAACTCGTGGCCTCGAAGCGTTGATTTTGCAGCAGCTCTTGCCACACGTCTTTGGTGCGCGCCGTTACAAACCACAGCTTGCCGTCCTGGATCTGCGCAAACGAAAACGGACGCACATGCGGCTGCCCGTCAACGCTCGTCGCCAAATACCATGCCGGCACCGACGTCAGATACTCCAACACCGTATTCAATCCGTCCACGTTTCCTCCTGACGCTCGCAATTTTGGGATGGGTAGTTAATTTGAGACGCGCTAGAGCTCCAGATGCTCTTCGCTGCCGTCGATATCGCAGAAGCGGGCGGCGATATTGCGGACCGAGAAAAACGCAAGACGACCGTCGTTGGCGCTCTCATGCTTCTCGCCAATGCCCACCATGTGCTTAAAGCCTGCTTCGCGAACGCGGTCGCTCACCACCGCATCGTCCTCGAGCGCGGCCTCGCCGGACAATACGATCCAGCACTCCCCCGGCTTCCAGCCCGAAAGCTCAAACTTGGGGTTCGCGCTGAGCTCGGCCCACACATCCTTATCGCGCGAGGTGCAAAACCACAGCTTGTCATCATCGACCATGGCAAACGAGAACGGCCTCACGCGCGGCTGATGTCCGTCCGTCGCGTCGATCGTGGCGAGATACCACGCCGGAATGCGCCTGAGATACGAACAGGCGCGCTCGAGCTGCGCCGTGCGGTCGTTGTCGGTCATGGGGACCCCTTTCCTGCGCTCGAATCGCGCCTAAACAAGTTGAAGATTGATGACGATGACGCAGATGAGCAGCAGCATCGTCACCACCGCTGCCAGCGCATCGCCGCGGCCAAACACAAGCGTATGCAGGCGCGTTCGGCCCTGTTCGCCATGATAACAACGGGCATCCATGGCGGCAGACAGCGTTTCGGCATGACGGAACACCCCCGTGAACAGCGGAATCGCCACACTGCCGAGCATACGCACGCCGCCGAGCGGGCCTCCCGTCACGCGCGCACCGCGGCTCGCCTGCGCATCGGCCGTCTGCTTTATCTCGGTGGCAAACTGCGGCATAAAGCGCAGCGCGATACCCATAATCATACCGAGCTCGTGCGCAGGAAGTCCCACACGCGCAAACGGCGCGAGCAGGCGCTCAAAGCCCGCGGTGAGGTCGAGCGTCGGTGTGGTGAGCGTGATAGCGCTCACACCGGCCATCATCAAGGTCAGGCGGCACGCCATAAAGACGGCGGAATGCAGCGAGCCCTCGCTTATCTGCAAAAAGCCGAGCTGCCACAGAATGCGCCCGCTCTGGTCGGAAAACAGGTTGAGCACTGCGACCACCGCGACGATTGCCAGCAGCGGCGCCATCGATGACAGGACGCGACGAGCCGGCACCCGGGACACGGTATAGATCAGGACAACGAAGATTGCGACCGGGACCAGTCCGCGGAAGCTGCCGACCGTGAGCGTCGTGATCAGAAACACAAAGCCCAAGAGCAACTTAGTTCGCGGGTCCAGGCGGTGGATTGCACTATCGCCGGGATAGTAGCTGCCA
Source organism: uncultured Collinsella sp. (assembly GCA_938039325.1). GTDB lineage: Bacteria > Actinomycetota > Coriobacteriia > Coriobacteriales > Coriobacteriaceae > Collinsella. The sequence goes on along the minus strand of CALHUX010000037.1, from coordinate 187,189 downwards.
AACGAAAACGCCTCCATTAGCAGCCCTCCTCTCGCGCGATCGTTTCGGATTTGGCCTTGTCCGAGACGTTAGAAGAACCGTCTGAGCGACCGATCAGCAAATCTGTCAACTCGTCGGCCAACGACTCAACCGTATAGAGCCCGCCGCAACGCAGCGGCACGCCCGCTTCCGCAAGCGCCAGCGCCATGCGCTGGGCAGCGGGAACACCCAAGCCGATCGACTTGAGCTCATCCGCACGCGCAAAAACCTGAGTGGGCGTGCCCTCGGCAAATACCGCGCCCTCGTTCATCACGACAATACGGTCGCAGCAATTGGCAAGGTCATCCATACTATGTGAGACCATGACGACGGTCAGGCCCCCATGGTGAAGTCGATCGATGAGCTCCAGGAAATCACTGCGTGCCGCCGGATCGAGCCCCGCCATGGGCTCATCGAGTACCAGGACCTCGGGCTCCATGGCAAGCACGCCGGCAAACGCCACGCGCCGCTGCTGCCCGCCCGAGAGCTCAAAGGGGCTCTTGTCGCCCACCGCGGCCAGGTCGAGGCCCACGCGCGCGAGCGATGACGCAACACGGCGGGCAACCTCGGCCTGTGACAAGCCAAGGTTATGCGGACCAAACGCCACGTCCTGTGCCACGGTCTCGGCAAACAGCTGACGCTCGGGATATTGAAACACCACGCCGACCTTTGCCTTAACCGCGGCGGCATCTTTCTTGTTTGCCAGGTCGAGCCCCAACGCGTAAACGGAACCCTCCTGGGGACGAATCAGGCCGTTGAGATGCTGAACCAGCGTCGACTTACCCGAACCGGTATGGCCCGCAAGGCCCAGGAACTCGCCACGGCGCACCGTTAGCGACACATTGCGCAACGCCCAGGGGCTGCTAGGGTCGTTGCCCCAGAGGGCCTGTTTGTTCGATGCGCCCTCGGCGGCTGAGCGCTTGCGCCAACGACGACGCTCGCGGGCGCTCAGCGAATAGCTATACGAAAGGTGCGAAATCTCGATGACGGGCTCCAGCGCGTCTGCGCTATCGATTGCAGAGGAGACGTTGTCGGGAATACGAGGATCGGATGCGAAAGGCCGCCCGGCGATGCCTGTCCTACTCCGCTCGGCATAAGCCTGCGCTATATCGGCGACCATATCCGCCTCGCGCACCTGTGCGCAAATGGGCACGCCCTTCGCGCGAAGCGCCCTGCCAAGACGGCACGACTCCGGCATGTCCAGGTTGAGCTGCGCAAGTTCGTCCGCCCGCGTCAAGATTTCCTCGGGCGCACCGAGCATGGCAACGCGGCCCGCTTGGAAGACGGCAACGCGATCGGCCTCAGCGGCCTCTTCCATAAAGTGCGTAATCATCACGATGGTCATACCGCGTTCGTGCAGCGCGTGGCAGGCCTTCATAAGGCCCTTGCGCCCGCGCGGATCGAGCATCGAGGACGCCTCGTCCAATATGAGCACGCGCGGTTCCATGGCGAGCACGCCGGCAAGCGCCACGCGCTGCTTTTGGCCGCCCGAAAGCGCATGGGTCTCGTGGCGCTCAAAGCCCACCAGGCCCACGGCCTTCAGCGCCTCGCGAACACGCTGCGCGATCTGGGCCGATTCGACCCCTAAGTTCTCGGGACCAAACGCAACATCGTCCTCGACAAGCGTCGCCACAAGCTGGTCGTCGGGATTCTGGAACACCATGCCCGCAGTCGAACGGATGTCGTAGACCAGCTCGAGATCGGACGCGTCCATGCCGTTGACGCGCACCGTTCCCGCATCGGGCTGCAGCAGCGCGTTCAAATGCTTGGCAAACGTCGACTTGCCCGACCCGTTTCCGCCGAGAATGCAGAAAAACTCGCCATCCTCGATGTTCAGATCGATGCCATCGAGCGCCGGTGTGGCACCGTCATAACTAAAGGAAACGCCCCGACACTCAATCATGCGCGGCCTTTGACCTGGTCCTTCTTGGGTGTGATGAGGTTGGAGACCGCCTTGTACACCGCCAATGTCAACACCGAGTTGAGCACGGTCTTGATGAGGTTAAACGGCAGCACGGCAGGAATCATGAGCGGGGCGATCACATCGACCGAGCCATACCAGAACCAAACACCAATGGTAAGGTTTGCGACCATAGAAAGCGCCGTAGCGGCAACAACGCCCAGCGCCAGGCCAATAACGGCACCCTTATAGGTATGCATCTTTTGGTAGACGATAGCCGCAGGCAGAATGTAGCCCAGCGTGGCAACCAAGTTCATAAGCGCACCGACCCAATCGCCCGTGGTAAGCGCATGGATAACGATCGCCATAGCGGCAACAGCGGTGCCGGCACCAGGACCATACGCAAACCCGCACACCATCGCCGGCACCAGCGACGGGTCATACGTCAAAAACGGCGCCGAGGGAAGGATAGGCAGCTGCACATACATAAACAGGGCGCCCAAGGCGCACATCAACGCCATGGTAACGAGCTGTTTGGTGCTCCACCTATTCGTGTTCTCAAAATGGATATGCTGCGACTGTTCAGACATAAGATCACCTGCCCCTTTCATCCGGACTCTAACCGTTGGTACTGGGATCTCACCAGTTCAGCCGGCATGCGAACCAACGCACACCCGGGTCGCGGACTCATCGGCTCGGTCGCAGACACCTCGCCTGCGCCACGGCACCCCTTTGGCACCGCCCGATTTACCACCAGTGGGGAATTTCACCCCGCCCTGAAACAGCAATTGCAAGTGTAGCACCAGTAGGCTTTCGCGCAAGTATGCCAAGGATAATTTGTGGCGGGGATCAGTTACCGCAACAACCACATCTCTCACTCACCCCAAAGTGGTGCGTCTTTCGCGCAAAGCGCGAAACAGCAACCGGGACACGTATCCCTATCAGCCACGACCTCCGACCACGCCGACCTCATGGCCGTAAACGCAGGGAATCCGGGGGCGTGACGGGGGTTTCTCTCCGGAATATTCCGCAGGACGCAAAGAGGCTCCGCAGCGCGAAGCGCGATGCGGAGCCTCTTTGCATGTCCGAGGACGTTCCGGAGAGAAACCCCCGTCACGCCCCCGGATTCCCGGTGGGAGTTCTAGACCTTGTCGGCCTTAGTACATACCGCCGCCCTGCTGACCGGCGGTGGCAGCAGCGATAGCGTCCTCAAGCTGAGTGTTTTTGGGCACATCGGAGACGGTGGCCTCGGTGATGAGGATCAGGCTGGCGACAGAAGCAGCGTTCTGCAGGGTGACGCGGCTGACCTTGACGGGGTCGAGGACGCCCATCTCGATCATGTCGCCCCACTCGCCGTTGGCAGAGTTGAGACCCTGGCCGGCGGGCAGCTCGGCAACCTTGTCGACCACGACAGCGCCCTCAAAGCCAGCGTTCTTGGCGATGGTGGCGACCGGAGCGGTCAAAGCCTTCTTGACGATGTCGACGCCGATCTTCTCCTCGGGGTCGTCGAGCTCAACAGCGTCGAGTGCAGGAGCAGCGTCCATGAAGGCGACGCCGCCGCCGGCGACGATGCCCTCCTCGACAGCAGCGCGGGTAGCCTGCAGGGCATCCTCGACGCGGTGCTTGATCTCCTTGAGCTCGGACTCGGTAGCAGCGCCAACCTTGATGACGGCAACGCCACCGGAGAGCTTGGCCAGGCGCTCCTGGAGCTTCTCACGGTCGAAGTCAGAGGTGGTGTTCTCCATCTCGCCCTTAATCTGAGCGATACGGGCGTCAATGGCCTCCTTGGAGCCAGCGCCGCCGACGACAACGGTGTTGTCCTTGGAGATAGTGACGGACTTAGCGGTACCGAGCATATCGGCGGTGATGTCAGCGACCTTCACGCCCAGCTCGTCCAGAGCAGCCTGGCCACCGGTGAGGACGGCGATGTCCTCGAGGATGCGCTTGCGGCGATCGCCGTAGCCCGGAGCCTTGACGGCGCAGACGTTGAGGGCGCCGCGGATCTTGTTGAGGACCAAGGTCGGCAGAGCCTCGCCGTCGATGTCCTCAGCGATGATGAGCAGGCCACGGCCGGCGCGCTGGACAGCCTCGAGAACAGGCATGATGTCCTGAACGCTGGAGATCTTCTGGTCGGTGATGAGGATGTACGGATCCTTCATCACGGCCTCCATGCGGTCGTTGTCCGTGACGAAATAAGCGGAGACATAGCCCTTGTCGAACTGCATGCCCTCGACGGTGTCGATGGTGATGTCGAACGTCTGGGAATCCTCGACGGTGATGACGCCGTCCTTGCCCACGACCTCCATAGCCTCGGCGATCTTCTCGCCGACCTCGGGGTCACCGGCAGAGATGGTACCGACGGAAGCAATCTGCTCCTTGGTCTCGACCGGCTTGGCCTGCTTCTTCATCTCGGCGACGGCGGCGTTGACGGCCTTGTCGATACCGCGACGGATAGCCAGCGGGTTGGCGCCGGCGGCGACGTTGCGCAGACCGTCGTTGACGATGGCCTGAGCGAGCAGGGTTGCGGTGGTGGTGCCGTCACCCACGGTGTCGTTGGTCTTGGTGGCGACCTCCTTCACCAGCTGAGCGCCCATGTTCTCGATGTTGTCCTCGAGCTCGATCTCCTTAGCGACGGAAACGCCGTCGTTGGTGATGGTCGGGGCACCGAACGTGCGCTGCAGAGCGACGTAACGGCCCTTGGGGCCCATGGTGACGGTAACGGCGTCGGCCAGAGTGTTGACGCCCTTGGCGAGCTTGGCGCGGGCATCGGTGTTGAACGTAATGTTCTTTGCCATGGTAGGTAATCCTCCAAAAGAAATGTGACTCGCGTCGCCGCTTCCGAGTCTTATGCGGCGGACGCGTTCAAAGACGAATCAGAGATTCTGACGAGACTAGGCCTCGACAACGGCGTAGATGTCGTCGGCGCGCATCAGCAGATACTTCTCGCCGTCGACCTTGACCTCGTTGCCGCCGAACTTACCGTAGATGACAACGTCGCCGACCTGAACGTCCATTGGGATGCGCTCACCCTTGTCGTTGACCTTACCGGCGCCAACGGCAACGATGGTGCCGCGCTGCGGCTTCTCCTGAGCGTTGCTGGCGATGTACAGACCAGAAGCGGTCTTCTGCTCGGCCTCGTCGGGCTTGACCAGGACGCGATCTGCAAGCGGCTTCAAAGACGACATGCTTGTTTCCTCCTTTGTGGGCCGCGCGGTCATGCCGCGCGGGTTAACCCTTTTTGTTTGCGTACGCGTTGAATGGTACCCACGAATGGCGGGTTATACAACACAGAGTCAAAAAATCTTATTTTTTGGCACTTAGATTTTCTGAATGTCGGAGGATAACTTATGCGCAGCCCCAAGGCGGACCGGAAAGCATGAAGTTTTAGCGCGGCAACTTTGTGAATCAGCTTCTCAAGACTACAATCCTCCAGATGAAATATGCCCAGATGAGAGGAAGGGAGGGCAGATGACTGATGAGCTGAGCACCTCGGCATGGCGAGATATAGCACCGAATCGCGATGCACGCGACTCCATGCCGCCCGTTCGCACTCGCCTGCTCGCCCTGGCTCTCGTCTTCGCCCTTCTCGCGGTAACCATCCTCTCCCCCATCGCAACCGCCCATGAGTTGCATCATGACTGCACCGGCGCGGGCTGCACCATCTGCGCCGAGCTCGCCGGCAATCTGTCGATCGCCCGTGGCGGTGACACCGTCCCCGTGGGCGCGACATCGTTCATCACCCTCTTGCTGATCTCCGCCCTAGCCGTCATCGGCACCGAGCGATCTTCATATGCCCCGGTCACCCTATTATCCCTCAGGGTCCGTCTGGACGATTAACGGCTCCCAATTGAATCAAATAGCTACCGCGTGCCACAGCGGCATCGCCTTCGGCCGTCGGCACCCCGACGCAGCCGTTTTCAATTCAGGAGCAATCTATGGACAACCGAATCTACCGTCGCCATCCCAAGCGGCGTCCTATTCGTCACCGTGGCCCCATGGCGGCGGCATATATGCCCCTTTTAAGTGCGGTCTTTGCTCTCGCCGCTTCTGACGACAATGCGTCCAGCTCGACCCCGTCGAGGGGCTCACTGACAAACAGCTTAAAGCCGGCGAGGATTACCCACCCATCATGAACGACAACCTGGAGAAGCTCGTGAAGACGCTGAACTAGGAGTAAGGAACAGAGACGATGAAGATGAGCATGAAGGATCTGAAAAGCTGGATGACCGACCATCCCTACCCCCGTACGCTGGCAACGATCGGCGGCGCATCGATATGCTCGATGCTCGCCCTCGAGCTGCCCTCCAACCATGAACTATGGAAGATGCAGGCCGGACCGGCACTTTTAGAGCTTTTGCTCATCTTCTGCTTCTTGTGCCTGTTGTTCTATCTGCCGCACCGCCGTAAGACCCCCGCAATCGTTGGCATCGTTGCGCTCGCCAGCATCGGTATCGCCGAGTACTTCGTAATCACGTTCAAATCGATGCCCATCCAACCCGGAGACCTGTTCGCCCTCTCGACCGCTGCGACGGTCGCCGGCAGCTACACCTATGAGCTCAGCACTTTCTGCTTCATGGGGCTTGCCGCCGCGGCCTTGGGAATCGCGCTTATCGTCCTCATTCCGCGTGATGCATGTGGGCGACCGCCGCGCCGCGCATCGGAAACGTCCCCCGAGTCCATCGACCATGCGATGTCTGCGTCCTTGAAATCGAAGGACTCAAAGGCGTCTCCGGCAACCGAGGGGACATCGACAGCGCCGAGGGAGCATCCAGTCGCAACCAAATCCAAACTCCCCCTCTCCGTCGACCGTCGTACCGCACTTGTTGCCGGAGCCGCACTGGGGGCGCAGGCCTTCATCAGCTATTACGACACCTTGGGCATCAAGCTTCATACCTGGAAGCCCCTCGAAAGCTATTACAGTCAGGGGTTTCTCCCCACCTTTATTTCGAGCGCGCAAAAAATGGTGCCGCCTAAACCCAAGCACTACAAGAGCGGTGAGGCCTCGGCGATCATCAAGCGCCTTGCCGCGCGCTGGAACGCGGGCACGAACGGCATCGCCGACCCCTCCCGTGCCGCTGCCGTCGAACAGTTTGACCAGCTCAAGCCCTCAGTCATCTGTATCATGAACGAGTCCTTCGCCGACCTTTCAATCTTTAACGAACTGGGCTGTGGCTATAAGGGGCCCGAGCGCTTCAAAGCCATCGATAACGCGCTTCTGCAGGGAGTGAGCTACATGAGCGCCTTCGGTGCCGGCACCTGTAACAGCGAGTTCGAGTTCTTAACCGGACACTCCATGGCATTCCTGGGCGCTGGCGTCTACCCGTTCATGAGCTACAACCTGGCCCCGAGCGAGAACCTCGCCCGTCAGTTCAAGAGACTCGGCTATCGCACCGTGGCCATGCACCCCAACCACGCCACCAACTGGAATCGCGAGAACGTCTTCGCGGACATGGGATTCGACGAGTTCCTCTCGATCGAGGACTTCGCCGGCGCACCCGAGCTCTGCCGCAAGGTCACCGACGCCGCCACCTATGACAAGTGCCTCGAGGTACTAAAGCAGAGCGACCAGCCGATCTTCATCCACGACGTGACGATGCAAAACCACTCCGCCTATGACACGGGCTTGGTGCCCACCGACCAGCAACTGCACCTTGCCGTCGAAGGTGTGTCCAACAAAGTTATCACCTGGACCAATGAATACTGCTCGCTCATGGAAGCGTCCGATGCCGCCTTCGCCGCCTTCCTGGAAAAGCTGCGTGATCTCGACCGCCCCGTCGTCGTGGTGATATACGGCGACCACCAGCCGTTCTTCACCGACCGCTACAACGACCTCTACTTTACCGATGAGGACGATGCCACCCATACCGAGCGCATCTGGCAGACACGCTATGTGGTCTGGGCGAACTACGATGTCGCCGGCAACGCACAAACGAGTGGGGAACTCAACACAAGCATCAATAACGTCGGTGCACTCGCACTCAATGCCATCGGTGCCCCGCTCACCGCCTACCAACGCGCACGCTTGCAAAACCGAGCGCACATGCCGGCGATAAACGTGGTGGGGGCGCAGGATGCGCACGGCGTTTGGTATACAGCCGAGGCCAAAAACGTTCCCGCCAAGACCGCTAATGCGCGCGATCGCCTGGACCGCATGCAATATCGTAAGCTCTTCGACCACGAAGGCTCGGTCTTTGCCACCCATAAGCAGGCGGCCGCCAACGAAACCGACCCCAACGCAGCTCCGGGAGCCTAGGGTTGACCAATCTCGGGCCCGGTATTCAGAAAAGTCAGTGCAGCAAAATGGCGATGCGGGCAGCGACTTGGGCATGGTTTTCGCCGCTCGCACGGGTCCCCTGGGGAGCAGCGTGCATTTTTGGGAGTTTTCAGCAGGCCAGGACGGCTGCATACGCGCCGGACACACCATATTGGTCCCAAGAACGCCTTTGACCGGCGATTTGGGTCGACGGGCAAACCCCGTCAGGACAAAAAAGCGTGCCTCGCGCCGCACCGGACCCCAAAATAACGTCGATCTCCGCAATGCCACCCGACTGCAGCGGCACCGGCAGAGCTCACGGTGCTGAATACTCCATTTTTTGCACGGCCCAGGCGGGGGTACATCAGGACCGGAAAGAACATCTCAACTTTTTTTGCAATCTGCAACTGGAAGTATGCAAAACGCTAAGAGAAAGCATCGCTGATGTCCCAATTGAGCGCGCGGAGCAGCAGCGCTTCCACCCTGCGCCCAAATCCAGCAGAGAGGGGACGCTCCTAACGAACCCCCATCGGCAAACAAACGCGGCTCGAGCGCCATCCCAAAATAGGCTGCCCGAGCCGCGTTTAACGGTACGACATGAATATTAGCGCTCGTAAATCAAGTTGCCTGCCAGGTAGGTGGCCTGAACCTTGGTGGCTTGCAGCTCTTGGGGGTCGATGGTGAGCGGGTTTTGGTCCAGGACTACCAGGTCGGCGTATTTGCCGGGCTCTAGGCTGCCGAGGTTTTGCTCGTCGCCCGCTGCGTACGCGCTGCCAAGCGTGTAGCTGCGCAGGGCCGTTGCCGCGTCGATACGCTCGCTCGGCAGCCAGCCGCCCTCGGGCCAGTGGCTGCGGGGATCTTGGCGCGTGATAGCCGTGTAGAGCACGTTCATGCTGGTAACGGCCGTGATGGGGCTGTCGGTACCGAAAGCTTGACGGATACCGCGCTGCTGATAAGTTGCGAACGGCCACATGATGCGGCTGCGTTCCAGGCCCAGGTCGCGCTCCGGGCCACCCGGGTCGAGCGTGATGTGGCAAGGCTGGCTCGAGGCAATGACGTTGAGCTTGCGCAGACGATCGATGTCCTGAGGCAGCAGATTCTCCAGGTGCTCAAGCGTATTGTGGCCGTGCTGGGGCAAGCCGTAGAGCTCTGCCGCCTCCTCAAAGATATCGAGCGCAGCATGGATGGCACCGTCGCCGATAACGTGGATGCGCACGGTATGGTCACGCTCGGCTGCCGCCAAAACCAACTTGCGCATACGCTCGACAGGGACCGTCAGGCGGCCCTGGTCGCCCGGGAAGCGCGGGTCGGTATAGGGCTCAGTGAGGTATGCGGTATGCTCGCTCGACACGCCGTCGAAGAACTGTTTAAAGCCTGGCGCCGAGAGCAGCGCGTTGTTCGCGTAGCGGGTCTGGAGTTCTTCCAAGCGCGACTGGTCATCCAGCAGCGTGGGAAACAGATGGGCGCGGATGCCCAGCTTGCCGGAGGCCTGCAGCTTGTCGTAAACATCGTCGCGAATAAAGTCGCAGCCCGGCATGGGCATGAGCGACATATCGCAGATTGAGGTGATGCCTTGCTCGGCCATACGCTTCATCTGGTCGGCGTAAGCGCTCGCGATGCGGTCCTCGCCCAGCCACTCCAGGCAGCGCGGCAGCAGCTGCATAGCAGCCGCCTCGTGGGCGATACCCGTAAGCTCGCCATTTGCATCTTTGTCGTAACTGCCACCCGCCGGAGGCTCGCTGTCGCGCGTAACGCCGAGCGCCTCGAGTGCGCGGCTGTTAAGCCACAGCGTGTGCCCGTCGCCCGAGTACATAACGCAGGGACGATCGGGAAATGCCGCATCGAGGGAGGCCTTGGTAGGGTGCTCGGGCGGATCCCAGCGGTAATCGCGCCAACCCTGGGTCACGACCCAGGCGTCATCTGGCAAGCCTTGGGAAAACTCGAGCGCATGCTGCACCAATGCTGCCTCGGACGTGCCCATATCCATGAGCATGTACGGCGAGGAGCCAACCGAAGTATGGAAGAAATGCAGGTGCGCATCGTGGAAACCGGGGCAGACAAACTGCTCGCCGTAATCGACCACCGGCGTGGCGGCAGGTGCGGCGTCAATCACGTCATCGGGCGCGCCGACTGCGACGATGCGATCACCCGCGATGGCGATCGCCAGCTCGCGGGCGGTATCGATACCGTCTTGGGCGGTAAAAACGTTCTTGGAGCGGATAATCCGATCGATATGCTGCATGAGCATCCCCATCTCTGGCAGGTAATTCAACACCCCCGAGTGTACTCCCCCGCCCTTGCAACAAAACCCCAAGCGGCAAACGGCAACTTTACCAGCCCTAGCGGCAGGTGGCATACTGGAGAGAGCCTGTACGATTTTGCGATCGAGCCAGCAAGGAGCAAATCGACCATGACGAAGACCAAGGCACAACAGATTATGGCGGCAACCGAGGTTCGCGCGGCAGACGACGTCACCGCGGCCATCCAGGATATCGCCGCCGAGTTTGAACCCTATATCATCAAGCAGCGCCGGCACTTCCATAAGCACCCGGAGCTGAGCCTTGCCGAGGAGCGCACGACTTCCGACATCGCCAACCAGCTCGACGCCATGAATATCCCCTACGAGCGTCCGCTCAAGACGGGCCTGGTGGCGACGCTTCGCGGCACCGCGCCCGATGCCTACCGCGAGGATGGCACGCCGCGCCGCCGCATCCTGCTGCGCGCCGACATCGACGCCTTGCCTGTCACCGAGCAAACCGGCGAGGAGTTCGCCAGCGTCAACGAGGGCTGCATGCATGCCTGCGGCCACGACTGCCATATCGCCATGATGCTCGGCACGTTGCAGATTCTGCGCCACATGACCGATGACATCCACGGCGAGATTCGCATCGTTTTCCAGCCCAGCGAGGAAAACGGCCAGGGCGCCAAGCTCATGATCGGCACGGGCGTACTCGATGGCGTCGACGGCGCCTATGCCGCACACATCTGGAGCGAGGTCGACGCCGGCACCGTGAGCTGCGAGCCCGGTCCGCGCATGGCAAACACCGACTGGTTCCGCATTGATGTCCGCGGCACCTCGTGCCACGGCGCCATGCCCCAGCGCGGCCACGACGCCGTTATGGTGGCAGCAGAGATTGTCAACGCCCTGCAGACCATCGTCTCGCGCGAGATTAGCCCCTACGAACCCGCCGTCATCACCGTCGGCGAACTGCACGGCGGCACCGCGCGCAACGTTATCGCCGGCACGGCGTACCTCGCCGGCACAGTACGCACCTATGGCGACAAGACGCATGAGGAAATGCCCGAGCTTATGCGCCGCATCGTGGAGCACACCGCAGCAGCACTAGGCGCCGAGGCCGAACTCACCGACTACACCATCGCCAACTACAAGGTCGAAAACGATGCCGCCTCGAGCGAGCATTGCCGCCAAGCTGTGCTCAAGTGCCTGGGCCCCGCAGGCGAGGGCCATTACCGCGGCACGCTTTCGGGCGAGGACTTCTCGGAGTACCTGCGCCGCGTGCCGGGCGTGCTCGCCTTTGTTGGCACGCGCAACCCCCAGATTGGCGCCACCTATGCCCAGCACTCCTGCTTCTACAAGATCGACGAGAGCGTGCTCGCCAAGGGCTCCATGGTAGCCGCTCAGTATGCCATCGACTTTTTGGCCGAGCCCACGCAAGAAGAGCTCGACGGCCCTACGATCGCCGCGGTTGCCGAGACCAATCCCGACCTGGCAGCCAAGCTGCGCTCTGCCAAGGCAACGGCCGCCGAGGCCCGCGACGCCGTGCACGACGCCCGCACCGCCCGCCATGCCGCGATCAAGGGCATTCACGATGCCCGTGCCGCTGCTCGCCACGAGGAGAAGCGCGACGAGTAGCCGTCACGCCCACCCGTAACAACCTGGCTAGAGCAAAGCGGGGGCGAACGTTATCTCAACGTTCGCCCCCGCTTATGTGTCGACCGCTTTTCTAGCGCGTCCTCCGTCACGACAGGTAAGAGCGAAGGATGGTGAGCCAGCGTGGGGTTTTGAGATGGATGATATCGGTGGGAACTCCGGCGGGAGCGTGACCACCAAAGAGCAGGCCCGCGTCTGCCGGGTTGATAAGGCGCACGATCCATACGGCAACGACCAGCACGCACAGAACAACAACCGCAATGTCGATGCCACGCTTTAGCTTGCTCGATGCCACCTCCTCGCGCACGAACGCGAGCACGAACGCAATCGGCACTACCCAAAACAGCGGATGATAAGCGAAGGCCGCCGCAAAATCGAGGCGCAGCGCCGCCAGCCAGGCCCTCGTCATGCCGCATCCCGGACAGGGAATGCCCGTCATCAGGTGAAACACGCAGCCGATATCGAGCAGGTAGAGTGCGAGCCAGGCGACAAAGAGCGCGCCGATGCAAGAAAGGGCGCGGCGAATGAGCTCCGCCGCGCCCTTATGTCCCTGGGAGCTGTTCACGCCGTTCTTATCGTTAGGCACGAGCGCCAAGACGGGTGTTGTAAGCCGTTGCCATGGCATTGGTGTTCTTGATGATGATGTTCATGGCAAAGATGGGGCCAAGACCGCACAGCAGCGCGCCGACAATCTGCCACATAAGAACGGTGGTACCGTTCTCCTGGAACATCAGGCCATAGCGAGGAGCATTAGCCTGCAGGCGGTTACCGATCTTGTAGTACCAGTAGAGTCCGTAGAAGCCGCAGGTCACGAACGACAGCAGGATGAATGCCGCCAGACCCGGCGTGGAATCGCCGTCGTCCTGGCACATGACATTGATGTCGCGGGCGAGGCAATAGAGGAAGTAATACGAATAGATGCCGCAGGTCACGATGGAAAGCAGGAGCCAGCCGATCACGCCACGGTCAGTCTTAATCGGAGCATAGCCCATCGGGGCAGGTGCAGGCTGCTGAGTATACTGCTGCTGGCCGGCGTACTGCTGCTGGCCGGTGTACTGCTGCTGAGGCTGGGGCTGAACCGCCTGAACCGGTGTGGGCTGGATCTGCGTGGGCTGCGGAGCAGGCTGGGGCTGAGGTGCAGGCCGCGGCGCGGGCTGCGGAGCAGGAGCAGCGGAAGCGGCACCAACGGCAGAACCGCAGACAGGGCAGAATTTGGCATCATCCGAAATGGGAGAACCACAAGTGGGACAGAACATAAGCTTCTCCTTTTCCTAAGGCGTTGCACGCCTTCAAACCTTACACGTCTATGTTCTCAACAATAGCCGCGACGTTGTTGCGCAACATTGACCAATTTCCGAAAAATATTGCTGCAACCGTTTTCCCATGCCTTTTCCTGCTTTCGCAGCAGAAAAAGGCACCCCGGGCTCAGTTGCCCAGGGCGCCTCGACCGACTATTCGGTTTGATTGTTTTCGGCAGCAGGATCATCGCCCGGCTCATCCGCCGGCGTGGCAACGGCATTCCAATCGGGTTCCGCAGGCGTCGCCTCGGGCGCAGGGGCAGGTGCCGGAGCAGGCGCCGGCGCGGGTGCCGGGGCAGGTGCCGGGGCAGGTGCCGGAGCAGGTGCAGGCGCGGGTGCCGGGGCAGGTGCAGCACCAGTGGCGGCCGTGGGATTGAACCCCGCAGGAGCAGGCTTCTTCTCACCCGGGAGCACAAACGTCAGGACATCATCGGTATCCTCATCGGCCCACCCGCTGGCATGGCGCGCGGCCCAGTAGCCAACGGCACGATATTTGAGCATCGTGCCAAACACATTCAGGAACACGGTGACAAAGGCGATGATCATCAGGAACAGGATGAGCGTAATGCCGCCACCCTCGATGATTGCCTCAAGACCCGAAGGACGAGAATAGTAGCCGTAGTAGCCATAGCTGCTAATGCCCAGCGCGGCAACAAAACCAAAGATGGCGGTGAAAATCCAGGTGATGATATTGGAAACAATGCCCGTCAAAAACTCGGGGAGAATCGATGCGCAGAACAACTTGCCCAGGTTGGCCTTATAGGACTTCCAAACCTTCTCGAGCGAAAACGCGCTTTCCACGCGGCCGGCGACTGCAAAGTGCATCACAGCGGCATCGCCAAACATCTTAAAGAAGATGCCCAACACCGCCGATACGATCATGGCAAAGACAAGCAGACCCATCGACCCGATGAGTGCGCCCTCGAGGCCGCTCGAACCGAAGTAATAGTACGAACCGACAGCACCGATCACAGCGCTCTCAAGCACCGAGAACACCACGCCAATCACTGGAATAATGGCCACGAACCCGAGCACGTTCGTAATGACAGACGAGAAGATGCCCAGTCCAAAGGAGGTCGAGCGCAGCAGCGGACGCTCCATGCCGTTATCGTCCTTGAGCGACAGGTCGCGACCCCACTCGATAGCAAAGCCAGCGCCGCACACGCTTGCCACGTAAGCGAGCAAAAAGCCAATGGCCGCCGCGATGCCACCGATAACGGGGATAAACAGCACCAGCACCGACACGACGCAGATCAGCGCCGGCAAAAAGGCAATCTGACATACGCGAACCAGGGCGCCGGGAACCTTAATTATGTCGTTGAAGGCCTGCGCCATGCAGCCCTTGGGCACGCTCATAGCCGGCTGGGGCGCAACGAACGGCTGCGGCTGCGGTTGGGCAAACGGCTGACCCTGCGGCTGAGGTTGAGCTTGCGGAGCGGGGCCGGCGGCCTTGACCTCGGTATTAGGGGCACCGCACACGCCGCAGAACTTGTCGTTATCGCCCATGGGGGCGCCACACTGCGAACAGAACATCGAAATCATCCCTTCGTATCTAGAGCGAATCACCTGGATCGCAAACGATGTCTTTGGCAACATTATCGCCCAATGTGGGGACAAATACTCCAAGATGGCCGATTTGCAACGTAGGCGGCTTTATTCAATGATTCGAAGGGTGCGCCGCGCTAGTTCGTGCCGCGGAAGCCCTTGCCCACGATCTCGGAGCTATCGACGATGGTGATGAAGGCGCCAGGGTCAATCTCGCGGGTATAGCGGCGCAGCTGCACTGCCTCGCGACGGCTCAGCACGCTCATAATCACCGTGACGCACTTGCCCGAGAAGGCGCCGTAGCCACGGCTGATCGTTGCCGTGCGGTTGAGATGCTTGACAATAAACTCCTCGACTTTTCGCGGTTCGGCGCAAATGATCGTGCAGACCTTACGAAGGTGAATGCTCTCGATAGCCTTATCGACCACGAGCGTCTTGGCAAACAGGCCAAGCACGCAGTACAGGCCAACGCGCGGGCCATACAGGAAAGCCGCGATGGTTACGATGCCGATATCGACCAGCAGCAGCGCGCGGCCAATCTCGAGCGTGGTGCGGCGTTTGAGGATCATGGCAAGAATGTCCGTGCCACCCGTCGAGGCGCCGATATCAAAGACAATAGCGCTGCCGAGCGCCGGCAAGATGACGGCAAAGCACAGGTCGAGCCACATATCACCCGTCATCGAAACATCCGTCGGAATGAAGAGCTCAAACAGCGAGACGTAGGCCGAAAGCGCAAACGAAGCGAAGACGCTCCACAGAATCGCCTTGCGCTCCAAAAAGATAAAGCCCAGAACGACCAGGACCGCGTTGATAATCCACATAAAGACGCCGACGGGCAGGGTCGGGAACAGCGTGGAAAGAATGACCGACACGCCCGAGGTGCCGCCGAAGGCAAAGTGATTGGGGGTTTTAAAGGCCACGATGGCGAACGCCGTGAGAATCAGGCCCAGATTGAGCTCGGCAAAAAAGCGCGGAAAGCCTGGCTCCTGGCTGCGCTTGCGGCCGGCGCGCTCGCCACGTTCGATATCCTCGCGACCGACCACGCGCTCCATCGGAACCACAGGCGGGCGATGCACTTCTTCGGCGGCACGCGACGCCGCCTCTGCCGCAGCGGCTTCAATCGCCCATGCCTTGCTTTCGGTCTCGTGTTCGTCGGCCATTACGGCAACCCCTCGTTAACAATTTGGAAACAATTCGCCCATTAGGGTAACGCGGAACGCGAAGATTGCAACCCTTAGTTAGACGAGCGGTATGACCGCATCGAGGGCATATAGAAAACGGCCGGCCGCGCTTTTACATGCGCGACCGGCCGTTGACGTTTACGCAGATAAAACCTGCCAAAACAAACCTGTCCCTTTTTGGAAGGTTATTCGTGCTGGCTGGTGCGGTGCTCGTACTCCTCGGGGGTGATGACATCCTCGATGCGTAGGTTGACGCCTGCCACCTCAAGGCCGGTCATCGCGGCCAGACGCTCGGTGACGCGCGCCTTAACGTCGTCGAAGATCGCAGGCGCATAGGCGCCATACTCGATGATGACCGAGATGTTGACGACCACGCGGTTGTCGTCGGTGACCTCGACCGTCACGCCCTTGGTCAGGTTCTCGGCACCAAACTGCTCCTGCACAAAGTGCATGAGGTTTCCCTTCATGCCCAGAACGTGCGGCACCTCGCGGGTGGCCATGGCGACGATTTTCTCGATCACGCCGTTGGAATAGGTCAGCGAGTCCTCGGACTCGTCCGCCTCCTCGTCCATCTCCTCGTTGTCCTCGTCCGCATCGAACTCGGCCTCGACGACTGCCTCGTCCTCGAGCGCCACGTCCCCGGCATCGACAACGGCCTCATTCGCTTCGAGCTCGGTATCGGCCACATCGACCTTCGTGTTAAAAGCCATGGTTCCTCCTTATGCCTGCCGCGGATGCGACAGTCGAATACGTATTAGCGGCCGCTAAACAGACGGCCGAAGAAGTTGACGATACCGTTCTCGCCGTCGCGAATCTGGCCGATCACGGCGCCGATCAACACAAAGAATGCGATGACGAGCGTGTCCCACAGGCCCAATGTAAGTACCAGCACGGCGAGGATAAAGCCTGCCACGGCACCGAGCGTAGTGTTGGGGTGGCGCACGGCGTAGCTCCAGATAGCAGCGCCCGTACCTTTGATGAGACCCATGGCCTCGTCAAAGTCGTTGGCGGCGCTGTCGTGCTGCTCGCCGGCCTCGGGCTTGGTGTCGGCGGACTCGCCTGCCGGCGTAGCGTTCTGATCGATCGTCAGGCGCGGCGTGCGGGCGGTCTTGTCTTGGTTGGTATCACTCACCGGAAACCTCCACGGTCTGGACGGTAGTCTTGGACGGCAAAAAACGGACGCGCGCGGTCGTGCCCGGCGTGCCGAGCATGGTGTCGCAGGCCTTCTCGATGCGCTGCTGCATCGAGGTGGCAAGAGCGGCAACGTCCTTATCATCAAGCGCGATGGCCTCTACCTTAAAACGAACGCGCGACTCGTCGGAGCCTTGAACGCGCGCCTCGATATGCTCAACCATCACACGATCATCGCACTCCGCCGCGGCGCGGGCGCACGAGGAAAGCGCTGCGAGCGTGACCTCGATATTGCGCTCCCCCGCCGGATGCACGCAGGACGGCTCGCGACGCGCGAACATCAAGCGGAAAAACCCGATGAGCACGCCAAGCGCCACGATGGCGGCGCACACCGTAACGACGACGCGAGGCATGGTGTCACGCAATAGCAGCATAAAGCGATACGTATACGGTCCCCAGAACTGGCAGACAAGCGTGCCCAGCGCCACGATGGCGGCGGCAAGGTACACGATTGCTAGGGCTCGTTTGAGCACGCGCATGCGGCGCTCCTTTCGGGTCTCGGTCCACAGAATGCAAAACGATTCGCATCATTATAAAAGAGCCGGGTCCGGTGCTCTACGCACGCGGATCCGGCTCATCTATTCCACGAGGCTTGCATACTCGCTTCATTATGCCCAGATATGCGCGGCTTAACCCGCGCGGGTGCTACTCCTCCTCGAGGGCAGCGATGACCTCGTCGGTCATATCCATGGTGCTGTAAACATCCTGGACGTCGTCGAGCTCCTCGAGACGGTCGATGAGGCGCTGGACCTTCTTGGCGTCGGTACCGGAGACCTCGGTCGGGGTGGTCGGAACCATGGTGGTCTCGGAACCCTTGACCTGGACGCCCTGCTCCTCGAGTGCCTTGGAAACAGCCATGACGTCGTTAGCAGCGGTCCAGACGATCCACTCCTCGCCGGCGTCCTCGTAGTCCTCGCCACCGGCCTCGGCGATTGCCATCATGAACTCATCCTCGTCACCGGCAGCACCGTTGGCGATCATGGTCTCCTTCTTGGCGTTCTCGTCCAGGATCTCCTTGGCGACGACGATCTGGCCCTTGCGCTCAAACTGGAAGGCGACGGAGCCGGAGGTGCCCAGGTTGCCACCAGCGTGGGAGAAGGCGGAACGGACATCGGCGGCAGTGCGGTTGCGGTTATCGGTCAGGCAGTCAACGTAGACGGCGACACCGGCGGGACCATAGCCCTCGTACACGATGTTCTCGTAGACGGCGGCATCGGCACCCGAACCAAAAGCCTTGTCGATAGCGGACTTGATCTTGTCCTTAGGCATGGACTGAGCCTTGGCCTTGGCAACGGCAGCAGCGAGGCTGGCGTTGTTCTCGGGCAGCGGGTCGCCGCCGAGACGGGCAGCAACGGTGATGTTGCGGCTCAGCTTGGAGAAGAGGGCGGAACGCTTGGCGTCCTGCGCGCCCTTACGATGCTTGGTTGTGGCCCACTTAGAGTGTCCGGACATACGTGTCTCCTATCGGTTTCGACCTAAAGCCCAGCGCAGATGCTCGGGCAATATAAACAAACGTCGTTATGATATACCTACTGGCCTGCGAGATAAACCCCAAAATGAAGGCGTCGTGATGATACAGCCCCTTGGTGCAAGGGGTTGGTGCAAAGTAACCTGTCCCCTTTGCACCAAATTAGGACCAGAGGAGGTCGCTGCGGGTGATGGTGGCGCCGATGGCAAAGGGCATGCAGGCGATGACCGGATACAGGTAGCGCATGTAGGTCGAGCCGTTGCAGGGACCGATTAGGCACACAGCGAGCACACCCAGCAGCGGCACCCAAATGGCCAGCCCGCGCCACGAATGACGACGTAGCAGATAGACCACCACGGCGATCATGATCCACACATAGGTGGCCGAGCTCATGGTGAGCGAGATAAACGGGATGCGTTGTACTGCCACGCGATACAGGTTGATCAGGTGGTCGCACCAGCGCACAACCTTGCTATCGACCGGATGGAAGTCGAAGTACTTGAGATTATCGGGGCGTGCCATAATCTCGGCACTGCGCGACGTACTGTAGACCCACGCATCGCGGGCACTCGGATAAAAGTAGCCGTAGTAGTTATTGATGAGCGCCGAGATATAGCACTCGGGATCCTTTTTGAACATCTGCGCCCACACCTCAAAATAGGTCTTGATGTCCTCCTGCGAGGCGTACTCGTTAAAGCAATTTTTGACGGCGTCGGACTTGTCGGGGTTGTAACGGCGGCCCAGATTCTCGTACTTGAGCACACGGTCGATCACGGCACGCTCTTCGTCGGTCACCAAGCCGTCGCAAGGAGCCTCCACGATGGTGCCGTCCTCCTTAACCGTGGGGTTGACGCCCGAGTTGAGGCCGTCGTGCTTTTGGACGAAACGAGCCGTCTGCTGGAACGGAATCGAGAGGATTTCACGCTTGGAACCAGGCGTGATGTCGTGCGCCGGCATAAAGACCTTGGTGAAGTACATATTAGAGGCAAGGCAGAGTGCAAGCACAGCAAGAACTCCCACCCAGCGGAAACGCGGGATGGCGCCCGAAGGCGCAGCACCAGCCTGCTTGGCTGCGCGACGAGCCGCATGCGCGTCCCATGCGCAAAACGCCGCCGCGATTACGCATGCCGCCAGGGGAAACACCAGGCCGCCGTTGCGCAGAAACGTGGAACCCATGGCGCCCAGAGCGAGCAGCAGCCAGTCGTGGCGCGCAAAGAGCACGGGCCTCTGTTCGCCCGCACGCTCGGCATTGGCATCGCGACGGGGCAGGCCGCAGGCCACGAACTTCACGGTCTGCACCAACAGCACCAAAAACGCGTCGGCAAACAGCACATCTTTGGTAAGCAGGGCCGCGTAGTTGGAGAACATGGGCATAAACACAAAGAACAGCAAGATCACGCCGCGGACCGGCAGGCTCATGCCCAGTTTGCGCAGCGACGAGATGGAATAGGCCATGCAGGCGGCCGTAATGACGAACTGAGCGCAGGTGTAGATGGCAAGACCTGCGTTGGCGCTGTTGAATAGTGAAAGCCCCAGCTGGACGCACGAACCGATGATAGCCGTGTGCACCACGGGGTGATGTCCGTTGAGCAACACATTGGGATTGAGCAGACGCAGGTAGTCACTCGTGCCGTTGGGGTAATTGAACCACTGGCGAATCTGCGCACCCGTATCCCCCATAAAAAGGCCGGGCAGCGAAGCGATGAGCGTGGGCGCCCAGGCAATCGTAAGCACCAGAAAGGGCCCGGCAAAGGGATGGATCGAGAGCACGGCGTGAGCCACACGCCATACGCGGCCAAAGTGCGCTTCGGAAAACGGAATGCGCCGGGAGCTCAGCCAATCTAGACACTCAAAAGCCAGGTAGAAGGCAACGACCGCCAAGAGCATCCAGCCCGCACCGCCTATCCAGGCGCAGATGATGCGAGCCTTGTCGCCGAGCACGATCTCGGCCGAATCGGTGAGGTCGTAGCTGCGGCCAAACACCATGCAGACGGCAAAGAACAGCGACGGAAGGATCACCGAAGGACGCCAAGCATCGCCGCGGCCAAAGAATACGTAGCGAAACGGCAGCGTGAGCAGGCAGGCAAGCGCAAGCAGCATGACCGCGTCGGTATGGCCGGCAAACGAGAGGAGCACCTCGTAGCACACGTACAGCATGCCCGAGGCTTTGGGGTCAATTGCCAAGACTGCGTTGCTCGACACCGGGGCGGGATCGATGGAAAACGCCGTGGTCGCCAACAGCGCGAGCAAAAATGCGATGAGCGTCTGCTTGGCGGGGTAGCGCTTAAACCAGACGATGCGGGCAGCGTCGCGCGCAGCCGTTGTGGAGAGGTCGGAATCCTTCACAGTCCGAAAGCCTTTCTAGAAACCTATCAAACTCGGCAAGACCACCACAAAGGTGCCCGTCCCCTTTGTGGTGGTCTTGGTTAGGCGTCCAGGTAGACGCGCTGGGGCTGGTTGCGGTGGCGGGCGTAGATGATGAGCGCCAGGCCGGCAATCACGAGCGGCAAACTCAGCAGCTGGCCCATGGTGATGACGCCACCCAGCAGATAACCCAGCTGGGCATCGGGCACGCGCACGAACTCAACGAGAAAGCGGACGATGCCGTACCCCATCACAAACACGCCCATAAACGTACCCTGGGGCAGCAGCGGCTTTTTGCGGCTGAGCACCTGCAGGATGCAAAAGAGCACAATGCCCTCAAGAAACGCCTCGTAGAGCTGGGAGGGATGGCGCGGCATATCGCCCGCGGTGCCGCCAAAGACCACACCCCAGGGCAGATCGGTCGGCTTACCCCACAGCTCACCGTTTACGAAGTTGGCGCAGCGTCCCAGACACAGCGCCAGCGGAGCGCCGATAACAGCAAGGTCGGCGATGGTCCAGGCGTCGAGCTTATACATGCGGCACACGATGATGCCGCCCAAGATGCCGCCGACCAGGCCACCGTGGAAGCTCATGCCGCCCTCGTTGGTGGCAAAGATCTCGAGCGGATGCGTCCAGTAGTAGCCATCGCCGTAAAAGATGACGTAGAACAGGCGGGCGCCAATGATGAGGCCAAAGACCACGCCGACCACGACGCTCGTCAGGTCATCAATCGTAATGTCGAAGCCCCAGCGGCGCTGCGTGCGATACATAACGACTGCCGTAAGCAGGGCGCCGACCACATAGGCCAGGCCGTACCAGTAGATGGTGATGGGGCCCGCCGAGATCGCGACGGGATCAAGCATATGGTAGAGGTCGTTGAGCATATCGATCCCTTGCTCCCTATATACAAATGCGGCCGCGGGCCTTACGCTCGCAGCCGCATATTTGGGCGTAACGTCTATGCGGAGCGTACCGTCCGCAGCTTTCGCGTCTTAGAACGGCGCGTACTCGTCGTACAGGTCCTCGGCCTCGCCGGAAGCATTGACCTGCTCAACGCGGGTAACGCCGGGCACATGCTCCTTCAGGATGCGCTCGATACCCATGGAAAGGGTTAGCGAACTCATGGGGCAGCCGGCGCAGGCGCCCTGCAGCTCCAGCTTGACAACACCCTCGTCGTCGACGCCCACATACTCCATATCGCCGCCATCGGCCTGCAGGTTGGGGCGAATCTCTTCAAGAACCTTCTTAAGCAGCTCTTCGTTAACAGCCACAGGGGCTCCTTTCTCACAATAACGCGGGCACGCCCGCGGACAGGGGCTATGTTACTACAGCCATGTACCCGCTTAGGCGCCAGCCATGCGTGCGGACACGACTTTCACGAGCAGTCAATTTGGGACGGGGCTCTTTTGGCTGTTTTGCCGCCAGCTGGCGTTGGCACGCGCTACTGCCGAGCCTGTCCCCCGGTACCAATCTGGACATCGACGATGACCTGGCGGTAGCTGATGCCGCAGGAGTCGAGAATGCGGCGGCTGATACGGCCGTCATCGGTGTCGGCATACTTATTGTCCAGGTAGACGACCTCGCCCACGCCCACCTGCGCCAGGATCTTGGCGCAGTCGTGGCACGGGAACAGCGTGACGTAGACCGTGGAACCCTCGAGGTCCTTGAGCGAGCCACGGTAGTTGAGCACGGCGTTGGCCTCGGCATGGACCACGTAGTTGTGCTTGTCCTGCAGCGGGTCATCGCTCGTACCCCACGGGAAAAAGTCGTCGTTGAGCGCCGAGGGCGTGCCGTTGTAACCCACCGAAAGGATGCGGTGGTTGGTGCTGGCGATGCATGCTCCCACCTGCGTGTTGGGGTCCTTGCTACGGCGCTGCGCGGCGATGGCCACGCTCATAAAGAACTCGTCCCAGCTAATAACGTCGCGGCGCTTGCCCGACGCGGTTTGATGAAGATCGTCCGACATGGCAGACACCTCCGAAATCGCAATAGTTTGGCCCATTGTAGCAGGTGAAAGGTAGGGGCGCTTATCCCACCAGCCCCTCGCCCTACGCGCGGCGGGGCTTTTGGTTGATGCGGTAGAGCTCGGCGAGACCCCGCAACGTCAGCGCGTCGTCTACCGTCAGGCTATGGCCGACCAGCGCCGCAAGTGCCTCGGCATCGTCGCCGGTAATGACGATGGGCACATCGCCCTCCCCCGCGGCCTTGGTCGCGCGCATCTCGGCAAGCACCATGTCGAGCATGCCGTCGATGCGGGCTACCTCGCCCAAAACCACACCCGAGCGCATGGCCTCACGCGTGTTGTGGCCGATTACATGTGTGGGCGCCGAGGGCTCAACCTGGGGTAGGCGCGCTGCTGCCGCCGAGAGCGAACGGGCGCCGAGTGCCAGCCCCGGCGCGATAACGCCGCCCACAAAGGTACCGTGCGCGTCGATGACCTCGATATTGGTCGTCGTGCCCAGGTCAATCACGATGCACGGCGACCCGTAGACGGCGCGGGCCGCCACGGCATCGGCGATGCGGTCGGGGCCGATCTCGGCCGGATCGTCGTAGTGCACGGGCATGCCGGTCTTAAGTCCCGGCCCCACGGTGAGCACGCGCCCCGTGCAGGTGCGGGAAAGTGCCGCCTTCCACGGGCGCTCGAGCGCCGGGACCACGCAGCTCAGCACAGCAGCCGCGGGCACAAGCGCACCCGGCATGCCCGCATCGGCCGCCAGTGCGGCCATGACCTGCACGAGACGCATGCGCGCCTCGTCTGCTGTGATGCTCGACGGCGTGGTGATCTCGCACGTCGCAAGCGGACATTCCTGCGCCGCGGCCGAATCCTCTGCAAACAGGCCAAAGCGAATGAACGTGTTGCCCACGTCGACCGTCAATATATATGCGTACCCATTAAGCATCGTCGGCGCTCCTTTCGTCTGTCCAGCAGTATATCGCCTACCTAAACCAGTCATCCCAAAATGACTAGCTTGCGGCTATACTGGTGCGCGGTCGTTTGCGAGCTCACGCGGCGGCCCTTGGTAACCCGACTTCCCGCGCCGTATCCGTAACGGCGCTCCCGGGGGAAGCGGATATACGCAAAGGAGTTTTATATGAGCAATCCCTCGAACCGCACCTCGATGCGCGGTCAACTTACGCTGCGCGGCGTCGTCATCGGCGTCCTTGGCTGCGTGATCATCACGGCAAGCTCGGCCTACACCGCCCTCAAGATGGGCGCACTCCCCTGGCCGATCGTCTTCGCTGCCGTCATCTCGCTGTTCTTCCTTAAGCTCATGGGCAACGCCAGCCTCAACGAGGCAAACGTCACCCACACCATCATGTCAGCAGGCGCCATGGTCGCCGGCGGTCTGGCGTTTACCATCCCGGGCGCCTGGATGCTGGGCTATGCCGACCAGATCAGCTGGCTCGACATGTTCATCGTGGCACTCGCCGGCACCATCCTGGGTCTGCTGGCCACGGCACTCATCCACCGTCACTTTATCGTGGACGCCGCGCTGGAGTTCCCCACCGGCAACGCCGCAGCTCAGACCCTGCGCGCCACCGAGGCCGGCGGCAAGACTGGCAAGCAGCTCTTTGGCTCCATGGCCATCGCCGGCATCTACAGCGTGCTTCGAGACGCCCTGGGCGTGGTGCCCAGCATGCTGTGCACGCTCAATATCCCCGGCGTTACCTTTGCCATCTACAACTCGCCCATGTTGCTCTCCGTCGGCTTCCTCGTGGGCTTCGCCCCGGTCGCATTCTGGTTTGCCGGCGCGCTACTGGGCAATTTTGGCATCATTGTCGGCGGCACCGCTACCGGTCTGTTTGACGTTATGACCGCACAAGGCATTGTTAAGTCCCTGGGTATGGGCCTTATGATGGGCTTTGGCGTCGCCGTCGTCCTCAAGGACATCCTGCCGCAGGTCGCCGGTATCGTCCGCGGCCTTGCCGCCGACAGCTCCACCGACACCGACGAGCAGTCGCTCATCTCGGGCTCCCTTAAGCTCGACGCCGGTATCATCGGCCTGGGCGCTGCCGCCATCGCCGTGATCATCGCCATCGTGCTCGACCTTGGCCCCGTTCCGGCCGTCATCGTCACGCTGTTCACCTTTGTCACCACCATCATGAGCGCGCAGAGCTGCGGCCAGACGGGCATCGACCCCATGGAGATCTTCGGCCTCATCGTCATGCTCATCGTTGCCGCCTTCGCGCAGCTCGCTCAGGTCAAGCTGTTCTTTATCGCCGGCATCGTGGCCGTAGCGTGCGGCCTTGCGGGCGACGTCATGAACGACTTTAAGGCCGGCGCCGTGCTGGGCACCAACCCGCGCGCACAGTGGGTCGGCCAGGCCATCGGCGGCATCGTGGGCGCCCTGGTCGCTGCCGCCGTCATGGTCGCGCTCGTCACCGCCTATGGTCCGGACGCCTTTGGTCCCGACAAGAGTTTCGTTGCCGCACAGGCAAGCGTCGTCGCCACCATGGTCTCGGGCATCCCGAGTGTGCCGTGGTTCGCAGGCGGCTTTATCGCCGGTATCGTCATGTACTGGCTCGGCATTCCAGCCATGATGATCGGCCTGGGCGTGTACCTGCCGTTCTATATGTCGCTCACGGCTTTCCTGGGCTCCTGCGTTAAGCTCGCCTACGACAAGTGGTCCGCCCACCGCGACGCCACCGCTGGTCTTTCGGACGAGGAGAAGGCTGCCAAGGACGCCGCCTTCCAGGAACAGGGCCTGGTCGTCGCCAGCGGCCTGCTCGGCGGCGAGTCCATCGTCGGCGTTATTCTGGCGTTTGTCTCCGTCGGTCTGAGCCTGCTGGGATAAACCCAACAACAACGTACCCGTACAGAGCGCGGGGTCGGAGACCATCCGGCCCCGCGCTTTTTTGTCTATTTGACTCTTATGATCCTCACGGCGTTTTAGCCATGTCGATTGGCCTGACTTCCAGGTCAACAAACCTTGTCTGACACCTCGCCTAACGCGGTGTAGAGTAAAGACGACAGACGCAAGAAGCGGCTCAGAAGCTAAACGAGGTAAGCATGGAACTCGACAAACAACAGATCAAGCGGCTGCGCGAGCGTCATCATCGTCGTCACGGTATACGCCCTGCACACAGCGAGGCCATGGAGAATGCCACCCGTTTCCTTAAGCAGGCGTTCAACATTCGCGAGGGACGCGCGCCCTATCACGTGATTCGCAAGCGCTTTGTAAACGGGGCGCGCCTGACTGGCTCGCACTTATGCATCCTGATCATTGCCATGTTGATCGCGAGCATCGGCCTCGATATCGACTCGGATATCGCCATTGTAGGTGCCATGCTCATCTGCCCGCTCATGGGCTCGGTCCTTGCCATGGCATATGGCATCGCCACGCTCGACCGCGAGATTACCGTCGAGGCCATTGCCGGTCTCGCGTTGCAGATGGCCTTCTGCCTGATCACGTCCACGCTGTACTTTAAGCTCTCACCGCTCGGCACCACCACGGCCGCTATCATCGACAACTCGACACCCACCGTCTGGGATCTTGCCGTCGCGCTCGCGGGTGGCTTTGCCGGAGGCCTGGGCAACTCGCGCGACCAGGAGCCCGCGACGCTTATCGCGGGCGTGGCCGTGGCAACCGCGCTCATGCCGCCCCTGTGCGCGGCGGGTTACGGCATCGCCATCGCGAGCGGGTCGCTGTTTCTCTCGGCGCTCTACGAATTTGGCATCAACGTTGTCTTTATCGCGCTGGCGGCCGAAGCCGTATTGCTTCTTCTACGTGTACCGCTCAAGCGTGACCTCAACGGCGACGGCATTGTGACCGCCGAGGAAAACGCCGAGGTCGATGAGCTGTCACACAAGGTGCGCCGCCGCATCATCGTGGGCACGGTGATCTTTGCCATCCCCTGCATCGTTATGACCGCGGGGTCTATTGGCTCGGCGCAGGCCGGCGTGCAGGACGGCTATGGCGTCACCGAAACTACGCGCGAACTTGCCGCGGTACTGCCGGGCTTTAAGGATTACACCGTCGCCGTCGAAACCTCGGCCACCGAAGGCGGGGAGGAGGGCCTCGTCGAGCGCGAGGTTGTCGCCCATGTAACGACAAGCGAGACACTTGGGGCGCACGACCGTCGTGTTGCCCGCAAGCTCATCGACCTCAATGTGCCCGAACTCGATCGCGTGGAGTTCGATGTGAAGTGATGCCGGCGCGGGATGAGCGCTCGCACGGACGCAAGTTATGACGAGGCGCAGACGCGATACGGACGCGAGCAAATAGCGTGGTGCAGTTCACACCCGCGCCCCGCTCGCCGTTTTATTGCCGTGAATCAACTGTCCACATCGACATCGCCAGACTCCACCATAAACGCCGGATCGGTGCTCACCAGATAAAAACGGGTCACCTTGGTATCTCTAAATAGGTAGAGCAAGCCCTGATCGCGTCGGCGCGAAATATGCGCCACGTGGACCGTACCGAATATTTCGCCGTTTTCATTCTTTAATATCAGAATGTTGGGGTCATCCGTACGCTTAAACTGCCCGTCTGTGCAGATTCCGTCTTGGTCAACCAGCTGCCATCGACAGTTGTCCTCCTCAAGAAAAGCCAGGGTTTCCCGACTCGTTTTGTCATCCCGATAGTAGCCATCAATGGCGAAGCCTTCGGAAGCACATTCCTGCATATAGGATGTTTCTCGACTTATAGCGAACTGCCCCATAGCGCCCAGGAGCACAGCTAGGCAAACCACTGCAAGGGTTATCGAGATAGTACGGCGGCCCATGTTAGCCCAACCGATAGTTGTTTAACGGAGCGCGAAACATACCCGGAACCTCCGATATCAGGGGGGGGGACGTCGCCAGCAGGCTGGCGACAACTATATGTTTCTAACATCAAACCATATGGCAACCACTCGCGAGAGGAGTATCGGCGAACGGTGCATTTTTGCGCTCCATTGGTCAAACGTCAACGCGCGCTACAGCTCTTGCCCGATCAATTCAGATTTTGTCGCATACTACCGTAGATCCCCAACGCTTCCACCCCCAAGAGATCATTTTTAGTACGTAAAGAAGCCCTCGCCCGAGCTTTCGCCCAGCTTGCCTTCGTCGAGCATTTTCTTGAGGACGGACGCCATAGCCTTAAAGTTGTAGGGCATCATCATTTTTTTGAGCAGCGGGCTCACCAAGCCCGGCACCTTCTGATACTGCATGACGATGTTGTAGGCCGTCTGGATACCCACCGTGTCGAATACGCGAAACGGACCCTTGGGGGCACCGGTGCCACGCGTCCACGCGAGGTCGATGCTCTTGGGATCGCTCACGCCCGAGACGTACAGGTCAAGGCCCGAAAGCAGCCACGGCACCAGCATGGAATTGAGCAGATAGCCGTTCTTTTCCTTGTTGACGGGCAGGGCAAGCATGCGGATGTCGTTGGCAAAGTCGACAAGCTCATCGAAATAGCGCTTGTCGGTCTGGTCCTGAGCCATGACCTCGGTCATGTTGTTCTTCCAGATGGAATTGGCAAAGTGCAGCGACAGGTACTTCTCGGGGCGGCCGGTGTACTTGGCAAAGGTACTCGGCAGCAGCGTGGAGGAGTTGGTCACGACGACAGTCTTTTGCGGCAGAACCGGGGCGAGCTTCTTGTAGAAGTCAATCTTTGCCTGGGTGTCCTCGGCCATAGATTCGATGACCAGGTCGGCGTCGGCCACGGCCTTGGCAAGATCGAGCTCCAGCTTGAGCGTGGAGTAGGCGCGCTCAACGGCAGCGAGCGCCGCCTCCTTGTCGAAGGGCTTGCCGCTATCGGCGATACCGGCACACCACTCACCCGTGCCGTCCGCCATGCCCTCGATAGCAGCGATGTACTCCTTGCGCACGTGATCGATCTTGGGCTGGGTGCGGCCGATGCTACCCTCGCTGCGCAGCCAAATCGTTACATCAAAGCCGCAGTAGGCAGCCTGAAAGGCAATCTGGCTTCCCAACACGCCGCCACCGGCAACACAAACGGTCTTGTAGCTCATGGAACGGTCCTCTCTTGCGTAATTCCATAGATGTGTATTTATTCAACCGTAAGAGGACTGCACGCCGGGCATAGGTTCTATAAACGGACAGTAATTTGCGGCGAGCGGCAACACCTGTTCATTATCTCAGGGTTCCATGTCCAGCAAAAACGGGTGGTAGCCGGTACGGCTACCACCCGTTTGTCTCATATCTAGCCCAAAGCAGGCCAGTTACTTCTTAATGCCACGTCCCAAACGCTTGGCGACCGATGCAACGGCCTCCTCGCTGGCCGGCCCGCAGCTCACGCAGCCATCGTGGGCACGCATCTGGCCGGTGACCTCGTCCATCGCGAGCGGCGCCACCTTCTCGAGCTTAAAGCCCTTGCCGGCGCGCATGTTTTCCTTGGCCACGCTGATCATGAGCTTAATGCGGTTGAGCTGGTTGACCTCGGACGCGCCGGGGTCGTAGTCCACCGCGACGATGTTGCTCTCGGGGTGCTGGCGGCGCAGCTCCTTGATCACGGCCTTGCCCACCACGTGGTTGGGCAGGCACGCGAAGGGCTGCGTGCAGATGATGTTGGGCGCGCCGTGATCAATCAGGTCGAGCATCTCGGCCGTGAGCAACCAGCCCTCGCCCATGTTGTTGCACACCGAAAGCACCGTGCGGGCCTTGTCCGCCATGGTGCCGATGCGCTCGGGTACCTCAAAGCGCTCGGACTTTTCGATCAGCTCCTCCACCGGCGTACGCATCCAGTCCACGAGCTTAATAAGCGCTTGCATGCCCGCGCGCGTAGTGGCAGAACTTCCCAGCTCGTCTTTCTGCAGCTCGGCGTTGCTCATGGAGTACAGGAAGAAGTCGAGCAGGCCCGGCACCACGGCCTCGCAGCCCTCGCGCTCGATAACGTCGACCACGTGGTTGTTGGCCGTGGGATGGAACTTGACCAAGATCTCGCCGACCACGCCCACACGTGGCTTGGTGCCCTCGCCCACGAGCGGCATGGTGTCGAACGCGCGGATGGCCTCGCGGCACAGCTTGGTGTAGTTGTGACGGTTAAACTTGGGCGCCAGCTTGCGGGCACGCGCCATGTACTGCTCGTAGAGCGCGTTGGCGGCACCGTGCGTGGCCTCGTACGGGCGGCAGCGGTAGAGCATCTGCATCATCACGTCACCAAAGAGCACCGCGTAGACTGCCTGCTTAAGCAGCGCCGGCGTAATCTTAAAGCCGGGGTTGTCCTCGCCCAGCGCCACGGCCGAAAGCGAGATCACCGGGATCTCGGGGTGACCGCTCTCGCGCAGGGCCTTGCGGATGAGTGCGATGTAGTTGGTGGCACGGCAGCCGCCGCCGGTCTGGCTGATAACCACGGCCGTCTTGGACAGGTCGTACCGACCGCTCTCGATGGCCTCCATGATCTGACCCGTCACCAGGATCGACGGATAGCAGATGTCATTGTTCACATAGCGCAGACCGGCCTCGACGGCATCGTGATCGGTCGAGGGCAGCAGCTCCAAGTTGTAGCCGGCACCGCGGAACACCTCTTTGACCAGGTCAAAGTGGATCGGCGCCATCTGCGGGCACAGGATGGTGTAGCCCTCGTCGCGCATCTGCTCGGTAAAGGGCACCTTGGGCCACGCGGTCGAAGCACTCTCGCGCTGAGCCTCAAACGTGTACTTGCGGCTCGCGAACGCGGGAGCATCCGTGGAGGGCGCCACCGGCGCGGCATCGCCCTGCTCGTAGTCCTCGCCCGCGGCCGTGGCCTCGGCCAAGCGCTCGGCCTCCTGGTCCTTGAGCGCGGCCATGAGCGAGCGGATGCGGATGCGCGCGGCGCCCAGGTTGGACACCTCGTCAATCTTGAGCACGGTGTAGATCTTGCCGCTGGCTTCCAGAATCTCCTGCACCTGGTCGGTGGTCAGGGCGTCCAGACCGCAGCCGAAAGAGTTGAGCTGGATCAGGTCCAAATCGTTGCGCATCGTCACAAAACGGGCGACGGCGTACAGGCGGCTGTGGTACATCCACTGGTCGACGACGCGAATCGGACGCTCGGGCTTTACAAGATGCGCGAGCGAATCCTCGGTAAAGACCGCAAAGCCAAAGCTCGAGATAAGCTCGGGCAGGGCATGGTTGATCTCGGGGTCGTTATGGTAGGGGCGGCCGGCGAGCACGATGCCGTGACCACCGTGGTCCTCGACCCACTTAAGAGCCTCCTCGCCCATGGTCTGGATGTCCTCGTGGAAACGCGCATCGGCCTCAAAGGCAGCGTTGACGGCGGCATCGACCTCGGAGCGCGTGATCTTGGGTCCACGCACGCGACCACGACCAGCCTCGGCATCGGCCACGCGGTCGACGGCGAGCACCTGATACAGACGGCGCTTGAGCTCGGTCTTGTCGTGATAGGGCACAAACGGGTACAGGAACTCGATGTTCTGCTCGCGGATCTCATCAATGTTGAGCGCCAGCGCCGTGGGGTAGCTCATGACGATGGGGCAGTTGTAGCAGTTACCGGCCGTCGGATCCTCTTTGCGCTCCCAGCGCACGCACGGCATCCAGATGAAGTCGACGTCACGGTCGATAAGGTTCATCACGTGGCCGTGGCTCATCTTTGCCGGATAGCACACGCTCTCGGACGGCATGGACTCGATACCCGCCTGGTAGGTCTTTTTGCTCGACTGGTCGGACAGTTGCACGCTAAAGCCCAGACGCGTAAAGAACGCGTGCCAGAAGGGGTAGTTCTCGTACATGTTGAGGGCGCGGGGGATGCCGACGGTGCCGCGCGGGGCCTCGTCGGGGCTCAGCACCTCGCGGTTAAACAGCAGCTCGTTTTTCTTTTTGAAGAGGTTGGGGGCCTCGGTCTTTTGCTTTTTGTGGCCGGCGCCCTTCTCGCAGCGGTTGCCGGTAATGAAGCGCCTGCCGCCGCCAAAATCGTTGACGGTAAGCTGGCAGTTGTTGGAGCAACGTCCGCAGCGGACGTGCTTTTGCGTCACGGTGAGGTGCGCGATGTCCTCGGCCGAAAGGATGGTCGAGGTGCCGTCGGCGCCGGCGCGATCGCGGGCGAGCAGGGCCGCACCGTAGGCGCCCATACAGCCGGCGATGTCGGGGCGCACGGCGTGAACACCGGTGAGCTGCTCAAACGCACGCAGCGTGGCGTCGGACATAAAGGTGCCGCCTTGGACGATCACCTGATTGCCGATCTCCTTGGGGTCGCGCAGCTTAATGACCTTGAACAGGGCATTCTTGATGACGGAATAAGACAGGCCGGCCGCGATGTCGCCCACCGTGGCGCCTTCCTTTTGCGCCTGCTTGACGCGCGAGTTCATAAAGACCGTGCAGCGGCTGCCCAGGTCGACGGGGGCCTTGGCATGAATGGCGGCATCGGCAAACGCGCGCACGTCCATGTTCATAGACACGGCGAAACTCTCGATAAAGCTGCCGCAGCCCGACGAGCAGGCCTCGTTGAGCATGATGTGCTCGATGACGCCGTCCTTGACGCGCAGACACTTCATGTCCTGGCCGCCGATGTCCAGGATGAACTCGACGCCGGGCAGGAAAGCCTTGGCGCCGCGCAGGTGCGCGACGGTCTCGATCTCGCCGGAATCGGCCTTGAGGGCCTCGATGAGCAGCGCCTCGCCGTAGCCCGTGGTGGTCACGTGGCCGATGGTGCAGCCCGCAGGGATGTGGTTGTAGAAATCGGCCATGATGACCTTGGCCGTGCCCAGGATGTCGCCGTTGTTGTTGCCGTACCAGGTGTGCAGCAGCTGGCCGTCCTCGCCCACGAGCGCGGCCTTCATGGTGGTAGAACCGGCGTCGATGCCGATGAACACACGGCCAGTGTAGCCGTCGAGCTTGCCCTTGGAGACGACCTCGGTGTCGTGGCGACCCTTGAACTCGGCAAAGTCCTCGTCGGTGGCAAAGAGCGGGTCCAGGCGCTCGACCTCAGCACCCTGCGTGTCGCCCAAGCTGTCGATGGCCTCGATAAGCTGCGGGAACGTGCTGAGCTTGTTGGACTCGTGCGCCATGGCGGCGCCGCTCGCCACAAACAGGTGGGCGTTTTGGGGCACAATGCGGTGCTCCTCGTCCAGGTTGAGCGTGAGGTAGAAGCGGTGACGCAGCTCGGAGAGGTACTGCAGCGGGCCGCCCAGGAAGGCGACGTTGCCGCGGATGGGACGGCCGCACGCCAGGCCCGAGATGGTCTGGGTCACAACGGCCTGGAAGATGGAGGCGGCCACGTCCTCGGGGCGGGCGCCCTCATTGAGCAGCGGCTGCACGTCGGTCTTGGCAAAAACGCCGCAGCGGCTGGCGATGGGATAGATGGTGGTGGCGTTGGCCGCGAGCTCGTTGAGGCCGCTGGCATCGGTGTGGAGCAGGGCTGCCATCTGGTCGATGAACGCGCCCGTACCGCCGGCGCAGGTGCCGTTCATGCGCTGCTCGATGCCGTTATCGAAGTAGATGATCTTGGCGTCCTCGCCGCCCAACTCGATGGCGACGTCGGTGGCCGGGATGAGGGTCTCGACGGCGCGCTTGCTGGCGATGACCTCCTGGACAAACTCCAGGTCGAGCCACTGGGACAGCAGCAGGCCGCCCGAGCCGGTAATGGCGCAGGTCATCTGGGCCGTCGGCAGCACGGTCGCGGCACCCTCGAACAGGTCACGGGCGCAAGCGCGGACGTCGGTGTGATGGCGCTGGTACTTGGCGTAGACGATCTGGTTGTCGTCGTTGAGCACGGCGAGCTTAACGGTGGTGGAGCCCACGTCGATGCCCAGGTGCAGGTTGCCACGAGCGTTCTCGGGGTTGAAGATTGCACCTTCGGGGGCGTGGGCGGCGGCTACGGGCTCAGCGGCGGTAGCGGGCTCGGCGGCGACGGACGTCTCCCCTGCCGCGTTCTTGGCATCGGCAACTGCCTCGGCAACTTTCTCGGCTGCCGCGGTCGCGGCCTTCTGGGCCGCGACCACCACGGCGGGCGCGGCCTCGCGTGCGGCAGCGACCACACGATCCTTGATGCCCTCGACGAGTTTGCTCATTGTCTCTCCTCTTAGTTGTTGGACTCGACGGTTGCAGCGGTGTCGGCCGCGTCCTCGAGCTGCAAGTTCAATAGCTTCATGCCGTATTCCGGCACGTTGATATCGATGGGTTGGCCATACAGGTCGCCGGGGCGCACAAAAGCGAGCACCGTCATAATGCGCGCCATGGCCTCGGGCGATTCGGTGAGCCCACGCTCAAACCAGCGCTGAATCATGCCGACCTCGGCACTCACGACGTAGGTGACGTAGTAGTCAAAGAACGTGCCCAGCGCCAGACCCAGAATGCCCGTCTGCGCACGCGGCACCACAGCCTCACGCGCGGTGTCGATGATCCTTTTAATGAAGGCCTGGTCGCCGCCCGGACCCAGCAGCACACCGATTAAGTCGCGGTTGGCCGCAAGATAACGCAGCAGCTCAACCGAACCGGGCGCCGGCTCGAGCTCATCGATGTTGTGATAGAGATCAGGCAGATGAGCTGCGGTGATGAGCTCAATGCGCTCACGGATCTCGGCCAGCAAGCCGTCCTCGATTTGATTGATAAAGTCGGGGATATCGCGGTAGTGCGAATAGAACGTGCGGCGCGTAAGGCCAGCACGCTCGGTGAGCGACGCGACATTAATGCGCGAAAGGTCGCCGCTTTCGGCAAGCTCGCTGGCAAGTGCCTGGCGAAGGGCACGCTGCGAGCGAAGGGACCGGCGATCGCATTTCTCGAGCTGGGACAAGCGTCCTCCTTGTTACTCAGCCTGTGCGCTATTGCACAGTGCGAGTATTATTGCACACCGTGTGTATCAACACGTAAAGGCAATATTTGGGATGTGATAAAGGGACAGCCCCTTTGTCACATTATTCGATGACGGTGCGGGAGTTCTGCTTGCGCATGGTGGCGAGCATGTGTTTGGGGACGGCGTGGGCCATGCAGCTGCCGATAGTTGCGCTCGCGGCGGCTTTAGCTGCATCGCTAGCGTTTTTGGTCGCGTAGCTGTGGCTGAAACGCTTGAGCATGGCGATGTCGTTGCCACCGTCGCCGTAGACCGCGACCTCGTCCTCGGCAATACCGTAGTAGCCCGCCAGCCAGGCCACGCTCTCGCCCTTGTTGCACGCCACGTCCGTGATCTCGAACATCACTGGATCGAACGGCGCGTTGACCACGCGGTCCGAGCGCTCAGCCAAATATGCCTTAAGGTCGCGCTCCAGCTCGGGCGAGGTTACGCGGCAGTTGATCTTGCACACATCGTGGCGAAGGATGTCACCGATCGACTGGTCGAAATACTGCTCCTCGTGATAGCCGCCACGCGCACGCATGCCACGCATCACGATACGCTTAATGGGACTGTCCTTTTTAAAGCCCGCCTGGTGCATCTCGAACGAACCGCTCGAAAACATGCCATCGGGCGTGGAGCAATCAAAGCAAATGTCCGGGAACGCCTTGAGCAGCTCCTCAGTGATCTGTGGGTCGATGGTCCAGGTTTTGAGCACCTCGCCATGGCTGTCGCGCACGATGGAGCCATTGGAGCAGCAGGCGTCAAGCGCCAGGCCCGTAAAGCCATGCTCGCCGATCGGCAACGTCGAGCGCCCGGTCGCGGGAACCACATGCAGGCCAGCCTCGGTCAGCTCGCGAATGGCACGGCGGATAGTCCCGTCCGCCTCGTGCAGGGCGTTCAGCAGCGTTCCGTCTAAGTCACTCGCAAACATCTTGATCATGGGCATGCCTCTCCTTCGTCTGCACGATATTGTAGACGAAGGAGAGGCACGCCCAAACAATGCCGTCCCGGCGCGGCGTACCACCGCCTTCACAAATTCACGGTGCCCCAGCGCGTTAAGGCAATCGCCACAAGCGACTTTTCAGCCGATAAAACAGCGCCGTCGTCAACGTCAGCACCGCCAGCATACCTGCGAACACAATCGCCGGTGTCCATCGATCATATGCAACCCCGTACGTCAATTGGCCGATAGGTATTGCGCAGGAAAGGACCATGTAAACGACCGAAAGCACTTTTCCGCAGAGCTCAGTCGGCGCTGCCCGCTGAACAAACGCGATGATTTCAACCGACGCAATGCTCGCCCACACCATGACCCATGCCGAACCAACCACAAACACGGTGAGCATGCATGCATCTGCGCCGAACAGTAGCGTGACAATGATCGGTGCGACTCCAAAACAGATCATCGCAACATATCGACATATGCCATTGAAAGAAAAACGATGCGGCCAAATGCCGACCAAGCCACTGCCGGCAAGACCACCCAAGCCCATAGCCACCTCAACTATCCCAACGCAGGACGATTGCATGCCGAGATGCTTTGTAACAATAATGGGAGCGCCAATCGTTAGCCCAACCAACGCAAGGTTCAAAACTGCCGCAAGCAAAATCACAGCGACCAATAATGCATTTTGCAACAGATACCGAATCGACTCCCGAAAATCGTTTCGGCATGTCGTACGAGTCGCGCCGTCTCCCATCGTGTCAGATGAGGCATTTTGCTTGAGTGCGACCCCAAACAAGAGAGCTGAAATCGCAAACGCCACCGACGCGGTTGTGCAAAGAGTATCGATGCCAAAGCACCCATAGACTGCCGTCCCGACCACAGGGCCCAAGATATTGCTCACCATGGTCACCTGCGAAACCAATGCAGTGGCCCGCTCAACCTTCTCTTCACCCGCCATACGCACCGTCTCAATTTGGAGCATTGGCTTTAGCAGCGATTGAACGCCATATTGAACACAAAGTATCGCTACTACGACGACCGCAAGAGGCAGCGAGCGCTTCATGGGGATAGACAGCAGCGATGCAGTCATCAGAGCAATGCCAAGGGCCACGAGGACCTCGCGATGTCTTCCCCTATCCGCCAAGATTCCGCCAACCGGAGTTGCGAGTACGCCGGGTATGAATGCCGTCGCCACGACGACGCCATATAACGTTGACGATCCACTGCAATCGAACAAGTAAAGTGGATACGCAAAGCACAGCGCCGACAGCATCGAATACGTGCACAGCTGCGCAACCAGAAGTTCCGCGAGCCTGATTGACCGCACTGTTTTTGATTTCAACGAGACGCCGACGTCTCTCAGCCCAGCCATAAGTTCGCTCCCTATACATACCGTTAGTATGTAATTATTGACTTGAAAAGGGCGGCCTTAGCCGCCCTCTTAGATCTATTACATACCGTCGGTATCTATATTACCACCCGGCGCGGTCCCATACGTCCCAAATCTGCGCCGTTGTCTGAAGCACTTCATTACCCAAATCGAGCCCCACCGCGGCCGCCATCTGCGCCAAACATTGTGCGCGAGCGAGCATTCGTTCCTTGGGCTCGAGCGGACGGAACAATGGCAGCAGCCAAAGATCCGCTAACAACGATACGGCCTCCGCCGCTTCGCGCGGGCATTCGCACGCAATGGAGCCGTCGGCGATGCCTTCCTCGATCACCGGCAAGAGATAGCCATCGGCAGACTCGTTAAACGAGCCCTGGTACTGCATCGCCAGAAGACGCGAGCTTTTTACCGGATCTGCTGCAGGACGCATACGTGTCCATAGCTCAATTTGCGGAACAACGGACTCGGGAGCGTAAAGCCTTTTTAGCTTTTGAGCGCCGGTCATATTACCGACGCCAAGCATCGAGCGGCGGTGCTCAACAATCGGAGTCATCGCCCGATCAAACGCGGCGTTGAAAATCTCCTCTTTGCTCTTGAAGTGATGATAGACAGCGCCCTTGGTCATGCCATCGAGACGGTCAACGATATCTTGAATGCTCGTCCCCTCATAACCCTGTGCACAGAATAGCTCCAGTGCCGCGTCGAGAATCTTCGCGACCGTCTCCTCGGGATATTTATTGCGACCCATAATCCGCCCATCCGCAACGCAAGTCTTGTGCCTCATTGCAGCATTTTAACGTTGCGGATGGCAGACGGTCGATTCTACACCGCGGCGGGGCCGTGTTCGCCGGTGCGAATGCGGATAACCTCCTCGACCGGTTCGACCCAAATCTTGCCGTCTCCAACGGCACCGGTGCGGGCGGCGTTGCAGATGATGTCAACGATACCGTCGAC
This sequence comes from uncultured Collinsella sp., assembly GCA_938039325.1. Classification (GTDB taxonomy): domain Bacteria; phylum Actinomycetota; class Coriobacteriia; order Coriobacteriales; family Coriobacteriaceae; genus Collinsella. The sequence continues at coordinate 149,080 of CALHUX010000037.1, read as the reverse complement.
ATGCTCGTCGGCGCAGATGAGGGTGAACTGCACCTTGGGGATCGTGTTGACGAGCAACTCGTTGCCGCGCACGTATTCCTTCCAGCCATGCTGCGCGCCGCATCCCTGCACCTGGTTGATAGTCATACCGCGAACATCAGCAGCAAACAGCGCATCTTTAAGAACCTCAAGCTTCTCAGCACGAACGATCGCCGTAATTTTCTTCATAGTGAATTCCTCTCTTCAATAAAAGAAATGAGTTGCCATTCAATGAGGCGGGTTTCCCAGGTGCCGCAGATTGGGTTGAAAGAGGAGCGCCGCGTACTTTTGTACGCAAGCGACGGTTTGAAACCCAAGGTGCGGTGCCTGGGGAAGCCGCGCGAGGATTGAACGGCAAGGTGCGGTGCTTGGGGAAGCTGCTAATCGAGTCCGGAGAAAGAAGGATACGCGCTCTCACCGTGTTGACTCGCATCCAGGCCCAGCGCCTCGTCGGCCTCGCCCACACGCAGGCTACCGTGGAACAGCGCTTTGACCACCGCGGCGATCACCAAATCGAGCACCAATACGATAACGACCGTCACCACAATGCCCAGAATCTGCGAGACGAGCAGCGACACGTCGCCCGTGTAGAACAGGCCACCCTTACCGGTCCACGAAAGCTCCGGCACGCAGAACAGGCCCGTGAGCACGCCGCCCAAGATACCGCCGATACCGTGGCAACCGAACGCGTCGAGTGCATCGTCGTAGCCGAACTTGGTCTTAAGGTGGCTGATGGCCAGGTAGCAGACGGGCGATACGATCAGGCCCATGACCAGCGCCGCCCACGGCTCGACAAAGCCCGCGCCCGGCGTGACCACCACAAGGCCCGCAACCAGACCGGTGCTGGCACCCACCAGTGTGGGACGACCGGTGTGCACGCGCTCGACGGCAAGCCACGAGACCATGCCCGCCGCGCTGGCCGTCACGGTGTTGAGGATGGCGAGTGCCGCCACGGCGTCGGCCTTAAACTCGCTGCCGCCGTTAAAGCCAAACCAGCCAAACCAAAGCAGGCCGGCGCCCAACGCCACAAACGGCACGTTATGCGGACGGTAGCTCACCATGCCAAAACCGCGACGACGGCCGAGCATTAAGCAAAGAATCAGGCCCGTCAGACCGGACGAGATGTGTACCACGTCGCCGCCGGCAAAGTCGAGCGCGCCGATAATGTCGCCGATAAAGGAGCCCTCGCCGCCCCAGACCATGTGGGCGAGCGGCGCATAGACCACAAGCAGCCAAATGCCCAGGAAGGCCGTCATAGCGCCAAACTTAACGCGACCTGCCAGACTGCCCGTGACGATAGCGGCGGTGATCATGGCAAATGCCATCTGGAAGGCGATGTTAATAATCTGAGGGTAGACGGCACCGTCCGCGGCATTGCCCTCGGCCGCCTGCAGCACCTGGTTGAGCACCGGGAGGCACAGCAGCTGGTCAAGGCCTCCAATAAACGGACTCGAGCCGTCGCCGCCATAGGCCAGCGACCAGCCGGCGACAATCCACAGCACACCAACCAGGCCAATGGCGCCAAAGCACATAAGCATGGTGTTGATGACATTTTTGCGCCTGGACAGGCCGCCATAGAAAAACGCCAGACCCGGTGTCATTAAAAACACGAGCATGGTGCAGATGAGCATAAACGTTGTCGATCCCGTATCGTACATTCGCTCCCCCTTGGTCGCATGAACGTTGTCGGCGCCCATAATGCGGCCGAGGGGCAACTGATGTAGACCAGATACGGCGCTGTTAAACGCTGCGTCGTCGAATGGAAACGGTGCTGCAATCTTAGAAACGGCGCGGCAACGGGCGCGAAACGAACGGGAAATACGCGAGCAAGGGGCCCGCGAGCGTGCCCGCCCCGGCTAGCGCCGAAACAGCTCGTGGGCGCGGTCGCGGAGATTAGTTGCTCGAATGACACCTTCGTAGCGATTGATGCGCAGACGCGGGAAGGCGTTAAAGAAGCGCAGGTCGCGACGGCTGAGCGACACGCTCGGCACCGGACGGCTCGCGCGCCTGCCGGCACGGAGACGGGCGAGCGATGGACGGGGCACGCTCGGCGCGGCATCGGCAACGCGGCGGGCAGCAAGCGCCAGGCCGCGAGCACCATCCGAGATAAACGTAGGCATCGAAGCCTTCTCGCGCAGGACATCGAGCGCGGCGTCACCCAGCTCGGCCAGCCACGCGTTAACGGCACGGCTACGGATGTACGTCTGTGTCACCGAGTCAATCGTCGATTCGGGAATGCGCTCAAGCATGGAATCCGAGGCATCGGCAAGCGACTCGTTGATGCGGTCGGCAAGGTCGGCGCGCACACACTCCAGCTGATCGGACAGACGGCGCCAGCTGGCCAAAGAGCACACCGCATCGACCATCATCGCGACCGCGACGATAAAGGCCGCCAGCCGAACAATCAGCACCGGCAGATAGCCAAGCAACCCCAGCAATGCCGGCTCCACTAAACGGCAAACGCACAGCGCACCCAGGCCAAACGCGCAGGCCCAGTACAGGCAGATACGTCCGTGCAGGTTAAACGGCAGGTGTGAGTAATCCCAAAAGCGTGCGCCTGTTGTCTTTTCCAATAGAAAGCCCACACTGTACTCGATTACGCTGCATACAAGTGCCGCGGCGACAAACTGGCCCGAGGCATCCGGAATCCCGCGCAGCAAAAGCCAGCAGGCTATGCCGCCCACACCATAGATAGGACAACACGGCCCCAGCAAGAATCCGCTGTTGGCAAATCGTCCGTGATTGAGCATGGCGCAGACCGTCGACTCCCACGCCCAACCGCAAAACCCGTAGAAGGCAAACGAGAGCACCAGTGCCGAAAGCGGACAGGCGGCAAGCGTCGCGCCGCCAAACGCCATATCAATCGCGGTTCCCACCGTCTAACCTCTCCTCTTTTCGCTCGATTCGCCACTCACGCCATCGTCCGCCCCGTCCTTGCGCGGCAGGCGGCCGGCGACCGTCTCGCGCAACGCGCACCATTTATCTGCCAGGCACACAATCCATGCCTCACGACACGTCGGCGGCACCGGTACCAGCGGAAACATATGGCGCACGATGATATTCCGCTCGCGCGGCGTCAGCTCAAAATCTTCCTCGGCACGCGCCAGGGCAAAAAATGGATGGCGAAAGCCGTGCAGCCGATGGCTTGGGTCGGGATCATGCCAATCGTAGAGAAAGTAATCGTGTAACAGGGCTCCGCGCAGCAGCGAGGCACGGTCGACCGAAATGCCAGCACGGCCCAAGCGCTCGGCAAAGGACAGACTTGCCCGCGCCACCGAGGTCACATGCGCATAGACCGTCACGTCGCCATGCTGGATAAACTCGTGCGTCAGGTCCAAGCGGCCCGCCTGGGCCAGCTGGCGGGCGGCATCGTCGACCTCGCGCGCGATTTTCTCGGCACGAACGGCATCGGACATGCTGCCTCCTTCCAGCGACTCACGGCGGCAAGCCACGGCCTGCGCATAATCGATAAAAACATCATGGAACATATCAGTATGGCATCGGACAAAACGTTTTGCCCCGCCAGTTGGCGAATTACCGCGCCGCCGTCACATATCAAACGCCAAAATGTGCGAGACTGTTTTGTGCAATTGTGCCGGCCGAGGGAGCGCCGGCGCTCGATTCGCATGGAGTAACCCACAACGATGCTGCTTACGCAAACGACAACGCCCGAGGACGTCAAGGCTCTTAATCGCGCCGAGCTCCCGCAGCTCTGCGACGAGATTCGCCACGCCATCCTCGAAAGCTCCGCCGCTGTCGGCGGACACGTTGCCCCCAACCTGGGCGTCGTTGAGCTCACGGTCGCGCTCCATCGCGTGTTTAACTCCCCCACCGACAAGATTGTCTTTGACGTGTCGCACCAGACCTACGCCCACAAGGCGCTGACCGGGCGCGCGTACACTTATATCGACCCGGAGCGCTTTGGCGAGGCCTCTGGCTTTGCCAATCCCGACGAGTCCGAGCATGATCTGTTTGCCATGGGTCACACCTCGACCTCGGTGAGCTTAGGCTGCGGCCTTGCCCACGCGCGCGACCTGGCGGGTGACACGTATAACGTCATTACCGTTATTGGCGACGGCTCGCTTTCGGGCGGTCTGGCGTTTGAGGGCTTTAACAATGCCGCCGATCTCAACAGCAACTTGATCATCATCGTCAACGATAACGACCAGTCCATTGCCGAAAACCACGGCGGTCTGTATCGCAATCTGGCCGAGTTGCGCGCCAGCAACGGCACCTGTAAGCGCAACGTTTTCCGCGCGCTGGGGCTCGACTACCGCTACCTGGACGCCGGCAACGATGTGTTGGCCCTAGTCGACGCGCTGCAGGAACTGCGCGATATCGATCACCCCATCGTGCTGCACGTCTCGACCGCCAAGGGCAAGGGCTTTGAGCCGGCCCAGAGCGACCCGGAGCACTGGCATCATGTGGGGCCCTTCGATATGGCAACCGGCCGCAAACTTTGCCCGGGCCACCCGAGCGAGCCCGCACCGCGCACCTATGCCGATATTACGAGCGAGGCCCTGAGCGCCGCCATCGAGCGCGATCCACAGGTCGTGGGCATCACGGCCGCCACGCCCTATATCATGGGCTTTACACCCGAGCTTCGCGCCGCGACAGGCAAGCAGTTTGTCGACGTGGGCATTGCCGAGGAGCACGCCGTCACTTTTGCCACCGCACTCGCCCGCTCGGGCGCTAAGCCGGTCTTTGGCGTGTACGGTACGTTTTTGCAGCGCGCTTACGACGAGCTGTGGCACGACCTGTGTCTCAACGATGCCCCGGCGACAATCCTGGTGTTTGGCGCGTCGATTTTTGGCACCACGTCCGAGACGCACCTCTCGTTCTTTGATATTTCCATGCTGGGCGGACTTCCCAACATGCGCTACCTGGCACCGGCCTGCATGGAAGAATACCTGTCCATGCTGAGCTGGTCGCTCGACCACCGCGAGCATCCCGTGGCAATCCGCGTACCGGGCATCGGCCTGGTAAGCCGCCCCGATCTGGCGCCCGCCGAGGGCGCCGATTACAGCGCCGTTCGCTACAACGTGGTGCGCCAAGGTCGCGACGTTGCCGTGCTCGCGCTTGGCGATTTCTTTGAGCTGGGCGAGCGCGTGGCAAACCGTCTGGCTGCCGAATACGGCATCGAGGCCACGCTCGTCAACCCGCGCTTTGCAACCGAGCTCGACCGTGAGTTCCTCGACAGCCTTGCCGCCGAGCATCGCGTTGTCGTCACCCTCGAGGACGGCATCTTGGACGGCGGCTGGGGCGAGCGCGTGGCATGTTATCTGGCATGCACGCCGTTGCGCACGCGCACCTTCGGCATTGCCAAGGGCTTCCCCGACCGCTACGACCCCAACGAACTGCTCGCGCAGAACGGTATGACGGTCGAGAACATGGCCGCCGAAGCCGTAAGGCTACTCAACAAGTAAAAAACCTCCGCAAAGGAAGCGCCCCTGCGGAGGTTTTTATTTTCGCGACGCGATTATCTCGATCTGTAACACCTAGGGCCCGAATTCCCGTCTAACTGTTACAGATCGAGACAAAACAACGAGACCGGCCGCCGTACCAGCCCAAACCACTACAAAGGTGCCTGTCCCCTTTGTGGTGGTTTTAGGTCACGCAAAACGTCATCTCAGCAGCAATAACCGACGTTTACCCAGATAAAACCTGCCAAAATAAACCTGTCCCTATTTGGTAGGTAGAATAACCCATAAGGTAAGTATGTTTCTGAGTTATTTCGTGTTGACCCATTTGAGCGCGATAGGGTATAACTCTACTCAACCGCTAGGGATTTTATTGAGAAAGGTGTTCTACCATGAGCAAGAACCTCTCCCAGCAGGTCGTTCTCGACCGCCGCGGCTTCGTTGCCGCCACCTTCGCAACCGTCGCCGGCCTTGGTCTTGCCGGCTGCTCCGACACCAGCGCCGAGGCTGACAAGGGTTCCGCCACCGGCTCCTCCAAGAGCTCCGAAGATACCGAGGCTTCCACCACGCTCGACGCCAAGGCATTCGACAAGCTCGTCGATAACGGCCCCAAGGCCGATAACGACGCCATCGCCGCCAGCACCTGGGCCACGGCCGTCAAGGACGCCGGCGTCTTTAAGATCGGTGGCGTTCAGACCTCCACGCTTTTCTCCCTCCTCAACGAGAAAGACGGTCAGACCCGCGGCTTCGACGCCGGTATCGCACAGCTCCTGTCCAACTACATTCTGGGCGAGAACAAGGTTGAGATCACCCAGGTGACCTCGGACACGCGCGAGTCCGTCCTGCAGAACGGCCAGGTCGACGCCGTCTTTGCCACCTACACCATCACTGACGAGCGCAAGAAGCTCATCTCCTTTGCCGGTCCCTACTACTACACCCAGCAGGCCATCCTGGTGCTCGCCGATAACGACGACATCAAGGGCGTCGACGACCTGGCCGACAAGAACGTCGCCGTCCAGTCCGGCTCCAACGGCCCCGCCATCCTGGAGGAGTTTGCCCCCAAGGCCAGCCAGCAGGAGTTCAAAACCGACGAGGAGGCCCGCCAGGCACTCCAGCAGGGCCGCGTTGACGCCTACGTCATCGATAACAACATGCAGCAGAGCGCCCTGGTCCGCGAACCCGGTAAGTACAAGATCGCCGGCAAGCCCTTCGGCAGCAAAGAGCCCTACGGCATCGGCCTGCCGCTCGATTCCGACGGCGTCGCCTTTGTCAACGACTTCCTTAAGAAGATCGAGGACGACGGCACCTGGACCGAGCTGTGGCAGATCTGCATCGGCGACCGTACGGGCGACACCAATGTTCCCGAGCTGCCCGAGATCGGCGCCTAGGCAGCGAACCTAGTAACGGCCGCTACGAAACCATATGGAAACGCGCGATGCGCTTTATTGCGCTAAACTGTTTCCTCACTGAGTTGTCGGGGCTTCCGTACACACGGGAGCCCCTTTCCTTACCGGCAGGAGGTCCGCATGAGTCTCTCCGAGCTCTGGTCGCTCTATGGCCAGAACTATATCGACGCGCTGCTAGCAACCTGGGGCATGACGCTTGAGTCGTTTGCCATCGCCATGGTGCTGGCCCTCGCCGTCACCGTGATGCGCGTGTCGCCGCTCAAGCCGCTGCGCGTCTTTGGCGACCTGTATGTCCAGGTCTTCCGTAACATCCCCGGCATCGCGCTGCTCATCATCGTCGTCTATGCGCTGCCGCCGCTCAAGGTCGTCCTGCCCTACCGCACCTGCGTTATCGTCGCCACGGTCCTTTTGGGCTCGGCCTTTGGCTCCGAGAACTTTATGAGCGGCATCAACACCGTCGGCGTCGGTCAGGTCGAAGCCGCACGTTCGCTCGGCATGAGCTTCAACCGTATCCTCGCCAAGATCGTGATTCCGCAGGCACTGCGCTCGAGCGTGCTGCCCATGACCAACCTCTTTATCGCCGTCATGCTCACCACCGCGCTCGGCAGCCAGGTGCCGCTTAAACCGCAGGAGCTCACCGGCGTGGTGAGCTACATCAACACGCGCTCGCTCGGAGGCGTCGCCGCGTTCTTTATCTCGGCGCTCGGCTACCTGGGCACGGCCTTTGTGGTGAGCCACATTGGCAACTACATCGATAAGAAGGTGAGGATCCTCCGATGAGCAAGCATTCCTCCCCTGCGCTTACCATGCGTGACGCGCTCTACGAGGCTCCCGGCCCCAAGATGCGCGCCAAGATCCGCATCGGCACCGCTATTTCGCTCGTTGCCGTGGTCGCGCTCGTCGCCGTCGTACTGCAGCGCTTTTATGTGACCGGTCAGCTTTCAGTCCACTATTGGTATTTCTTTACGCACCTCACCACCTGGAAGTTCCTGCTTGCCGGCTTTGAAGGTACCGTTAAAGTCGCACTCACCGCTGGCGCCATCGCGCTGGTGCTGGGCTTAGCCCTTATGCTCGGCCGCACCAGCGACATCAAGCCACTGCAGCTGGTCTGCCGCGTGCTCACCGATTTCTTCCGTGGCGTGCCGAGCCTTCTGTTCATCTACTTCTTCTTTTTGGTGCTGCCCCAGTACAAGATCGCACTGCCGTCGTTTTGGATGCTCACGCTTCCCGTCGCGCTCGCTGCGGCCGGCGTACTGGCCGAGATCTTCCGTGCCGGCGTCAACGCCGTACCGCGTGGCCAGATCGAAGCCGCCCAGGCACTCGGTCTCTCCAAAGCTAAAATCACCTTTAAAATCGTGTTGCCGCAGGCGATTCGCTTTATCATTCCGTCGTTGATTTCGCAGCTCGTGGTCGTAGTCAAAGACACCACCGTCGCCTACGTGGTGAGCTACCCCGACCTCATGCAAAATGCCCGCGTGCTCATTACCAACTACGACGCCCTCGTGTCGGTCTACCTGGTGATCGCGGTCATCTACATCCTCATCAACGTCGCGATCAACAAGGCCGCTGTCTACGTTTCGCACAAGACCGGCGCGACGATCATCCGCTAACGCTTTTACCATTTCGAGTCATAAGGAGCCGAGCACCATGGCACAGAGCACCTCTTCCACCGGCAATCAGCCGCTGATTGAGCTCAGGCACGTCGATAAGCACTACGGCGACCTGCACGTTCTCAACGACATCAATCTCTCGGTCGACCGCGGCGAAGTCGTCGTGGTGATCGGCCCCTCGGGCTCGGGCAAGTCGACCATGTGCCGCACCATCAATCGCCTGGAAACCATCGACTCGGGCGAGATCCTCATCGAGGGCGAGCCCTTGCCGCAGGAAGGCAAAGACCTTGCCCGCATGCGTGCCGAGCTGGGCATGGTGTTCCAACAGTTCAACCTGTTTGCACATATGACGGTACTGCAGAACGTCATGCTGGGACCGGTCGATGTGCTGGGCGTGTCCAAGGAGGAGGCCCGTGAGCGCGCCATGGACCTGCTGAGCCGCGTGGGCGTGGCCGAGCAGGCCGACAAGGTACCCGCACAGCTTTCGGGCGGCCAGCAGCAGCGCGTGGCCATCGCCCGTTCACTCGCCATGCAGCCCAAGGCCATGCTCTTTGACGAGCCCACAAGCGCCCTTGATCCCGAGATGATCAACGAGGTGCTCGAGGTCATGGTCCGTCTGGCCCAGCAGGGCATGACGATGATCGTCATCACGCACGAGATGAACTTCGCCCGCCGCGTGGCTGATCGCGTCGTCTTTATGGCAGACGGCCAGATCGTGGAAACCGGCACGCCCGATGAGTTCTTCGACCACCCCCAGACCAAGCGCGCCCAGGACTTCCTCAACTCCATCAAGGGCCACTAACCCAATTGCCACGTGGGCGAATTCATCAGTAACGTTTGTCCCGCGCCGCCCCTGTGCCATGTCCATCCGGATTCGAAAGCCGCACCCATGATCGGAACCCGCACCTCATCGTCCTACACTCCGCACGTCGGCGTCGATCCCGCCGACCGCCCGCTTATCCTGGTAGCACCACGCTGGGAAGAAGCGAAGCCCTATTTGAGCGAGACGCTCTCCCCCAACGAGGAGATTGCGAGCGTCTTTGTCGACGCCATTCTTGCCGCCGGCGGTCTGCCGCTGCAGATGTCCATTACCGAAGACGTCGACGTTATCCGTCATTACGTGGAAATCGCTGACGGTATCGCCATTCCCGGCGGCCCCGATGTCAATCCCAAACGTTGGGGCGATGATCGACCCTACGACCCCACCCTCTGCTGCGAGATCCGCGATAGTTTTGAGTTTAAGCTGGTCGACGAGGTATTCCGCGCCAAAAAGCCGCTCTTTACCACCTGCCGCGGCACGCAGCTGCTCAACGTCGCCACCGGCGGCACCCTGTGCATGGACGTGCCGAGCCTGGGCGCGCGCGAGGGCCGCACGCAGTGGCGCCACACCCACGTGCTCAACGACCCTGTGCATCCTGTCGAGGTCGTGCCGGGCTCGCTGTTGGAGCGCGCGGTTGGCGGGCACAGGCTGATCCAGACCAACTCGGCACATCACTGCTGCGTCGATCGTCTGGGTAAAAGCACGCGCTTGGTCGCCAAGGCAACCGACGGCGTGCCCGAGTGCATCGAAGTCGAAGGCCAGCCATTCTGTCTAGGCGTGCAATGGCACCCTGAGTACACGTGGAAGACGCTCGAGACCGACTTTAACCTGTGGAAGTCGTTTGTCGAGGCGGCGGCCAAGGTTAAGCGGGCTCGCTAGCTCGCGAACCACTCAGGTTAAAGCCTCCTAAGCCAGGGGGGCGGACACCAGCTACAGTGCCCGCCCCCCTGAATTTGATATGCGCGGTCCACTAGCCCGTCAGGCAATTTCAATCACTTCATCGCATGCCGAAATAAGCACAGGGTCGTGCGTAGCGATGACCGTGATATGTCGCCCCTTTCTTTCCTTAAGGATTTCGATAAACGCCTGCTTGCTTTGGCTGTCAAGTGCAGATGTCGGCTCATCAAACATCATCACGTCCGGGTTTTTCAGCAGCTGGCGAATAATCGCTATTTTCTGTTTTTCCCCTCCTGAAATATTGTTCTGCCTATCGTCCAGCTCGACATCAAGTCCACCACTTGAATCGACCATCTTTTTAAGCCCCATTCTCTCAATGAGGCTCTCAAGGTCACGCTCTTCAGCGCTTCTGCAGCAAAGAGTTAAATTGTCCCGTATCGACCCTTCGGTCAGGGGCGGCTCCTGCTCCGTAATCCCGATATTGCGCTTTCGCAGCGCATAACGGTCCAGAGAGCTCAGGGGCTTGCTGTTAATCCAAATATCACCCTTGCAGTTTTCTGGATCGCAACCGCTTATCACATCCAGCAGCGTGCTCTTACCGGAACCGTTCGACCCAACGATTGCGTATACCTTTCCTTTTTCTAAAGAAGCCCGAATGTCTCCGAACGCGGTCTTTACAGACCCCGGATAGCTATATGCCAGCTCGGAACAGTTCACCTCGTAAACATCATCGAGGATAATGTCCCCGTTTGAGTCCTCGGGCATGTCCAGCAAGCGCCGCAAACGCTCGTAGGATACCTTTGACGTTTGATAGTCCTTGCCCAGCGCAAGGAAGAATTCAATAGCCGAAGAATAATAGGAGTAATAGCTTAGCGCCGTCATAAGATAGCCGGGCAGCAAATTGCCGTCGAGAACTTCCTTTGCGCCCAGGATCAAGATTCCACCCTGTGCCAAAGATGTGACGGCAGTGTTGGCAAACGTAAAGGTCGCATTAATTTGCTGGTTCTGATAAACGAAACGATATAGCTCTGCAAAAGAGTGCTCAAGCCTTTGCTTGAAAACCTCGAATAGAACATGTCTGCGGATAAATTGTGCGTTGCTAAGCTGCTTCTCCAGATCGGAAAAGAATCGAGCCTCCTGCTCTTGAGCCTCGAAACTTCTTGCGAACAAACACTCTTTGAAAAGCGAATAGACCGCGCCACCTATTATGCCCAGAGTCATACACAGCATTGCCAGGTGACCGTTTATGGTCGCCAGGACAACAAACACCACAAGCAACGTCACTATATTGCTCACGCTTTGGACACTTGCGTTTATAACAAATATCACCAAATCGTTAGCGTCATGATTAATCTGTTGGTTGTAATAGGAGGCATCAAAATTAGAAAAGAAGGCCCGTGGTAGCCTTTGAACGTGACTTATCACCTCTTCATTCAATGCAAATCCCACATGTGTTTGCAGATCGACATAGACCAGCTCACTGACGCAATTCAAACCGGCTCGCATAATACCCAGCGCTGCTATCTCAGCGCCGATGGCGATTGCGCTTTCCCCATCTCGCGCGACACCGACAAAGTTGTTGACCAGTTGCCCCGTCAGAAAAGGAATTGCGAGACCAACCACAAGCGAGAGCAGGCACATTAGAAGATAGGTTATATACTTTGGATTCTTGATTATTGTTCTTGCGCAGAGATTAAACATGAGCTGAATCCAGTTCCGAAAGCAATCGCTGAGCCTTCTCGGTCAAAATCATTCGTTGGCGCACCTGATACCTTTGAGATACGCACTGTTTTGACCCTCCATGAAGAGCGTGATTAGGGCAACCTCCCATGCATGAGGGATAGGCAAAACACTCTTCACACTCATGATCGCTCGGCTCATAGTTTAGCCATTGGACCAGCTGAGCATTCATCCTCGGCCCTTCGGCAAGTGTGCCGACGGAGCGTTCACGCATCCCGATTTCATCCCAACATTTATAAAGGTAGCCCTCCGGATCCACTACAAATGACCCTGCACAAACAGCGCCACATATAGCCGGATTAAAGCGCACCGTCAGGTCAACGTAGAACCCCCTATCAACGGCATGGCTATAAAAGTCCAGCTCTTCCTCAGAAAATGCCTCCATCGAAAAACAACTACTGTCGCTTGGGCACGTATCATTGATATTGTCGACAGGCGCTAGGTAGAATCCCACCTTGTTTTTAAGGCCCTTTTCCTCGAGCGCATCCAGCAAATCGCCAGCACCGACAATGTTATGGGCATCGACATTGCACCTGATAGAAATATCTAACAGATGGGTGACTTTAGAAACGTTGTCTAGAATCGCATCGTATGTCGGCTGTCCGTTCCGCAAGATTCGCCGGGAATCATGATCTTGTCGAGAACCGTCCAAAGTCACCTGAGCCATCTTGACGTCACAAGCCGCGAGAGCCGCAGCCACTTCTGGCGTCAGAAGATACCCATTTGTGACAATGGATGCTGCATAGGAACACTCCGGATTAAGGACCCCCTTTATACGCTCTGTGAGTCGCTGAATTCTATCGACTTGTAGCAGCGGCTCTCCACCATACCAACTGATGTCAAACTCGCTCAGTCCCCGTGAACGCTCTTTCACAAATGAAACAAGTCGGTCTTCGACCTCCGGAGTCATTGTCGTTTTGCGTTGCCCTTTTTCATAACAGTATGGGCAACAGAAGTTGCACTCCAATGTCGGGGCTATCGTCATGCCGAGAGAGCGATCAGAAAACCGAACAAGACGGCCTATCGCCTTCATTTCCTCCTTTTCGTCACGATCATCTTCTAACAGCATTCCTCCTTGAAGCAACGCTTCGCGCAATTCATCTGGCTCCCATTCGCTTCCCGATACCATGCGGCACATTCTTTCTGCATGCTGCTTATCTAACGAAAGGATCGCACCGGTCTTCGCATTCATCACCAGCGTCCTTTCGCCACGGGTTTCAATCAGGTTGTATTGAGACGGTCTCATATGTTTATCCCTCACAAACAATCAGAGAAATCTCGACCGCAATCGGTCGACAGTAAAGCAAATGATAAAAACGCTTGCTACGTTTATGAGGCAGTCAATTAAAATCGAGATGCATTGACCATTCCCCAACGGGGTCACGCCGCAAATCCACATGAGCATCGAGGCTGGAAGCGGAAGCATGGAATTGGCCCCGATCTGTATGTAGATCGCTACGACGTTGACAAGCAACAGCATGCCAATCGGACCGAAGCCGGACCCAAAATAGGAAACAACGATTACGCAAGAAACCACGTATGCAAGGCAGGCAGCGGCAGCAAGAACAAGTCGATAGCAAAATACATGCAGGTTGAAATACTGCTGAGCATCCGAAACGATTGCGCAGTTAAGACAGTACAAAACGACACTCGACAGGACAAACGCGCCCAAAAGGGCAAAAGAAGATAGCACCACTCGCGCAACGATAACGCACACACGCTTCCCTCCCCGAGCCTCCGACAACCCCCACGGTTCCTCGACAAAGCCCGAACTGACAAAGCGCGGCACAATGCAAGCCGCGATGAACGGAAAGAACAATGCATGGGCCAACGGGGCTACGTTGAACAGCAGACCGCGAAAAACCTCTGCATTGCCAAATAGAAGGACATCCTCCGCCGATAGCCGAAGCGTCGGGTCTGGGAAAAAACCCAAGAAACTGTTCTCACGGAGGCTACAGAACCACATCGGGAAAGAATTAAGCTGCAATATCACCATGTACGCATAAATTACCAGGATTAAGGCGTACGCCCATTTGCTCACATGCTTCAATTCTGACTGGAGAAGTCTTTTAATCTGACGAGCCATTGAGCACACCCCCAGCGCGAAAGCTCAAGAGAGCGTAAATCAATACCGATAGACAGCTGGCTGCCACGCCATATCCCAGAAGCGTCAGCTGCCCCATATCGCTATACCCAAGGGCACATCCGACTCCAAGGTACGGCCCCGGAAGGAAGAAGATCCATCGCAAGGATGGTATAGGTGCCTGAAGGAAGGCTCCGTAGAGCGTCAAGCTCATGACAAATCCAACTATCACCACGGCCCCGCTCAATACAGCGCTGCCCGTTATCCGATAGATGGTCACCGTCTCCAGCGCAACCGATATCACCAATACGGCGTTGACTATCATTGCAGGCAAAAATACAGTTAGTATGTTGTGCGAGTAGTTATGCCCTCCACGTATTATGGCTATTGCAAAAAGAAGAAGGCAAAGCGCGCTATACGCTGCGCCAATTATTAAAGCAGACGAAAGCACATGTGCCAGAGCCCCATTAAAGCGGGCGAGACCTCTTGCTGAAGAAATTCGGTATCCCTCTTTATAGCCATGCTCCTGTAAAAGCACCAAACAAACGATGAGTGGAACGAACAGGGATGTACCGGCAAAAGCGCTGCGCGCAAGGGACTCATCAGGCGCAGAAGGATCGATTGCATTCCAGAGGAAACCAATATCCTCCCCACAAACGCCATAGCCAAAGCCTAGCAACGTTGTTCCGTTTTTTAGAAAGATGCCAAAGAGAAGGCCGAACGTCAGCATAAGCGCAAGACCAAACTGCGCCGGAAATATCCTGTGCAAACGCATCATATCCGCCTTTATGGGATGGATCGCCCGCTTCATAGCGAGACCGCCTTCATCAAGCGCCTGTAATACTCTTTTAGGGACGACGCCTCATCCCTTATGACGTCCATCGATTCCTTTTTTAGCAGTTCGCCGTCATGAATAAACAGGCAGCTTGTTGCAACCGATGCCAACTCATCCAAATCATGGCTAGAGATGAGCATGGTCTTACCCTGCTCTCGATTCAATCGACCGATAAGGGCCCATATACTCTCGATGCCCAGCGGATCCAACCCGTTTGCTGGCTCATCAAAAATAAGCAGATCAGTGTCACCCAACAAAGCTGTAGCTATATCCAGCCGCCGTTTCATTCCCAGAGAAAAACTGCTCACGCTCTTTTTCTCATCGACGTCCAGCCCGACTAGGCTCAAAACGCGAGGAATCTCACGTTTCTCATCAAGCCCCCATTCCGCACATCGGATTTGAAGATTCTCAACCGCACTGAGAGATTGGTATGCTCCACTGGAATCTGGTACATAGCCGACACGCGTCCGCATCAGGCTCAGCTCTTTTTTCGACTTGCCTCCAAAGAGCTCCACGCTCCCCGACGATGGTTTACAGAGGCCCAGCACTATTTTAATAAGCGTGCTTTTGCCCGCCCCGTTTGCACCAACAAGGGCGCAAAGTTCAGACTGATTCACCTCGAAGGAAACATCATGCAACACACGCCGTTTTCCATAGCGCTTTGACACCTTTGATAGCTTTATCGCTGATGCGCTCATTGGCCTCCTATTCTGCTTGATAACAAAACCGCTGCTGCCAGACTGTCGCCTGGCAGCAGCTGCAACTGCTAGAAATTAACAACACACAAGTTTTTGCTGCAGTTATTGACGCAGACGCGTGCTCCACAGAATGCCTTGCAGTAACCGTTGCACCCACCACCGGGGTCCACATAACTCGGCTTTACAATCCAGCTCATATCGTTCCTCCTTTCTTTTATCGTTCGTTCTTGATGTTATTGTTTGCCGATAACTTATATTTGTCAAGATAATTAATAAACAAAGAACCCGTGTTAGACACGGGTTCCGCTACACTGATATTTCGTTATAGTTGTTCTTTTTATGCTACTCGTCGCTCAAATCTACAGCGAAGACCGATGTCGGAAGCGACGCCTCATTGCCTCTGCCATCCCGCATCTGCCTCACGGCATTCTTCGCGCGCTCGACAATAAGTTCCTCGAGCTCTTTCTCACTCACGCGCTGAATAATATCTCCCGGTTGACAATCAAGCTCATCACAGATTTCAAGAAGCGTCTTAAGACGAATAGCTTTAATTTTTCCGTTTCTTAGCTTAGAAATATTAGCCGGAGTATGCCCCGTGGCACGAATCAGATCAGAGCTGGTCTTTCCGGTCTTAAGCAGCTGCGTCTCAAGCTCGATGATGAGATAGCTCATGTTTCCTCCTACACAAGCTCGTCAGACTGCTCCTGGAGCAGCGAGGCATAGCTCCAGATCACCGAGACAAACAAACAGACGGCCGCGCCGATAAGCGACCCCGCGTCAAAGGCAACGCCCTGGCAAATCGCGATAACGAAGGAATGAGGCACGACGCAAAGCTCCAGCCCACCAATGGTAAGATTGACCGATCCATAGGCACCAACAAACGAAACCGCGGCGTTAACAGCAAAGGCAAGCGCGAGAACACGGATAAGCCGCACATGCGCCCTGGTAAAGGGCGATACGCCCCGCGAAATGTCACGGCTGATTCCGCACAAAACGACAAGCGAAATACCCATGACAAGCGCCATGCACAGTCCGCTTGGGATAACGATGCACCCGCCATTGAGAAGCGTCACAACACCGAAAGAATCGACAGAAGCAGCGTTTGCAACCGCATACCAGATCACGTAAACAACCAACGCGGCGAAAGCGACGAGCATTCCCGCAAAAACGACTGCCATGCAAAAGCCAAGCTTCCTTACAGTCTCGCCCGCCTTGGCCATACGCTGAACGCTGTTGGACATATACTCACCCTCATCGAATCTATCGTTATCGGAATAGTTTATCGAACAACGATATGGATTGTATGCGGAAAGCCCCGCCAGCGCGCATAGCCCATTCACTAATCAGAAGGGGTGAGAGTGGATTTTTGGACACGTATCGAACGAGAGTGGATAATCTCCCACTTTGAGGCCGCCACCGGGCCTAAAACGGGAGATTATCCACTCTCATAGTCATCAAGGCTCACAGCCTCTTATTCAGCCGCCTCGCGCAGGGCCGACATCGTAGCTGCATATTGCTGCTGCAGCGCATGCATTCCCTCGCGAGCGCCGTCAACGGCATCGGCGCCGCGCAGCGCCTCGGTCACCACGACCGCCGGCTCGTACAGATTGTTGAATCCCAGGTTCTGGCTCACGCCCTTGAGCGTGTGCGCTGCCATAAACGCACTCTCGGCGTCTCCTGCCGCCATGGCGGCCTCCAGTTTGTCCATGCTCTCGTCATCCAAAAACTTGAGGGCAAAGCGGGCAAGCATCTCATCGCCCATCAGCCGAGCGCACGCGTCATCATAATTGGCGCCAATCTTCTCATACGCCTCACGCATGGAAATCATGGGTTAAAACTCCTTTGGTCAAACTAAATCGTGGGAAACGCGACGACGTCAGCGGGGCGTGCCAACGTCTCGGCAATTTGGTCTTGCACCTCGAGCAGGCAGTCGAGCAGCAGCGGGTTAAAGGTACCGCACTTACCGTCCAGGATCATCTGGATCGCTTCCTCGTGCGGGATAGCATCCTTGTACACGCGCACGCTCGTCAGCGCATCGTACACGTCGGCCACCGAAACCACCTGCGCGGCGATGGGGATATCGTCGCCCTTAAGGCCGTCGGGATAACCCCTGCCATCCCAACGCTCGTGGTGCCAGCGCGCAATCTGGTACGCATATTCCATAAGTGCATTGCCGGCGTGATGGCGGCCCAGTTCGAGCAGCATGTCGGCGCCGATCGTGGTATGCGTCTTCATAATCTCGAATTCCTCGGACGTGAGGCGCCCGGGCTTGTTGAGAATCGCATCGTCAATCGACATCTTGCCGATATCGTGCAGCGCCGAAGCCAGAGCAATCGTGGAGCGTTCCTCATTGTCGAGGAAGATATTGTCACTACGCTGGACCAGGCAGCCAAGCAGCAGCTCGGTCAGCTTCTCGATATTCGTAACGTGCCTGCCGCTCTCGCCATTGCGAAGCTCCATGACACCGGCCATGATGTCGATGAGCATGCGACTGTTCTTGACACGCTCGTTGTACTGCTGGGACAGCAGGCTCGTCAGACGGCGCTGTTTGGCGTATAGGCGGATGGTGTTGCTTACACGGCGGCGCACGACACGGGAGTCAAACGGGCGGTTGATATAGTCCGAGGCGCCCAGCTCATACGTGCGCAGCACCATATCATCGGAATCTTCGCTCGAGATCATGATGACAGGCAGATTGTCGATACCCGTTCGGCGCGACAGATCGGCCAGCACCTCAAAGCCGCTTATGCCCGGCATGACAATGTCCAGCAGCACGAGCGACAACTCATCGCCATAGCGGTCGACCATGTCGAGCGCCGTACGACCGTTATCGGCCTCGAGGATGCAGTACTCGTCCCTGAGCGTCTCGTTGAGAATGACTCGGTTCATCTCGGAGTCATCGACAATAAGCACCAAAGGCTTTTCGCTTTGGAAGGCCTCGATGGAATCGGCATCGGTCACGACCGTACCGGCTTTTGCCTTAGCGCGGCTCAATAACTGGACAGCGCGGCCAACGCCCTCATCGACCGTCTCGCCATGAATGCGAACGCCACCAACACATGCCGTCAAGCTCATGTACTCATGGCCCGGAATAATCGTGGCACGAACGGCATCGGACACCTGATGCAGGCGACGGGCGAAGTCATCGGAGGGAATATTGGGCATGACAACCACAAACTTGTCGCAGCCATAGCGCACAAGCTCGTCAGTCGAACGAATTCCGCTGCGTATGGCTGTCGCCACAGCACCGAGCGCAAGGTCGCCGGCATGACGGCCACACGTATCGTTGAAGACCCTAAAATCATCAAGGTCGATCATCGCAACGCCGGCATTCATACGGGCGCCGCGAAGCTTTTCCTCGTAATACCGGCGATTGTGCACACTCGTCAGCACATCGGTGTAGACAAGGTCCTCTTCTGCAGCCTCTTGCTCATCGATCGGACGCACCATCAGCAGGACATGAGGCTCGCCCTCGACCTTCAGGGGGCGCAGATGGGCGCGGTACTCAACGCCATCGTTGAGCAGTTGCTCCGACACCTCATCGGAATCTGTCAAGGCCTCAAGGCTCGACTGACGCAGACAAGGGCACCGATCGCCGGCGAGTAGGCAGTTAGGCTCGCTCTTAATCTGATCGGCCGACAGCAAACGTACCACGGGGTAGGTCTTCGCGACACGGGCGACCTCGGCGGCAGCCTCCTCGTCGGTTAGATTGGCCTCGTGATTATTGAGCATATGGGGCCCTTTCGATAGTTTCGCATGGTAGCGGTGGGTTCCAAATGTTACAAGAGTAACACCTTGCCGATGCAGGTAGGCACGTGAATGCTGTTACATTTTTATGAGTTGGCAGACGGCGCGATTGAAGCCGCAGACGTGAGGTTTTGAGCACATTTGTTAACACGGCCGAAACGTTTGCGGATGGAGCCTGCTTTGACTATTGCGGATGCTAGAACCCCAGGATGCCACGGACAGCCCGGACAGCCGCTGCCGGACGATCGCGCAGGCCGTTGTGCGCCCCGGGAATCGTTACGAGCGGACAGTCCAAAAGCTCAGCCGCCATCCTCGTGCCCGCCTCGCGGGGCGTGCCAATCGAGAGCTCGCCCAGGAGCACAGCGGCCACCGTTTTTGACGCGCGAACGCTATTCCAATCGGGAACGCAGGTCATAGTAATCCCGTATTCGTTCGCCATGAAACTGCGGCCGTTGCGCAGGGCATGTTTGGCTTCCGCCTCGGTTAACTTGGGGGCCTCAGGGTCCGAATCGCCGATGGCGCCCAGGAAGGCCCGCAATGCCCTGGAGACCTTTCCCGCGGCGATCATCTCGAGCAAAACCGGGGCCGCGCCCAGGCCGGCACCCTCATCCGTCACGGCGGGTTCATGCAGAATCGCACGCGAGATTATGGCGGGGTTTGCACGGAGAAGCTCCAGGGTCACCAGCGTACCGGCACTGTGCGCGAGCACGTTTGCCGGAGCGCCAATATGCTCGATAACGGCCTGCAGGTCGGCAGCCTGGACGGCGAGGTCGTAGCGTCCGTCTACAGCGTCGCCGCTCTCGCCGCAACCGCGGCGGTCGTAGGCAATGACGCGGTAGTCACAGGCGAGCTCGCGGGCGATACCGTCAAAAAAGGCACCGTCGACGCAGGCGCCGTGCACGCACACCAAGGCGGGTGTATCGGACGATACAACCGGGCCGGCATACTCGCGGCAGGCAATCGTGGTGCCCGCATTCTCGACCGCAAAATCCATACTGTGTTCCCATCGTCAATGCCCATCCAGTTGCACGTCAGTACGGTTGGATAGACCCGCATTGCCTTACGCCTTGTTAACAGATTAACTGTACCCGACCCGAGGCTTTTCATGGCACGGCATCATGAGCGACGTGAAAAAACGAAACTTGTAAAGCAAGAGCCCGCGCCTTGCTTTGGAGCCGATGCTATGCTTAGGCGCAATAGTCTTGAGGAGCATATGCCTATGTCTACGTTTTTGAATGCCAGCCCCATCTTTGGGCCCGTTCGCAGCCGTCGCCTTGGTCTCTCGCTCGGCGTCAACATGATGCCGGCCAGCGGCAAAATCTGCACGTTCGACTGCGTTTACTGCGAAAACGGCCTCAACGCCGAGCGCCCCTGCCACGAGCCGTATAACACGGCTGCCGTGGTACTCGACGCGCTCGAGGCAAAGCTGCGCGAGATGGCAGCCGAGGGCGAGCTCCCCGATGTGATCACCTTCGCAGGCAACGGCGAGCCCACCGCCGCGCCGGAGTTTCCGCAGGCCATCGCCGGTGCCGTCGCACTGCGCGACGAACTTGCCCCAAACACCAAGATTGCTGTGCTCTCCAACGGCACGCGCGCCGACCGCCCCGAGGTACACGATGCGCTCATGATGGTCGACGACAACATTCTTAAGCTCGATACGGTCGACCCGGCGTTTATCCAGCTGCTCGACCAACCTGTTGGCCCCTACGACGTCGAGCACCAGATCGAGACGTTCGCAAGCTTTGACGGTCACGTTATTATCCAGACGATCTTTTTGAGCGGCGAGTATCAGGGCAAGCTCATCGACAACACCGGCGAGGAGTACGTCGGCCCTTGGCTCGCGGCGCTCAAGCGCATTCGTCCGCAGGAAGCGACCATCTACACGGTGGCGCGCGAGACACCGGTCGCCGGCCTTGCTAAAGCGGCGCCCGAGGTGCTCGACGCCATTGCCGCGCGCATTCAAGCCCTCGGCATTCCCTGCCAGGTGAGTTACTAGCAAAACCACGCAGCAGCTAGTGTCGCCATCCCGCCCCATCAGTTGCGGTGATATAGTTCCTATTTGTGCTGTTAAACCGCTTAAATCGGAACTATATCACCGCAACTTTTATGGACGCGTGGGTGGGCTATACTAGCTGCGAATGAAAGGAAGTTAGCCATGTATGACAAAGGACCCGTGCCTGGCCGCAACGACGCTTGCTGGTGCGGCAGCGGCAAAAAATATAAGAAATGCCACAGCGCCTTCGACGAGCGCCTCGAGCGCCTGTGGGAAGAGGGCTGGGAGGTTCTGCCCCGCACGCTCTACAAGACGCCCGCCGATATCGAGGGCATCAAGCGCTCCGCCGCCATCAACGTGGGCGTGCTCGACTACGTAGGCGAGCACATCGCCGCGGGCATGACCACCAACCAGATCGACCAGATGATCTACGACTACACCGTCGAGCACGGTGGCACGCCGGCCGACCTCAACTACGAGGGCTATCCCAAGAGCGTGTGCACCTCGATCAACGACGTGGTCTGCCACGGTATCCCCTGCGATGCGGACGTGCTGCACGAGGGCGACATTATCAACGTGGACTGCTCCACGATCTTGGACGGCTACTTTAGCGACTCGAGCCGTATGTTCTGCATCGGCGAAGTCTCGGCCGAGCGCCAGCGCCTGGTCGACGTCACCCGCGCCAGCGTGGAGGCGGGTCTGGCGGCCGTCAAGCCGTGGTTGCCGCTGTCCGTGATGGCCGAGGCCGTGCAAAAGACGGTCGAAGACGCCGGCTTTAGCGTGGTGCGCGAGTACGGCGGACACGGCATCGGTAAGGAGTTCCACGAGGACCCGTTTGTGGGCTTTACCACCGAGGCGCCCGATGTGGACACCATCATGGCTCCGGGCATGGTCTTTACCATCGAGCCTATGGTCAATGCCGGAGCGCCCGACATCAAGATTAGCAAGGGCGATGGTTGGTGCGTGCGCACCAAGGACGGCAGCGATTCGGCCCAGTGCGAGGTACAGCTCGTAGTGACCGAGGACGGCTACGAGCTGCTGAGCTGGTAGCCGTGGATGCGCCGGATGCTGACGGGCACGCTCGTCTAGCATCCGGCGTTTTTGTTTGAACGTTTTGCCTGATAAAACCTGCCAAAATAAACCTGTCCCTTTTTGGTAGGTTGAGCGGAGAGGACTGCTTGTGAACATCCTGGTTTTGTTGCCCGTCAACGGCCGTCATCGCGCAATTCTTGAGTCGAGTGCTCCGGGCGAGGACTTTATCTACACGAGCTCCGACGCCGCCACGCGCGAGCAGGTCGCCGATGCCGACGTGATCCTGGGCAACATAGACCCTGCCCTGCTTACCGTATGCGAGCACCTCCAGCTGCTGCAACTGCAGACCGCGGGCTATGACGATTACTTGGCCGCCGGCACCGTGCCAGCCGACGCTAAGCTTTCCTGCTCGGTGGGCGCCTACGGCCAGGCCGTGAGCGAGCACATGTTTGCCATGGTCCTTTCCATGATGAAGCGTCTGCCTGGCTATCACGACTTGCAGCGCGAGCATCGCTGGGAGGATTTGGGGCCGGTCACTTCGCTCAAAAATGCCAATGTGCTCGTGCTGGGCGCGGGCGATATCGGCGGCCACTTCGCCACGCTCTGCCGCAGCATGGGTGCACACGTCCGCGGCATCAAGCGCCATCCGCTCGTCTACCCCATCGTGTTTGAGGACATGGACGGCATGGACGCCCTACCCGAGCGCCTGGCCGAGGCCGACATCGTCGCATCCTTTATGCCCAGCACGCCCGAGACCCGCGGCCTGGCGAACGCCGAGTTCTTCGCCGCGATGAAGCCGGGCGCCTTCTTTGCCAACGGCGGCCGCGGCGACCTTGTGGTTGCCGACGACCTGGTTGCCGCCCTGGAGTCGGGACATCTCGCCGGTGCCGCGGTCGACGTCACCGACCCCGAGCCGCTGCCTGAGACAAGCCCGCTGTGGGATGCGCCCAACATGCTCATCACGCCGCACGTCTCCGGTTGGTTCCACCTGGCAGCTACGCTCAACAACGTCGTCAACATCGCCGCGGAGAATCTGCGTCATTTGCAAGCCGGCGAAACTTTACGTTGTTGGATCGAGCACTAAGAATTACGCCGTTTTACAAACGGAGTAATGAGCCGACGCTGCGAGCCCGCCGTTTGGCCAATCTGCCGTTCAATTTCAAAGGCGCGACCCAATCTTGTTCCGCCGTTCTACCGAACGGCGGAACACTCGACGCTGCGAGCTCGTCTGGACGGCAATCTGCCTTTCAATCGTCGGGCATGGCCAGAAGGCCAATGCCCTCCTCTTTCAAGGCACCTTGCTCGCCCAGACGAGCTCTCGCTGACTTTTGTTCTACCTGCGGCGTTTCACTGGCTGGCGCGGCCCTGCCTGGGGGCATTCGCTGACTATTATTCGGCCAGTGAGGTTTAGAGCTATTTAAGCGTTGTTAGATAGTTTCTTGCGTTTTCGACGTTCATTGCTGCGACGGGTGCGTGTGAACAGAGTTTGACATCGTTGGTGACCAGGAGATCTGCTTGAGCACGTATTGCTGCCGCAATGATTAAATCGTCTTCGTAATCGCTATGGAGTTCACGCTGCCTGCTCGCCATCCATATATCGCTCAGGTCACAGGGCACTGGCGTGGCAAGCTGCGACAGCACGCTAAGACAATCCCATGCAAGCGAAGTCGCCGCCGCAGCGGCATACGGGGAAAGCGAACCGTGCTCTCGCCGATACCATGCCTTATGTTCGCTTGAAATCAAATAGAACAGGTCTTTGGACGATGTCGCCGCATACAGCAAATCTACCTGCGCCGTGCACGCATCGCGTAAAAACTCAATCGCCACCGAACGACCACGTCGTGAGGGAATGAAGTAATCGAGCCATACGTTGGTGTCGACCAAGATGCGCTTTGGAGTCTCACTCATAGAGCCAGCTCATCTCCTCGCCATAGCGATCCGCATAGGCATTCCGTTTGAGCCCTTCGTCGTCCGATGGCTGAGCCTTGGCCATATCGATTCCCGACTCACGGCAAGCAGCAGCGAACAGCTCCGATCCTTGGTCGATGAGTTCGAGTTTGCGCTTGGCGGCCTTTTCGCGCTCGCGCTGTTCCGTCCGGGCACGACTGGGCAGCAGGATATCCTCGAGCACACCGGGGCGATCGGCCAGCGACGCTGCAAGCTGCCAGAGCGCTCGCACCGCTTGGCTCGGCGTCATACCGGCCCTAGAGAGAGCGGCGTCCCCACTTCTTTTAAGATCGGCATCGAGTCGTACGTTGATCTGAGCGGCTGTTGTGGTCATGACCCCTCCTTAATACTTCAAAACTATCATAAAACTCTATGGTAGATACGTAAAGCATGTATAGCATGTATAGCATTTATAAGCATTAGCCGTACTCTGTACACAAAAATCCGCCGAGGCACACTGCGCCTCGGCGGCCACGTATCACCGATCTAGTTCGGTTTCACCCCTTGCATTCGCCCAGATAAAACCTACCAAAATTAACATCCCCTTTTGGTAGGTTTTAGAGCTCCACGCTTTCGGCGCCGTTGATGGTTAGGTTGCGCTCGTAGAAAGCCGTGAGGGCGCGGATGGCGTACATCACGTCGCGCACGCCGCCGGTCTCGTAGCTCGAGTGCATGGCAAGCTGCGGCAGGCCCACGTCCACGGCATGCATGCTCGCCTGCATATTGGACAGATTGCCGAGCGTGGAGCCGCCCGCCATATCGCTCTTGTTGGCGAAGGCCTGCGTGGGCACGTCGGCGTCGTCGCAAATAGCCTGGAACACCGCGCGGCTAAAGGCATCGGTGCAGTAGTGCTGGTTGGCGGCTTCCTTGATGACGATGCCGCCGTTAAGCACCACCTGGTTGCGGGCATCGCACTTCTCGGCGTGGTTGGGGTGCACGGCATGCGCGTTGTCGCAGCTCACGAGCATCGATGCGGCAAGGGCGCGATGATACGACTCGTCATCAAAGCCCAGCGATCCGTTGATGCGGCGCAGCGCGTCGGCCAAGAACGTCGACATGGCGCCCTGCTTGGTCTCGGAGCCAACCTCCTCGTTATCGAAGCAGCAGAAGACCGAGACGTCGTGCGCGTTCTCGGCGCCCAAAAAAGCCTGTAGCGAGGTATAGGCGCAGGCCAGGTCGTCAAGCTTGGGCGTCGAGATAAACTCGTCGGCCCAGCCCCAAATGCGCGCATCCTGACGATTGACCAGGAACAGATCGCGGCCCAGGATCTGCTCGGGCTCAACGTCCAGTTCATCAGCGATCAGGGCATCAAAATCTCCCTGCTTAAGGTCACCGGCGCTGATGAGCGGGCACAGATCGACGGCTCGGTTGGGAGCAAAGCCCTCGTTGACGCCACGGTTCATATGGATGGCAAGGCTCGGGATAATAGCGACCTCGCGCTCGGTGGCGAGCAGGCGGCTCTCAATGCGGTCACCCTCGCGCACCAGCACGCGGCCCGCGAGCGCCAGCGGGCGATCGAACCAGGTGTAGTCGATCATGCCGCCGTAGGCCTCGGTGTTCAGGCGCAATGTCTCGCCTGCGCCATCGAGCTCGGGCACAGCCTTGACCTTAAACGTCGGCGAATCGCTGTGCGACGCCGTCAGGTGAAAATGGTAGTCGCCGGCAACGCCGTCCTCGCCCCACGTCGCGGCCAGGTCCTCGCCCACCTTAAAGGCGATAACGCTCGAGGTGTTGCGCTGCGTGTAATAACGCCCGCCCGGCTCGATATCCCACGCCGCGTTCTCGGGCAGGTAGGTAAAGCCCGCCTCGTCGAGCTCGGCCATAATGGTCGCCGCCGTATGGAACATGCTGGGGCATGTCTCGATAAAGTCGATAAGGTCGTTGGCGGCCTCGATATCGTCGGCCGTCACATGCGCGCGCTCGGGCGTTTCCTGATCCGTCATGCTCTCCCCTTTCGCTGGGTTGATGGTCCCCTCCAGCATACCCCGCCGCGCCAGCGCCGCACTCTTCATTCCGTGCTTAATTCCGCGCCGCTCACCAAGTTGAGTCATCATGCCCGCGCTCCTTTTGCGACAATTGCACTAACAGGACGAGAGGAGTCGTCATGAAGCCACGTAACATTGCCATCGCCTGCGGTGTCGCGGGAGCCGCCGTCGGCCTTGCCGCTGCCACCGGTATCGTTTATCACAAGCAAATCAAGTCCGTCGCGTCGCTCAAACGCTTGACCGACTATGCGGATGGCTATGACCTGTACGCAATCGACATCGCCTACGACTACGATCTTGATCGCATCATCGCCGCTGGCGTGCGCGACGACCAGGCCTACATCGATGCCGTAGTGGCTCAGGTGCTCCCCGGCGTGCCGGCACATGTCCAGGCGCCCCAGTTTGCCTGCAGCGCTTTTGTCGCCGTGGATGCCGAAGGCCGCGTGCGCACCGGTCGCAATTACGACTTTAAGGACGACACCTCGGCACTGCTGGTGCGCAATCACCCGCGCGGCGGCTATGCCTCCATCGGCTTTGCGGCCCTTAACAACCTGGGCGATAACACTCCGCTTGACTCCGTCGCCGGACGTGCCGCCGCACTCATGGGCCCGCTTGCCCAGCTCGACGGTGTTAACGAATGCGGCGTGTCCATTGCCGTGCTCACCCTGGATTCCAAGCCCTGTGACCAGGACACGCAGCGCCCCGTCATCAACACTTCGCTCGCCATCCGCCTGGTGCTCGACCGCGCGGCTACCACGCAGGAGGCCGTCGACCTGCTTTCTGCCTACGACATGCACGCCATGGCAGGACGCGATTACCACTTCTTTATCAACGACGCCGCCGGTGACGCGCGGGTGGTGGAGTGGGATCCGCGCGACCCCGACCGCGCATGCAAGGCGACGCCCGTGCGCCAGGTTACGAACTTCTACGCCTGCTATGGTGCCGAAGTGCTACCCAACCAAAAGAACGGCGAACTGGGCCATGGCAAGGAACGCGCCATCGCCATCGCCGATGTCCTCGACGCCCATGTCGGTGCCCAAGACGAGGCAGTCGCTTGGAAGGCCCTGCGCGCTGCGGCGCAAGAGCCCAATCCGGAAGACATCACCAGCAACACGCAGTGGTCGGTCATCTTCGACAACACCGAGCCTGCTGCCGCCATCACGCTGCGCCGCCACTGGGACGACGTCGACGCATTCGCACTGTAAGGAGCCAGGCCCGTCGACCTTACGCTCGCCTGACGTTGTTTACATTTCTATACGCTTGAGCTAACACGTTTTACCCCCGTATCAACAGTGTGCGGGGGTAAACTTATGCGCATGTTATAACTTGCCCGGAAGGATTCATCATGCTCAGGATCGGTCTTCTTACCAGTGGCGGCGACTGCCAGGCGCTCAACGCCACCATGCGCGGCATCGTCAAAACGCTCATGACCAATAGCGAAGAGCCTATCGAGATTTATGGTTTTGAAGACGGCTACCAGGGCCTTATCTACAGCAGGTTCCGCGTCATGACGCCCGCCGATTTTAGCGGCATCCTCACCCGCGGCGGCACCATCCTTGGCACGAGCCGTACGCCGTTCAAGCGCCTGGATACTCCCGAGGCTGACGGCGTCGAGAAGGTGCCGGCGATGGTCCACACCTATCACAAGCTGCAGCTCGACTGCCTGTTTATGCTGGGCGGCAACGGCTCCACCAAGACCGCCAACCGCCTGCGCGAAGAGGGCCTCAACGTTATCGCCCTGCCCAAGACCATCGATAACGACACCTGGGGCACCGAGATGACGTTTGGCTTTACGAGCGCCATCGACGTCGCCACCAAGTGCATCGACGACATCCACACCACCGCGTCGAGTCACGGTCGCGTGTTTGTTATCGAGATCATGGGCCACAAGGTCGGCTGGATTCCGCTGTATGCCGGCGTCGCGGGCGGTGCGGACGTCATCCTGATCCCCGAAATCCCCTATGATATGGACAACGTCATCAAGACCATCGAACATCGCATGGAGACCGGCAGCCGTTTTACCATCGTGGCCGTCGCCGAGGGTGCCATCTCCAAGGAGGACGCGGCGCTGCCCAAGAAGGAGTACAAGAAGAAGCTTGCCGAGCACACGAGCCCGTCGATTGTCTACGACATCGCCAAGGAGATCGAGGCCAAGACCGGTCGCGAGACCCGCGTCGCCATCCCCGGTCACACGCAGCGCGGCGGTCAGCCCGACGCCCAGGACCGCATCTTTGCGACCCAGTGCGGCGTCGAGGCCGCGCTCGGCTGCCTGCGTGGCGAGTTTGGCTACATGATTGCCCTGCGTGACGGCAAGATGTGCCACATGCCGCTCGAGGAGGTCGCCGGCAAGCTCAAGTATGTCGATCCCCAGAGCGATCTGGTGCGCGAGGCCAAGGCGCTGGGCATCAGCTTCGGCGACGAATAGCCTCGGCTGGAATCCACCCCATCGGGCCCTCCGACCCCGCCCGACGTATTTCGATTTGGCTCCTCCCTTGACTCCGTCAAAGGTCGCCAATCGAAATCGTCGGGCGGGGTCGGAGGGCCCTGCGTTTACATACTCGCCGGGGCTATTCGTCTTCTTGCTGCGGGTGCCTGGTCTGAAATTAAGTTGCGGTGAAATAGTTCCCGCTTAGCCCGCAAATGGCTGAATCTAGAAACTATTCCACCGTAACTTACTGAGTGGGGACTCTTGGCTGCTACTTGCACTGACATTTGTCCTAAAATGGCTGGTCGTTAGGGGTTGCTACCGGTAGTTGCGGTAGGGTCGGAGCAGATTCTAACTAGAAATGGTGGTCGCTACCGGTTGTTCTCGGCATACTCGGCTCATTCGATTACGGTCACTACATGAAAGGAACTGCTATGGATCTTGCAATGGCACAGCGGCTCGTTGACCGCCGCAAGGCTGCCGGGCTTTCTCAGGAGGCGCTTGCTGCCCAGCTGGGCGTAAGCCGCCAGGCTGTTAGTAAATGGGAGCGCAGCGAGTCCTCACCCGATACCGATAACCTTATTGCGCTCGCCTCGCTGTATGGCGTGTCGCTGGATGAGCTGCTATATGGGGAGGCGGTGGATAGCACTCATGGCTCGCGGGCTGATGATGAGGCACAGGACAGCAACGCCGGCACCAAAGCTTCAGATGAGGCTGAGGATTCTGCCGAGCACGCCGATTGCGGCGACAAACCACTTGTCGATATTTCCCTCGCGCGCGGTATCCACGTCATTGATCCCAATAAAGGCGAGGAAGTCCATGTTGGCTGGAGCGGCATCCATGTGACCAACGAGCGCAAGGGCGAAGAGGTGCATGTGGGGCCGGGCGGCGTGCATATCGATACGCTTGAGGACGATGGACATAGCATGCGTACCAATGACGACGGCACCGTCACCATCGATGGCGAGACGTTTTCCAGCTGGAAGGAAGCACACGACAAGCTCGACCATCATGGTAGGCATTTCCACACCAAGGTCGGACGTGCATGGAACAAATTCCCCTTCCCCGCACTTGTCACTCTTGCCTATCTGGTGCTTGGCATTGTCTACGGCACATGGGGCATGGGGCTCTTCCTCGTCTTTTTGGTTCCCGTCTACTACGCGATTGGTGACTTCATCGATCGACGCCACCTGTCTAAGCTGATCGAGGTCATCTACCCGGCAGCCGCCATCGCTTGGTTCCTCTACATGTGGCTCTGTTTGGGACAGCCCCATCCCGCATGGATCATCCTCATCACGACTCCCATCGTAAAGGCGCTCATGCGCTGGTGTCGCAAACAATGGAAGTGCCGCAAGCAGGCCTAAACCGCCCCAACCAGCCAGCGCCACTCATCCGACACCGCCCGCCCCTTTCAAGTTGCGGTGATATAGGGACTGTTTTGAGGCTCCAAAGCGCCAAACAGTCCCTATATCACCGCAACTTACAAACAACTGGGTCAGTTCCGGCACGGAGATTAGCATTGAACTGACCGCACACCAAGAAAAGGGCCCATTTACTACGTTTAACTCGAGAGGGCCGACCATACCCGCCTTTTCCGATAATTGGCAAGCCCTCTACCTGCGGTTTTAATTTCATAATCTTTGTCATGGTCGAGGGTGTGGTAGCAAACGTAATAGATAGGCCCATTTTATGACATACGACCCATTCAAGCTCAATCTCGAAGGCTAAAGAGAGCCTCTCATCCACGCCTGCGGGCAAAAGATAGCAAAGCAACAAACGCCGGGTCGCTCGTAGGTGCCCGGCGTTTGCCCAGATAAAACCTGCCAAAATAAACCTGTCCCTTTTTGGCAGGTTACTCGGCACTCTTGAGGGCACCGACCATGTCAATCTTGTTGAGGGTACGGTTGGTGGCGAGGTTGACGATAAACGTAAAGCCAAAGGAAAGCACCACGGCGAGCACGTAGCTCAGCGGCTCGACCTCAACGTCAAAGTACAATGACGGCATCTGCAAGATGTACGTAAAGCTCTCGGCCAGCGCACCGCCCAGCGGTACGCCCAGCGCGGCTCCGATCGCCGTAAGAATCAACGTCTCCTTGTTGACGTAATGGTGCACCTCGCCACGACGGAAGCCCAGCACCTTGATGGTCGCCAGCTCGCGTTCGCGCTCCGAGATGTTAGTGTTAGACAATGTAAATACCACCACAAACGACAGGCACGCCGCCATAAAGGTCACAAGCACCACGACCGAATTGATAATCGTAAAGTTTGCCTCATAGTTTTCCCAATGCTCGGCGGTACTCGACAGCGTAATCCAACCATCGCTCTTAAGACGGTCGGTAAACGCAATCTGATCGGCCGACGAACCCTTAAGCAGCGCAAGGATGCCGTTAAGGCGCGCGCTTCGACCGAACGCGCGCTCATAGGTGCCCTGCGTCATGTAAAGCGTATTGCCCAGATAGTTGAGCGAGATGTCGCTGACTTTGACCTTGGCAACATTGAGCGACGAATCCTGGACGTGAGCCGTGTCACCCGGCTTGATCCCCAGCACCAGCTGAGAGCTCTTGCTCAAATACACATCCCCGTCACGCAGGGCGAGCGGTTCTTTGGACTCATCCTCCAGGCGCACGTAATCGCCCAAGTCACCCGTGCGGTCGTCGGGAATCACGATGAGCTGCACGGTCTCGCTCTTACCGCCAAATGTAAAGGTGACGTTGTCTGTCATAATTGGCAGCGTCGAAGTCACGGTCACGTTGGAATCCTTGGCTGCACTGCGTTCATCCAGTGCTGCGCACGTCTGCGAAAAATCGTCGGGGTTGGCGACCGCCAGCAAGTCGTAGCGCGTGATGTGCCCGTACTGCTTGGGCGACAGCGCGACCGACGTATCGCGGATACCCATACCGCAGATCACGAGCGCCGTGCATCCCGCAATGCCAAAGATGGTCATAAAGGCGCGCTTTTTGTAGCGGAACAGGTTGCGTGCAGCGACCTTGTTCAAAAAGCCCATGCGGTGCCAGATAAAGCCGATGCGCTCGAGCAGAATGCGCGAACCGGCGCGCGGAGCCTTGGGGCGCATGAGCGAGGCAGGGGTCTCGGCCATCTCGTGGCGGCAGGCGATAATCGTGGCTCCCACCACGCCCACGGCAAACAGCGCCACCGAAACGATCGAGGACACGATGTCGTACGAAAGTAGCATCTGGGGCAGCGAGTACATGTCGTCGAACACCGTAAACAAGAACAGCGGCAGACCCACAAATCCGATGATATTGCCGAGCACGCCACCGATCAGACACGCCCACAGCGAGTAGTCCACATATTTGGACAGGATACGCCCGCGTGAATAGCCGAGCGCCTTGTACAGGCCAATTAGTGTGCGCTCCTCCTCGACCATGCGGGTGGCGGTGGTGAGGCTGATAAGCACGGCGACGATAAAGAAGATGAACGGGAACACCGTGGCGATGGCCTCGATCGAAGAACTATCGCTCTCGACGCTCGAGTAGCTTGCGATATTGCCGCGGTCCTGGATGTACCAGGTGCATTCGCCTAGGTCAGAGAGCTCGGCGCGGGCATCGGCAAACTGCTGGTCGGCGGCGGCGCGGCGCTGGTCCAGGTCGGCTTGCGCCTGCGCACGCTCGTCGCTGCCCTCGGCCATGCGATTGATGTTGTCCTGCTCGATCCCAAAGAGCATGGCGGCCTGACGCTCGGCCGTATCCAAGCTTGTCGGCGTGTCAACCGTCAACTCCTGGACGCGCACCTTCTCACGCTCCTCGCGGATCTTCTCGATATTGCCTTTGACCTCGTTGATCTTTGTCGTGTAGGCATCCGAATAGGAGTTGAGGCTCTTGACTCCCTCGACGACCACGTGGACCGCGGAGTAGGAAGAAGATGTCGCGGCATCCTCACTCACATAGAACTTATAGTCCGCGGCCGAGGCGGCACGGAAGGCGTTGACCGTCGAGTCGGAGCTCACGTCGGTGGGATCGAGAACCTCTGCCGTGATGGTGTACTCGCCCGCGGCAAACTGATCCTTGGCGCTTTGGTTCGACGAGCTCGCATCATTGGCGGCAAAACTCACCGTATCGCCGAGCTTTTTGCCCGAAGCCTTCAGGAACTTCGAAGTCACCGCGACCTCATCGGCGCCCTCGGGCAAATCGCCGTTCACGAGCACTGGCTGATCGATGTTCTCCTTGGAGAGACTTTGCACGACCACGCGCTCGCGCGTTGTGCCCACGGCGGTGTAGGCGGTCTCGGTGTAGATACCCTCGGCCGTCTCGACGCCGTCGACCTCTTGAATGGCCGCAAGATCGTCACGCGTAAGACCATAGGTCGACTGCACATTAATGTCATAGACATTCTGCTGGTCAAAATAGGCGTCAACCGAATCGCACAGGTCCTCGCAGCCCGCCTTAAGACCGCACATCACACTCACGCCGAGCGCGGTGATGACCACGATGGACAAGAAGCGCTTAAGACTGCCTCGGATTGTGCGGTAGATGCCACGGCGAAACACCGCCGGCACCATATCGTTTGAGCTTTGGGCAGTGCGGTAGGTCGTAAAATCCTGCTCTCGCTCCGTGTTCTGCGCGTCGCGGCGTAGGCTGTTTTGGCGATCTTGCTCCATGGGCACTACCACTCGATCGTCTCGATAGACACGGGATTTTGCTGAACCGTCTCGCTCTCCACGCGGCCACTCTTAAAGCGGATCAGGCGATCGGCCATGGGCGCCAGCGCGGAGTTGTGGGTGATGATAATGACCGTGATGCCTTGCTTGCGACAGGTGTCCTGCAGCAGCTGCAAAATCTGCTTGCCGGTTTTGTAGTCGAGTGCACCCGTGGGCTCGTCGCATAAAAGCAGCTTGGGGTTCTTGGCCAGCGCGCGGGCGATGGACACGCGCTGCTGCTCGCCGCCCGAAAGCTGCGCGGGGAAGTTGGCGAGACGCTCACCCAGGCCAACCTGGCGAAGCGTCTGTTCGGCATCGAGCGAATCGGGGCAGATCTGAGCTGCGAGCTCAACGTTTTCGAGGGCCGTCAGGTTGGGAACCAGATTGTAGAATTGGAAGACAAAGCCCACGTCGGCGCGGCGGTATTCCACGAGCTGCGCCTCGTTGGCAGCGCTCACGTCACGCCCGTCCACCGTCACGGTGCCGGAAGTTGCCGTGTCCATGCCGCCCAAGATATTGAGCGCCGTGGTTTTACCGGCGCCCGAAGCGCCCAGGATAATGGCAAGCTCGCCGCGCTCAACGGTAAAGCTCGCGCCGTCGAGCGCATGAATGCGGGCATCGCCCTCGCCGTATGCTTTGATGACGTCTTTGAATTCGATATAGGCCATCGATTAATTCCCATCTGGTCGGATAACTCTTTAGTATTACCCATTTCCCACCTACCAAAAAGGGACAGGTTTATTTTGGCAGGTTTTATATGGGGGAATGGCGGGTGTAGGCGAGGCGCCGGGGAGGCCGAGAAATCATCAACGGGGTCAGGCCGACCGCCAAACACAACGCACGCATCTCAATCTGTCAGCCAAATCATTCGAACAGCTGTTCGTTTCTATGATATGATTCAACTATCTAAGCAGGCCAATACGCAGAAAGGCGGCCAACATGGCGTTCGACTTTAAGAAGGAATGCAAGGAGCTCTACAAACCTGCAAGCAAGCCGAGTATCGTAACTGTCCCGCCTATGAGCTACGTTGCCGTTCGCGGAAAGGGCGACCCAAATACCGAAGGTGGCGAGTATCAAAACGCCCTGCCGCTACTTTATGGCATCGCCTATACCGTCAAGATGTCGAAGAAAGGCCCAAGGAGCATCGAGGGCTATTTCGACTTTGTGGTACCGCCGCTCGAGGGATTCTGGTGGCAAGACTCCCCCGGTAGCGGCATCGATTATGTACGCAAGGACAATTTCAACTTTATCTCGTGCATCCGCCTGCCTGATTTCGTCACCCGAGATGACTTTGACTGGGCAGTCGCGGAAGCCACGACCAAAAAGAAACTGGACTTTTCCGCCGTCGAACTGCTTAAAGTTGACGAGGGTCTCTGCGTTCAATGCATGCACACCGGGCCCTACGACAACGAACCGGCGACCGTAGACGCTATGCATGAATACACGACCGAGCTGGGCTATGTTCCCGACTTCTCAGACACCCGTTTACATCACGAAATCTATCTCTCCGATCCACGCAAATGCGCACCGGAGAAACTTAAGACCGTGGTTCGTCATCCTATCAAGCGCGCTGAATAGCGTGGGGCGTCATTTCACGCGCTAGGTTTTAAGCCAGCCAACCAGCCGCCTCCTGGGCCGTCCGGTAATTATCTTGACGCGGCCCGTCGCATCTTATAAGTTTGTTTTGCTAAAGCTGGAAAGCCTCTCAACGATGCGCAACTCCAGCTCTTTTTCTATCAAGAGAGCAAGTGTCGGAAAGCAAAATGTCAGAAAGCAGCGCTTCGAGCAGAATCAAACGCCTGGTCAACACCTATAGCGGTCTCGTGCTCATGGGCGCTGTCGGAATCCCTATTGGCATCATCGT
The DNA here is from genome assembly GCA_938039325.1 of uncultured Collinsella sp. GTDB lineage: Bacteria > Actinomycetota > Coriobacteriia > Coriobacteriales > Coriobacteriaceae > Collinsella. The sequence goes on along the minus strand of CALHUX010000037.1, from coordinate 113,903 downwards.
TGGCGCCATCTGTGCCCTTTTTGGTCGTGTGCTCCTGGCAATCGGCGCCTTCCGGGACGCGCACGTCGCACTGCTCCTTCCCTTTCTCGCCCTCGCGGGTCTGGCCATCGTATTTGCCTACCGCACCTGGGGCAAAGGCACCGATCGGGGCATGAGCTTAGTATTTGACGTAGGCCACGGGCGTGAAGACGCCATCTCCCCGCGTTTGGTGCCGCTCATTATGCTGAGCACGTGGGGGACGCATCTCTTTGGCGGTAGTGCGGGACGCGAGGGCGTAGCGGTGCAGATCGGCGCCACCGTCTCGTATTGGATCGGCCGACGTCTACCTTTCCGAGACCCCGGCAACACGTTTTTGCTTATCGGCATGGCCGCTGGCTTTGCCGGACTCTTTCGAACGCCGCTCGCTGCTACGGTCTTTGCGATCGAGGTGCTGGTCGCCGGACGCATGGAATACCGCGCGCTGTTTCCCGCGCTTACGGCTTCACTTGCCGCAAGCATGACCTCGGGCGCCCTGGGGCTCGAGAAGTTCGAGGTCGCCGTTACCGCCTCGTATGCGCTCGACCTCCCCGGTCTTGGGCGGCTGGCGCTGTTGTGTATCGCGTTTGGCATGGTCGGTGGCGCCTTTGCCTGGTGCCTTGCCCATGCTAAGACCCTTGCAGCGCGGCTGCTCCCCAGCCCTTACACACGCGTTGCCGTTATGGGCCTTGCACTGTCAGCGATTCTGTTCGTGCTGTGGCAGGGGCGATACTGCGGCCTTGGAACAAACCTGATATCGGCGGCGCTCGACGGTGACGGCAAGCTCGCCATCATACCTTGGGACTGGGCGCTCAAATTCACACTCACCATCGCCACGCTTGCCGCGGGTTATCAAGGTGGCGAGGTCACGCCGCTGTTCTCCATCGGGGCCAGCCTGGGTGTCGCGCTCGCTGGAATTCTCGACATGCCCGTTGAGCTCTGCGCCGCGCTGGGCTACGCAGCCGTCTTTGGCAGCGCCACCAACACGCTACTCGCGCCGACCCTCATTGGCTGCGAGGTCTTCGGTTTCGGTAATCTGCCGGCGTTCTTCATCGTCTGCGTCGTGGCCTACCTGTTCAACATGGATAAGTCGATCTACGCTCTACAAGAGCGCGCGTAGAAAGATGTCCAAGCAGGTGGTCTCAACCGGAAACGGCATGCCACTCTGAGGCTGTATTCCGGGATGCGCTTTCCGCTTGGGACGCCATTCGGAAAGCGTGTCCCGTTCTATTGCGGCGTCCTAGTTATGCAAAGCGTTCGAGCGCTATTCCTCGTACGCACCCTCAAGCCGAAGCAGCCACTCCTTGCGGTCGAGGCCACCGGCATATCCGTTGAGCGACCCGTCAGCGGCAACCACGCGATGGCACGGCACGATAATCGAAATGGGATTACGCGCAACCGCAGCCCCCACGGCACGCGGGGACACAACGGGAGCCTCATTTCCCGGCACACGATGTCGAGCCGCAACACGCTGGGCGATTTCGCCATACGTAGCGACATCGCCACGCGGGATAGAAAGCAGCTCAAACCAAACCTCACGCTGAAACGCCGTGCCAATCATATGCAACGGCGGCGTAAACCGAGGTTCCTGCCCTGCAAAATAAGCATTCAGCCAAGCCCAAGAACGCTCAAGCACCGAAGAAGCCGCGCCATTTGCCGGACTCACCGAAGACATCCCACCGGTACCGGAAACCGCATCGGCGCCTTCAACGTGCTCCGCATCTTCTTTGAGCAGCGTAGAGCCAAAGTGCTCCTGCCCCTCAAACCAAAGCCCCGTCAAACCGCGGCCATCAGCGGCAAGCAAGATTTCGCCCAAAGGCGAAGCAAATGTCGTCGTGACCACCGGCGGCTCCTTTCAAAACTCCGCAACATAATACCGCGAATTGTGCAGACAACCCCGCAGATACGTCCGGACAGACCCGATTGTCCAAGGGAGGGCGTTTTCCCTCTCAATATCAGCCGACACCGAGTCGCAATGCCCAAAACGATGTCCGGCAAAAACGAAGGTGAATGGTTTTCCGAGAAGTGAACGAGTAAAAATAGGGCCCCGAAGCATCCGCATTTTTTGATTGCAAAACAGCAGGATCCATGCGATAAAACCGCAGGAAATGGCGGCCAAAATATGCCGATGCTTCAAGGGTCCAAAATAGGTCGTTCACATCCCGGGAAACCATTCACCTTCGATTCGCACCAACCCCAAAGTCACCCAAGGCAGCAGGCGCGACAGCGCCACAGCTGCCGCACGACCCCAAAGTCCCCGCAGGCAGCAGGCGCAACGCGCCGCAGCTGCCGGCCGCGCTCCGCAGTCCCCCAAGGCGGCAGGCGCAAAGCGCCGAGGCCGCCGCCGGGACCAGGGCCTGCAACAGCCACGCGCCCCCACATCAGCCCAGCGGCCCCAACCAACAACGGCCCCATCGCAGACCGCTCGCAGCAGCGTCGCCGCAGGCGGGGGCCGGGCTTAGTTTTCAGAACACTCCGCAGACCAGTGCGGCGCCTTGTCCGCAGCTCCGAAGGAGCAGGACAAGGCGCCGCACATGGTCGAGGACGTTCTGAAAACTAAGCCCGGCCCCCGCCGGACAGGTCACACTACTCGCAGAGCAGCTTAGCGATCTGGACGGCGTTGGTTGCCGCGCCCTTACGGATTTGGTCGCCGCAGCACCAGAAGGTGATGCCGCGCGCGGCCTCGGGGTTCGAGATGTCGCGACGCACGCGGCCGACCCAAATCAGATCCTGGTCGGACGTATCCATCGGCATGGGAAAGCGGTCGTGCGCATCCTCGGCGCTCATGTCGTCAACCAGCTTGACGCCGGGAGCGGCAGCCAGCGCAGCACGGGCCTCCTCGACCGTAATATCGCGCTCAAACTCGAGCGTAATGCTCTCGGAGTGCGAACGCAGCACGGGCACGCGCACGCAAGTGCAGTTCACGCGCAGCTCGGGCAGGTGCATGATCTTGCGGCCCTCGTTTTGCAGCTTCATCTCCTCGGAGGTAAAGCCTTCCTCCTTGACACCGCCGATCTGCGGAATCAGATTGCTCGCCAGCTGGGCGGCAAATGCACGCGGCTCGGGAATCTCCTCGCCGCGGCCCAGGGCGGCCAACTGAGCCTCGAGCTCGGCCATACCAGGAGCGCCGGCACCCGAAGCCGCCTGATACGTCGAGACGATCATGCGCTTTACGCCGGCGAGCTGATGCAGCGGCCACGTGGGAACCAGGCCGATGATGGTCGCGCAGTTGGGGTTGGCGATAAGGCCGTGATGCCACTTGATGTCGTCGGCGTTGATCTCGGGCACGACCAGCGGCACCTCGGGGTCCATGCGGAAGGCATGGCTGTTGTCGACCACGACGGCGCCGCGCTTGACGGCCTCGGGCAGCAGCTCCTTGGCGATATCGTCGCCGGCAGCGCCGAGTACGATGTCGCAGCCCTCAAAGGCCTCGGGGCAAGCCTCTTCGATCACAACCTGCTCGCCGCGGAACTCGACGGTCTTGCCCGCGGAGCGCGCGCTCGCTAGCAGCTTGAGCTTGCCGACCGGAAACTCCTGCTCGTTGAGGCACTCGAGCATCTGGGTGCCCACGGCTCCCGTCGCGCCCAAAATAGCAACCGTGTACTGTTTCATGCTTCCCCCTTTAAAGGTTGTGGCTATCGCCCGCACGCCAAGCAGGCCGGATATTCTTGCCCAGTTTATACAAGAACGGGGCGGACACGAAACCCGCCCCGTCGAAACGAAACCGAAACGAAACGCCCGACAGTAGATTTTTGGGACATCCTAAAAATCTACCGGGATGGTAACTACTTGTGGAGGACTGCCAGGGCGGGATCGGCCGGCGCGGGAGCCTCCAGGTCGGAGACCTTCACAATGCCGTTCTCATCGGAGAAGGCGCGGTAGATGGTCTGGATCGCCAGATCGAAGTCCTTCTCCTCCACGCCGATGATAATGTTAATCTCGTCGCAGCTCTGCGAAATCATACGCACGCTCACGCCCGCCTGGCCAAGCATGCCAAACAGGTGGCCCGAGATACCTGCACGGCCGCGCAGGTTACGACCGACGGTCGCGATAAGTGCCAAGCCCTCGACAACCTCGATCTCGAGCGGCTCGACCTCCTGCTGAATGTCGCCTACGAGCGAGTACAGCGAATCGCGCACGTCCTGCTCCTGCACCACGGCGCCAAAGCGGTCGACACCGGTGGGCATGTGCTCGACGGAGACATCATAGCGTTCGAAGACCGAAAGCGCACGGCGCATAAAGCCGACGCGCGGCTTGGTACGGTCGCGGGCAACGTTGATGGCGACAAAGCCGCGCTTGCCGGTCACGCCGGTAATGATGGGCTCCGCCTCGCCCTCGTCGGCCGTCTCGCTAATGATGGTACCGGGATCCTGCGGCGCGTTGGTGTTCTTGATAACCAGCGGAATACCAGCCTCGCGCACGGGGAACACAGCCTCCTCGTGCAGGACGCTTGCACCCATGTACGAAAGCTCGCGCAGCTCCTCGTAGGTAACGCGGGCAATGGGCTGAGCCTCGGGAACAATACGCGGATCGGCGGAATAGAAGCCCGAAACGTCGGTCCAGTTCTCATACAGGTCGGCACCAAGGCATTTGGCCAGGATCGAGCCGGAAATATCGCCGCCGCCACGATCGAGTAGCTTAATCTGACCCTCACGCGTCGCGCCATAGAAGCCGGGCATAACAAAGCCGCCCTGCTGACCGTACTCCTGCACCAGCTCGCAGGTACGATTCATGCTGAGCGTACCGTCGTGATGGAACGCCACGACCGTCGCGGCATCCAGGAACGGCAGGCCCAGGTACTCGGCCATCAGGCGAGCGGTGAAGTACTCGCCGCGGCTCACGAGCTCCTCGGTGGAGTAGCCGCCCGAGCGGGCGCGCTCGGCAAAGGCCGCGAACTCCTCGCGGATGGGATAGGTGAGCTCCAGCTCGTCAGCGATATCAAAATAGCGCTGCCCAATGTCCTCGAGCAGCTCCTCGCACGACACGTGGTACTTAACGTGCGCGTTAACCAGGTAGAGCAGGTCGGTCACCTTGGTGTCGCCCTTAAAGCGGCGACCGCAGGCAGAAACCACCACAAAACGGCGGGCCGGGTCGGCATCGACAATGGCCTTGATCTTCTTAAAGTGTTCGGCGTCGGCGACCGACGAGCCGCCAAACTTGGCAATCTTAATCATGGGCTGGAGGTTACCTTTCTAAAAAGCCTCTGCGAACCTATTTTGCGCGCTCTGATACCATGGTTTCACCGATTGGGACCAAGGCATCCGAGGAGCAGTGTTATATGGGAACTTATCATAGTACACGAGGACGCACTTTATCGTGCTCAAGTAAGGTGGCAATCCGTACCGGCATCGCTCCCGACGGGGGTTTGTTTGTCTCGGACGAGCTGGGCACCCAGCAACTCGATATCAGCTCGCTTGCAGATAAATCGTACTTTGAAATCGCTCAAGATGTGTTGGGAATGTTACTGAATGATTACACAGACGAAGAAATTTCGGCCTGTGTGAATGAGGCATACCACGGCACGTTTGCGAGCGAAGAGGTCACGCCGCTCGTCAAACTCGACGCCGCACCGGGCGCCGACGCCCCTCAGACCTATGTGATGGAGCTCTTTGGCGGCCCCACGAGCGCCTTTAAGGACGTCGCCTTGCAGATGCTCCCCCGCCTTATGGCCCGCACCTCTGCCAAGGACGGCGGCGCCGAGCGCATCATGATCGTCACCGCCACGTCGGGCGACACCGGCAAGGCCGCGCTCGCCGGTTTTGCCGACGCTCCGGGCACGGGCATCACCGTCTTTTATCCCGAGGGCAAGGTCAGCCGCGTCCAGAATCTGCAGATGTCCACGCAGGAGGGCGACAACGTCGCCGTCTGCGGCATCCGCGGCAACTTTGACGACGCTCAGAGCGCCGTCAAGCGCATCTTTGCCGATAAGGAGCTTGCCGAGCGCCTGGAGGCAGCCGGCACCGTGCTTTCGAGCGCCAACTCCATCAACGTCGGCCGTCTGGTGCCGCAGGTCGTCTACTACTTTGCCGCCTATGCGCAGCTGCTGCGCGCCGGCGCTATCGAGGCTGGCGACGCTGTTGAGTTCTGTGTGCCCACCGGCAACTTTGGCGATATCTTGGCCGGCTGCTACGCCAAGCGCATGGGTCTGCCCGTCGCCAAGCTCGTCGTGGCGAGCGACAAGAACAACGTGCTTGCCGACTTCCTGACCACCGGCGTTTACGACCGTAACCGCCCGTTCTTCACCACCATCTCGCCGTCGATGGACATCCTTATTAGCTCCAACCTGGAGCGCATGCTCTACTTCCTGTCCGACGGCGACTGCGAGCTCGTTGCCGGCCTTATGGAGCAGCTTGCCCAGACTGGTCGTTACGAAGTTCCCGCCGAGCTGCTGGCTAAGATCCAGAGCGCCTTTGGCTGCGGTTGGGCCAGCGAGGACGAGGTCCGCGCTGCCATCAAGAGCTGCTGGGACGCGAACGGCTACGTGATCGACCCGCACACCGCTTGCGGCTATCACGTCTTTGAAAAGGTCGCCCCCGCCGAGGGCGCCAAGGCCCGCGTGCTGCTTTCGACCGCCAGCCCCTACAAGTTCCCGCGCGCCTGCTGCGACGCCCTGGGCCTCAACGTTCCCGAGGACGACTTTGAGGCCATGCGCGTACTCGAGCAGGCCACCAACACGGTCGCCCCGACCCAGCTCGCCGAACTCGAATCCAAACCCGTCCGCTTCGAAGACGTCTGCGACGTAGCCGACATGGCCAACTACGTAGAGTCTGCAGCAAAAAAGATGGCTTCCAACTAAACCCCTTATTAAGCGCCGGCGAAAGCCGGCGCACCTTCTTTTATCAGATAGCCCCCGGGATGATGACGAACGCGCACAGCGTGCCTGGCTGTTTAGTTCGTCGCGAGTTCCGCACGCAAAGGAAAGCACTTAATGTGCTTTCCGTCTTGCGCAGGACTGCCCGAGCAGCGAACTAAACAGCCAGGCACGCCAGGAGGACTCACATGATCAAGATCACCGTCCCAGCAACCAGCGCCAACCTAGGCATCGGCTACGACACCCTCGGCATGGCCGTCAGCCTCTACTCGCACTTCACCTTCGAGCGCGCCGACAAGCTCACCATCACGGGCTGCCCCGAGGAGTTCCAAAACGAGAATAACCTTGTCTATGTGAGCTTTGTCGATGCTCTGGCCGCCTGGGGCGAGCCGGCCTTCCCCGTCGCTATCGACATTCAGACCGACGTTCCCGTCGCTCGCGGTCTGGGCTCCAGCTCCACCTGCGTCGTCGCTGGCATCATGGCAGCCGCCGCGCTGACGGGCCACACCGTCGACCGCGCCGAGCTCGTCCGTATCGCCACCGAGGTCGAGGGGCATCCCGATAACGTCGCCCCCGCCATCCTGGGCGGCGCCGTCTGCTCTTTTACGCCAACCGATTCGCTCCCCCAGTGCCTACGCTACGAGGTGAGCGATCGCTTGCGTTTTATTACCCTGATTCCGCCCTACGAGGTACACACGAGCGAGGCGCGCAAGGTCGTGCCGCAGGAGATTCCGCTCTCCACCGCCGTATGGCAAATGGGCCGCATCGCCGGCATGACGCGCGGCTTGGAGACCGGCGACCTTGACCTGATTGCCGCCGCCAACGACGACCGCATCCAGGAGCCCTATCGCCGCCGCCTCATCCCCGACTACAACGCCGTGCGCGACACCTGCCTTAACGGCGGCGCCAAGACCATCTGGATCAGTGGCTCGGGCTCGACCCTCATGGCCGTAACCGACGATACCATCGTGGCAAAGTTCCTGCAGGTCAAGCTGCGTGAGCAGTTCCCCAAGTGTGATACGCACATTCTGACGTGTGACACCGAGGGCGCCCAGATCGAATACCTGTAGCGTCCTGCCTCATTGCTCTCACCGGTCCCCTTGGGGCTTCCCCTGAAAACGTCCTCGATCATGAATTGCCCCGTCGTGCGCTTCGCGCGACGGGGCAATTCGATCTGCGGATTGTTTTCAGGGGAAGCCCCAAGGGGGCCTGCGCAGCCTCGACAGGATATCGCATTCGCTGATTTAATCTTGTGCTCCAACGGAGCCACGGACGAGAGGCCTTCGCGCTGCGGAATAATTTTGAGGGGAACACCCCGACCATCCCTGCGTTTACCTTGCTGAGGATGTCTACAGGAACCCACGCTTTGAAGGGGCGCCGGGCAGATAGGGGCTTTTTAAGTTACATAATAAACTGTTTATCTATGCTACTATTTAACTAGGCATCGCAGTATGGAGGTGGTCAAAGTGTTACGCACACTCAAAGCTTCGTTTTTCCTCTCGATACTTTTGATATTACCGATATGTTTCTCGTTTAGCCCTTCGACTGCTTATGCTGCAGAAAGCGATGCTGTCGCAATTTCTGGCGCAACCCAAGATTTTGATTTAACGAAAGGTCCCGAGCAGTCTCATCAAATCAAGCTTAAGGATGGGACCGTTGCAGTAATAGGAATTAAAAAAACCAATGAGCCCAGCCTGATATGGGACAGTTACTACAACAACGCATCTGGAACTTGGACTATCTATTACAACAGTCCTTTTATTTATCGCGAATTCAAGATCAAGATAGCGAACTCGCTCATTACCAGCGCTTGGGGACAAAACTATACGACTATCGGCTGTACGGTAACTAACGAGTCCTTTATATGGAACTCGAAACAGGCGACATATCGACTCAACTATGAATCGATGGGGATGACGTCCGGTATCGCCGTGTTGCAAGCGACCATGGAAGGCAGCACGCTCCACACCTATGCAAACTAGACTCACATCAATTGAGGAAGTTCAATGATCCCAATTCCTGCACGCTCAGACATTATGATCGCTCTCGTTTGGATTCTCATCGGAGTGTTTATTTGGCGTATCTGCAAATGGGTTAAAAACAAGAAATAGTTGATAAAACGTATATGCCATTTATGCGATGCTTGGGGCCGTTAAATCGGCCCCTATTTCTATAGCTTTTCAAGCAGCAGTCACCCATTTGGAAGTCGCAATGCCATTCATACGATTTCGGCCCTTTAAGCCGCTTTCTATTGGTAGGGACTCTTGCTGGTAAGGATTGCTTACTAGATACAAACCTTGGCAATATATTGGGTTAGGCTGCGCTGGTTTCTTTGTATTCGAAGACTGGTTCTAGGAGGTCTTCGATGTTGCAGTGTAGGGCTTTTGCTATATCCCTTACGGTTGTTACCGAGGCTTCGTTGATGTTTCTCTGGCGTTGTTCGTACATTTGGATTGAGCGGAGTGATACGCCCGATTCGTATGCCAGGTCTTGTTGGGTTTTCTTGAGCCGCTTTCTTGCTAGCGCCAGTTTGGTTTGACGAGGTGTTTTCTTCGCCATGTCGCAAATAAGACGCGCCACACGTTCCTCCGAGGCTTCATGCCAGGGATGGTACAGGTTACGCAGCACATCAAACGGAGCGACATGCAGCAGGTCTTCAAAAGACTCTCCCAGGCGCCACTGTAGATACGCCAATATCCAGCCCGTCCAGTATTCCGGTGTCTTCTCAAATCGATAGGTACGATCCGGCATCGACCCTGCTTGGTAACCGGACCTTTCGGCAATAAGCGCGAATAGCTCGACGCCCGATTTTCCCGATACGACCCATGCGTTCCCACGTTCAAACTCACGAGCCACGCCGCTCAAACAAAAGAGTTCAGCGACTTCGGATCCTTCTGCTCCATAGTCGTTGACGGCATAGTCAAAGCAGTCGCCGAGGTTGTTCATTGCGTCCTCGAGGTAATAGACGGGATATGTCCTACTCGGCCCACAATCCGTCAACTCTTGGATCATTTAAATCAACCCTCCCTGCCATTAAATCCCTAATGTCGATACCTTCGGAATCGAATCCGTTAACCGTATCCAAGTATTTGCGTCGAGCATTCTGCTCACGCTCAAATCGCTTGGGATAAAACTCAGGCCCCGAAGCCTGCTTCCAATCGCAGAATCTAATCACCGAGAAAGCGCGCTCGCTCATAAGAGCATATTGAATACCCAAATCACCCAAGCGCATGATACGTTGCAGCTGTCTGAGCGATATCATGCCGCTGACAAACTGTCTTGCAAACGAAAAATAGGAGTCGTCAGCGCGATAGCCCCGAATAACGTCATATGAAGAAATATCAATCAGACAGTTATCAAGTAGAAATCGTAGCCCTTCGCGCGCCAATGGCGTCGAGACATTGAACTCTCTGTTATTCGCCAGAATTGCAAGCCAGTTGAGAATCGAGAACTCACCTGATTCCAAATCCAAAATCGCAAGGCCATCTAAATCAAGCTCATATCGATTCGCAATGCCATCAGACTCGGTCCGACATGCCCATTCCATCGCCATTTCCTCATGTGGCGTGCAATAAAACCCACGCCCATAGTCATTGAACTGTCTACATCTATCCAACGATGGATGCTCGACGACAACCTCCGACCCGTGCCATAGCTCCATAGCGACCTCCAAAAAATATCACCTCAGTGATAGTTTACCAATAACTATCACTGAGGTGATATAGATAAGAGCTTTTGAGGGGTTGTAGCTCGATTAGAGACAGGCCTCGGCGATGCGCTTTTTGAGTTCGTCGATGCCGGTGCCGGTCTGGGAGCTTGTGATAATAACGTTCTCGGCCGGGACGTTGAGCTGCTTTTTGATGGCTGCTGCCTGGCGTGCCTGCTGGGTGCGGCTGAGCTTGTCGGCCTTGGTGAGGCAGACGATAAAGTTGAACTCGTTGCCCTGCAGGTAGTCGATCATGTCATGATCGAGCTTACTCGGGTCGTGACGAATATCCACCAGCGACACGACCAGGTTAAAGCTGCGCTCGGAGTCGAAGAAATCGCCGATGAGCTCGGCCCAACGGTCGCGCTCGGCCTTGGAACGACGGGCGAAACCATAGCCCGGCAGGTCGACGAAGTGCACGTCGTCGGCCTCAAAGAAGTTGATGTTGCTCGTCTTGCCCGGCGTGCTGGAAACCTTGACCAGGTTCTTGCGGCCAAAAAGCTTGTTCATAATCGACGACTTGCCCACGTTGGAGCGGCCGACAAAGCTCACCTCGGGGCAGGTGGACTCGGGAATCTGCGAAACCTTGCCGTAGCTGGCAACGAACTTAGCAAGCTGGTAGTTAATGGAATCGGCCATGGACACTCCTTGGTCGTAGGTTCTTACAAAAGAGCGCGCTAATAGATAGCAGCGATACGGCGAACGATATCGAGCGTAATGCCACTCGCGGTACGGGCATACTCGAACAGGTCGAACTCGCGGTCGCAAATCGCATCGTACGCCTCGTCACAATTATCGCTGATAGCGCGCAACACCAGGCAATCGACACCATTTTTAGTTGCGACATGGGCAATCGCCGTGCCCTCCATGCCAACACAATCGGCATGCGTCGCCTCGATAGCCTCGTTGCGCATGGCGGCACCCGTCACAAAACGGTTGCCCGTGGCAATCGTGCCGACCAGGAACTGCTTGGTGCCCTCGTTCGAAGCGGCTGCATTTGTCGAAGCATCGACAAAGCCACGCTCAGCAAGCACATCGGCAGCAATATCGACCAGCGCAGGCGTCGAGCCAAACTCCTCGAGCCCCGGTGCAGACTCGGCGATAAGCGCGGTATCGGTATCCAGATAGCGCAGGCGTTTGCCAATGACCACGTCGTCGATATGGAGCCTTGGGTTCAAACCGCCCGCAATGCCCGAAAACACAACAGCCTGCGGAGCATACTTGCTAATGAGGTGCTGTGTTGCGGCGGCAGCGTTCACGGTACCCATGCCCGCCGTTGTGGCGACAATCGACAGACCGTCGAGCCCGCCGGCCACAACGTTCAAGCCCGCCTCCTGCACCATGCAAACGTTACTCAACTCTTCCTTAATCTGCATGATCTCTTTTTCGAGCGCACCGATAATCGCGATGGTAGCCATGCCATTCCCCAAACCTATACGAAATTCTCAACCACGGTATGGTACCAGCATTTTGTTTGCCAACGCCAAACGAACACGCTAAGCCAGTGCAGCTCGGGTATCAAACAGAGCCTTTGCAATCGCAGGCACTAGCTCACTCGAGCGATCGCTCCATGGCATCGATGTCATGACGCTCATGACATAGGTACGACCATCGATGTCGATAAGGCCCGCATCGCATGTCGAATAGCAACCATCCTCGCTAATCCAGCCGGCCTTGTTGCGCACCAAGGCTTGGTCGTCCGCAATGCCGTCACGAATAAACGATTGGGTCGTAGAGGCCAGAAGACCCGACAGCCATTGCGACGTCTCGGTATCACAGCTCAAATACTCGCTCATCTCGCGCCACAACTTGGCCGAGGTGCGCGCGCAATAGGTTGGGAAATCGCTCATCGGATCGAGTGCGGTATCGTAATCGATGCCAAGACCGACAATCCAATCCTCGTAACCGACACGGTCAAACGCCGCGCGTAACGCAATAAACGAATCGTTGTCCGAATTAACGACCGCGGCCTCGATCAGGTCGCGCACCGTCTGCCAGCCCATGTTGTAGCCACCATAGGTGCCAAGGGAACCATCGAGTGAGGCCCGGCCCGTCTCGACCAGAGATTCGCAGATGAACAACGCATAGAGTGCCTTGTAGCTACTCGCACCGTACACCTCGGCGTCCGCGTTATACGTCACGCCCTTGCCGCTCGACAGATCGTAAAACACCACGCCCACATCGCCCAATTCCTGGGCCTGATCAAGGGCATCTTGGAGCGCGGCGAGGCTCTCATCCTCCAGGGCGGGGATCTGGTCATCAACCAGTGAGAAGGTCTGCACGGTATCGCCTGAGGGAATATCGTTAAAGTCCGCCTTCGAAAGCCTCGTCTTGAGGCTCGCTGTCGACAGGGTTTGACTTGCGGTGGCTTTAGATTCAGAGACCTTTTTGTTTTGCATCTGTACCGTTGACGCATCTGGGTGCGCCATTCGCTCCGATGCGTAGGTTTTGGCGGTAATTCCGAGGATAATAACCGCCAACGTTAGCATCCCAATGGCGGCAATCTTCGTCACGCGGATGCGAGCGTCAGCAAGGCCACGCGAAGACGTGTCCTTCGTCTCATATCTGCTGCCATGCTGCGGCACATACTCGTCCCGCGATGCGCCCTTTCGCACGTGGTCTCCTGACTGCTACCGTTCATATACGAGCAGCATAATACCGAGCAGGCATTTCTTACCGAAGACATTCAGTCGCGTTTAAGGCGTCTCTAAATAAAATACAGGCGTTTCTATGCAAACACACCGATTCTGCTGCGCATCTCTGCCCAAAACGCAGTTGCGGTGAAATAGTTCCTGTTTGGGCGGCATTAGCCGATAAACAAAAACTATTCCACCGCAACTTGACGGGGCTCTTTAGCAAACAACTAGGTGCCCGGGGGGCACTCATTTAAGTCTGTCCCCAATGAGTGCCGCTAGCCGATGGCGTTTTTGAGTTCCGCGCGACGCTTTTTCATGCCCGTCATGACTGCGTTGCGCAGCTCGGGCATGCGCGCGGTATCCATCTGGGGCACGCCCTCAAGCTTATAGGGAATACCCAGTTGCTCGTACTTGACGACACCCATCGTGTGATACGGCAGCATTTCCAGGCCCACCACGTTGTGCCATGGAGCGATCAGGCGACCGAGCTTCTCGCATTCCTCCGCCGTGTCGGTGATACCCGGCACCACCACATGGCGAATAACAACCTTAATCTTGCGATGGGCAAGCTCATCGCCAAACGCCAGGATGCGCGCAGGATCGCAACCGGTCAGCTTTTTATGCTCAACCGGATCGGCATGCTTGATGTCGAGCAGCACCATATCGGTCTCGTTGAGAACAGCATCGAACTTCTCCGGATGCTTGGGATCAAATGCATAGCCACAGCTGTCTAGGCAGGTGTGTACGCGGCCATCGGGGTTGTTGTGCATCACGCGGAACAGGTCGGCCAAAAACTCGGGCTGCAGGAGCGGTTCGCCGCCCGAAACGGTAATGCCGCCGCTACGGTAGAACTCATGGTTGCTCTGGAACTCGTCCATGAGATGCTCGACGGTCACCATCGTGCCGCCGTTAACAGACCAGGTATCGGGATTGTGGCAATACGCACAACGCATGGGGCAGCCCTGAACAAACACCACAAAGCGGATGCCGGGTCCGTCGACCGTTCCCATCGTTTCAATCGAATGTACGCGGCCCAGGGCAAACGCAGAGTCCTCGGGACGAGCATCCACACCCTCAAGCGTCATCTCAGCCATTCCCGCAACCTTGCCTCTCTTTGGTTATTGCCAATTAAAATGCCAGAGCCATTCTAGCCCATACGCATGATGGTGAAACGGTTTGGCGGCCAATTGGGTTGTCCTATTTGGCCCCACGCAAGAGCGGCGGAAAGGTTATCGCAACCCGCCCGCCGCCGAGGCAATAGATATCGATAGACGCCAGGCCCTACGCTTTAAGCGTAAGCACCGCGCCAAAGGCAGTCGGACCACAATGGCTCGAGATCACACCGCCGACCTGAGTCCAGGTGATGTCCTTAAAGCCGAGTTCATGAGCGTAGACCTCCATGTCGTCGCGCAGCTCCTCGGAAAGGCCCACCGAATACGCCAGGCCAATGTGCGAGTAGTCGATCTCGCCCTTCGCAACCATGTGGTCGATAAAGGCACGGGCGCACTTGAGCATAGATCCGCGGAACTTCTTGGTCGCCACGAACTTGCCGCCCGTTACCTCAATGCAGGGCTTAATCTTGAGCAGATGGGCGCCCAGGAACGCGACGTTGGACAAGCGACCGCCCGCCTTAAGGAAGGCAAGGTCGGTAGGAACAAAACCCAGCAGTACGCGGCCCATCACCGAATTGGTGAAGGCGAAAATTTCGTCGACGGTGGCATCGGGGTGAGCCTCGATGTATTTGGCAGTCTCAACGACAACGAGCGACTGGCCCACCGAGACAAAGCGCGTGTCCATGGAGAACACGTAGTCGCGCCCCTCGGCCGCAATCTTCGAGGACTGATGTGAGCAGGTCGTTACCTCGGAATACGCAAGGTGCAAAATGGTCGCGTCGGGCTGCTCGGCATGAATGCGGTCGTACACATGCGCAAAATCCGCTGGCGAACAGCCACTAGTCTTGGGCATTACGCCAAACTCGTTGCAGCGCGAGTAAATCTCAAGCGGATCGATCGAACCGTCCTCGACGGTCTCGTCACCAATCGTGACATGCATGGGCACGCGCACGATGCCATAGCGCTCGCAGAGCTCTGGCGTTACATCCGAACCAGATTCAACCACGATTACGTACTTGCCCATTATCATCACGACCCATCTCGACATTGGCTTTTCAATACATGGCACGCGCCGCCGCACTGTTGCACAACGGCGTCCAAGCGCCAAAGAGACGCCGCCCTTTGCACATAACAAAGGACAGCGTCTCCCTGGAAAGCTCCGTGCTTATCTGAGATTCTACACGGTTTATTAAGGAGTGTTACTTATTCCGCAAACGGTAGCTATACGCGATAAACGGTAGCAAGCAAGAATCCAGAACGCTCAACCCATTAGGAGAGTTCCGCCTAAAGGGTGACTACGCAGGAGACCCGGCAAGGCCGGGAGCACTTTGCCTCGCAAACATTCCGCAGCCGCGAAGCGGCGAGGACGTTTGAGAGGCAAAGTGCGTAGGCCTTACCGGGTCTCCGGTGGGAGTTAAATCCCTTTAGAACTTGTCGTGGAAGGTACGCGAAATGACCTCGTCCTGCTGCTCCTTGGTGAGCGTGTGGAAGTTCACGGCATAGCCGGAAACGCGGATGGTCAGCTGCGGGTACTTCTCGGGGTGAGCCTGAGCGTCGAGCAGCGTCTCACGGTTGAAGACGTTGATGTTCAGGTGGTGGCCACCCTTCTCGGCGTAAGCGTCGAGCATGTGGACCAGGTTATCGGCCTGAGTCTCGGAAACTTCAGAAACCTTCATAATGTGTCTCCTTCGATCGATAGGCGCCGGCCGAAACCGGCGCGCTAATCAGTAATCGTTATTGTTAGTATAGCACTAACAATAGTTACTCGCCCAGCTGATCAAGGTCGATATCGCCAAAGAACACCTGGTCCTCCTTGCCGAGCGCACCCGGGATGATGGAGAAGGTGTTGGAGATGCCGTCCTGAGCATCACGGAACGGGAGCTTGGAAACCGAAGACAGCGAAGCGATGGCGCCGTGGCTATCGCGCTTGTGCATGGGGTTAGCACCCGGGGCGAACGGCTGGCCAGCCTTGCGGCCGTCGGGCGTGGAGCCGGTCTTCTTACCGTACACGACGTTGGAGGTAATGGTCAGAACCGAGGTCGTAGGCACGGAGTTGCGGTAGGTGTCGTTCATGCGGATGTACTCCATGAACTGGTGCACAACGTCGTGAGCGATCTGGTCGACGCGGTCGTCGTCGTTACCGTACTTGGGGAACTCGCCCTCGGTCTCGAAGTCGACGATGATGCCGTTCTCGTCACGGACGGGGTGGACCTTGGCGTACTTGATGGCGGACAGGGAGTCAGCCACGACGGAAAGGCCAGCGATGCCCGTAGCGAACCAGCGATGCACGTGCTTGTCGTGCAGAGCCATCTGGATGCGCTCGTAGCAGTACTTGTCGTGCATGTAGTGAATGATGTTCAGCGAGTTGACGTACACGCCAGCGAGCCACTTCATCATGTCGTTGTACTTGGCCACAACGTCGTCGTAATCGAGCGTATCGCCCTCGACGGCGCGGTACTTGGGGCCGACCTGCTTCTTGGAGACCTCGTCAACACCGCCGTTGAGCGCGTAGAGCAGGCACTTGGCCAGGTTGGCACGGGCGCCGAAGAACTGCATCTCCTTGCCGATGCGCATGGAGGACACGCAGCAGGCGATGCCGTAGTCATCGCCGTGGTAAACGCGCATGAGGTCGTCGTTCTCGTACTGGATCGAGGAGCTGGCGACAGAAGTCTTGGCGCAGAACTTCTTGAAGTTCTCGGGCAGACGGGTCGACCACAGAACGGTCATGTTGGGCTCGGGGCTGGTGCCCATGTTCTCGAGCGTGTGCAGGTAGCGGTAGCTCATCTTGGTAACGAGCGTACGGCCGTCGACACCCATGCCGCCGATGGACTCGGTGACCCACTGCGGGTCGCCGGTGAACAGGGCCTGGTACTCGGGGGTACGGGCAAACTTGACCATGCGAAGCTTCATGATGAAGTGATCCACGAACTCCTGGATCTGCTCCTCGGTGAAGGTGCCGTTGGCAAGGTCGCGCTCAGCGTAGATGTCGATGAACGTGGAGGTACGGCCGATGGACATAGCGGCGCCGTTCTGCTCCTTAACGGCAGCGAGGTAGGCGAAGTACATCCACTGGATGGCCTCCTGCGTGTTGGTAGCAGGGTTGGAAATGTCGAAACCATAGGTCTCGGCCATCATCTTGAGCTCGCCGAGGGCGCGGATCTGCTCCTGCAGCTCCTCGCGGTCGCGGATGTTGTCGGCGGTCATGACCGTCGGGGTGGAAGCCTTCTGGGCCTCCTTGTCCTTGATCAGGTAGTCGACGCCGTACAGGGCGACACGACGGTAGTCGCCGATGATGCGGCCGCGGCCATAGCCATCGGGCAGACCGGTGATGATGTGGGCCGAACGGCAGGCGCGCATCTCGGGGGTGTAGACATCGAAGACGCCGGCGTTGTGGGTCTTGCGCTCGAAGGTGTAGCGCTCGACAACGTTCTCGTCGATCTTGTAGCCGTGCTGGCTGGCAGCCTGGCAAGCGATGCGGATGCCACCGTTGACGTGCAGCGCGCGCTTGAGCGGCTTGTCAGTCTGGAGACCGACGATGGTCTCCTTCTCGCGGTGGGCGTTATCGATGTAGCCAGCGGGGTGGCTCACGATACCCGTAACGGTCTTGGTGTCCATATCGAGGACACCGCCCTGCTCGCGCTCCTTAAGCAGCAGGTCGAGAACCTCGCCCCACAGCTCCTTGGTACGCTCGGTCGGGCCGGCGAGGAACGACTCGTCGCCCTCGTAGGGGGTGTAGTTCTTCTGGATGAAGTCTCGGACGTCAACTTCTCCCGTCCAGATGCCTTCCTTGAAGCCTTCCCATGCCTCCTGCATTGTGTAACCACGCTCCTAGTTACGTGTAATGCGGCGCTCTCTCACACCGCTGCTTATTGAATTCTTGAATGTTCGGCTTGCACTACCGGCTTCTTCCGTTCTTCACCACACGTTGGTGCAGGGAAAACGTTTGTCCACCTTGGAACTACAACCCAAAACCCAAGATTTCACCCGTTTGAGAAGGATAACATAGCGACCCTCTCCATCTGGGCTGTTATATGTTTCTTTTTTTATATCATAAAGGCGTTTTTTACAAACCCGCAGGAAATGCGAGCGCGAACAACTACCGTTCACCGATTTGTTTGGTATTTTTCCTTGCCTTTGTACGACGTTCACTCTAGCTGTTATGCCAGCTTTAGCAGGGTAAAGTGTTCCAGAGACCCTACAGAAACTGCAGGGCGGCCACGGGATCCCCCGTGGCCGCCCTGTGGCGTGACTAGTTTTTAGCTTTGATTGCCGCTTGGCATTAGGCGGCTGAGGCGGCCTTGTCGGTCGTTGCCTTGCTGTTGCTCTGCTGGCCCTCAAAATGCTTGTAGCACCAGCTGGTGACCAGCGGGGTCAAAATAGCAGTCACGATTGCACAGGCAGCAACCTGTGCCGTGGCCGTCGCGAGCACCGCACCGCCGTACAAGGCCTCGTTGACGCTTGCCATGGCAGCAGGCGTGGCCACATTGGCTCCGGCGCAGCTCGAAATGGCTGCACCTGCGACACCCGTACCGCCCGTGAGCTTATCAACCGCGATGACGGGAATTGCAAAGACCACCGAGCAGATCACGCCGAGCAGAATACCGGGAAGACCGCCATTAATGAGCTGGCCAAAGGTCATGGTCGAGCCCATGGCAAAGAAGACGAGCACGATGATGGCGGAAAGTGCCGGTGCCATCATCTTCTTAAAGCTCGGGAAGAGGTTACCCAGAATAATGCCGACGACGATCGGCAGGATGGCGCCCACGAGCGACCAGCCGATCGGAGCCTGACCGGCAGCGCCGAGCACGATCATCGTGACCGGAGGGCCGACAACCAGCGTGGTGATGGCGACGGCGCCACGCTCGGCCTCATTGCCCATGGTGCCCATCAGACCAGCGTACATAGCGTTGTTGGCGCCGGTGCAAGCGGCCAGCATCACCATGGCAGAGATGCCAAACAGGTTGTCGTTGAATACATAAAGGATGAGCAGCGACACGGCAACGACCACGATCTGCTTGACGGCGATGATGATGGCGCCGCGGGCAGCGGCGGCAGGAGCGCTCTTAAACGAAATCGTCGTACCGACGATGAGCAAAAAAGCGCCAACAAGCGGGCCTGCGCCCTGCTGGGTCATGCCGAGCGTAAAGCTGCCGAGCGTTTTGAACAGGTCGGGGAACAGCGTGTTGAGCAGGCAGCCCAACAAAAGCGGCACCAAAATATTGGCACCCGGGATGGAGGACATCTTAAAGAACGGCTCCTTTGCCGCCGGCGCCTCCACCGCAGTCGATTCACTCATATATATCTCCTTTGGATGCATGCGAATCGTAGCCGCACGCGCCTTTGTCAGAAAGAAGGCGACGGTCCCGAGTCGCAGGAGCCGTCGCCGAATAATCGTCGCGGGGTATTACCCGTCCAGAACGATGCCACCATCGCAGTCACCGATCTCGCCGTTCACGAAGCTAGCGAGGTCGGAAGCGAAGAAGAGCACCATCTGCGCAGGCTCGCTGGCCTGGGCGGCGCGGCCCAGAGGAATACCGTTGATGATGCGCTGAGAGTTCTCGTCAGAGAGAATCGAGGTCATATCGGTAAGGGTGAGCGACGGGCACACGGCGTTGCAGCGGACGCCAAACTTGCCGCCTTCCTTGGCGACTGCCTTGGTTAGACCGTTAACACCGGCTTTGGAGCTGGCGTAGGCAGCGGTGCCGAGCAGGCCGCCGCCGATCTTGCCGGCAACAGAGCTCACGTTGACGATAGTGCCGGCATGGGCCGCCTTAAAGTGCGGGTACACGGCGTTCATCATGGTAAAGGTGCCGTTGAGGTTGATGTCGATGGTGCGACGCCACTCGGTGTCATCGATCTCGTCGAACTTCTTGGTGCTGATGACGCCAGCGCAGTTGATCAGGATGTTGGTTTGCGGCAGGTCCGTAAAAATCTGCTCGACGGTCTCACGCGCCTTGGGCGCATCGGCAACATCGAGCTGATAGAACTTGTTGCCCTCGCCAAGCTCGGCCACAGCGGCCTCGCCCTTAGCAGCGTTCCTTGCGATGAGCGCGACGTGTCCGCCGCCCGCGACGATGCCCTTGGCGATCTCGAGGCCAATGCCCTGAGTGCCACCCGTGACAATCGCGGTCTTGCCCGTGAAGTCAAATGCCATGACTCCATCCCCCTTTATATAAGGTGTCTCCTTGCGGGAAGTTGGAGCATCGCACGTGGCGATAAATGAGTCCCAGTCGTCATGGTGGTGACAACCCCTCGCCTAACCGCGGGCATAATAGTTCTTTGAAACGCTTCAGCAATTGAATTTTAAATCTTTATGCGCTCTTTATATTGCCCACTGCATGAGGCCCGAATATGCGGGTATCATCTTTCACCGAAAATAGTTTCTAGTGTTAGGGGTTTTCGGTGGAAGATACCGATTTCCATGAGCTTGGGCGTCAGCTCTTAACTGAGTTTGGCAGCATGCATCATCGCATTTCACGCTCTGCGGACAAAGCTCTCGGCGGCGAGATGGCTGTCATGCGCGCCCTCATGCTCGCTGGCGGTTCGCTCACGCCGAGCGAACTCGCAAATCGCGCCTGGGTCTCGAGTGCCCGCATCGCCAATATCTTACGCACTCTCGAAGCCAAGGGCTGGGTCGAGCGCGAGCACTCAAAGACCGACCGTCGTCGTGTACACGTCACGATGACCGATAAGGGATTCCAGAATCTCGAAATCAAACGTCGGGAATTCGAGGAGCGCACCGCGGCCTTCCTCGAGCAGCTCGGCGAAACAGATACCCAAGAGATGGTGCGCCTTCTAAGGCGTTTCAACGAAATTATCGACCGCAATCAAGAAAGGAGAGATGCCGAGTGAGGATTCTCAAGCTCTTTAAAAAGCATGTCCTGGCACTGTTCACAGCTATCGTACTTATCGTAATCAGCTGCAACGCCGATCTGGCACTGCCTACCTACATGAGCGACATCGTCGACGTGGGCGTACAGCAAGGCGGCATCGCCTCGCCCGTGCCCGACACCATTCGTGCCGAATCACTCGATGACCTTGAGCTCTTTATGAGCACCAAGGACGCCAAAGCTGTGGAGGCCGTGTTTAGCAAGGCTGACAAAAAAGGCATTCGAACGTACAGGGGAACCGAGGATGAGCGCGCCGACGGCGGCAAGATTGCCGATATCATGAGCCTGCCCGAGACCGTCGTCCTTTCGCTCAACCAAGGCATCGACGCCAGCTCCATGGGCGACATGATGGGCGCGTCCAGCGAGAAAGACAACAGCGGCGCCCAAGCCATGCCCACGTCCGAGCAAATGGCAGCGATGACGCCCGAGCAGCTCGCCGAGATGCAGCAGAAGGCCACAGCGGCGCAAAACATGCAAAAGCAGATTGATGCCGACGGCGGCAAGATCACCATGAAGAGTCTGCGCCTAGGTGTCGAGGGCGGTCTGGTAGACCAAAGCAAGCTCGTCGAGGGCGCCAATGAAATGGCGGACAAAATGGGCTCCATGTCGGGCTCCATCGTGACCCAACGCGCCGTGAGCTATGTGCAAGACGAGTACAAGGCGCAGGGTATCGACCCCGCCGACGTGCAGAACGCCTACCTGGGCCGCATGGCGACCACGATGTTTGGTCTGTGCCTGATCTCACTGGTCGCCACCATCCTAACCGGCGCCGTGGCCTCGCGCACCGCCTGTTCCATCGCACGCGACCTGCGCCGCGAGACCTTCAACAAGGTCATGCACTTCTCGCCAGCCGAGGTGGGCAAGTTTAGCCAGGCCTCGCTCATCACTCGCTGCACCAACGACATTCAGCAGATTCAGATGGCCGCAACCCTGTTTATCCGCATGTGCCTCATGGCGCCCGTCATGGGCATCGTCGCCGTCATGCGCGTCCTGGCCAACCACACCGGCCTGGAGTGGACCATCGCCGTGGCCATCATCGCGGTCTCGGCCGTCGTCGGCGTGCTTATGGGCCTCACCATGCCCAAGTTCAAAAAGATGCAGAGCTTTGTGGACCGTGTGAACCTTACCGCCCGCGAGCTGCTTGACGGCCTTATGCCCATCCGCTCGTTTAACCGCGAGGAGCATGAGCTCGAGCGCTTTGACCAGGCGTCCCTCGACCTGATGACCACGCAGCTCTACACCAACCGCGCCATGAGCTTTATGATGCCGCTCATGATGCTCGTCATGAACTGCATCACCGTGCTTATCGTCTGGTTTGGCGCGCAGGGCGTGTCCGACGGTGTGATGCAGGTCGGCAACATGATGGCGTTTATCTCCTACACCATGCAGATCGTCATGGCGTTTATGATCCTCACCATGGTTTCGGTTATCCTGCCCCGCGCCGAGGTCGCAGCAGAGCGCGTGGAAGAGGTCATCACCTGCCCCACGAGCATCAACGACCCTGCCTCGCCCAAACTGCCCGCAGCCAGCGCGCCGCGCGGTGAGCTCACCTTCCGCGACGTGAGCTTCCAGTACCCCGATGCCCGCGCCGATGTCATCAGCGGCGTGAACTTCACCACACATGCCGGCCAGATGCTCGGCATCATTGGCTCAACGGGTTCGGGCAAGTCCACGCTCGTGCAGCTGATTCCGCGCCTGTACGACGTCACGGGCGGCAGCATTTCGCTCGACGGCATCGACGTGCGCGACATGACCCTTTCCGAGCTGCGCCACCGCATTGGTTACATCCCGCAGCAGGGTCGCCTGTTCTCGGGCACCGTCGAGAGCAACCTCAAGTTTGCCGGCGACATGGTGAGCGATGATGATATGCGCCAGGCGGCACGCATCGCACAGGCCGAGGACTTTATCGCCGAGCGCGAGGGCGGCTACGACTCCCCCATCAGCCAGGGCGGCTCCAATGTTTCGGGTGGTCAGCGCCAACGCCTGGCCATTGCCCGCGCGTTGGCCAAAAAGCCCGAGGTCGTGGTGTTCGATGACTCGTTTAGCGCCCTCGACTACAAGACCGACGCGCGCCTGCGCGAGGAGCTGGCCAAAAACGTCACCGACGCCGCACTCGTGGTCGTGGCCCAGCGCATCGCGACCATCATGCACGCCGACCAGATCATCGTGCTCGACGACGGTCACGTAGTGGGCACCGGCACGCACGAGGAGCTGCTGCACGGCTGCCCGGCGTACCTGGAGATTGCACAGTCGCAGCTTTCCGCCGAGGAGCTGGGGCTTACCCAAGAAGAAATTGCAGCCGTCATGGAAGGAGGCGAGCGCTAATGGCAGACGAGACCAAGACTCAGATTCCCAAGCCCACCCGCCAGCGTGGTCCCATGGGCCGCATGGGTGGCATGCGCCGTGGCGAAAAGGCCAAGGACTTTAAGGGCACCATGAGGCAGCTACTCGGCTATATCGGTCAGCACAAGATTGCCGTGTTTGCCGCCGTCGCCTTTGCCGTGTGCTCGGTCATCTTTAACATTGTGGGACCCAAGGTGCTCGGCCAGGTTACGACCAAACTGTTCGAGGGCCTGGTTGCCAAGGTCAACGGCACCGGCGATGTTGACTTTGATTGGATCGCCAAGACGCTCGGCTTTTTGCTCTGCCTGTACCTGGCGAGCTCTGCCTGTAGCCTGATCCAAGGCTGGCTCATGACCGGCGTCACACAAAAGATCTGCTATCGCATGCGCAAGGAGATTGCCGCCAAGATTGCCGTCGTGCCGATGAGCTACTTTAACGGACACAGCAAGGGCGACGTGCTCAGCCGCATCACCAACGACGTCGATACGCTCGGCCAGTCACTCAACCAGAGCGTGACGCAGCTCATCACGTCGGTGACGCAGATTATCGGCGTGCTCGTCATGATGCTTTCGATCAGTCTGCCGCTCACCGGCGTCACCGTGCTCACACTGCCGGCCGCCGCGATTATCCTGACCGTGATGATTCACTTCTCGCAGCCGTACTTCCGCGAGCAGCAGCAAGTCCTGGGCACCGTCAACGGCATCATCGAGGAGGACTTTGCCGGTCAGAACGTTATTCAGGTGTTCGACCGCGCCGAGGCCTCGATCGAGGAGTTCGACCGTCAAAACGACCGACTGTTTGTGAGCGGTTGGCGCTCGCAGTTCCTGTCGGGCCTGATGATGCCGCTTATGAGCTTGGTGGGCAACATGGGCTACGTGGGCGTTGTCGTGGTGGGCGCACAGCTCGCGCTGACCGGCAATGCCACGCCCGGCGACATCCAGAGCTTTATCCAGTACGTGCGCAACTTTACGCAGCCGGTGCAGCAGCTGGGCAACGTGAGCAACACGATGCAGTCGATGGCCGCTGCCACCGAGCGCGTCTTTGAGTTCCTCGCCGCGCCCGAGGAGGAGCAGAAGGCCGACGCCCAGATTCCCGAGAAGCGCCCCGGCCACGTTGAGTTCGACCACGTCAAGTTTGGCTACACGCCCGACAAGACCATCATCCACGACTTTAGCTGCGAGGCGCAGCCCGGTCAGACCATCGCCATCGTCGGCCCCACCGGCGCCGGCAAGACCACGCTCATTAAGCTGCTGCAGCGTTTCTACGACGTGGACGGCGGTTCGCTGCGCGTCGAAGGCGTCGACGTGCGCGACTGGGACCGCGCGGCACTGCGCGGCGAGTTTGCCATGGTGCTGCAGGATACCTGGCTGTTTAACGGCACCATCCGCGAGAACATCCGCTACGGACGTCCCGATGCGACTGACGCCGAGGTCGAGGCCGCCGCGCGCGCCGCACGCTGCGACCACTTTATCCATACGCTCGCCGGCGGCTACGACTTTATGATCAACGAGGAGGGCACTAACCTGTCGCAGGGCCAGCGCCAGCTCGTGACCATCGCCCGCGCCATTTTGGCCGACCGCCCGGCGCTGATTTTGGACGAGGCGACCTCCAACGTCGATACCCGCACCGAGGAGCTCATCCAGCGCGCCATGGATGCGCTGATGCAGGGCCGCACGAGCTTTGTCATCGCGCATCGCCTGTCCACGATCCGCAACGCCGACGTGATCTTGGTGATTCGCGACGGCGACATCGTCGAGAAGGGCACGCACGACGAGCTGCTCGCCCAAGGCGGCTTCTACGCCGACCTGTACAACTCGCAGTTCGACGAAGCGGCGTAAATTCTGTCGCAAGGAACGAATAACGCCCGAGAACGGGGACGCAGGACAATCTGCGTCCCCGTTTTTGTTTTGCAGCCCTCGAACCGCCTCCCCTGGGACCTGATTGACGCCCTCCCTCAAGGCCCCGTGGACAAAAAATGGCAAATATGAGTACTGTCACCTTTTTAGTAACAGCCAAAACTGCCCCAAACGACCTCATTGCGGCCTAGATATGCCTTCAAATTGATCAAAATGCCCGGTAGCATACTTCTGTGTGCCAACGTTAATGAACATATTTACTGTTGTGTCTATTATCTTGTAAGATCGATATGATACTACACTAGCAACAGTACTCATATTTGCCATTTTTTGTCCACAGGACTTAGAGAACGCCAAAAAAACTAGCAATGCCAGCGAGCAAACCGCGTCAGCCGATGCAAGGAGTGTCCCCAAGTGCCGGCAGATAAGGAACGTCCCTAACTGCCAGGTTTGAAAGGTAGTCATTGGGGACGTTCTTAAACGACTAGTCAAACAAGAACGTCCCCAACGACTACTCATTTAAGTACGTCCCCAATGAGTGCCCCTGGAGCAAGACAACGCCGCAGGTAGAGGGCGGACAGCGAGCGCCGTTACGCGGGTTGGTAAACCCGCGTAACTAAATACGTTCCGCGATCTCGTGAATGAGGTAGTCGGTCTTTTCCCAGCCCAGGCACGGATCGGTGATCGACTTGCCAAAGACGCCGCCGTCGACCGGCTGGTTGCCGTCCTCAAGGTAGGACTCGATCATAAAGCCCTTGACCAGCCTGGAGATGGCTTCGTTGCGGCGGCAGCTGTCGAGCACCTCCTTGCAAATGCGATACTGCTCCAGCGGACGCTTGCCCGAGTTGTCATGGTTGCAGTCGATGACCACCGCTGGGTTGGCATAACCGGCGTGCTCGGTGTAGCGCTCGGCAAGACGCTCCAGATGCTCGTAGTGGTAGTTAGGGTAGGTGCGGCCGTCGAGGCCAATGTAGCCGCGCATGACGGCGTGCGCGAGCGGATTGCCGTCGCACTCGACCTCCCAGTTGCGGAAGATAAAACTCTGGTGCGCCTGGGCGGCGTAGATGGAGTTGAGCATGACGGTGGTGGAGCCGGCAGTGGGGTTCTTCATGCCCACGGGTACCGAAATGCCGCTCGACACCAGGCGATGCTCCTGGTTCTCGACCGAGCGCGCGCCCACGGCAACGTAGCTCAGCAAGTCGACGAGGTACTGGTAGTTGGACGGGTAGAGCATCTCGTCAGCGGTGAAGAAGCCCGTCTCCTCGATGACGCGCAGGTGCATGTGGCGGATGGCCTTGACGCCCTCGAGCAGGTCGTCGGGAGCCTCGGGGTTGGGGTTGTGCAGCAGACCCTTGTAGCCGGTGCCCTTGGTGCGCGGCTTGTTGGTATAGACGCGCGGAATGATGATGAGCTTGTCCTTGACCTCCTCGGCGGTCTTGGCCAGTCGGTTCATGTACTCAAGCACCGAGTCCTCGCGGTCGGCAGAGCACGGACCGATGATAAGCACCTTGCGTGCGTCCTCGCCGGTAAAGACTTTGGCGACCTCGGCGTCAAATGCCTGCTTTTTGGCGGTAAGCTCGGCAGAAAGTGGCATTTCCTCGCGGATCTCCATGGGGATCGGCAACTTGCGTTTGAATTCCATGGCCATAGGGGCCTCCTCAATCTATAGAAAGAGCAATAGGCGTATTGTCGAGTGCTCGGCATTATCCGCTGTCGCACGCTAAAGTGCAAGCACAGCCTACTAAAAAGGGAATGAATCGACACAAGAGCCCGCTCACCACGAGAGTGGATAATCTCCCGTTTTTGGCCCATGTTCGCGCTCAAAGTGGGAGATTATCCACTCTCGTCGGGCAAGCGTCCGAAAATCCTCACTCGTGACCCCTTTTCCTCCGTCCCCGAGGGATCGGGGCTCGCCTGCCGAATGATTGATGCGGCCGCCCTGCGTCCATGTCACACTCAGAGGTGGCCTGACCCAACTTGGAAGGAGCCTTCATGAGCCTTGACAACGTAACCCTGCGCGCCGCCACGCTCGACGACCTGACCGG
Source organism: uncultured Collinsella sp. (assembly GCA_938039325.1). Lineage (GTDB taxonomy): Bacteria > Actinomycetota > Coriobacteriia > Coriobacteriales > Coriobacteriaceae > Collinsella. The sequence goes on along the minus strand of CALHUX010000037.1, from coordinate 86,489 downwards.
CATCGCTGCCATCTACAACCAGCTGTGGTGCAACACGCTGCGCAACCGCGGCGACGTCGAAGCTGCCGATTTCTGCGCGCGCTTTAACATCGCTATGCAGCTGCAACGCTCACCTATCGCGCTTGTCGCCGAGGCCGAGGGCCGCATTATCGCCGCCTGCCGCATCGGCATCTTCGAGGACGGCAAGCCGCGCACCAACCCCACGTGGGAGTCCTGCTACAACGAGATGCTCGCGCAGGCAACCGAAATGGCAAAGGCTGCCGACGCCAAGCTCGAGGGCTCGCTCTTCGGCGACAGTCGCGAAAAGGCCACGGCGGATCGCTTTGCCGCCACAGGCAACGAGTATGCCCAGGGCCAGCTCAACCTGATCATCATCGTGCCCGAGTGGCAGGGCAAGGGGCTCGGCCGCGCGCTTATCGACCTTGCGCGCGCCGAGCTCGCCAAGGCAGGCTGCACCAAGTTCTTCCTGATGAGCGACTGCAACTCCGACTGGCAGTTCTACGAGCACCTCAACATGAAGCGCATCCTGGAGGATCACAGTCAAGACACCGGCGACGGTTTTTTCGTCTACATGTACGGAGGCGACACGCAGGGATAACCCGCTAAGCAAGTACCAAAACCACCACAAAAGGCGCCCATCCCCCTTGTGGTGACAGGTTGTATCTGGGCGAACGTTAAGACCACCGCGGGGGAGCTGCTTTCCCTCGCGGCGGTTTACTAACCGTGAAAACCAAGTGAGTAGGCTTTTGGCGGGATCCCGAGCACACCCCAAAACGCCGCAGCTCTGGCCTGCGGTTTTATCGAGCGTTTGTCGCGATGTGCTCGGCAGATCCCAAAAAGTCTACTCACTTGCATCCGAGACGCACCAGGCAGGCAAAAAAACCGCCGCGAAAGGGGCCCGTCCCCCTTCGCGGCGGTTGTTCATCGCGGTTTTGCGACGGTTTTGCGGTGGTTTTGCCCGCCTGCTACTCGCTGTAGCGAGTGGCGATGGCAACTCGCACCATGCCGGCGCTCATGAGGTACGTTGCCATAGGCTGTAGTAGCGCATGTCATAATCCTACAGCAGCATTCGCCATAATCTGACAGTAGAGTTTTCCACAATCTATAAGTAGCCCAGGTCGGGACCCTATTTAACAAACCAAATTCTCGCCCAACGCCATTTCCTCTCCTGGTGACCGGTTCATTTTGGCAGGTTTCATCTGGGCAAACGCCAAAACCACCACAAAGGTGCCTGTCCCCTTTGTGGTGGTTTGAAGCTCTCCTGGGCGGGATGCTAGACTTGCGGCATATACATTCGCGCCAAAGCACGGGTCGCATACAGGAAAGGAGATGCCATGGCGCCTATCGCACCGCTCAAGATGCTCGTCGCTCCTGCCGCCAAGGCCATCGCCCACCTGAGCGACTCACTTACTTACGATGAGGTCCCCTGCATCGCCGAGGAGCGTTCGGACAGCCGCCCGTACCTGGGCCACGTCCCCTACTTTGCGCCTAAGCTCGCTTCTAATCCCGAGCACCGCGAACAATAATCCAAGATGCAGCAAGCGCCGCGCAACTCGCGGCGCTACTGTTTTGGTGCAAAATAACCTGACCCCTATGCACCAACGCCGGGATTGTCGATGCTGCGGCCGCGGCGCGATATAAGGCGCGAGACCTCGCCTAACAACACACCGATCGCCACGCCCACAAGAATCGGCAACTTTGCCATCTCGGCAGGTGAGCTGTTGAGCGGCACAATCGTAGCGACAATCGAAAGCACAAGTTCCACCACGGGAATCGCGAGCGCTACCGCGAGCACCTTACCCTCAAAGGGCGCACGGAACACGCGCGGGCGATCGTCGTATGCACGCAGACGCCAAAACGCTGGGAACATTGGGATATAGCTCATGAGCAAAAAGACGACGTTCATTGAGAAGAAAACCCAAAAGACGTCGGATCCCTCACCCAGCGGGATCTGAAGCAGCAACACCAGGCTGGCAAAACAGCCGTTAATGAGTGCCGAGCCATTGGGCATGCCGGTCCTCTTGGACACCAGCGCAAAGGGGCGCGGCATGTTGCCGTGACGTGCGGCATAGCTCGCTACGTTGTTGACGCCAAAGCTCCAGCAGATCATGTTGGCAAAGAGCGTCACCAAAAAGGCCACGCCCACGATCATTGTCAGCGGGTGGCTGCGCCCCACCATGGCGGCGACCGCGTCCACAATGCCCGAATCGAGCGAAAGCTGTTCGGTGGGAACCGCGGCTCCAATGCCGATGCCGCAGATGATGTAGATCGCCGCAATGGCAACGCCGCCGGTGATAACCGCCTTGGGGATATCGCGCGACGGGTTTTTCATCGTGCTGGCAAAGGTCGCGACCACTTCGAAGCCCATAAAGTTGAACAGGATAATCGATAGATACGTCAACGAGTTGGTGTCGCCCAAATCTGGAATGAAGGTCTTGAGCGACATGTCGTTGGCAAAGCCGTTATTACAGGCAAACCAGATACCGACGATCCCCACCACGGCGGTAATGAGCACCTTGATGACAGCGCCGCCGTCCATGACCCAATCGGCCTCGGCCACCGGCTGCATTGCCATGACCGTGACGCCCCACACAAAGGCAAGCTCGATGGCAATTCGGACCCCAAGCGAAAATTCGATGCCCCATACCGCATTGATGACACTGGGGAACATGCAGGCGATACTTGCCACCCACAGTGGAAAGTTGACCCAATAGCACCAGGAGCAGCGGGCGCCCCAACGGTCGCCCAAGCCCAGGCGAACCCAATCGTACAGACCGCCCTCGGAATCGAACGCCGTACCGAGCTCGGCCACCACCAGGCCATAGGGAAGCAAAAACGTAATGATGAGGAAGATCCACCAGAAGAACTGCACGTTACCCATAGCAGATGCCGGAGCGGCCGCCTCGATGGTAAAGACAACGCAGATAACCGAGAGGATGACCTCGAACAGGGAGAACTTTTTACCTGCCACGACACGCTCCCCCTACAGCAAAAAGGATGGCATCTGTACCGAAGGCGCAGCCCAAGGTAGGGTTGCAGGCCGCGTCACCGGTGCAGGTGCCATCCCAAAGAGAAGAGAGGATGCAATTGTTGGACCAACGCTCGCGGAACAGGCGCATGTAGATAACGATACGCTGGTACATAGATACTCCGATCAAAACGGTCGCGCTCGCAACCGGAAACTATCAGCAATTGAATACGCGTCTGACCTGGGAAATTCAAGCGAACAATTGGCCTAACCCGCAATAAATCCCAGATCAGACGCGTACTCAATCAAAGAGGCGGGCACTCCGAAGTGGAGGCAACGGAGTGCCCAAAGAAAAACCCAGCCGACCAAGACATCGAATAAACCGACCATCAATGCCCCGAGATGGTCACGGTGCGATTCATCGACTGTCCGATTGATCGGCTGGGTTTCCGAGGTGCGGCAGATTGCCCTGAAAGAGGAGGGCATAGACCTTAAGGGTCATGCCCGACGATTGAAGGGCAAGGTGCCGTGCCTCGGGAAGCCAGACAATTACGCGGACGGCTCCTGCTGCGTAATGCAGTGGATGTTGCCGCCGCCGAAGACGACCTGCTCGGACTGGACGCCGACGCACTTGTAGACGCCCTCGCCCCAGACCTCGTCATAGATCTTCTGGAGCGTGTCGACGGCCAGCTGGTCGTTCTCGTCGCCGTACTGCGGGACGATGACGCCGTGGTTGGTGACCAGGTAGTTCATGTAGGACGCGATCAGCGGCTCGTCGGGGACGCGCGGCTCGGCGTTCTCGTCGGCGTCGATGGTGTCGCAGGAGGCCTGGTCCATGAACAGCGGGTTCACGGGCATGCAGAGCTTGTAGACCTTCATCTTGCGGCCCTTGGCGTCAACGGCGTTGGAGAGGGTCTCGTAGGCAGCGTGGCACTGCTCGTAGAACGGATACTCGGGATCGTCGGTCCAGATGCAGGCCATGACGCCCGGGGCGATGAACGTGGCGACGTCGTCGATGTGGCCGTTGGTCTCCTCGGGGTCGATGCCCTCCTTGACCCAGATGACCTTCTCGACACCCAGGTAATCCTTGAGGTGCTCATCCATGTAGGCGCGGAGTTCCTCGCTCCAGGGCTCAAACTTCTTGTGGTACTTGGGCCAGATGGACTCGGGATCCTCTTCCTCCTCGAGCACCGCAGAGCAGGTGCGGCCCGGGGAAAGCAGGCACTGGTCGGTCACGACAAGGGTGCCCTCGCCGTCGACGGTGATGGAGCCGCCCTCGAGGATCATGTCATCGGGACGATAGCGGCGGCAGCCGGAGAGCTCAGCCATCTTGAGGGCGATCTGCTCGTCCTTGTCCCACGGGAAGTACAGGCCGTCGACGAGGCCGCCGTAGGCGTTGAAGTGCCAGTGGTTGGCGCGCTTCTCACCCTTGCCGTTGATGACGTAGGTGGCGGCGGTGTCGCGGAACCAGGCGTCGTCGGTGGTCATCTCGATGACGGTGACGTTCTCGTCCTCCTCGAAGACGGCCTTACAGTTGGCATAGTCGACCTGGTTGGCGCACATGGTAACCGGGGTGAACTCGGCGATGGCGCGGGCGATGGCGGCATACTGCTTCTGAGCCGGCTTGGCGCCGTGGGCCCAGGTGTCGGTGCGGTGGGGCCAACCCATCCACACGCGATCCTGCGGGGCGAACTCAGCGGGCATAAAGAAGCCGTCGGCCTTGGGGGTGGACTCGGACTCGGTGATCGTACGCATAAGATTTCCTCCAAATCGAACGATCGCTTGCTGCGGGCGGGTTACCCGCAGCCTAAAACCAAGAGATGGTAGGCGCCCGTTCCCCGGCAAAGGTCGGGGCGCCCGGCGCCGGTTTTCACGGAGTCGCACCGGCAAGCGACGACGTAACCAAGTGCGCGGAGACAAAACGCACGAAGGATACGGAAGAGAGATTGGGGTGGGCGGTGGTTACCGGAGCTATCGCTCACGCCCACCCCGGGGAATGGTTAGCAAACCTGTCGCTTGGGCACGTCTCCGAAGAGGCTAGAGTGCCCGGAGTCGGGAGCGACAAGCCCGACGAAGCGCACGTTGGTACGCGAGGAGGGTTGGAGCCCCAGAACCGGGTGCTCTAGTTCTCCTCGGCCTCGACGGCCTCCTCAGCGAGACGCTGAGCTGCCAGCTCGGGAGTGAGGCCCTTGTACTCGGTCTCGCGGCCCTTGGCGCTGACGACGCGGACAACCTCGCCGATGAGCAGAAGCACGATGAAGATGACGATCATCGGGACCTTGTCGCCAATTTCAGCAGCGGAGAACGGGATCAGCGTGGCAACGATGGCAAGAACCAGCTCGATGCAGGGGATGGCCAGCATGACCTTCATCATCGCGCCCTTGAACGGGAACGTGAAGATGCGCTCACGGTTGGGGTCGTTCTTACGAAGGTTGAGGAACGCCGGGAACATCGGGATGTAGGTCAGCAGCAGGAAGACGACGGAGGTGCCGAAGAGCATCCAGAAGACACCGTTGGAGATGGCGTCGATGGGAACGAGCTGCAGGCACAGCACCAGGGAGGCAACGATGGCGTTGACCAGGTTGGCGCCGTTGGGCATGTCGTCATCCGAGATCATCGAGGCGAAGACCTTGGGCATGTTGCCGTGCTCGGCAGCGTAGCGGGCGACGGAGTTGACGCCGAAGGACCAAGCGGCCATGTTGGCGAACAGGGTGATCAGGAAGGCGATGCAGATGACCTTGAAGATCATGGAGTCGCCCACCATGGTCTGGACTGCGACGATCATGCCGTAGTCGGGGTCGATGGAGTCGGCCGGCACGGCGGCGCCGATGCCGAAGCCGGCGAACAGGTAGATGACGGCGATAGCCACGCCACCGACGATGATAGCCTTGGGAATATCGCGAGCGGGATCGGCCATGTCGTCGGTCATGGTGCAGATGACCTCGAAGCCCATGAAGTTAAAGATGATGATGGACAGGTAGCCAAGAGCGTTGGTGTTGGTGAGCTCGGGCAGGAAGGTGGCAGCGGACATGTCGTTCGCAAAACCGTTCTCCATGGCATACCAGATGCCCAGGGCGCCGACGATAACGGCAACGGCGACCTTGATAATGGCGCCACCGTTGAGGACCCACTCGGAGTCGGCAGCCTTGGAGCGGCCCATAAGGTAGACGATCCACACAAAGGCAAGTTCGATTCCCATCTTGGCAATCAGGTTGAACTCGACGCCAAAGACCATGCCCAAGATGTCGGGGAACATGGTGGCCAGCGAGGCGATCCACAGCGGGTAGTTGACCCAGTAGTAATACGAAATGCGGGCGCCCCACTTGTCGCCCAGGCCATCGCGTACCCAGTCGTAAATGCCGCCCTCGCCGTCATAGGTGGTGCCGAGCTCGGCGACAACCATGCCATAGGGAAGCAGGAAGGTCAGGATCAGGAAGATCCACCAGAAGAACTGCTGGTTGCCAATGGCGGCAGCAGGTGCGGCGGCCTCGCAAACGAAGACGACGCAGATGATGGTCGAAATGACCGTCAAGAAGGAAAGCTTTTTCTTTCCGTCGCTCATGATGAGCTCCTTCGCTCAGTCTTGGACAGATCCGAGGCCCTAAGGTATTAAGGCAATTGCTTGGGCCTCGGTGAGCGGGCGACAGGAGACGAGCATCCGCCGCCCGCAAACGTGCTTTTAGAAGCCTTGAGGCTTAGAGCTGCTCGAGAGCCTCGAGAGCGGCGTGGAGCTCAGCCTTGGCGGAGTACTCGACACCCTCGTCGTTGAGCGGGGTGCGCTTGCCCAGGGCGGCAAGGAGAGCACGGATGGAGTGCTTGCGGTTCTCGGCCTCGACCCAGCACAGGGAGCGCTCGGGATCGTCCATGACTTCGTCGACGACCTCCTCGTTGCGGGTGGCCGGCAGGCAGTGCATGAACTTGGAGTTGGGGCCGGCAAAGTTCATCATGTCCATGGTGACCTGATACTTGGGATAGAACACGTCCATGTAGTTCTCGCCCGAGACCTCCTCGTCGTACAGGCCATACCACACGTCGGTGTAGATGAAGTCGGCGCCCTTGATGCACTCGATGTCGTCGGAGATGACGACAGAGCCGCCGGAGACCTTGCAGTTCTCCTCGGCGATGGCCATCATCTGCTTGCCGAACTCGGCGCGCTCCTCGACGGTGCCAACGTGCAGGCCGCCGTCGGGGATCTGGTGGCCCTTAGGTCCAAACTGGACAAACTTCATGCCGACCTTGGAGGCGATGAACATGAGGGAGACGCAGACCTGGGTGGCGTCGCCGATGAAGGCCAGGGTGCAGTCCTCGATCTTCTTGCCCTCGGGGAGGTTCTCGAGCATGGTCATGAGGTCGCCCATCTCCTGCGTGGGATGGTTGAACTCGGACATGCCGTTGATGACGGGCACAGCGGAGCCCTCGGCGAGGCCGACGACGTCCTTGTGACGGTCAACGCGAGCCATCATGATGTCGAGCAGCGAGCCCATGACGCGAGCGGTGTCGCCCAGGGACTCGTGACCGCCGAGCTGGATGGTGCCAGGGCCATAGAACTGAGCATGGCCGCCGAGGTCGGTCATAGCGGTCTCGAAGGAAAGACGAGTGCGGGTGGAGACCTGCTGGAAGATCATGCCAAGGCTCTTGTTGCGGAGCAGGTGCGGATAATAACCGTCAACCTTGATGGCCTTCTTCATTGCCAGGCCAAGATCCTCGATAGCCAGGATCTGCTCTTTGGTGAAGTCGTTGGTGTCGATGAAATCCTTAGGCAGTGCCATGTCGATTTCCTTTCCGCCGGTCTTGCCGACTATTACTATGAGGCGCTCGAACATCACGCCTCGTGTTGACAAGACCATCATTCACCCGTATGCAATTTTTACCTAGTTTATTCGGGATTAAAGACCGTTCACGGAGTTACATCCCCTCTAAACCAATATAAACCCGCAGGTCAAGAGTTTACAGGGGGTTTACCATCTAGAACCGCGAACGGTATATGGCTATGCTGTATCTCGGCGCCTAATCCGCAATGAAACGAAGGGTTGAGACGTCTATATCCCACAAGGTATACAGAGCTCGGCCATAGAATAAATGAGATGGGACGGTGACAGATGAACACCCTGATGTTCTTCTATACCCTAGCGATACTCGTGATCTGTATTGTGACGGCGGTGCTCTCGCTTGCCGCCTATGCCTCATCTCGTCGACGCTTCTTTATCTATGGCAGCGGCGTATTTATCTGCTATGCCATCGAGATGACCGAGATTTTCTTTTTTGAATACACGCTGCAAAACCAGAGTTTTCCAGCCAGCGACTATTACTCAATTACCATGCCTGTGTTGCGGACCTTTGTGGCGACCGCTTCGCAGGCTTTTATTTGGCTCATTGCCATGGATTTGCTCGACAAGCATTCAAAAAAGCAGTTTGTCATTCCCGTCGCAACGTTCTTGCTGAGCGAGCTGCTGATTATCGTCGCTGTCCCCTCCGGCCCCATGCATCAGTGGCTCTACTACACGATGCGTCAGGTATTCCTTGTCTTTGTGGGACTGTATATCTTTTGGACGGCTCATAAGAGTACAAAAGTTGAGCTGAAGGCACGCGTTAACAACCAACGAAAGCACCTGATTATCGGTGCAATTCTGGTTGGTTGCATCGTTGCCGAGGATTTCTACAACATCCTTATTGTCCCCATGAGCCTGGCGCCCTCTTGGCTGCAGCTATATCTGTCCGAGCGCAACTTTAGCGAAAACGTCTTTGCGTGCTACTTTGCAATTCTGCTGATCATCTACTCCTACCACGTGCTTTCGATTCGCATGCAGGAAGCGCCCGAGGAAAAGAACGTCAGCGATCTTGACCGGCATATCGAAGAGCAGATGCCCTTCTATCGCAACGCCTACAAGCTCTCCAACCGCGAGACCGAAGTCATGCGCTTGGTTGTGCTGGGCAAGTCGAACCAAGAGATCGCTGACGAGCTATTCCTTGCCGTGGGCACCGTCAAGACCCACATCCACAACATCCTGGTCAAAACCGAGCAGCAAAACCGCACGACGTTGATCCTTCACTTTTGGAAACGATAAAGTTATGCGGTTTTACCAAACCGCATAACAGCTCGACGCTGCAAGCGCCCCTAGGCGGCAATCTGACGTTCAATCGTCGGTCGCGTACCAAAAGTACGCTTCCCTCCTCTTTCACGTCACCTTGCTCGCTTAGGGGCGTTTTCGCTGACTTATGCTCAACTTACGATAATTCCGAGCTGAACGAGTTATTCGCTATAACGGGTGGCGATGGCAGCTTGCACCATGCCGGCGCTCATGAGGTACGTTACCAGGAAGTAGCCACCATAGGCCGCCAGGAAGATTGCACAGGTGAGGCCCACGGTGCCGGCGATGCTCATATCGCCGAATACGCTCACCAGCTCGATGATCACCTTGAGCGCCACAAAGGAGTGCGCCAAGCCCACTGCCAGCGGGAACAGGAAGAACACCGCTTGCTGCGCCATCACCGAATGCCGGATCTGACGGTCGTCACAGCCGATCTGTGCCAGCACACGATAGCTGCGGCTGCCGTCGGCCACATTGGAGAGCTGCTGGATCGACAGAATCGCCGCACATGCAACGACCAGCACAAAGCCAATGTAGATGGCTAGATAGCTAATCATGCCGTTCATCTGCGCCGCTTGCGTGTACATCTCGGAACGCGTGATGAAGACTCCCCATCCCCCCGGCTCCTTGCCGTCAACGAGCAGAATGTCGAGCATGGTGTATTTAATGCTCTCGTCTGCCTTGGTCACATCCATCCCCTGCTTGTAGTTAACGAGCAGATTACTGGAATACGGCTGCAGATTAAGCTGGGACAGCAGCTCATCGGCTACGACCACGGTACCGGGATTGCTGCCCATCGCCGAGTTGGCGATGGCCGCCGTGTCCTCGTCCGACTTATCGGTTGCGGGCTTGAGCTCATGCCCGCCCAAGGTGAGGGTATGGCCGCCGGCCATGTATTTGGTGTACAGGTCGCCCAGCTCACCACCCATATCACACGTAAGCAAGTACTGGTCCCGGCCAATGCTCACCGGCTCCTCGCCCATCATCTGGCGCAGTTTGTTGTACTGGCTCGCCGGCGTCACATACAGACCCATCGCATCGGCGTTGCTTCCCTCGAGCGCCTTGGGAAGCTTTTCGCCCATGGCCTTGCACATCTCACCCGCCACCACCGAGGGGCCCGAGCCGCCAAGCGGGTAACTCAGATACGAATCGATCTGCACATGCTCACCGGCAACATCGGCGATATTGACCTTTTTGCCGGTCTCGTCGTTGTTGTCCGCCGACTTGCCCTTAATACCGTCTGCAACGTTATCGGGATCTTTACGATCGCCATGCCATGCAGCGTACAAATCGACCGTTGCATCGGCCAGCACCATGCGATCGGCCTCAGACGGATTGACATACTCCTTGTAGTAGTCGAGCGTTTCGGGCGTGTAATAGACATACGTCTGAGACACGTCAACAGGGTTATAGCGCTCCAGATTCTCGTTCATCACGTTGGCAATCGACATACCACAGGTCACCGAGGTAATGGCCAAAAACAGAATCATCGCGATGACGCCCATCGAAAAGCACACCGTGTTGACCTTGGCCGCAAGCTGGCGCACAGTAAACATGTTGAGGCCGCGCCAATACACGCCGCGCAAGCTCTGCAGCAGCTTGATAAGCATGCCCGAGAGTCCCCAGAACAGGGCAAAGGTGCCTACCGTGACCATGGCCGTGGTGATGCCAAACTGGCTCATTGCCCCGTCCAGCTTGTCGCCCGTCTCGGTTAGCGGGAACCCATCACGTAGCAGACGGTAATAGGCCACGCCCACAAGCACCACGCCCACAGCAAAGATGGCAATCGCGATCCAGGGATTGCGCGTCTTGATGCTCTCGTTGCGACGCTCGGCACCCATAAGCTCGATGAGTTTGGTACGACGCACGGCGCGAAGGTTCAGCAGCAGCGTGAGCACAAACATTACGAGCATGCAGGCCAGGGTCAGGTTGAACGCATGCACCGAGAAAAAGAAGCGGAAATTGGCGATCTGCGTCTTAAAGAGCGAGGCCGTAAAGAACGTCATGAGCTGGGAGAGCCCCACGCCCAGCACAATACCGGCGACAAAGGCGCCGACCGAAACGATCACCGTCTCGAGCGCCATGATCGTGGCGACGCGCCCGCGCCCCATGCCGAGCACCTGGTACAGGCCAAACTCCTTCTTGCGGCGTTTCATGATGAAGTTATTGGCATACACCATCAAAAAGGCCATGACGCCGGCCAAAAAGTACGTGAGGTAGCCGAGCATGGTACCCATGAGCTCGGATAGGCCCTCCTCCTCAATGCCGGCAATATCGACCTGCATCGAAACGGTGTTAAAGGCATAGAATACGGTGACGCCCAGGGTGAGCGTCAAAAGGTAGACGAGGTAGTCGCGGCCGGCGCGGCGAACGTTGCCCCAAGCGAGTTTACAGAGCATCGGAGCCCTCACCGCCCATCATGGCAACGACCTCCATAATACGGTCGAAGAACTCTCGGCGGTCGGTGTCACCGCGGCGCAGCTCGGTAAAGATCTTGCCGTCGCGGATAAACAGCACGCGGCTTGTGTAGCTAGCAGCAAAGCTGTCATGCGTGACCATGAGCACGGTGGCGCGCAGGCGGCGGTTGAGGGCCTCTAGGCTCTCGAGCAGCAGGCGGGCGCTTTTAGAGTCGAGGGCGCCGGTGGGCTCGTCGGCCATGATCATGGTGGGGTCGGTGACGAGCGCGCGAGCCGCGGCAACGCGCTGCTGCTGACCGCCGGACATCTGGTAGGGGTACTTGTCGAGCACCTGGCTAATAGACAGGCGCGCTGCCACATCCTGCACGCGGGTCGAGATCTCTGCCGAGTTTGTGCGGGCGATGGTGAGCGGCAGGGCGATGTTCTCGCGTGCCGTGAGCGTATCGAGCAGGTTTGAATCCTGGAAGATAAAGCCGAGCTCCTCGCGGCGGAACTGCGAGAGCTTGGCCTGCTTCATGCGCGTAACGTCCTGCCCGTTGATGCGGATGGTGCCGCTCGTGGCGCTATCGATGGTCGAGACGCAGTTGAGCAACGTCGACTTGCCCGAGCCCGAGGCGCCCATGATGCCAACAAATTCGCCGCGATTGACGGTAAAGCTGACGTCGTTGAGCGCACGGGTCACGTTGCCCAGCGCTCCATATACCTTTTCGAGATGCGCGACCTCCAGTACCGGGGCCGCCATGTGCGTGGTTTGCATACCGAGTCCTTTCTTGCGATTAGTCTACGGCATCTATAGTCGCAAGAAGCCGAGTCGGCTACCATCGATATGGCTTACGCTTGCCTTACCGTTGTGTAAGGTACGGGTAGCTAGCCTGTCACTTGTTGATGTTGAGAGAGGACTCCTGTTGAAGACTGTTCATGTTGCCGCTGGGATCATTCGCAAGGAAGGATCTGACGAGCTGCTTGCCGTGCAGCGCGGCTATGGCGACATGCAGGGACTTTGGGAGTTCCCAGGCGGCAAGCTCATGCGCGGCGAGACGCCCGAGGACGCCGTGCGCCGCGAGCTCATGGAAGAGCTGCAGGTGAAGGTCACCAACCTGCGTGACTTCTACACCGTTGAGTACGACTACCCCGATTTCCATCTCTCCATGGAGTGCTACTACTGCTCGCTGGCCAAAGAGTCCGGCGAGCCCCAGAAGCACGACCGTCAGCTCGATATCCGTTGGATTCCGCGCACCTCGCTTGCCACGGTGGAGTGGATGCCCGCCGACAAGGGGCTTATCGATGCATTGATTGAGCTGAAGGAAGACCGGATTGAGGCTAACGGCGCCGAGGCCACCGCGGCAGACGAATCTGCTACCAAGCCCAAACGTAAACCTAAGCGCCGGAGCAAAAAACGCCCCAGACCAGGTCTGCTCGACGGCATCGATACCTCGGACCTTTCCGCCGACGAGCGCGAACTGGTCCGCCGTCGCGCCGCTATAAAAAAGTCCATGAAGGGCAACAAACGCGCCAACACCAAGCCCGAGCTGCTCGTTCGCCAGCGCCTACGGGCCGCCGGCCTCACGGGCTATCGTTTGGAATGGAAGGTGCCCGGCAAGCCCGACATCGCCTTTCCCGGGCGCAAGATCGCCATCTTCGTCAACGGCTGCTTTTGGCACCGCTGCCCCAAGTGCAACCCGAGCCAGCCCAAGCGCAATGTTGATTTTTGGGAGGCAAAGTTCCGTCGCAACGTCGAGCGCGACCGCGCTGCCGTGGCGGCACTCACTCAAATGGGCTGGACACCCATAACCATCTGGGAATGCGAGCTCAAAAAAGACCGCATCGACGCCACGATGGAAAAGGTCATCGAGCAGGTGCGCGCCGCAGAGCTGCAGCGCTAACAGCGTGCATTCACACGCTCCGTACGTCCGCGCCACATCCACGTCACAAACCTTAGAAAGCCCTTAAGCCCAAAACCTTTCAAGAGTGTTACTCGATACCTCTGACCTGCAGTTTCATCGTAACACCAAACCAGGTTAAGCCTTTCTTTAGCGCTTCTTTGCGGCAGCCGCGGCATAATACTGCCAACGCACGGGACCTAGCAGCACACCCCGTGCGCAACCTTTTGGTGGACATCGAGGAGGCCGCATAAGCATGCATTCTTCCAATGACGCAGCACAGCAGCCATCCCTAACACATGCAGACCTTTTCTCCTTCCCCCCGACACAGAGAAACAGCCTCCTCGACTCCCCCACCACAAAAGCCAAACGCTCAACCAATCAGAATCTCAACTTGCAAGCATCGTTCGAAAAGCTCCAAGCATCCCTAGACAAAACCTTCCCCAACCAAGCCCGGGCATACTAGCCCCCACCAACAAAGCACCCCTCGCGCCCCATCCTTTCCGCCCCAACGCCACAAGGGCGACGACCTCGAGTAGGTCAACCTGGGAGGGACGAGGGCTTAGTTCCCCAATCTTTCCGCAGGGGGCAAAAAGCCTCGCCGCACGAAGTGCGCAGCGAGGCTTTTTGCATGCCCGAGGACGATTGGGGAACTAAGCCCTCGTCCCTCCCCGGGATATGCAGCGAGTCGGAGTACCCTTGCTGTTACTCTGCTTTGCCCACAGAGTTGAGGTTGGTCATGCGGATCTTAACCAGCTCGGTAATCTCGCGCATGCCCTCCTTGGCCGGCTTCTTGGGATCGAAGCAGGCGGGGTTCTCGGCCATGTAGGCCATGAAGCCCTTGGTGTAGGCCTGACGCAGCTCGGTGGCGTAGTTGACCTTGCAGATGCCGTTCTTCACAGCCTCGGCAACCTGCTCATCGGGCACACCGGAGGTGCCGTGCAGAACCAGCGGCACGTCGACGGCGTCGCGAATGGCCTTGACCACGGACTGCTCGATGTGAGGATCGCTCGTGTACACACCGTGGCTGGTGCCAACGCCAATTGCGAGGGAGGTGCAGCCGGTGCGCTCAACAAACTCCTTGGCCTCGGCAGGATCGGTGTAGGGGCTCTCGCCCTCAACCGCGGGACCGTCGTCCTCCTTGCCGCCAACCTTGCCGAGCTCGGCCTCGACGGGCACGCCCATGGCGCGGCCAGCATCGGCGACGGACTTGGTCAGAGCGATGTTGTCCTCGAAGGACTCGTGCGAACCGTCGATCATGACGGAGGTGTAGCCAGTGCGGAAAGCCTGCATGCAGCGGTCATAGCCATCGCCGTGATCGAGGTGCAGGGCGACGGGCACGGAAGCGCGCTCGGCAGCGGCCTTGACCATGCCGTAGAAGTAATCCAGGCCAGCGGTCTTAATGGTGCCCGGGGTGGTCTGCATGATGACGGGGGACTTGGTCTCCTCGGCAGCGGCCAGAACGGCCATAACAAACTCGAGGTTCTCGACGTTGAACGCGCCGACGGCGTAGTGGCCGGCCTGAGCGTCCTTGAGCATCTTTTCGGTGGTAACAAGTGCCATGAGCGTTTGCTCCTCTCCCTCGCCCGCATCTGGACATCGGGTGTAGTTGTTCACAAGGCGTTTACCTTGCGTTTTGCTGCGCTCATTGTATGAAATTCAGCGGGTATGCATGTGCGAGATATTGAGCCCATGCAGGTCAATACGGTCGTTTTTGAAAAGTAAACGGAAGGAATTGGAGCCGAGTGGGCGTGTTCGATATTGAATTTTGGGCGTTAGGCGTCTTTCTTTTATAGAAAAGATAAGTAATCGAAAGGCGTTTTCTTACTCGAAAAGAAAATGAACGAAAATAGACTCAACACAATTCCTGCAAATTTCAGACGATGATGGAGCGGATATGGCCCATGCAACAACCCGAGCTTTCGCCGATGAGCGTCGCTCCGCCATTATGGAAATGCTCGAACATAACGCCTCAGTGCAAGTGGCAGAAATTGCCCAGACCTTTGGCGTGTCCTCCGTTACCGCCCGCGCCGACTTAGACGCGCTCGCCGAATCCGGCAAGCTGCGCCGCACGCATGGTGGCGCTGTGTCGCTCCAGAAGCGACTGACCGTATCCACCCAGGATCGCCGCATCAACGTCAATGTCGCCGCCAAGCAGGCCATCGCACAAAGCGCCATCGAACTCGTCAATGACGGCGACACGTTGCTCGTCGACTCGGGCACCACCGCTCTCGAGTTTGTCCGGCTCCTCGACCAGCGCGATGGCATCACCGTCATCACGGCCGACATTACCATTGCCGATTACATCGACGAGAGCATGCCCTCGGTCGATGTCGTCATGCTGGGCGGGGCACTGCGCAAAGGCCATCGCTATCTGTACGGACCGCTCACCATGCAGGCGCTCCAAATGGTCCACGCCGACCTTGCCGTCATGTGCCCCGGCGCTTTTGTTCCCGGCTGCGGCTTTACGACCGACTTTCCGCAGATGGCCGAGACCAAAACAGCCATGATCTCCGCCGCCCGTCAAGGCGTTGCCCTCATGGACGCAAGCAAGGTCAACGGACGCGGCATGTACCGCTTTGCCGAGCTGACCGACGTCAACGCCATCGTGATGGACCGTGACCCCGATCACGCCGTCGCCGCCTCAATCGCCGAGACTGCCGACGACGCCCGCCCAAATCTCGTCATCGCCGGCGCTTAAACAAAAACCACCACAAAGGTACCTGTCCCCTTTGTGGTGGTTTGAGCGTTAAAAGTGAACGTATCGCTACTTGGAGAGCTCGTCAGCGAGGGCCTCGATCTGAGCGCGCGAGGCGTCGTTGAGCGAACCCAGGACGGTCACCTTGTTCTGCGTCAGGGTGATGTCCTTCATACCCTCGAGCTCCTTGGTCATAACCTTGGCAGCTGCAGGCGCCCAGGAACCGGCCTCGACAAGCGCCACGGTACGGTTCTGGTAGGCATGCTCGGCAAGCGTGTGGATAAAGGTGCTCATGAACGGGAAGATCTCGCCCTGATAGGTGATAGAAGCGAGCACCAGACGGTCATAGCGGAACGCGTCCTCAACGGCCTCGGCCATGTCGTCGCGAGCCAGGTCAAAGACGGAAACCTTCTGGTCGCGGGCCTCGAGCGCAGATGCAAGCTCCTCAACGGCAGCCTTCAGATGGCCATACACGCTCGCGTAGGCAATCGTGATGCCCTCGTCCTCGGGCTGATAGCTCGACCAGGTGTTGTAGGTGTCGAGGTAGTAGCCCAGGTTCTCGGTCAGCACGGGGCCGTGAAGCGGGCAGATGATCTGGATGTCCAGGTCGGCGGCCTTCTTGAGCACGGCCTGCACGAACTTGCCGAACTTACCGACGATGCCAAAGTAGTAACGGCGCGCCTCGCAGGCCCACCCTTCCGGATCTTCGATGTCGTTGGCGCCAAACTTGCCAAAGCCGTCGGCACTAAAGAGCACCTTGTCGGTGGCCTCGTAAGAGAACAGCACCTCGGGCCAGTGAACGTTGGGGGCGCCGACAAAGGTTAGGCTGTGGCCGCCCAGATCGAGCACGTCGCCCTCTTTGACGACCATTTTGCGCTCGGGGAAGTCGGTGCCAAAGTAGTTGACCATCATGCGGAAGGCGCCCATGCTAGCCACAATCTGTGCCTGGGGATAGCGCTCCATAAAGGCGGCGATGCCAGCAGAGTGATCGGGCTCCATGTGATGGACGACCAGGTAGTCGGGCGTACGGCCATCGAGCACGGCCTCGAGGTTGCCGAGCCACTCGTCGACAAAGCCGCCATCGACCGAATCGGCGACGGCAATCTTCTCGCCCAAGATAACGTAGCTGTTGTATGCCATACCATTCTCGGACACGTCGTACTGGCCCTCGAACAGGTCAATGTCGTGATCGTCGACGCCAATGTAGCGGATATCCTTGGTGATCTCCATCAGGCAAAGCCTCCTAGATAGACAAAAGAACCCGTCTATCATAGCACTCGGCAGTATCCCAGCAGCTACCCGCCGACATCCTTACCGATTGTTATTGAAATGCGATAAATCGCCGTTTACCTGCACAAACTATGCGCGCGGTATCGCCGTGCTATGTCGAATGATGAGTTGGCCGGGAATACGAATGGCAACGGTTTTGCCCGCCGTACCCACCTCGGGAACCGCATGCTCAAACACCTCGCGTCCGCGCTGATGCAGATCGAATCGAACGGTCGTGAGCTCGTTATGTGCGACAAAGTCGTCGAGCGAGTCATCGACGCCCACCACGCTCACGTCCTCGGGCACGCGCAGACCGCTATCACGCAGCGCTGCAATGGCGCCGTTTGCCATCTGGTCGTTTGCCGCGTAAATCGCCGTCATGGTGCGGTCGTGCTCGGCCAGATATCTGCCGGCCTCGTAACCGCTGTTGGCAGACCAATCGCCCTCGAGCGGCGCCTGCGGCTTAATGTGCTTACGCTCGAGTGCATCCTGCCAACCGGCGCGACGAAACTGCTCGTCGACCGAGAACGACGGGCCGCCAATATAGCGAATCTGATCGTGTCCCAGCTCAAACAGGTGATCCATAAGCAATAGCGAGCAGCCGTAATGATCGGAGTCAACTGTGGTCACGCGCGGATGCGCGTACATGGTAACGATGACCGTGCCAATGCCCGGCAGTGGATCAAACGTCTCAAAATCGGGCGCCATGCGACTCATGCCGATAATGATGCCGTCCACGGGCAGCGCGGCCATACGACGCGTGGCCTCGGCAAGCGAAAACTCCTCGGTCTTGGACATCTCGACCAGCGTGATGGCGCAATTATGCTCGCGAGCAGCGCTGGCGATGCCGTCGATCATTGAGAGGTTGCCAAACTTGGTGACATCGTTGACGCACAGGCCGACTGAATGGTAACGGCCGTCGCGCAGCGAGCGACCGGCATAACTCGGACGGAAACCGAGCTCCTGCATGGCTGCCTGCACGCGCTGGCGCGTCTGCTCGTTAACGTTGGGCAAGCCGTTGGCGACGCGCGAAACCGTCTGCTGCGAAACGCCAGCAGCACGGGCGACGTCAGCCATGGAGACCGGACGCGTACCTGTATCGTTGGACGGGCGCCTTGCCACTGGATCACCTTCACCCTTGCGAGATCTGAATAGCGTGCATGCCGGCCCGGGCAGAAATACACCCCGCGCCGAGGCCCGCTATCGTCGGACGCATGTTAACGTACTCTACTTTTTCTATCTGCACCTCTTCTGCTTTATAAGTCCATACGGCAGTACCGTTCACGGCTGTATTTCTACCGATTACCAGATTCTCAAAAAGTGACAAGCGATGTGTTATGAGTACGTTAACATAGCCTGTAACGTGCGGTATCGTGAACACTTGGTTCATGCCGCTTCAAGTTGTTAACGTACTCATAACGACGCAAAACTCACCCGTGCGCGCCAAGGAAAGGACCCCCATGACCACCCCCGACGAAAAGACATTCGCCACGCTCACCAAGCTGTTTGAGGAGGAGTTTGGCCCCATCGGCGACCGCCAGGTGCTCTACGTGCACGCGCCCGGCCGTTCCGAGATCAGCGGCAACCACACCGACCACGAGGGTGGCCACGTTATCGCCGGCTCGCTCGATGTCGCCGTTGACGGCATCGCCGTGGCAACCGACTCCAACAAGATTCGCGTCGCCGACGAGGGCTATCCTACGTTTGAGATCACGCTCGACACGCTGGATATTCAAGAGTCCGAGAAAGGCACGTCCGCAAGCCTCGTGCGTGGTATGGCCCACGAGGTCGCAGCGCTTGGTGTTGAGCCCCAAGGCTTCGACTTCGCCTTCACCTGCTCCGTTCCCTCGGGCGGCGGCCTTTCCAGCTCCGCTGCCGTCGAGGCCGCATACGGTCGTGCCATGGAAACCCTCTGGGGCGCGCCCGCCATTGAGCCCGTCGCGCTTGCGCAGATGAGCCAGCGCACCGAGAACAACTACTACGGCAAGCCCTGCGGTCTGATGGACCAAGCCGCCGTGTGCCTGGGCGGCCTTGCCTACATGAACTTTGAGGATCAGGCTCAGCCTAAGACCCAGAAGCTCGAGCTCAACTTTGAGGATCACGGCTATGCGCTCGTGCTCGTTAAGGTCGGTGCCGACCACGTAGCCGCCACTGACGACTACGCCGCCGTTCCGCGCGAGATGCAGGACGTCGCCGCCGAGTTTGGCAAGGCGCGCCTGTGCGAGGTCGACGTCGCCGACTTTGACGCCAAGCTCCCTGAGCTGCGCGCCAAGCTGGGCGACCGCGCCTGCCTGCGCGCCGTTCACTACTGGTACGAGAACGGCCTGGTCGACAAGCGCTGGGCAGCTCTGAACGCCGGCGACATTGACCAGTTCCTGGTCCTGACGCGCGAATCCGGCGCCAGCTCCGCCATGTACCTGCAGAATGTTGTTGCCAAGCTGGGTTCCGAGCAGCCTTCCATGTATGCCTTGGCACTGGCCGAGCATGTGCTCGACGGCCGTGGCGCCGTTCGTATTCACGGCGGCGGCTTTGGCGGCACCATCCAGGCCTTCGTGCCGCTCGATCTGGTCGACACCTTCATTGCCAAGATGAACAGCTGGCTGGGCGAGGGCTCTGCCCGTCACTACGCCATCTCTGACAAGGGGGCTTATGCGGCATGGCTGTAATGACCGACGTGCGCGAGGCTGCACAGAGCCTCATCGAATATGCCATCCACCGATCGATGATCGGACAGGACGATCGCATCTGGGCATACAACACTATTTTGGAGTGCATCGGCGCCACGGGCCCCGCGCTCGACATGGCTTGGGCGCTCAAGACCGAGAAGATTTCGCTCTTGCACCCCGATACGCTCCCCGACTTTGACCTGGAGGGCACGCTTGCCGCGCTTTCCGAGGCCGCCGTTACCAACGGTGCCACCGAGGACACGGCGTCGGGCCGCGACCGCATCGCCATGCACATCATGGGCGTACTCATGCCGAGGCCTTCGGTTGTAAACGAGGAGTTCAACGGACGCATGGGCGTCAACGAGCCCCGCGCCGCGACCGACTGGTTCTACGGCCTGTGCTGCGACGCCGGCTACGTGCGCCGTGCCGCCATCGCGCGCAACATCAAATGGAGCACCCCCACCAACTGGGGCGATCTTGAGATCACCATCAACCTCTCCAAGCCTGAGAAGGACCCACGCGATATCGCCGCGGCTGGTGCCGCAAAGAACACGGGCGAGAAGTATCCCGCCTGCCAGCTCTGCATCGAAAACGAGGGCTATCCCGGACGCTCCGCCGCAGCCGACGGCAGCGCTCACCCCGCTCGCCAGAACCTGCGCATTATCCCCATCCAGCTCAACGGCGAGCGCTGGGGTTTCCAGTACAGCCCGTACGCGTACTTTAACGAGCACTGCATTGCCATGAGCTCCGAGCATCGTCCGATGCACGTCGACCGCAAGGGCCTGACCTGCCTGCTCGACTTTGTGGACCTGTTCCCGCATTACTTCATCGGCTCCAACGCCGACCTGCCCATCGTGGGCGGCTCGATTCTGTCGCACGACCACTTCCAGGGCGGCGCGCACGAGTTCCCCATGATGCATGCCGCCGAGGTCTCGCAGTTTAGCGTGCCCGGTTTTGACCAGGTCAGCGGTAGCGTGCTGCAGTGGCCGCTCTCGGTGCTGCGTCTGCGCTCGCATGACCGCGCTCAGCTGCTCGATGCCGCCGAGAAGATTATCCTCGCCTGGCGCGAGTGGAGCGATGAGTCTGTTGGCGTCATCGCGCACACAGCCGATGGCGTGGCGCACAACACCGTGACGCCCGTCATTCGCCGCGTAGACTCCCGCGGCAACGCCGGCGGCGAGATTTACGAGGCCTACCTGGCGCTTCGCTGCAATATCACGACCGACGAGCATCCGCTGGGCGTTTTCCACCCGCATGCCGAGTATCACCACATTAAGAAGGAGAACATCGGCCTGATTGAGGTCATGGGCCTGGCGATTTTGCCGCCGCGCTTGGTTCCCGAGCTCGGCGCTGTCCGCGAGCACCTGCTGGCGGCCAAGGCCGATGCCAGCTACGATCTCGCCGGTGCGCTCGAGGGCGATGATCTTTGCCGCAGCCACGCTGCATGGGCCGAGGACGTTTTTGCCCGCCGCGCCGACGAGCTTACGGCCGACAACGCCATCGATATCCTGCACGAGGAGGTCGGCGTGGTGTTTGGCCACGTACTCGACAACGCCGGCGTCTTTAAGTGGGACGAAGCAGGCCGCGCCGCCCAACAGCGCTTCATCAACTCGCTGTAGCATACGAGTTCGAGCCTCATCAGCGGCCACGACATAATCGCCCACACGACAACGGCGCCCGCCGGCAACATCGCCGACGGGCGCCGTTTTATTGGCTAGTCATTGGGAACGTTCTTAAACGACTAGCCAAACAAGAACGTCCCCAATGACTACTTGCGACCAAGGCAACGCCGATGTCTTGGCGAAGTCAGCGAAAACGCCCCTAAGCGAGCAAGGTGACGTGAAAGAGGAGGGCATTGACCTTCTGGTCATGCCCAACGATTGAACGTCAGATTGCCGCTTAGGGGCGTTTGCAGCGTCGAGCCGTTACGGCGTTTGATAAAACGCCGTAACCCTACAGTTCAGTCACGACAACGCTGTTGTAGATCTCGTCCCAGCGGTCCATGACCAGGTGGCCGGTCTTGGGATCCATGGCGTTGAGCTTGCCGCAGGTATTGGCGGTCTTGAGCACCGTGACGTCGTCGGCACCAGCAGCAATGGCATGCGCAAAGCCGGCGATGGTCGAGTCACCGGAACCCGTCGCGTTCACAGCCGCAATCGCGGGCGTCTTGGCGCGGAACGCGCGGCCCTCATGGAAGCCCACCGAACCGGCAGCGCCCATCGAAACGACGACCCAGGGAATACCGGCAAAGCGGCCATCGGCGGCAAGCGCCTCGCGCAGGGCATCGACATCATCGGTCGTAAAGGACGTACCCAGCAGGCCGTTAATCTCGGTCAGGTTGGGCTTCACGAGCTCAGGCTTAGCGTCAGATTCCAGCGCAGCCTCCAGCGATGCACCCGAGGTGTCGAGCAGCACCTTGGCGCCCGCCTCCTCGGCGATCTTGACGAGCTCGGCATAGTAGCCAGCATCGACGCCGCGCGGCAGCGAGCCCGAAAGCGTCACAACATCCGCCTTCGCTGCAAGCTCGGCGAACTTAGCCGTAAAGGCCTCGAGCTCGGCGGGAGCGATCTGCGGGCCGCTCTCCAGCAGCTCGGTCTGATTGCCCTCGTGCAGGATATTCAGGCAAATGCGCGTCTCACCGGCGATGGGCACAAAGTCGTTCTTGACGCCGTCGGCATCCATAAGCTCGGCCATATAGGCACCCATGTGGCCGCCGAGCAGGCCGGTCGCGAGCACATCGTCGCCCAACTGCAGCAGCACACGGCTCACGTTGAGGCCCTTGCCGCCAGCGGTCTTTTCAGGCGTCACGCGGTTCACGTCGTCGATGATCAGCTTGTCGAGTTGATAGCGCGTATCGATCGACGGGTTCATGGTAACGGTCAGAATCATGTTGAACTCCTGTTTCCGGGGCACGACGTGTGCGACCCCAAACATACGATAGCTCTTTAAAGGATCTCGATCTCAAAACCGCGAATGACGGTCTCCCCCGGCTTGGCAACCAGGCAGCCACGCTTGTGCTCCAGAATATCGTCCTCGTCGGAGCAGGTGGACAGGCCGCCCCACGGTTCCACGGCCACAAAGTCGCCCTCGGGCTTGCTCCACACAATCAGGTATGGCATATCGGGGAACGTCAAACGCACGCCCTTGTCCTCGGTTTTCTTGGTCAGCGTAACCACGCGGCTGTCGAGCACGTCAAAGATGGTCTCCGCGAAGTCGAAGAGTTCGTGCGTCAGCGGCAGGTCGTGGCCGACCATCGGGTTTTTGCTGCGATGCTCAACATCAATCAGACCCGTCGAGGGAACGGCAGTACAGAGCTCGGCGGCCTCATGCTGATCAAAACGAAGCTCATAGTCGTCATAGGACTCGTCCTCGTCGAGCGGGCACTTAAAGCCGGGGTGGCCACCCACAAAGAATGGCATATCCTCAGTGCCCTCATTGGTCACCTCGTACGACACGGCCACCTTAGCCGCATCGATCGTGTAGCGCGCGACGATCTTAAACGGATACGGATACTGCTCGAGCAGTTCGGCATGGTCGGCAGAGCTTAGGCTCAGCGCAACCATGTTGTCGCCCTGCTCCTCGAGCTTCCACTCCTGCTTGCGGGCAAAGCCGTGGCGAGCGAGCTTGACCTCGCGGCCGCCCATGGTCATCGCGCGGCCGTCACGAAGGCCACCGCAGATCGGGAAGCAAATGGGTGCCTGGCCCGACCAGACCGAAGGATCGCCCTGCCACAGGTACTCGCGACCGCTGGCTTTAATCGAAGTGAACGATCCGCCAGCCGTGCTCAGCGCCACACGAATAGAACCGTTATCAAGAACAAACTCCATAGGAGCCTTCCCTTTCTTACGACAGCCCGCCAAGTCAATAGGGCTGATAGAAAACCGGCCCGCGCCCCCTCACAGAAACGCGAGCCGTCAATTGAAAAGCTGCAGAATGCCGGGTACCGCCAAAACGAAGCGCACAAGCTCAGCAAGCAAACGTGTTATCGGAGCAACTTGCCATACCAGAACGCTTCGCAACAACAGCGGTAACCCCACAGGTCACTCAGACATCAGCGAGAAGCCAGCTGGCGAGGCAAGGTGCCGTGAAGCGAGACGGCATTGACCTTCTGGTCATGCCGTCGAAGCTGAGCGGCAGATTGCCCGCCAGATGGCTTCGCAGCGTCGACCGGTCCGGCGTTTGTTAAAACGCCGGAACCCCCTTAGTCGTGGTATTCGCCGCGGTCCCACTTCTCGAGGAACTCGTCAAAGAAGTGCGGGTCGGCCTGAGCCTCGGCGTCGGCCTTATTGCAAGCGTCAATCTTGGCGATCAGGGCGTCGTGCTCGGGAGTCTTCTCGTAGGGCTCCTCCAGGAAGGCAAGCATAATGTCGGCCATCAGGAACTCACCGGTGATCTTACCGCCAAAGCCCACGATGTTGGCGTTGAGCTCGCGACGGGCATACAGGGCAGAGGTCATGTCGCGAACCAGGGCGCAGCGAGCGCCGGGAACCTTGTTGACGGCGTTGGTGATGCCGATGCCGGTGCCGCACAGGGCCACGCCAAAGTCGGCCTTGCCGCTGGCAACAGCCTCGCCCACGGCCTTACCATAGATGGGATAGTGCGTACGGGTGTGGCTGTAGGTGCCGCAGTCGAGCACCTTGTAGCCAGCCTGCTCCAGGCGGTCGGCCAGATAGATCTTCTCGTCCGTAACGATATGGTCGCAACCGATTGCGATGGTCTTCTTCATCAGAACGTCCTTTCGTCTGAATTCACAAGTTGAGGTAGAAGTTCGAGTTCTCGGTGGCTCTCGTTAGGCCATCTTGTTGAGCATGTCGACACGGATCTGGTGACGGCCGCCGGCGTACTGAGCGCGCAGGAACTCGCGGGCGATCTTCTTGGCGACCTCGGTGCCCACAACGCCCGGGCCCATGGTGACCATGCGCGAGCCGTTGTGCTCGCGGGTCATGTAGGCGGAACGCTCGTCGGAAATGTTGGCGACGACCATGCCCTTGATCTTGACGGCGGCCATATAGGAGCCGACGCCGTACTTATCGAATGCGAAGCCCTGGGAATCCTTGTGCTCCAGCAGGTCCTTGGCAACGGCGGTCGCGGAATCGACAAAGTCCGCAGCAGGGGTCTCGGAATAGTCGACGACCTCGTGACCGTCGGCGATGAGCATCTCCTTGATGGACTCCTTCATCGACATACCGTCGGCATCGGA
This sequence comes from uncultured Collinsella sp., assembly GCA_938039325.1. Classification (GTDB taxonomy): domain Bacteria; phylum Actinomycetota; class Coriobacteriia; order Coriobacteriales; family Coriobacteriaceae; genus Collinsella. The sequence continues at coordinate 61,302 of CALHUX010000037.1, read as the reverse complement.
AGCGATTACAACCCTCATGACATCCTCCTTGAGAGATACGCAGGTGCGTAGTTTCTGTTTGGAAGTGTTGAATCGCGCTCAGGTCCGGGCATCTGAATGTGCGGTTCTTCACTGTTCATGTTTATTTGAACACATTCGAACATCGGGTGCAACCATTATTTGTTTATCTTTGTTCTTTTTTGAACAAATACCGTTCACGGTTGATTGCCGACCGTTTGAGCCCGGCGCAGACGTAGCGACCATGTGTTCAACAGACAAAAGGGCGGCCGAGAACGTGTCTCGGCCGCCCTTCTTACGGTTGATCTTCCAAAGATCGCTTTGCCGCCTACTCAGACTGCCCACTCTTCTTGGCATGTTTGGACGGAGCGCTCAAGAAACGACCCGTCAGATAGTTCGCGGGACCGGAGACATCAATCCCCAGCAGCACGTGTCCTAGCCATAGGAACGCCACGAGCACCAGTAGAGGAATCACGCACGAGGTCACGATCATCACGATGACGCCTTCGATGAGGTCGGTCACCTGCTGCACGATCTTGTCGGTCATCTGCTTGGCACCGCTGGTCACCGACGTGACCAGGCTCGAGGCCCCGTCAGTCAACTGCTCGAGCACGTTTTTGGACTCCGTGGTCTCGGACTTTTTCTTGCTCGATTTTGTGCTGGTCTCGGTCGACTTCTCCGCGGTATCGGTCTTTTCCGCAGCGTCCGCTGCCTTTTGCTCGGCCTGTTCAATGCTGACGCGATATGTCTCGTCGACCTTTTGCGATACCCATACGCTCGCGGGCACAAGCGCCATGCCGATCACGGCAACCACCAGCACGCGCGTCGCCACACGGCGCAGGACAGCGCTCGTGCTCCAGCGCCCATGAACGCCAAGCGACACCGCAAAGAGCACCAACGCAAACGGGATTAAGATGCCCAAGCCAACCGACCACAAAATCGTGAGCAAATATTTCTCGAGGTAGAGCACGGCGAGCACGATGCCCAGGTTACCCGAAAGCTGCGCGAGCTGCTCGGCGACCGGCGTTCCCGTATCACCAGGCAGCGCGGTAATGCCCGCAGACAGCGCCACGCACGAGGTCGTGAGCGCCAGTACGTTACCTTTCTTTTGGTCGATAACCTCGATGGTGGAGTCCCAAGTTTTGGTATCGGCGAAATGCGGACGAGCTACAAAGCCCGACAGCAACGCCAGCACCACGAGCGCAACAATAAAGCCAATCTGCAGCTTTTTGTTTGCGCACACGACATCGGACAGGCTGGGCTGCAGCTCGGTTACCGTTGTGCGCTCGGTTATCTGGACAGGACGCCCATGAGCCATCTCGTGCGCGCCTCTTTTTTGTATTGACCCGTTATCCGGCATTTGGATACCTCCTCAGTCCGGCGTTTAATGCGAAAGGAAGTATACCCACCCAGCAAAAATCGAACGGGAGGACCAACGGAGCGCAACAAGACTGTCCCCAATGACTATTTCGGATGAGTTGCGGTGGAATAGGGATTGTTTTGCGCCCGCCGGCCCCTATTCAGTCCCTATTTCACCGCAACCAAGACAGAAGGGATACAGAAAAGCCCTGCCGCGGGTAGCGGCAGAGCTTTTGGAAGGGGACTTGGTTGTGAGAGCTCGTTAGGCGAGCTTAGCCTCGAGTGCGGCGATGCGCTTATAGGCATCGATGGTAAAGCGGGTCTGCTTCTCCAGGATCATGGTGGTCATGAGAGTATCCTGAGCGTGAGCCATGATGAAGGTCATCTCCATCTCGCCGCCGCCGGCCTCCTGCGAAAGCAGCTTGGTCTGTGTGTCGTGGGCACCGATGAGCGCATCGCTGGCATCCTTGTGCAACTGCTCGGCCTTCTCAAAATCACCCTCGCGAGCAGCATCGAGCGCTGCGAGCAGATCGGTCTGGGCGTCACCCGCGTATGCGACGATCTCGAATCCAACCATCGAGATTTCTTCTTTGGTTGCCATATTGCGTTCCTTTCACATATGAACCAATGGAGAGCATCGCGTCCGGGCATACGCGCTGCGTTGTGTATGACAGAAACATTAACATTCAAACAAAACAGAACAATGCAAAACGCAATTTCGAGCTATGAACGGTCGATTTTCACCCGTGAACGGTTTATAAACCAATGCGAACAATATCGAACACAATTAGTGGCAACCCAAACAGGTCCACACCCTAGCGCAGGCAGCGTACCGTATCGCCCTGTACCAGCACACCGGGAATCAACATATGTTCCACGCCAGACGCAACCCCCTCGGCGCCGGCAATCTTGTCGACAGCCCACATGCCGACACGCTTGTTGTCAAAGCGCACCGTGGTCAGGCGACGGTCGGGCACGATATCGCCCAGGCTGTCATCAACACCCACCACGCTCACGTCCTGGGGCACGCGCTTTCCGCGCGACTCGAGCCCGCGAATGCAGCCGTAGGCCATGGCGTCGTTAGAAGCATAAATGGCCGTACAGGTCGGATCGTCCGCCAGAGCCTGACCGGCAGCATACCCGCTCTGTGCCGTCCAATCGCCACGGACGAGTCGCGGCGGCTCAACACCATGCGCGCGCAATGTCTCACGCCAGCCCTCCTCGCGTTGCATGCCCGAAAGCGAGCGCTCGGGGCACGAGATAAAGTGCACGGTCTTGTGCCCCTGCCCCAGCAAGTATTCGACAACCTGGCGCGAGCAATCGAACTGATCGTTATCAACCGTCGAGCACAGCGGGTGCTCCAGCATGGTAACGAGCACCGTCTGCATACCGGGCAGCGGCTCAAAGGTGCCAAAGTCCGCCGGCATGCGGTTCATGATCACGACCATGCCGTCCACCGGCAGTGCGCTCATGCGCGACGATGCACTCTCGAGGGTATACGGATGCCCTTCTACTTTAGTGAGGGTGATGGCATAGCCATGTTTGTCGGCCGCGGCGGCAAAGCCCTCCATACGGTCGAGGTTGCCGGTGCCGGTAATGTTGAACATGGCGACGCCGACGGTCTTAAATTTGCCGCGGCGCAGCGATCGACCGGCAAAATTGGGGCGATACCCCAGCTCGCGCATGGCGGCGCGCACGCGCTCCTTGGTCTCGGGGCGCACGCTGGGCGAATCGTGCACCGTACGCGAGACTGTCTGCTCCGAGACGCCCGCGAGACGCGCCACGTCCTTAACGGAAACCGATTTTTTAACAGCGGCCATAGGTCGATCTTTCTATGTCAACGATGCCATCGCGGGCATCCCAACAGACAAAATGAACGCCTCCAAGTATATCCAACGCCTCTCCCGCCATACGCTCACCACCCAAAACCTACCGTTCACCGACAATCCCGCTTCCCCGAACGGCTTTTGTCGACCAAATGTTAACGTTGCCATTGTGCAAACACAGAGCCACCGGGCGGCTCAAACGTTTACGCGTAAGGAATCGACGGTTCGCAGGCACAGGAACCCCCGATTCGCGTCTTTTTTTGTGCCGCAAAATGGCAACGTCAACATTTTGGCAACCGAACGCCAAAAGCTACCATCGTTGCTAACCCACCGACTCTTAGGAGCATTGCATGGAGCAACTCATCGCCATCATCGAAAAGGGCCAGCCCTTTTTCAACGCGATCGCCCGCAACAAGTACCTCAAGGCGATCCGCGACGGCTTTATCTCCGTCATCCCCATCATCATCTTCTCGTCCATCTTCTGCCTGGTAGCCTCGGTCCCCAACATCTGGGGTTTCTACTGGCCCGATGACATCAACAACGCCCTGTGGAAGTGCTACAGCTACTCCATGGGCATCCTGGCCATCGCCTGCGCCGCCACCACGGCCAAGCACTTCGCCGACGCCCAGAACCGCGATCTACCCAAGAACAACCAGATCAACTTCATCTCGTGCATGTGCGCAGCCATCATCGGCTTCTTGCTCCTTTCGAGCGACACGATCGCCACGGACGCTGCCAGCGGCTTCAACACCACCTACCTTGGTTCCAAAGGCCTGCTGACCGCCTTTATCGCTGCGTTTGTGACCGGCATCATCTACAAGTTCTTCATTAAGCGCAACATCACCGTCAAGATGCCCGAGCAGGTTCCGCCCAACATCTCGCAGACCTTTAAGGACATCATCCCCTTCTCCGTCTGCATCACCGTCTTTTGGGTCTTTGACATCGTCTTCCGCGCTGCCTTTGGCTTCTGCTTTGCCCAGGGCGTCATCCAGGTGTTCCAGCCCCTGTTCACCGCTGCCGACGGCTACATCGGCCTCGCTGTGATCTACGGCGCCATGAGCCTCTTCTGGTTCGTGGGCGTCCACGGCCCTTCGATCGTCGAGCCCGCCATCGCCGCCGCTCTCGTTGCCAACATGACCGACAACCTGGCTGCGTTCCAGGCCGGCCAGCACGCTTCCGCTGTCCTGACCCAGGGTGCCCAGTACTTCGTCGTCTGCATGGGCGGCACCGGTGCCACGCTCGTCCTGGTCTTTATGTTCTGCTTCCTGGCCAAGTCTCAGGAGATGCGCGCCGTCGGTAAGGCCGCCATCGTCCCGGTCTGCTTTGCTGTCAACGAGCCGCTGCTGTTCGCCGCGCCCATCGTGCTCAACCCCGTCTTCTTTGTCCCGTTTGTCTTTGCCCCGATCGCCAACATCTGGATCCTCAAGATCTTTATCGACTTCTTGGGCATGAACGGCTTTATGTACACCCTGCCTTGGACTGTCCCCGGCCCCATCGGCACCATCATGGGCCTGGGCTTCCAGCCGCTCGCCTTTGTGATGCTCGCCCTCATCCTGGTCGTCGACTTTGTCCTGTACTATCCGTTCTTCCGTGCCTATGACGCCCAGAAGTGCGCCGAGGAGGCCGAGATCTCCCAGGAGGAGCTCGCCGCCAAGAACGCCGAGAAGGCCGCCAAGCTGAACGACGCCTTCCAGGGCAAGGCCGATGCCAAGAGCGTTGCCGCCGGTGCCGCAGCCGAGGCCGTGAAGGCCGACGCCCCTGCCGCTTCTGCAGCACCCGCTGCCGAGGCAACGACCGCCAGCGACCTCAACGGCAAGCGCGTGCTCGTGCTCTGTCAGGGTGGCGGAACCTCGGGCCTGCTCGCCAACGCGCTGGCCAAGGCCGCCAAGGAGCGCGGCATCAATCTGGAGACCGCTGCCGAGGCATATGGCAACCACGTCGACATGCTCCCCGACTTTGACCTGGTCGTCCTGGCCCCGCAGGCAGCCAGCTACCTGGCCGACCTGCAGAAGGACTGCGAGCGCGTGGGCAACAAGTGCGTCGCCTGCCGCGGTAAGCAGTACATCGAGCTCTCCCAGAACGGCGACAAGTCTCTCGCCTTCGTAAGCGAGCAACTCTCGAAGTAAGTAACGCCCAGGGCCGGCCGACCATCAACAGCCGGCCGGCCCTTCGATTTAGACGATTGGATCATCATGTCCGTTAACCCCGCCAGCGTCACCAACCCGCCTGCGCAGTTTCCCGAGGACTTTGTCTTTGGCGGCGCCACTGCTGCCTACCAGGTAGAGGGCGAGACCCGCACTCACGGTAAGGGCAAGGTTGCCTGGGACGACTTCCTGGAAGCCCAGGGGCACTTTTCCCCCGATCCCGCTTCCGACTTCTACAACCAGTACCCCGTCGACCTGGAGCTGTGCGAGGAGTTTGGCATCAACGGCATTCGCCTCTCCATTGCCTGGAGCCGCATCTTCCCCAACGGAACCGGCGAAATCAACCCCGAGGGTGTCCAGTTCTACCACGACCTTTTCGCCGAGTGCCACAAGCACCACGTTGAGCCGTTTGTCACGCTGCATCACTTTGATACGCCGCTTCCTCTCTTTGAAAAGGGCGATTTCCTCAACCGCGAGACCATCGATGCCTTTGTGGACTTTGCCACCTTCTGCTTTAAGGAGTACGCCGACCAGGTGACCTATTGGTTCACCTTTAACGAGATCTGGGCCGACGCCTCCAACACCTACATCGAGGGTACCTTCCCCGGTGGCGTCAAGGCGCATCTTGCCGAGGCCTTCCAGTGCGAGCACAACATGATGCTCGCCCACGCCAAGGCCGTGCTGGCCTTCCACAACGGCGGCTTTAAGGGCAAGATTGGCGTCATCCAGTCGCTAGAGTTTAAGTACCCCCTCAACGAGAACGACCCCGCCGACATCAAGGCCGCCAACAACGAGCACGTGCTGCAAAACCAGTTTTTGCTCGACGCTACCTTCCGCGGCGACTATGCCCCCGACACCCTCGAGTGCGCCAACCGCCTGGCCGCCATCTCGGGCGGCACCATCGAGATTCTGGATGATGACCTCGAGATTATGCGCGAGGCAGCGCTCTACAACGACTACTTGGGCGTTAACAACTACCAGTGCCGCTTCCTCAAGGCTTACGATGGCGAGAACGACCTGCACCACAACGGTACGGGCGAGAAGGGCACCGGCCGCTGGCGCGTTAAGGGTATTGGCGAGCATGTGAACAAGCCCGGCATCCCCACCACCGACTGGGACTGGATCATCTATCCCGAGGGTCTGTTCGATCTGCTCGTCTACATTAAGCAGCGCTACCCCAACTACAAGCAGATCTTCATCACCGAGAACGGCATGGGCTACAAGGACCCCTACAAGGACGGTTTTGTGGACGACCAGCCGCGCATCGACTACATCGAGCAGCACCTGCGCTGGTTGCTCAAGGCCATGGAGGTGGGCGTCAACGTGGGCGGCTACTTCCTGTGGAGCCTGCAGGATCAGTTCTCCTGGACCAATGGTTACAACAAGCGTTACGGCTTCTTCTACGTTGACTTTGAAACCCAGAAGCGCACGCCCAAGGCAAGCGCCTACTGGTACAAGCACGTGGCGCAGACCCGTCGTCTGGACTAAAGACTAGCGGGGTTGCCTGCCCACATAACCTGTCCCCATTTCTCAGCCGGGGGCGGCACGTCACACGGCGCGCCGCCCCCGGTCTTTTTGTTTTTGGGCTGGTCAGGAGCCGTTTGTCTCAATCTGTAACACCTAGCCGAGTTTTTGGGTCCTAGCTGTTACAGATTAAGATGAACGAGCCGAACACGTCTACGCCCGCAGGTCCTTTACGCTGGAACGCTCGACCAGCACACCCGAGACGAGCGTGCGGCTTCTGGAGCTCGGGGCTTCCAGGCCTGCGACGACCTCGTTAAGCGCACGGATGCCCAGCTCGCGATGGCGAAACTTCACCGACGTCAGAATCGAGTTGGGAATCGTCTTGTAGAGCTCGTCATCAAAGCCAATCACGGACACATCGTCGGGCACGTTCAGCCCCTTGTCGCGCAAGGCCATCATCACGCCGTTCGCCATGCAGTCGTTAGCAGCGAGAACCGCCGTGCAATCGGGTTTATCGGCAAGCACAAGGCCCGCGGCATAGCCACTATCCGCATTCCAATCGCCTTGCAGAGGCTCGGGCGGCTCAATGCCACGTGCCTCGAGTGCCGCACGCCAACCTTTCATACGGCACTGACTCGACAGCGACTCTTTCTTACCAGAGACGAAGTACACGTTCTTGTGCCCGTGATTCAAGAAGTACTCGCACGCCATGCGCGCGCCGCCCTCTTGGTCGTCACTGACGGTGGAGCAGGTAGGATGCTCCATCGGCGTAATAATCACCGTCTTGAGGTCTTTCGGCGCCTCAAAGGTATCAAAGTCATCGACCATCTGACGCAGGTTGAAGATCATGCCATCAACAGGCAGCTGCGACATCCTGCGCGCCGCATCGGCAAGGGTCATCTTCTCCCCCACCCGCTTTTTGATCATCGTGAGAGCAAAGCCGCGTTCTTCGGCGGCATCGGCGATACCGTCAATCATGTCCACGGCGCCGCCCGACAAGTGGAACAGCACCACGCCGATGCACCCGTAACGGCCCAACTTGAGCGAACGCGCGGCAAAGTTGGTTCGAAACCCGAGCGTCTCCATTGCGGAATGGACCTTATCGCGTGTCGACTCGCGCACGCTATCGGGCTCGTTGATCACGCGCGACACCGTCTTGAGAGAAACGCCCGCGGCAACTGCCACATCGTTCATTGAGACATTTTTCTTGTCCATCGTTGCCACTACTTCTCCAGTCGGTTTTGAATCGCTTGTTTTTGTGTTCTAGCATACACTACCTGCCCGCCTGACAAATCAGCCGTTTATCGGACAATATCGACCGTTCACCCGTAAATCCTTGTTGCTCTTCCAAAAATGTCTTACGTTGTCATTAACGAAATGACAACGTTGTCATTTCGCAATGCCTTCCTCAAGCAGGAAGGTTTCCGGGCAGTCCTGACCATCCATCGACGACCAGTTCCATCCACATGCATTGCGCATCGAGCAGCAAAGGAGCTCTATGGACGCCATCGTAAAGATGCTCGAAAAGCATCAACCGTTCTTTGAGAAGATCTCGAGGAACATCTACCTCCAGGCCATTAAGGACGGATTCCTTGGGTGCATGCCCATCGTCCTCACCTCTTCGATCTTTCTGTTGATCGCCACCCTTCCTGGCGTAGTTGGCATCACGCTGCCCCAGCCGCTCATCGACTGGTGCAATAAGCTGTACAACTTCACCATGGGCGTCATGGGCATCATGGTTGCCGGCACCACCGCCAAGAACTTCACGGCATCCATGAACCGTCGCATGCCCGCCGGCAAAGTGCTCAACGACGGTTCCACCATGGTGGCCGCCCAGTGCAGCATGCTGCTGCTCGCAGTCACGCAGTTCACCACCAAGTTCAACGGCTCCGAACTTTCGGTCTTCGATTGCACCAGCATGGGTACGCGCGGTCTGTTCTCGGCCTATATCGCCGCGTTCATTACCGTGTGGGTCTATAAGTTCTGCGTCTCGCGCGATCTGACCATTAAGCTGCCCAAGGAGGTCCCGGGCGCCATCGCTCAGAACTTCCGCGACATCATCCCCTTTGGCGGCGCCGTCATCATCTGCGGCATCATCGATGTCGTCGTGCGCAACCTCATGGGCGTTCCGTTCTCCGAGCTGCTTATCAAACTGCTCTCCCCGCTCTTTACCGCTGCAGAAACCTATCCTGGCCTTATCCTTATCCAGGCAGCCACCGCGTTCTTCTGGTTCATCGGCGTCCACGGCCCCTCGATTGTCCAGCCGGGCATCGACCCCATCCGTCTTGCCAACCAGGCCGAGAACCTGCAGGTTCTGCTGGCAGGCGGCCACCCCGCCCACTCCCTCACCTTTAACATGTCGCTCGTGGGTGAATTCGGCGGCACCGGCGCCACGTTCATCGTGCCGCTTCTACTGATTCTCTTTATGAAGTCCAAGCAGCTCAAAGCCGTCGGTAAGGCCTCGATTGTTCCTGTTGCCTTCGCCGTCAACGAACCGCTGCTCTTTGGCGCGCCGATGATCCTTAACCCCTACATGCTCATCCCCTTTGTTGCCGCCGGCTGCGTCAACGTGAGTGTTGCCAAGTTTTTTATCGATAACGTGGGCATGAACGGCTTCTCCTTCGTGGTGCCTTGGGCTACCCCTGCCCCCATCGGCATCTTCATCACCACGAACTTCCAGCTTATCGCCCTGGTATTTGTCGCGATTATCATCTTGCTGGACGTCATCATCTACCTGCCGTTCTTGAAGGCATACGATAAGCTGCTCTGCGACCAGGAGGCCGAGCGCGCCGCCGAGCTGGGTCTTGAGTCCAACGATGCCGCCGCCATCGCCGTCAACGCCTCTGCGCCCGCTGTCGAGCAGGCTACCGCTTCCGTCGAGACGACTGTTGCCGCCGCTGACAGCAAGCCTGTCGCCAATCAGCCCGAGCCCGAGCCCGCTGCCGATGCATCCGCCAAGAAGGATGTCAATGGCCTGAAGGTCCTCGTCCTGTGCGCCGGCGCCGGCACCTCTGCCATGCTTGCCAACGCCATCAAGGAAGGTGCCGCGCAGACCGGAGAGAACATCGCTTCCTCTGCCGGAGCTTATGGCCAGCACACTGCCATCATGGATCAGTACGACGTTATCGTGCTTGCCCCGCAGGTTCGTAGCTACTACAACGACATGAAGGCCGACACCGATCGTCTGGGCATCAAGCTGCTCGCCCCGCGCGGTAAGGAATATATCGACCTTACTCGCGACCCCGCCGGCGCCATCAAGTGGCTCCGCGAGAACCTCGACTAGTTCCTCCCTCTGTTGGTGCCCGGACCCCCAGTTTGGGCACCTCTCCCTATTCGTATCCCACAGAAAGGATGGCTCATGACCAACCCCATGCAGTTCCCCGACGGCTTTGTGTTTGGCGGCGCCACCGCCGCTTACCAGGTTGAGGGCGAGACGCGCACGCACGGCAAGGGCAAAGTGCCCTGGGACGATTTCCTGGCTGCTCAGGGTCGCTTCTCCCCCGACCCCGCAAGCGATTTCTACAACAAGTACCCGGTCGACATCGACCTGTGCCAGCGCTTCGGCATCAACGGTATTCGTGTCTCCATCGCTTGGAGCCGTATCTTCCCCAGTGGCACCGGCGAGATTAACCCCGAGGGCGTCGCTTTCTATCACGAGCTTTTCGCCACCTGCAACAAAGCTGGCGTTATCCCCTATGTCACGCTCGATCACTTTGACACGCCCGAGGCCTTCTATCAGGACGGCGGCGAGGGCTTCTTGACGCGCACGACCATCGACGCCTTTGTCGAGTACGCCAAGTTCTGCTTTGCCGAGTTCACCGAGGTCAAGCACTGGTTTACCTTTAACGAGATTCCCGCAACCGCCGAGGGCAGCTTTATCGTCGGCAACTGGCCGCACGGTGAGAAGTACCGTCTGGACAAGGCCTTCCAGCTCATGCACAACATGATGGTGGCCCACGCCAAGGCTGTCGTCGCCTTCCATGAGGGCGGCTTTGAGGGCGAGATCGGCATTGTCCAGAACCTGGAGCCCAAGTATCCCCTCGACCCCAACAACGCCGCCGACTGCGAGGCAGCTCGCATGGCCGACGTCATCAACAACCGCTGGGTACTCGACGCCACCTTCCGCGGCCACTATGCAGCCGACACCATGGAGGCTGCGACCAAGCTGGCCCATATCGCCGGCGGCGAGCTCGACGTCCGCTACGAAGACATCGCCGCGCTGACCGCCGCGCTCCCATACAACGATTGCCTGGGTGTCAACACCTACAAGTGCCAGTTCCTGCGTGCCGCCGAGGGCGAAAACGACATCAACCACAATGGCACCGGCGACAAGGGCTCCTCGCGCTGGTTCCTCAAGGGCGTGGGCGAGTCATGCGTACGCGAAGGCGTACCCACTACCGACTGGGACTGGATCATCTATCCCGAGGGCCTCTACGACCTGCTGCTGAGCATTAAGAACGATTACCCCAACTACAAGAAGATCTACATCACCGAGAACGGCATGGGCTATAAGGACGACTTTGAGGACGGCTTTATCGACGATGCCCCTCGCATCGACTATATGCGCCAGCATCTCGCGTGGATCCTCAAGGCAATCGACGGCGGCGTAAACGTCGACGGTTACTTTGTGTGGTCGCTGCAGGACCAGTTCTCCTGGACCAACGGCTATAACAAACGTTACGGCCTGTTCTACATCGACTTTGAGACCCAGAAGCGCTATCCCAAGGCGAGCGCGTACTGGTACAAGAACGTCGCGGAGACCGGCCTGCTCATGGCCTAGTTTCCGCCGCATACCCCCTGTCGGCCGCATGAGAATCCCTCCACGGGTTAACATGCGGCCTTTTTGTTTTTGGTGGGCTCGAGCGGATCATTCGTCTCGATCTGTAACATCTAACTCGCTTTTAGCCGTCTAAGTGTTACAGATCAAGACAAAAGTGATGGCTGGATAGACAAAATCTCGATCTGTAACGTCTGACTCGCTTTTGGCCGCCTACCTGTTACAGATTGAGACGATTCGACGGTATCGTCCGCATGGACACACCGTGGTACAATTGTGTCCCAACGCAAAGGAGGTACCCATGTCAGCTTGTGTGCCCGTCCGAGATATGAAGGACACTGCTGCATTCACTACGCTTGTTGAGTCTGAGCGCGATGTCACCGTAACTAAGAACGGCTACGAGGCCATGCACTGCATCAGCAGCGACCAGTATCGCCTCATGCAAGAAGAAATCGCCAAGGCAAAACTGCTGTCTCGTATGATGTTGGCAGAAGACGAAATATCGCAAGGCGACTACAGCGATTACGAATCCTTCGCGGCTTCGATACGAGACAAATATGACCTATAACGTCGTAATCCTCAAAAGCGCGCGATATGAGTACGAGAGTATTGTCGGATACCTTGCTCAAATCCTTAAGAATCCGCGTGCAGCAGGCAATTTTGTCGCTGAGTTTGAATATCAGCTTGATCTGCTTCGCGAGCAGCCGCTCCTACGTCCCCTCTCGCACATGCAAGAGCTGGCGGCACGTAATTACCGATCGTTTCCCGTCAACAACTACGTGTGCCTTTACAAGTTTGAGCACGAAACAATCTATATCGCCCACATCTTTCATCAGTCACAGGACTACGCCCGCCTGGTCTAGCCCACAAGCTGAATATTTGTTTTGAATCAATGCGTTGAGAAGGCGCACCTTGATCAAAAACTCTTTGATGCATGCACCACGAGCAAATCGAGTTCTATCTTCGCGGGATTTGACAAGGGCGACCCAACGTCCCGCTCGGACCCAAAGGAAGCAGAGTCATTTGCATCGTCGACCTAGCGGAGATGACCTTTTGGTCACATAGATGGAAGGCAGCTTGTCGGTGACTCGGAGAGCGCCAATGCGATCTCACGACGGCTGCGCTCATTGTCTCAATTAGCTACTCAACGAAATACGGCCCCGCAGCTCAATAAGCTGCGGGGCCGCACTACACACCGACGGATCAACGACGAAGTGCATCTACTATTTGGCCAGCTCCTGAACGATCCAGTCAATTGCACCTTCGGGATCGTTGGTAAGGTCGATATACTGCTTGCCCCTTGTGGTGAGCAGTTTAATTCCAAGGCGATCGGTATCGGCCTTCATAGCGTCATAGTACATGCGTGCCTGGGGCGCCAGAACAATCACGTTGTACTGATTCATCGTCTCATAGTGGCTTCCGTACGCACCGGACTGAGAAACCAGATCAATACCCTTAGCAGCGGCACCTTCGCGAAGAGCATTTGCCAAGAGAGTCGAAGTGCCGGCACCCTGGCAAAGCACAAGCACGCGAATCTGCTCCGCCTTGCTCTTTACCGCCTCCAGAGCTTTTGCCGCATTTTCTTGTGCGGCAATAGCATCTGCATCCGAGGTTCCTGCAGCTTCCTTTGCGGACTCCTCCAAACAAAGCTGATGGTCATACGCCTTGCAGAACGGATAGTAAATCACAAAGTCAACGACCAACAGCACTGCCATCAATACAAGAGAACGTAGATCGAGACCTGTGGTGAGAAATGCACCGATTGGGCCGGGAAGCGCCCACGGCATGGTATACATGGGGGCGTTCATTCCAATTACGTCAATGAAAAACTTACCGATTATGGCGTTGACCATAGGAGCCGCTAGGAAGGGCACGAACATATAGGGATTGAGAACGATCGGCATACCGAAGAGAACGGGCTCGTTAACTCCAAAAATCACCGGGATAATCGATGCCTTGCCCATGGCTTTAAGCTGCTTGGAACGCATAAACATGATCAGGATAATAGGAACGATGAACGTGCAGCCAGAACCGCCCAGACCGCCGATGAAGCTTGTAAAGTCCTGCGTGAGAGCAATTGACGGGTGTCCACCTGCTTGGAAAACCTCAAGATTAGTAACGGTATTGCCGTAGAGCGCAGCATTGATCGGGCTCATGACAACCGAAGCACCGTGAATACCCATAAATTGGAAAAGTGCGACCGCGCCTTCGATAAGCGCCATGCCAGGATAGGTGTCGACCGCGGAGAACAGCGGCGAGATTAGAGCAGATACCAAATTGGCGAACGGCACAGCAAGCAGCGTACGGCTCGCGAGATCGATAACGGCGCACGCCAGGATTGAAAATCCAAAGGCAAAGATATCGCGAAAACTCTGCGCAATAGAGCCAGGGACCTCTTTGGGGAGCTTGATCGTCACATTATGGCTAATGCACACCTTATAGATATTAACGGTCAAGAATGCGGATACGAACGCAGCGAGAAAACCCTTGGTTCCCATATAGCCGGTTTCAAAAACAGATGTATCTGCTCCGCTAATCGAGACAACATCATTCGTCACCGATAGCAAGAACATGCCACACATGGCACAAACCATGCACGAGGTGGGGTTGAGAGATTTACCCGAAGGCATGCGACGGTTCATAGACATGGCAAGTGAGCTCGCCGTGGTGCCGGCCACCATAATGCCAAGAAGCCCCATGGTATATGCATAGATTTTATTAAAGAAATCCAGCACCTCAGACGGAAGCGTGATGCCTACATAGGCAGGGAGCGTCGAAAGAAGAAGGAACAGGCTCGAGAACAGCACAATTGGCATATTCGAGAGAAAGCCATCCTTAATCGCCACCAGATAAATGTTCCTTGAGATTTTGTCGAAGAGGGCCTGGTGTTTTTCAAGGAATTTGACGATAGCGTCCATAACACATCCTTTCATGATTCCTGGGCACACAACGATTTATCCGGACTCAACCGTCGTCCCAGTTTGTATCCACTTATGTAAATGAATACGTTCTCGTGCGAAATGTAATATCATTTGCGCGATTTGTCATAACCAATTCTTTTTCCGCTTTGTCGATATGTCAAGAATTCAAATCTTTATTCGGTGAACGGCAATTGCATTATTTTAAATTTGTCCAGTTAAAGGCTATTTTTTCAGAGCAGTACAATAAGTTTGCAACCGTTTACCGATTGGATATAACATATTAAATATATTGTTGTAACAATATTAGAGACAATGTCACAAGCCTGTCGTTCTAGTCAAAGGAAGTAACAATGCCCAAACGATTGCTGAACATGTCCGCATCCGATTTTGCCGTCACGTCACCTATGGATCTAAAGCAGGCAATTCTGGCTTCCGAGGGACGTACCATCATGGCGGAAAACGTACCCTCTTCCCAATTTCTCGGCGGCGTTACTAATGCCGAAATCGAACGTGCCGCAGGTGCCGACCTGCTTCTGTTTAACGCGCTCGATGTGTTCAATCCAGTGATTGCCGGCATTCCAGATGAACTCACTGAAAACCCGGTCACTTGGGTGAAGCGAGCATGCGGAAGGCCCATTGGCGTCAATCTGGAACCGGTTGATATTGAGGCTGAAATGTCTGAATCCCGTACAGAAATCCCCATGGGTCGGCGCGTCTCTCCCAAGACCTTAGAAAAGGCCAACGAACTCGGATTTGATTTTATTTGCCTCACAGGCAACCCTGGAACTGGCGTCTCCAACGATGCAATCGCCCATTCGATTAAACTCTCCAAAGAGCATTTCGATGGCCTGGTCATAGCCGGAAAAATGCATGGAGCGGGCGTTGCGGAACCTGTCATGACACTCGAAATAGCGCGCAAGTTTGTTGACCTCGGCGTCGATATCCTTCTCGTGCCAGCCCCCTACACTGTCCCTTGCTTCCAAGAAGCAGACCTGCGCGCCATCGTAGACTTTGTACGATCCCACAACGTAGGCAAGTCAATTGAAGAAAAGGTTCTCGTCATGGCGGCGAACGGGACAAGTCAAGACTCCTGCGACAGCGAGACCATTAAGAAAATAGGCCTTGCAGCAAAAGCTGCTGGCGCTGACCTCCAACATATCGGGGACTCCATGAACGGCATTTGTCTGCCCCAGAATATCTTCACGCTTGGACAAGCCCTTCGTGGCTACAGGCATCAGATCGTCATGCTGAGCCGCTCTGTGATACGTTAAGGTTGTTGCGCTCAAGCTATATCCCGATCACGGCAATCATCAGATACCACCAACATGCAAACTGAGGCTCCAATGCTCGATACACACGAAAAACGGCCACTCTATTTACAGCTCACCGACGCGCTGCTCAAGCAGATTGTCGATGTATATCAAGCAGACGATAAACTTCCAACAGAAATGGAACTTTGCGACGAATACGCCGTAAGCAGAACAACCGTCCGACTTGCCATGAGTGAGCTGGAGCGTCGTGGAAGTATCTATCGAATCCAAGGTAAGGGATCGTTTGTTGCACCGAAACGCGTTACCGAGCTCAATTCACTTTTAGACTTTGACTTTGCAAGCCATTGCGATGGTGTTGACCCGGATACCATCACCAAACATTTCGGCGGCCGCACATCAGGTCGTCCAATTTCCGTAATGATGCTCCAACAATTTGGATGCCAAAGTCGCGATGAGATTCAGCGTCTTGAATTGACCTACGAACTTGAAGGCAGCTTCATAGGCGCTGATACGTTCTTCATTTCAAAGTCGCGCGTTCCGAATAATCAGTTAGATTTTCAGGCATTTAGCAAAATCATGGACGAGTTGTCCAAGTCTATCCAATCTGCTCGAGAAAGCTATAGAGCACGTCAGCTTAGCGATTCCGAAGCCAGCAATTATGGTGTTGCAAAACTTCCGGTCATCGAACTAACTCGTTATGCTTACGACTCCGGAGGCAAATTAATTGCAATTACTTGCCGCACCGTCTTAACTGGGCAAATCCCTTATCAAAACTTTATTTTCAAGTCCTAATGTTCTTTTTCTTTTCTCTCAATCTGTAACACGTAGCCGAGTTTTTAAGTCCTAACTGTTACAGATCGAGACAAACAGGGTAGACCCCGCCAAATTGTCTCAATCTGTAACACTAAGACCGGTTTTGGACGTCTAAATGTTACAGATTGAGATGAATGCACAGGCCAACGTCCCCAATCTAAATCTGTAACAACTAGCTGAATTTTTCGGTCCTAGCTGTTACAGATCGAGACAAACGGAATAGGCCGAGCCAAAAATCTCGATCTGTAACATCTGGCTCGCTTTTGGCCGCCTAGATGTCACAGGTTGAGACAATTTGATAGTGGAGTCCTCGTTTACGCGTCATATCGCGTAGCGCTGACACGCTGATCCCCCACAATGACAGGAGGCAAAAGTCCTCACGCAGCGCTTGTCGGCAATCCCGTAGCGTTAGCTAGCAGATGACCTGTGTGTGTTCCTCGATGGCGGCACGATCCTCGGCGGCGATACTCGGCTCGCACACCACGGCGTCCAAACTGTCCAGGCGGCAGAAGGTGTAGAAGTCGCGCTTGCCGATTTTGCTGGAGTCGGCGATCAGATAGCGCGAGTCGGCCTTGCTAAAGGCGAGCTGCTGGATACGGCCCTCGTCCATGTTGGACGTAGACACGTCGCCATCCAGAATGCCGTTGGCGCCGATAAACGCTGCATCGATGCCCAGCGCACGCAGGGTATCCTCGGCCGTTGGTCCCACAAAAGCGGCGGTACGGCGACGGTACATACCGCCCACGAGGCACAGGTCGCAGTCTTCGCGCGCCTCGAGCAGGTTAAACACCGAAAGCGAATTGGTCACGATACGCAGGCGAAACGCCGGCAGCATCGACGCCATCTGTTCAACCGTGGTGCCCGTACCCAAAAAGATAGTCGAGCCCTCCTCGATGAGCTCCACAGCACGGCGCGCAATCTGCAGCTTTTCCTCGGCATGCTTAGTGCGCTTTTCGCTGTGCGAATACTCATGGCGCAACATAGCGTGCGGACGCCCCTGTGCACTGCGGGCTCCGCCGTGCACGCGCTCGATCTCGCCCAGACTCGCAAGTTCTTCGAGGTCGCGGCGAATCGTCATGTCCGAAACGCCCAGCGCATCCGAAATCTCCTTGACCGAGACCGTGCCCTGCTCTTCGAGCAGCTGACGAACCTTATCCTGTCGCTCTGCCTTAATCACGATGAATCCTCGCCGTTCTTTGCGCGCATATCATTCAAACAGTAACGAACAAATTGTATCAGAATCGCGCGCGCCAAAAATGAGCGCCCACACAGCCCAAATCATCACTTTTTTGAGAAAAATACCCCCTGCTTTAGTGGGGTGTAGTGATAATCTTGCCTGTTCGCGCTACAGTTTGTCCGAAATACCTCGATGTTAGGAACCAAATGATCACTTCCGAGCTTTTCGGCACCGCGCCGTGCGGCACCCCCGTTCATCGTTACACCCTCAACGGGCCCGAGATCTGCGTTCGCATTATGGACTATGGCGCCACCGTGCTTGGTATCGATGTGCCCGACATTCCCGGCAACGTGCGCGATGTGGTGCTGGGCTTCGATAAGCTCGAGGATTACTTTGACAACCCCGCCTGCTTTGGCTCGACCATCGGACCCGTGGCAAACCGCACCGCGAACGCCACGATCACCATCGACGGCACGGACTGGCATATGCCCGCCAACGAGGGCGCCAACAACCTGCACAGCGATCTTGAGCACGGCCTGCATAAACGCGTGTGGGATGTTGAGCTCGACGAGGTCCATAACGCCGTGCGCATGACCACCTCGCTTAAGGATGGCGAGCTGGGTCTTCCCGGCAACCGCACCTTTACGGCCGTGTTTACCGTGACGCGCACCGGACGTTTCCGTATCGAGTATGGCTGCGAGAGCGACCGCGCCACTTACGTGTCCATGACCAACCACACGTACTTTAACCTTGCCGGCCATAACGCCGGCATGGACTGTGAGCACTTCTTTGTTGCTAACGCTGCCCACTACCTGCCCATTAACGAGCAGAACATCCCCACCGGCGAGATTGCTCCGGTCGAGGGCACGCCGTTTGACTTTCGCGAGCTGCGCCCCGTCGCTCCCGGCATGGAAGCCGACGACCCGCAGATTAAGCAGGCACGTGGCTACGATCACTGCCTGTGCATCGATGGCTATCAGTACGGCCGTAATCTGCGCCGCGCCCTACATGTCGAGGAGATGTGGACCGGCCGCGAGCTGGACTACTACACCACTGCCCCGGGCGTGCAGCTCTACACCGGCAACTGGCTGGGCGACGAGCACGCCAAGGACGACGCTAACTATGGTTGGGCCGCCGGCTTTGCCCTCGAGGCCGAGATGTACCCCGACACGCCGCACCAGCCGCTGTTCCCGCAGGGCATTGTGGGCCCCGGTCACCCCTACAGCAATGTGATCGAATACCACTTTATGAGGCACTAAGCCCACAACACGACATATCGCACAGCAGCGCCCGCCGGCACCACCGCCGACGGGCGTTTTTTCATCTTTTGGGCTCATTTTCGCTGTGACTGTATGGGTGACATATCAAAACTATGTCCATTTACTACGTTTAGCCCGGGATGCTCGACCATGCACCAGTTTTTGTTTAATTCGCGAGCCGTCTACCTGCGGTTTTGTTTTTCTCAAATTCGACATGCTCGGCGATAGCCGATCAAACGTAGTAAATGGGCATAGTTTTTGACAGGCGACATCGCACGCGTCCCTCGCAAGGGCAAAATGATCCGTTTTCCTCCGTCCCCAAGGATTAGTTGAACAGATTGCCGATGGGGTCGGGGGCGGAACTGGGGAGGTAGCGGATTTCTAGCTCTATGCCGAGCGTTTGCAGCTCTTTGAAGGCAGCGACGTCTGCGTCGCTCACGGCAACCGCGGGCGTTGCGGGACGCATGCCCTCCCCTGCCTGCATATGGCCAATGCTGATCTTGGTGATCGGCACACCGCCCTTAACCAGCGCGAGCGCATCGACGGGTGAGGCCACCATGATCAGAATCCATTGACGCGGCGTTGCGGTATGAATGATGTCGATGGTCCTTTGCACCGAGAAAAACCGTGTCCACACGCCTTCTGGCGCCGCGACCCTCATAGGCGCCCACTTGCGCGAATCCGCCGCAATCTCGTCGTTAACGATTAGGACGAGGTTGGAACCAACCGCCTCATTCCACAGCACAACGTCTTGCCCGTAAATGAAACGGTCGTCGATGCGTGAGAGAAGAATCTTGGGTTGAACCATCGCTGCCCCATTCTGTTTGAGACCCGTAAGAGCAAGACATCGCGTCTCCAATATTAGTGCATTTAAAGTGAGAAAAGCCGTCAGAACACTTGCGCGGATGTGCGATGTCCCGTATCATAGACAGCCGTTGACGCCTCACTTGCGTCACCACATGGCCGCCAGCGTAGCTCAGTTGGTAGAGCACCGCTCTCGTAAAGCGGGGGTCACCGGTTCGAGCCCGGTCGCTGGCTCCATTGCACAAGATAGCCGCCTACGGGCGGCTTTTTTGTTTTCGATTTTGAGTGCGCGTCCGCCAATCCGATCGCTACACCGCAAGGCACCCCCCTACTCAACAATAAAGCCCCGCCAACCGCGGCCTCCCAAGCGGAAACCACAATCAACGGGGCTCAAGCGCGACCCCTCGCAAGGATTACGACAGCTTTTATACTATGAGCAGGGATTAAAGAGTGCTCAAATCAATTGTCTGCGGATTGGTCAGGCCGTAGAAAGCATTTTCATCACCAGAGGATGTGGTTTGGCCGCCAGCTTCACATTCAACCGGCGTCGTTTCGTCAATCAGCTCGTAAGCAAGCCAACCCTCAAGCACGGCACCTGGTTGTATTTGGCGCGATTCAGGAAGATCAAGGCCTTCCACAAGCACGCCCGAATTAAGCCCCTTTCCATCTTGGAATGCTAGAATTTCATTGCCTGCAAAATGTGCATCTTGCAGATCATCCGACACATTTTTAGCAGTTACATTCAAAATCAAAAGCGACTTACTGTGATCAAGCTGCTCTACTCCGCGCTGCGCCCCCGTGATGGTGTACTCAATACCCGATGCTGGGATATCGCCGTTCCCGCCGCTGCCATCTTTCTCTTTTCCGGCAGCGTCTGCCTGAGCAGCAGCATAGCCTGCAGCGTAACCATCATCATAGCTCCCCTTCCCGGAGCAAGCGGTGAGGCAAGCAGAGCCAGCTGCGAGCCCCAACGCCAAGAAAGCGCGCCTAGGAATTAAAGCGGTTGTGCTGAGTCCCATAAAGAGCTCCCATCAATTAGCCATTTCTCGTATCCACAGCTATTTTAATTATTCTTCAATCCATTTAGCATCGATTGTGTCTCAATAACTGCGTCGTTCAGCCTAATTTGGTCACTCCGAAGAATACAGCTCAAACAACAAAAGCCCCGCCGACCGCAATCCCCAAAGGAACCGCAATCAGCGGGGCCCAAGAGCGCTCCTCCAAGGGATAACGCTCACAACACGAACAGCTCAGCCGAGCAGCGCGCTACTCCTCCCAGTAAGCATCTGCAAGCAGCTTAAAGCAGATCTTCTTGACCGGCTGCGCGCCATCGCCCGAGAACTCGAGCGTGGGCATATGAGGCTCGCCGGCAACAAACAGCGCAAACTTGTCGTCAGCAAGATCGCCGGCGATCGAAGCGTCGGAATCGACCAGATCGTAGTCGTCCTTCTCGTCAAACTCCTGGACCAGCGTCAGACTGCCCGTGGCAACCTTAAAGGCCTCGCGACCCTCAATGTCGATCTGCAGGTCGTGATAGCGCTGATGCGTCTCGTAGTGGGCCTCGGCCTCGGGACGCGTCGTGGGAGCCATGACGTTCGCAAAGACCTTGTCGCCCAGAATCGGATGGCTGCCGACCTCGAGCTCCGCCGGGTCGTTCTCCTCGAGCCAATCGATCAGCACGTCGAGGCCCTTGAGCATTCCGCGGTACTCCTCGATATCGCCCAGTGCACCGTAAATCATCTAAATCCCCTCTCGGATCGTTCCTTTGGCGGCTACTCGATAAACGCGTTGCCGACGCTATTGCCACCCACATACGTCTCGACCAGGGTAAGGTCGGGATTGAACACGACAAAGTCGGCGTCGCGCCCCGGCATAATGCTACCGCACTTGTCGTCAACACGAGCTAGCAAGCGATGCCGGAGCCGTCGCCCAAACTCTTACAGCTCAGTCACAACAACGCCGTTGTAGACCTCGTCCCAACGGTCCATGACCAGATGGCCGGTCATGGGATCCATGGCGTTGAGCTTGCCGCAGGTGTTGGCGGTACGCAGCACCGTCTCGTCGTCTGCGCCAGCAGCGATGGCATGTGCGAAGCCTGCGATAGTGGAGTCACCAGAGCCCGTGGCGTTAACGGCAGGGATATCGGGCGTCTTTGCGCGGAACGCACGGCCATTGTGGAAGCCAACGGAGCCGGCAGCGCCCATGGATACGACGACCCAGGGGATATCGGAGAAACGGGCGTCAGAGGCGAGCGCGGCACGGAGCTCGTCCACATCGTCGGTGGTAAAGCTCGTGCCCAGAAGGCCGTTGATCTCGGTCAGGTTAGGCTTGACCAGCTCGGGCTTAATTTCGGACTTAAGGGCGGCCTCGAGCGAAGCGCCCGAGGTATCGAGCAGCACCTTGGCGCCGGCGTTCTCGGCAATGCCCGTGATCTTGGCATAGTAGTCTGCCTCGACACCGCGGGGCAGCGAACCCGAAATAGTGACGACATCGGCCTTGCCCGCAAGCTCGGTAAACTTGGCGGTAAAGGCATCGAGCTCCTCGGGGGCAATCGTCGGGCCGCTCTCGAGCAGCTCGGTCTGGTTGCCAGCGTGGAGGATGTTGAGGCAAATACGAGTCTCGCCCTTGATGGGTACAAAATCATTCTTAATGCCGTTGGCGTCCATGAGCTCGGCCATGTAAGCGCCCATGTGGCCGCCGAGCAGACCGGTTGCCACAACGTCGTCGCCCAGCTGACCCAGCACTCGGGCCACGTTGAGGCCCTTGCCGCCGGCGGTCTTTTCGGGCGTCACACGGTTAACGTCGTCGATAACGAGCTCATCGAGCTGATAGCGCGTATCGACAGACGGGTTCATCGTAACGGTGAGGATCATTTTTAGCTCCTTATCTCGCAGGCTCCTTGTGCCTCGCGATACGAGTCGACAAAACGGAATTACAGAATCTCAATCGTGAACGAGCGAACGACGGTCTCCTTGGGCTTGGCGACAAGGCAGCCACGCTTATGCTCAAGCACGTCGTCCTCATCGGAACAGGTCGAAAGACCGCCCCAAGGCTCAACCGCCACAAAATCGCCCTCGGGCTTGCTCCACACAATGAGATATGGGAAGCCCCCAAAGCTCAAGCGAACGCCCTTGTCCTCGCCCTTCTTGGAAAGCGTGACCT
Source organism: uncultured Collinsella sp. (assembly GCA_938039325.1). GTDB lineage: Bacteria > Actinomycetota > Coriobacteriia > Coriobacteriales > Coriobacteriaceae > Collinsella. The sequence goes on along the minus strand of CALHUX010000037.1, from coordinate 38,328 downwards.
GACGGCTCTCGAGCACGTCAAAGATGGTCTCCGCACAATCGAAGAGCTCATGCGACAGAGGCAGCGTCTTTCCCACCATGGGGTTCTTGGAGCGGTTAGCCACATCAATCAATCCGGTCGAGGGGACAGCGGTGCAAAGCTCCGCAGCCTCGTCTTTCTCGAAGCGCAACTCGTAGTCCGTATAGGCCTCGCCCTCGTCGAGCGGGCACCTAAAGCCGGGGTGTCCACCGATAAAGAACGGCATGTCCTCGGTGCCCTCGTTGGTCACCTCATAGGAGACGCGCACGGCGGCGTCCTCGAGCGTATAACGAGCGACAAGCTTAAACGGGTAGGGATAATCGCTCAGCAGCGCGGCGTTATCCTCCGAAGCCAGGCACATCGCCAGCTCGTTCTCGCCTTGGCTCTGCAGCTTCCACTCCTGCTTGCGCGCAAACCCGTGGCGAGCGAGCTTTACATGATGCCCGGCAAACGTCATGGCGCTGTTGTCGCGCAAGCCTCCGCAAATCGGGAAGCAAATCGGCGCCTGGCCGGACCACACTGCGGGATCGCCCTGCCACAAATACTCGCGACCGTCGGCCTCAATCGAGGTAAACGAGCCGCCGGCCGTAGACACCTTAATAGAAATCGAATCGTTGGAGAGAGCGTATTCCATTGCCCATCCTTTCGAACAACTGCGTTTTGCTCGCAAGTACCCGTCTCGGCCCTGACCAAAGGACAAACCCGCACGTTCATCGATGCGTCCGGTATCCCAGCCATGCAACGGGGTACCATACAGACATTGACGTCATTACAGCTGAAAGGCCTTCTTATGCGAACCATCATCCTCTACGCCTCACGCCACCACGGCAATACGAAAAAGCTCGTGGACGCCATCGTTGAGGCGCACCCCGAGATCGATACCCTCGATGTAAAGACGCTCGGCAAAAACGAGTATCCCGACCTGCACGAATATCATCTAATCGGTGTCGCCACAGGCATCTATTACTCCGAGATCGACAAGGACATGGCACGCGTGCTCACGAACGTGCTGCAGCCGCAGGACAAGGTGTTTGGCCTTATGACCTACGGTGGCAAAAACAAGTGGTACGGCAAGGACATCGATGGCATCTGCCGTATGAGGCAGGCCATCTTTATGGGTGTCTACGGCTGCCCCGGCTTTGATACGTGGGGGCCGTTCAAACTCACCGGCGGTGTCCAAAAGGGACACCCGACCGCTGAGGAAATTAAGGGCGCCGTCGATTTCTTCGACAAGATCGAAAACGAGTATGGCGACATCATCGTCGAAGAGTACGCCAAGCGCGAGAAGCGCCTAGCATACGAGAAGGAGCATCCTGCAGGAGGCTTGGTGGCCGGCGTTAAGCGCACGGCAAAGAAGATCGCTAACAAGCTGTAACTGTGAAGGTGCTTTTGAGCGTTTAACTCATACGGCGGGTCCGAGCAAATTCGGGCCCGCCGTCTTTTTGTATCGTTACTCGGTAAAGGCGTTGCCGACGCTCTGGCCGCCAACATACGTCTCGACGAGGGTGAGCTCGTGGTCGAACACGACAAAGTCGGCGTCACGGCCCGGCATGATGCTGCCGCACTTATCCTCGATGTGCGCAGAGCGAGCCGGCACCTCGGTTGCCATGTGAATGGCAATATCGGCGCTGGCGATGCCCCAGTCGACGATGTTCTTGACGCCCTGAGCAAGCGTGAGCACCGAGCCGGCAATGCTCTTACCGTCGGCGAGCCAGCACAGGTTGTCCTTCATGATGACGTCCATGCCACCGCTGGTGTAGCTGCCCTCGGGCATGCCGCCGCAACCCAGGCAGTCGGTGATGAGCACCGTATGCTGCCAGCCCTTTGCCTGCAGCAGCGCCTTGATGGCGGCAGGGTTCACGTGCTTGCCGTCACAGATGATCTCGGCGTAGGTCTCGGGCGTGGACATGGCAGCGCCCACGACACCGGGCTCACGGTGATGCAGCCCGCGCTGACCGTTATAGGTATGCGTAAAGCAGCTGGCGCCGGCGTTGATGGCGGCGATACACTCATCGTAGGTGGCGTCGGAGTGACCGATGCTGGTCACCACACCCTTGGCGTTCAGAGCAGCCGCATAAGCAGCGGCACCGTCGCGCTCGGCCGCCATGGCGCTCTTAACGATGCGACCACCCGCAGCCTCCTGCCACTGGTCGAAGATCTCTTCGGAGGGATCGATAAGGTAAGCAGGGTTCTGCGCGCCCACGTGCTTCATGGTAAAGAAGGGGCCTTCCAGGTAGATGCCCTGAATGCGAGCACCGCAGAAGTCGGGGCCGCGACCCTCGTCCGCCTGGGCGATGGCGGCGCAGGCGTCCTTAATCTGCTCGACGCCATCGGTGAACGTCGTAGGCAGCCAGCTGGTGGTGCCGCGACGGGCGAGCTCGGTCGAGCTGATATCGATACCCTCGGGGTCGTTATCGGTAGTCGAGTGGTTATAGAAGCCATGGATGTGGGTGTCGACCATGCCCGGCGCGATCCACGATCCCGTGTAGTCCTTAATCTCGCAAGAGGGCTCGTCGGCCTGCCAGGCGCCAAAGACGCCATCCTCGACCATAAGATAGCCGCCCAGTTGCGGGCCTGCCGGCAAGAAGAACTTGTCAGCCTTAATTGCGTACGTGCTCATATGCACTCCTCGCTTCTAAAGCAGTTGACTGTGGTGATGCTTATACCCAGCTCACGTAAAACAAAAAGCGCCCGCCCGCCGTTATGAGCGGACGGGCGCCCTTACAGGGGGACGCGATTAAGCGGTGAAGGGGTGAATCGTCACGCCCTTGACCACGCGGTTGACCGTGCCGGTGGGGCTCGGCGTATCGGGCGTGTTACCCACGCGCACGGAGTTGAGCAGGCTGATTGCCTGGGCAAACATCACGAACGGCAGAGCAAGGTAACCCTCGGGGAGTGCCTCATAGCCCTTAAAGGTGAAGGACTCACCCTCGTAGACAGTAGCGCCATCCTGCTGAACGGCAACGGTGTGCTGAGCAATATCGTCGCCACCGATCTCGTTGAGGATGTCGATGTCGTACTGACGGGTGTAGGCGTCATTGTTGACGAACACGAAGACGAGTGTCTTATCGTCGACGAAGGACTTAGGTCCGTGACGATAGCCCATGGAGGTGTCGTAGGAAGTAGCGACCAGACCGTGAGCGAGCTCGAGGATCTTGAGCTGGCTCTCCTGGGCAAGGCCACCGAAGGAGCCAGAACCCAAGTAGGTCACGCGGTTGAAGTCGCCAGCCAGGTAATCGGCGATCTCAGGCTCACGGGAGATGACCTCCTCGCCCATCTTGGCGATGGTCTCGACCCATTCAGCCTTCTGCTCATCGGAAGCCTCGTCAAAGATAAGGGTGGAGAGCAGGGTCATGCAGGTGTAAGAACCGGTCATGGCGAAGCCCTTGTCGTTGGCGCGCGGAATGAGCAGCGTCAGCGCGTTGGGATCATCGGCAGACTCGACGGCGAGCTTGCCCTCGGGAGCGCAGGTGATGTTGAGGAACTTAACGTTGTGGACGAGCTCCTTGGCAACGGCAACGGCGGCAAGGCTCTCGGGGCTGTTGCCAGAGCGGGCAAAGGAAACCACGAGCGTGGGATCCTCGGCGCGCAGGAAGTCGCGCGGGGCGCTCACGATGTCGGTCGTGGCGATGGGCTTAAAGTCGTAGAGATCAGTGTTGCCAGCGTGACGCAGGTACGGGGCGCAGGTATCGCCAACGTAGTCGGACGTACCGGCACCGGTGAAGACAACGGACAGACGACCCTCGCCCATAGCGCGAGCCTCGGCCAGAAAGGCCTCGATGGCCTCCTTGTTCTCGCGATAGATGTTGAGCGTATCACGCCAAAGCTCGGGCTGCTGAGCAATCTCGGCCGTGGTGATCTGGGCGCCGAGCTCGGTAAGCTCCTCGACACTCTTCTCGAACATTTCTAATACCTCTCTCTAGAAGCAATCCTCTGACGTGCAATTATACACTTCGGTTGGTTATCTGGTAGTAACCAGTTAAATACAAAGAATCATCATATGGAAACGGTGCGAACACTAGTCGCTACGCTGGTGGTAAACCTTGTATTTAAACTGATCGGCACGAGCAACCGAGAGCGTATACTCCACAACCTCGTTTGACTCGTTATACGTAGTCCTAACCAAATCGAGCACAGGCGAGCCCTCGACGATTTCCAAAAGGTGGGCATCGGTGGGACGGGCTATGCTCGCATAGAACTCCTCTTCGGCCACGCGTATTTTTTGCTGAAAGTCTTGCTCAATCACATCGTAAAGCGGCTTGCGTTCCAGCAGCGGTCGCTTTAGGGACAGAAATTGACGAACCGGTAGATAACTGCGTTCGACCATCATGGGCATGTTGTCGGCAGAACGAAGGCGCTTGAGCTTAAATATGCGATCACCGATACGCAATCCCATATGCTCGGCCAGATTCTTATCGGCCTCCATCTCGCAAAACTCGAGAATCGTGGTCTCGGGGTCGCGACCCATCGCGCGCATCTGCTCGGTAAAGCTGTAAGACTGCATAAGATTGGTTGCCTTTGCCGAACGGTCGGTCACAAAGGTACCGCGACCGTGCTGCCGAACCACCAGTCCTAAACGCTCCAGTTCCTGCAGAGCCAGGCGTACCGTAGTGCGCGAGAGACCATAGCGCTCCGAAAGTTCGCGCTCGGAAGGAATCATGTCACCGGCGCGATATTCATGGTCAATCTTTTCGGTCAGAATATCGACCAGCTGATCGTACAGCGGTTGCTTACGCGCTCCGATCGCCATCCTATCCTCCCTTTTGCTCGAATTCGGCTAACTACCTAGGGTGTTAAGCATTATCAGTCCGCAACACCCGAATCATCAAGAAAACAAAAGCCGCGCGCTCTTTCGAGCACGCGGCTTTTAACATACACATGGCTTAAGGGGTCGGGGTGTGAGCCGCGTAGGGACACACCCCTCAAGCTAGAGCCTTACCAGATGCTCGGCCAGAGACCAAGCGGGCCAGCGCCCAGGATGCCCAGGACGAAGAGCAGCAGAATGCCCTTGGTCGGGGTCCAGCTGTGCTTAGCGAACATGTAGTAAAGCAGCAGCGTAAGCATAAGCGGGACGAGCTTCGGGACGATGGTGTTGAGGGTGTCGGCAACAGAAAAGTTGACCGGATCCTCGGTAACGGTAGCGTAGGTCACGGACTCCATGCCGTTACCCAGATCGGCGACGCCGCACTTGACCTCGTTGCCGTCGGCATCGGTGGCAGTGAGGGCGTTGCCGTCCTCATCGGTCATGGCGATGGTACCGGCCTCAGCGGTCTCGGTATCGATGCCCTCCATACCGGTGAAGTTCTCGGCCTCCTTCTCGGAGACGATCACGGTAGTAGGAGAGAGGCCACGGGTGGTGCCGTTGGGGATCTGGAGGTTGATCTGGGTGCCACCCATGGTGACGACCAGGCAACCGACGACGAAGACGCCCATGATGGAAGCGGCACGCGTGAAGGCCTGCATGTTGGCGGTCAGAGCGTCAATAGCGCTGGTGCCAAGCTTGTAGGACCAGTTCATGAGCCAGAAGCGCAGAGCGAACTGGACGACGTTGAAGATCACCAGGAAGATGATCGGCGCAGCAGCGTTGCCGTTGATGGCCATGTTGGAAGTGATGCCGGCCGTGATAGGCACGAGCGTCAGCCAGAACAGGGCGTCACCGATACCACCGAGCGGGCCCATTGCGGCGACGCGGACGGCGCGGATCGTGGGGATGTCAACCTTGTTCTGTTCGAGCGAAAGCACGATGCCCATAACAAAGGTGACAAGGAACGGGTGGGTGTTGAAGAACTCCAGGTTGTGGCTCATAGAAGCCGCGAGGTCGTTCTTGTTGGTGTGGATCTTCTCCAGACCTGGGATGATGGAGTAGAGCCAGCCAGCGGCCTGCATACGCTCGTAGTTGAACGATGCCTGCAAGAAGCAGGAGCGCCAAGCCATCTTGTTGAGGGTCTTCTGGTCGAGCTGCGGAGCAGGAGTGAGATCCTCATAGTGCTCCGGGATCACATACTCATTAGATGCCATCTTCGAAGTCACCTCCGTCAGAAACAGCTGCACCCTTCAGCTCGGTCTGCTGCTGGAAGTCCCAGAAAGCGATGCCGAAGCCGATGAGAGCGAGGATGAGCAGAGCAGGGGTTGCCAGAGATTCGTTGGCAACGGTGATAAGCGCGAGGCCAAAGCCCATGAGGAAGAAGCCCCACATATCGCGGTTCATCATAACCTTGAGCAGGACGGCGAAGCCGACGAAGCGCATCATGCCGCCTGCAGCGGACAGACCGGTCTGCAGCCAAGTCGGGATGGCGGAAGCAATGGTCTGACCGATGGTAGCGCCAGCGATGAAGAACAGGGTGACGACGACAGCGAAGACCAGGCCGAGCAGAGCCATGGCGAAGTAGTTCAGGCGCTCGATGCCCTTGATGTCCGCGTTATGAGCCATGTTATCGGCCGTGGACATAAGCGGGGACATAAGCGTGAAGACCAGGGTAACGCCGAGCTGACCAAGCAGAGCGAACGGAATGGCAAGGCCGACTGCCGCGTTGGGCTCGAGGCCCGTAGCGATAGCGAGAATGGCTGCCATGATGCCGCCAATGACGGCGTTAGGCGGCTGAGCGCCTCCGATCGGCATGTTGCCGATCGTCATGAGCTGATAGGTACCACCCACGAGAAGACCGGTGTTGAGGTCGCCAAGGATAAGACCGATGACGGCGCCGGTGACGATGGGCTGATAGAGAGACTCGAGGAAGTCAAACTGGTCGATTGCCGCGATGAACGTAACAACGAAGACCAGGGCGACCTGAATGATCGAGAATTCCATCTTGCTCCTCCTTTCAAAATGTATGTACGCACTTTGGATTTCACGTACAGAATGTCAGGGTTTCACTCCTGACAACGTGGATCACGAGGATTACGAGAAGAGCTTGCTCGTGTCCTCAACAGGCGTGCTCGGAACACGCCTGATCTCCAACTCCACCCCCAATTCCTGCAGCTCTTTAAACGCAGCGACATCCTCGTCGTTAACTGCGACGGAGGTGGCGACTTGGCGCTTTCCTTCCGACATGTGCATGTTGCCGATGTTTACCTTCTTTATAGGCACACCGCCCTTGACGAGCGTAAGCACGTCTTCCGGTGTTTCGGCCACGATGAAGATCTTCTGGCGCGGGCTCGCCTTGCCAATGACGTCGATGGTCTTCTGCAGGGAGAAGAAACGCGTAGCGACGCCGGCGGGAGCAGCCATCTTCATGAGGTTCTGACGCATGGTGTTGGTCGACACGTCGTCGTTGGCGACGAGGATGAGGTTGGAGCCCAGGGTGGAGTTCCACTGGGTAGCGACCTGACCATGGACCAGTCGGTTATCGATGCGGGTAAGAAGAATGTTGGGTTCTGTCATGTTGATCAGCTTCCTTTCGTTATTTGCTGACGACAGTTACTTGATCTCCTGAATCGCGTAACGCGAAACATCTACGACGGCTCCGGATCGGACTTTGATCTGGACCTTTTCGCCTTCGATGCCTTTGACGGTTCCGTAGATACCGCCGGCGAAAAGAACCTCCTGACCCGGTTTGAGCTCCGTGTGCAGCTCCTTGAAGTACTTCTGCTTCTTCTTCATGTTGACTTGCGACCAGATGGTGTAAATCAAGCCCATGATGACAAGCAGGCCTAAAAGGGCAACCGAGGAGCTCAGGACGTTGGCTCCGAAATCGGCCATTAGATGCCGTCCTCGTCGCCGAAGATATCCTCTTCCTCGGAGCCGGCAACGGATGCGACCGTCTGGGCGGTGATGCCCGTCTGACCAACGGTCACGGCCTGCTCGCCAAGCTCAGCGAGCGTGGCATTGCCGCGGAGGAACAGAAGCTCAATAACCATGGGGAGGTTAGTGCCAGTCAGAACTTCGACGTTGTCGACATCCTGGGCAATCATCATCGACTGGTTGAACGGGGTACCACCGAGCAGATCGGTAAAGACGAGCACGCCATCGCACTCCTCGCGCATGGCGGTAATAGCGGCGCGGAGATCCTCACCGTAGGAAGCAGCCTGGTCGCCCTCAAAAGGAACGACGGTAAAAGCGGGCTGGTCGCCGGCAACCATAGCAATAGCGCTTGCGAGGCCGGGTGCGAACTGTCCATGACCGGTAAGAATAAAGCCAACCATTCAAATTTCCCTTCCGAAGGTGTGTACTATCTGAGTCCGATGATTTTCAGAAGCCAGCGGGCAATCGCCCTTAAAGCTTCTTGGAAAGCGTTCTTTGAAGACCAGTGGTTTCTAAACTGGTAATAACCACGTGACGTGTTGTTGTCACTATATCACCACAGAAGAGGTCGCTTTCGTTGATTCAAACAGTAAAACGTTTTTGCACCGATCACGGTGATAAATCGACCGTTTACCGCTCGTTAACACTTCTACCTGCGGTTTTGAAACCGTTTCGAAATGCTTTGGCAAAAGATCGGAACTATTTTTATGTCTAAACAACGCAGGTCGGCTAAAAATAGCGTGTAGAAAAATTGCAGGTCATTGTGAAGATATGTGAATTGGTCTTTTTGACTTAATACCAGTTTGAACCAGTTTTGAGATTATCGGTGAACGGTAGTTTTCAACCGTTCACCGGTTACTTGCAATCGTTTGCAGTTGTTTTCCCAGATGAATTGGGGAAGCCGATGAAGCGCTTGTGCGATCACGGGAAGTTTTGGCATTTGTCCTCATCCCCCACGCGCCAAACTCCTGCACCCAAAATGAGCTAATAGCTCACGCTAATCGTTTTCAATCATTACTTACTCAGTTCCGTAATTATTTATCGTTTGTCGTTAATTCTGATACGATACAAGTATCATCCAAAACGCCGGTTGGAGGGGTTATGGTCCATCGAAACGCATCTATATCGAATGAAACCATCAGCCGCGAACAGACGATAGCCAAACTGAGGAAGCTCGCTCGCATCTGCAAATGGGCCACGATCTGCATTACCACCGCGCTCGCTCTGGGACTTCTCGCAGTCATTGCGATTGACCTTCTACTCATATTGCCTGGCCTCTCCCAAGGCTCGTGTCTCCAATCCGTAGAACTTCAAGCCGGCGAAGGGCCGTGCCTTGCCATCATCGGTACCGATGCGCAGGCCCCACTTATGCCCGTTGCACACGATGGTCACACTGCCATAGGGAGCCTCTTGATGACATGTCTCGCGCTTACCATCGCGATAAGCGTGCGCAGGCTTTTCTTCAACATTGAAAAGGAAGGCAGGCCCTTTGACCTTGAATGTAACCAGACACTTCGTCGAGTAGGACATTTATTCCTTATCGGCGGCGTTGCCGTGAGGCTTCTTGGTGCCGTAATCACGGGAATGATACTCTCAGGATTTGGCGGCAGCTTTACGGATGCGTTCGTCGGCCAGCTATTCGAGCCCTCCATGCTCTTTGCAGGCCTGATTATTTGTCTGATTGCCAGCATCTTCCGCTATGGGTATATCCTGCAAAAACAAGATGACGAGTTGCTCTAGGGGGAATCCATGATTATCCTGCGGCTTGACCGCATGCTCGCCGAACGTAAGATCTCATCCAAAGAGCTTGCGGAACGCGTAGGCATCTCCCAGGTCAATATGTCACGCATTAAGACGGGCAAGGTTTCTGCCATACGTTTTTCAACTCTTGACGCGATATGCCGGGCACTCGACTGCCAACCGGGCGATGTACTGGAATATATATCCGACGATGAAGCCGATAGCCTTTTTGGACTTAAAGACGAATAGCCATAATTAAGCCGCCAATCACGCCCTCAACGCAGAAAGCCCGCTAGAACGTTGTCCGTTCTAGCGGGCTTAATCAGGCAGATCGGTTAGCGCTCAGTAGTGCAGGAAAACCTTACGCAAACAGGCCGTAGATACTGATGTTGGCCTTGGCGTAGAGGCCGTTAGCATACTCGGTCCACTTGGAGCTGGCGCTCGAAGCCTGCGAGGAATACTGCTGATAAGCAGTGTAGTAGGCGGTCATGGCCTGCTTATAGGTTGCGCTATCGGCCGTAAAGGCATCGTCGGCGAAGGCCTTGGCATAGGTGCTGTCGGCGTCCTTCCAAGTGCCCTTTGAGCTATCCCACTCATCGCCGGCAAGGTTGATGATGTAGTCGGCGTAGTCCTTGCTCGTGGTCTCCTCGTTGCCGTCAGCAGGCTCGGTCGGGGCGGTCGGCATGCTTGCGGAGCTATCGCCCACCTTCTTCTTGTAGAGCTTCTGCAGCGTCGCAGACTGGCGGACAATCTGCTTGGCCTGGTCCTTGGAAACACCGTACTGCGTGGCCATGGTCTTGTAGTCGGAGGTGCCGATGGAATCCTCGGCGTACTGCTTCATTTCCTTGGAAGAAACGGTAATGCCCTCGTCCTCAGCAGCGTCCAGCAGAATCTGGTTGCGCACGTAGGACAGGATAACGTCGGCAGACGGAGCGGTGTAGTTGCCATCGCTATCCTTGACGGTGTCGAGGCTGTACTGGCTCTCGATGGCCTCGCGCGCGGTGATATCGCTCTTCTTGCCGTTGTAGCTATAGCTTGCCACGGTCGAATCGAGCTGGTCCTCGGTGAGGGTCGCCGAACCGACACCCTTGCCGCCAAAACCACCGTTACCGATAAAGAAGCCGACCACCGCAGCGATCACGACTGCAACCACGAAGGCGGCGATCATCGTCTTCTTGTGCTTGGATGCATGGTCGTCCGCATCGGAGTCGTCCTCGTCCTGCTCCTCAGGCATGAGGTTCTCGTCGGCGGCGTCCGCGGCGATCTTTGCCTCCAGGCGAGCATCCTCCTCCTCGGCGGTCGTGCCGGCGGCAATATGTTCGGCAGACGTGCCGGCGACCAGGTCGATCTTCTCGTCCCCATCACCGTCGGGGCCTTCGCCGCGCTCGATGATCTGGATGCCGTCGATCTCGTCCTTCTCGTCCTTCTTTTGAATCAGACCCATATCAATTACTCCTTGTTAGGAAACATAGTCCCCAATAGAATACGCCCGACGAGGCGCCGGGCGTATTGATTCTTAGGTTATACGCAAACACTTAAGTACTATTTAGGCGTTTGCAGCGTGCATACCTTAGACCAGGTGCGCGATAACGGCATCGGCAAAGGCCTGTGTGCCCACGGCGCCCTCAACGGAGCCGGTCTGGGCACGACGTACGTCACCGGTAACCTGCTCGCCCTCGTCGAGCGTGGCAGATACGGCGGCACGAATGCGGTTGGCAGCATCGTTCTCGCCCAGGTGGTCGAGCATCATCGCAGCGGAGAGGATCTCGGCCGTGGGGTTGGCAATATCCTGGCCCGCGATATCGGGCGCGGAGCCGTGCGTTGCCTCGAAGATGGCGCAGTCGGCACCGATGTTGGAGCCGGGGGCCATGCCTAAGCCGCCCACCAGGCCGGCGCACAGGTCGCTCACGATGTCGCCGTACAGGTTGGGCAGCACCAGAACATCGAAGTCGTTGGGGTTCTGGACCAGGCCCATGCAGGTGGCGTCGACAATCTTGTCGTTGAACTCGATATCGGGATAGTTGGCGGCCACCTCGCGCGCAACGCGCAGGAACAGGCCGTCGGTCGCCTTCATGATGTTGGCCTTGTGCACGGCCGTCACCTTTTTGCGGCCGCAGCGACGGGCATACTCAAAGGCATACTCCACAATGCGACGGCTCTTGGCGATGGAGATCGGCTTAATCGAGATCGCGGAATCGGCGGCGAAGGTCTTTTGGCCCGAACGCTCGACGAGCTGCGAGAGCTCCTCGACCTCGGCAGCGCCCTCATCGAACTCGATGCCGGCGTAGAGGTCCTCGGTGTTCTCGCGCACGATGACCAGGTCGACATCGCGGAAACGCGAGCCGTCACCCGGCTGCGACAGACAAGGGCGCACGCAGGCGTACAGGTCAAAATGCTTGCGCAGGGCGACGTTAACGCTGCGGAAGCCCGTGCCGACCGGCGTGGTGATGGGGCCCTTGATGGCAACCTTGGTCTCGGCGACCGCATCGAGCACATGCTGGGGCAGCGGCGTGCCAAACTCGTCCATGACGCCGGCACCGGCCTCCTGGACGTTCCAGTTGATCTGGACACCGGTGGCCTCGACCACGCGGCGCATGGCCTGCGTAATCTCGGGACCGATACCGTCACCGGGAATCAGGACTACATCGTGCGCCATAATCTGTTACTCCTCGTCTTCGGCGGCCTCAGATTTTTTAACGCTAGCACGCTTCTTCTTTTTGGAGAGATCCAGGCCAAAACGTTTAACAAGCATTTCGCAAATCTCGCTCGAACGGGCCTTGAGATAGCTGCCCTTGCCGTTCTCGGCGTCGAACTTAAGGCGCAGCGCGAGCTTCTCGGCGACCTCGGCGTCGATCTCGCCCTGGCCAAACTCGTACAGGCAACCGAGCATGTCGCGATACTCAAGGTCGCCGTGGTAGCACTGGATGGCCTCGTCCAGGATGGGCCAAGCTTCGCGCGAGCGCTCGACACTCGTGGCGCCCCACACGCACAGTAGGCGGAAGGCGGCATAGCGCAGCGTGGAGGAAATCTCGTCGAACAGCGCGGTCTCAGCACCCTCAAAGGCATCGCCCAGCTGCTCAGGGCAGGTGGTGGCGAGCGCCGCCAGGGCATCGAGAGCCTCCCAGCGGGTCTGAGCCTCGGGGCGGTCGAGTGCCTCGATCAGCGCGGGCGCGCAGGGCACGACGCGCTGCGGGTCGCGCTCGGCCAGCAGATGCAGCACGCGGGCGGCAAACTGGCGGATGCGGCGCGTGGGGCAGCCGAGCTCCTTGACCAGACGGTCGACGGCGTTCTCGTTCTCCTCTGCCAGCTGGAGCTGTGCCAGCTCCTCGTCGGTGAGCTGTTCGTCTTTGTTTTCTGCCATAGTTACCTCTTCTTACTATTTCTTAGCGTGCTTGCCAGCACCCTTGCTGTCATCGGTGACCGAGATGAGCTGTCGGTCGGCCGCGCCATTGCGACGTGCGCGGCGGTGCTCCTCGGCGTCGCCCGCGTCGGCGGCGGCGCGATGAGCCTTGTTGACGTTAAAGACCTCGTCGTGCTTGCGCCACGGACCGACGGACTCGCCAAAGCTCATCTTAAGGCCGGCGATAAAGCCGCCGAGCCAGCCGATCGGCGCAAACTGCACCAGCGGGAACAGCGAGAACACCCAGGTCAGCAGGACGACTGCCGCCGCGCCTGCAAAATTGGCGATCCAGTAGTCGCGCTTGGTGATCACGCGCTTTTCGCAGGCCCACTGTCCGCACAAAAAGCCAATATAGATTGCAAAGAGAAAGAGCACCAGCGCAAGCACCACGAACGTCCAGCTCATAGGCGCTACTCCCCGTGATGGTGGCCGCAGCAGCACTCGTGGCCGTCGTCATGGCCGTGGCCACCGCAGCACTCGTGGTCCTCGCCGTGGTGATGGCCACAACCGCACTCATGGTCCTCGCCGTGCTCGCCGCAACCGCAACCTTCCTCGTGAGCGCCATGCTCCTCGGGACGATACTGCGACCAGTCCAGACCGGCGGCGATGGCGTCGGCCTCCTCCTTGTAGAGAACCGTGATGGCCTGGGTGCCCAGCTTGGCGCCACCGATGGCGTCGAGCATGTCGTAGAGCGTAAAGGCCACGTCGGCTCCGGGCAGCGCGAGCTCGCGGTCGTCGGCGTAGGCAAGGGCCAGGCGCAGGTCCTTAATGAAATGCTCAACCATAAAGCCGGGCCTGTAGTCGCCGTCGAGCGCCTTGGGGGCCAGGCTCTCCATGGCGCCAGACTTGCCGGTGCCGCCCAGGATCATCTGGCGGGTCTTTTCCAGGTCAAGGCCGCTCAGCTCGGCAAATGCCATGGCGTCTGCCATGCCGACCATGCAGGCGCCCAGCGACACCTGGTTGGCGAGCTTGGCAGCCTGGCCCTTGCCGGCACCATCGAAGCAGCAGATGGTTGCCGCAAAGGTGGAAAGGATATCGCGGACCGGAGCGATGTCGTTCTCGGTAGCGCCCACGATAGCCGTAAGCGTGCCGGCGATAGCACCCGACTCGCCGCCGGTGACGGGACAGTCAAACGCCATGCGGCCGGAAACCTGGGCGGCCTCGGCAATGTCACGGGCGAGCTCGGGCGAGCTCGTGGTGAGGTCGATCAGCACCGCGCCGGGCTTAGTGCAGGCCAGCAGGCCGTCGCCCGCCAGGTAGAGCTCCTCGACCTCGGAGGGATAACCCACCATGGTAAAGACGACGTCGGCGTTCGCCACGGCATCTGCCGGCGTATCGGCCCAGACTGCGCCGTGCTCGATAAGCGCCGCCGCCTTGGACTTAGTGCGGTTGTTGACCGTGACGGGATAGCCGGCGTCCAGAATGTGGCCGGCGATGGGGGCACCCATGATTCCGGTGCCGATAAATGCGACAGAGAGCTTGTTTGCCATGAAGCCTTTCCTTTTGGGTTGGGGGTTATTACCAGGTTGAATACTCGGTGCCAGCGTTTGGGCTGTGAGTTGGGATCGATTACGGCCGCGTTACTTGCCTACTGACCGCGCACGCGGCGGGCGATGCGGTCGGAAAGCGACGCCTTGTCGGCGCGGTTCTTGCCCCAAAACGCGCAAGCCACCATGCCGGGGCCCACGTGCGAGCCAATGGTGGGGCCCACAGAGCTGCGGATGATGGTCACGTCGGCGCAGCCTTCCTCCTTGCGGATGGCGGCCTCGAGCCAGTCGCCGTCCTTTTCGGCATCGGCCGTCATAATGGCGATGGGCATGGTGCGATCGGGCACATAGTTCTCGCGGAACGACTTGAGAATGGACTTGAGCGCCTTCTTGCGACCGCGGTTGACGCCGATCAGCGACAGCGAGCCGGCCAGGTCGTAGGACAGCTCGGGTTTGACGTCGAGCTTTGCCGTGAGCTGTGCCGCCGCGGGCGGAATGCGGCCGCCGGCAGCCAGCGCGTCAAAGCTCTCGAGCGTAAAGTAACCGTGGACATAGGTCTTGGCCTCGTTTGCCCAGTCGACCAGCTGCTTGGCGGTCAGTCCCGCCGAACGCTGGCGCACGGCCTCAAGCGCCAAGAGCTCACCGGTCGCACAGGGCAGAGCGTTGTCGACCACGTACAGCTCAAAGTTGGGATACTCGGCGCGCACGGCGTCCGCCGCCTGGCACGCGGAGTTGTAGCTCGACGACAGCGCCGAGGTAAAGCACAGGTAGACCGTGGGCGTACCCTCTTTGGCGCACTCGGTAAAGAACTCGATATAGCGACCGAGCGACACAGCCGAGGTGGACACGCGGGCACCAGCGCGCATGCGGTCGTAGAACTCCTTGGGTGTGATGCTCGACCAGATGTCATCCGTGCGCTCCTCGCCATCGATAATGAAGGGAAAACCCAAGATATCGACATCGAGGTTCGCAGCGACCTCGGGGCTAAAGTCGCAGCAGGTATCGACGACGATGCGGCAACGGTCAGAATGGCCGGTAGATGCAGCCTTGTCCATCAAAGCGACTCCTTACGTAAAAAGGCGGCCACCCGCATGGGATGGCCGCCAACCGTTAACTCATGCAAGTTAACGTATTTTACTCGTCAAGTGTTTCGATACGGGGCTTGATGATGCCATATCCACCATTCTTACGGTGATACACCACATTGATGAGGCCAGTCGTCGCGTTCTCGAACACGTAGAAGTCGTGGCCCAGCAGATCGGTCTGCACCAGCGCCTGCTCCTCAGTCATCGGGGTGACATCGATGACCTTCTCGCGGACGAGCAGGTCGTCGTCCTCCTCGGGCAGCAGCAGGTCGGCCAGATCCTCGACACGCTCGACCGGTGCAACATCCGCTGCGCTGGCACCACCCTGGCGGTTGTCCACGACCTTGGTCTTGAACTTGCGCAGCTGGCGGGTGACCTTATCGGCGGAGAGGTCGATGGCGGCGTACATATCTGCACCGTGCTCGGCAACGCGAATCACCGAACCGCGGGCGCGAACCGTAACCTCGACGATTGCCGGGTTGGGGTTCGAGGGGTTCTTCTCATAGCGAAGTACAACGTCGACCGTCATGGGCTCGATATCGAAAACCTTGAGCGCCTCGCCGATCTTCTCATCCACATGCGCACGCAGAGCATCGGTTACCGTCGTCTTGCGTCCAGAAACCTTGATATCCATACGTGGCTCCAATCTGCCTCGGGGACTTACTGTACTGGCTATGTACCCATTGCCGTGCATTTAATCACGCGGATTCCCAAAGACCCGAATAACGATTGCTTGATACCGCATACCGAAGTCTCGCACTTTTCTGTGGCAAAGTGCGCTATAGGAGGGAGCCGGCGACTTTGTATTTGGTCCCGAAAATTGGCTTTGACCTGCTGGTTTTATAGAGATGAAAAAGCCGGGCCCCCCTATTGGGGAAGCCCGGCAGTGCGTGTTGAAACCGTGAAGGGACATCTCTCCTAGCGCATAGGAGACGCCACCCCTAGCAATAACTAGCTATTAAGCTTGTTAATGTCGTCGTCGGTGATGGTGTCTTCCTGGCTGGACGATTTGTCTTCGGAGGATGCGGTCTCATTGTTGGAATCGGAGGATTCGCTGCCGGAGGATGTGGTCTCGCTGGACTCAGAGTCGCCCGGCTGCACGTTAGCGCCCGAAACCGTCTTAGTGGTGAGGTCGTAGGGCATCGTGCCGTACCAGACGCAGTGGACCGCCTCGAGCGTGCCGTCGGCCGTAATACCGTCGAGGGCATCGCTCACGGCACGACACAGTTCGTCATTGGACGAAAGGCCTGCAACACCAAGCGTCGAGGGCGCCTCGAGCGCACCGACATAGGAGATCTCGCTCATCAGGCGCGCAAGGTAACCGCCAGCCGTGGAGTCGCAGATCACATAGTCGACCTCGCCGGACTCGAGCGCCTCAAAGCACTCGTTGATGTTGGAGTAAGTCTTTTGGTTGGCGGTGATGCTCTGCTTAGCAAGCGCCTCCTGCGAGGCCGAGGACATCTGGATACCCAGAGTAGACGTGTTAAGGGTATCGGTGGAAACGCTCAGCGACCCACCATCGCTGGTTTTACCGAACACGGAAGCGGCATCGTACAGGCAGGTGCCGAGCGAGCTAACGTCCCCATCCGTGGAGTTGATCTCGCCGATAAAGATATCAGCCTTTTTGTCACCGAGCGCGGAACCTGCCGAGGACGCATCGACAAAGGCGACCTTAAGGCCCATGCGGCTTGCGAGGGCGCGGGCAGCGTCGACTGCATACCCCGTGAGCTCGCCGTCAGCGCCCTGCATGGCCTGCGGCGCATCGGAGGTATCGAGGGCAACCGTCAGGGTACCGGGGGTGACCAGGGCATCATCCGACACCGCGGGCGTGACGGTCTCGTACTCGATCTGGTCGATCGTGGGAGTCGTGAACGTAGACAGCGGGTTGAACGCGCATCCGCTCAGGCCCAAAACGGCGATGACCGCTGCGGTCCCAGCACCTAACCGAGCCGCGTGCATCAAGCTGCCCCTCACCATGTCCACTACCCTGCCTTCTGTGTCGTATACGATCCGTGCGTTGCACGAAATATCAGATTGTTCCCACCAGCTGACCTGGTATTTGACCCCACACTTGCGCACCGGGGTGTTTGCTCGGGAGGCCGCAGCCACCTTCACGACTGGCCCGCTCGCCCGCGAGGCGGTATTGCCCCAAAGAAAGTAGAACGGACGGTGCGGCTTACATCTAGGACGCGCCATGATCGCGCCGCGCGCACGCGGTCGCTTACGTGGATCCCTTTGACCGCGTCTGTCTTGGACTAGGACGGGCATTTCGTCCGTCCGCAACCACAGCCTGGTAGGAACGTAGCGCATTATAGCTAAGTTCAAGCTAAAGTTTAAGGTTAGGGGCGTCATTCGCATCGCGAGTACAGATTTCGCAGGTCGGAGTGGGCTATTCGTGCCTCTGTGAAGCCCGGAGCTCCCCCTATGGGGAGCTCCGGGGCACCCCTCCTAGGGTGCCGTGGCCAAAAAATGGCAAATATGAGTACTGTCACCAATTTAGTAACAGGCAATTTTGGCCTCTCGGACAGATTATGCGCTCAGTGTCGCCAACCTGATGCTTAGTTATTCTACATTTGTTTATTATCTTCTTACTTTATGACGCCTCCGAGTCCTAAATTCCTTGATTTTGCTGTTATTGATTTAGTGACAGTACTCATATTTGCCATATTTTGGCCAGGGCATATGATTAACCCCCCTATTTTCGACGTGAATTAGACCGGCTTAAGCCCAAAACACGCCCGCAGCGTGTTAAGCAACGCCTCTTGCTTCTTCCTGCGGGCATCGACACGATTCCGGTACCGCTTTCGCATACGCTGGTGCATGCGCCATGCGAGCGCTTCCATCGCTTCCATGTCACAGAGCATTTCGTTATTGACCGTCGCGACCTCGATTCCCATAGTAATCAAGCCCGTGTTGCGCTTTTCATCATGGATACGTCCCCTCCGAGAGGAATGACCCAGCTCACCGTTGTATTCCAGGTCAAACCGGGCCGCTTCTTGATACGCATCGCAAACTGCATGAGGCATCCCCGAGATTGCCTGCGCACGGTCATCGAACTCGATCTTGTAGTCGGTCTTAAAAGGTCCGCAGGCAAACCCGCCATAGGAAAACGGAAGCGAAAACAGAGCGAGCATGATGCACTCCATGGGTGAGCGCAGGTTTTCCGAAAGATAGGGACACAGACGCAGCAGCTGTTTGGCCACATTCCCCTTGCATGCCGCAAGGTAATCTGCCAGGCGATCGGGCGTCAGCGCCGGCTCGACTTCAAAGTAGCCCACGTCTGCTGGCTGGTCCTTGTCCTTTGCAAGTTTATTCGTAACAGGCGAGGTGTAGGGAGGCAGATACTTCCCGCGGTCGCTCAGTGAAATCTTAGAGCACAGCTCCTGGGCCAGGGCAAATGCCTGGATACAGCCAAGTTCGCGCGCAACGGCAAGGCAGAGGGCCTCGGGAGACAAGCTGTACACCCCCGGTTCCACCTCTAGAATCGAGCCGGCGGGCAACCCGGAACACACGGACCAGCCTACGCTAGGCATGCGGCGGCGCTGCGCCGCAGATCCCACCAGCAAGCACAGATCTTCTTGCACCTCGCCACTTTTGGCTCCAATTCGCACCAAGTCAGGAAGATAGATATCCTCGGTCGAGGGCGACGACGTGCGCAGCACACGGCGCTCTTCATCGGGATTAAAGTCCTTCCAGCTGATATAGCCCATCTGCCGGCGCTCGGCGCGCATCATGCGCAGCGCTGAAGCGCCTGTTAGGATTACGGAAGCCGCTAGCTGTTCGCCTGTCGGCTCGTTGCGCCGCTCAATCTTCACTGCCACAAAACCACCCCTACCAAACACGTGCGATAGCAAGGCCATCGACTGCCGCAGCGCCGGCACGCTTGAGCTCCGCCGAGGCTGCTGCCATGGTCGCGCCCGTGGTGATAACGTCATCGATAAGCAGTAGGCGGCGGCCGTGCACGTCCTCAACCGTCTCGTACATGCCTTGGGCACGCTCGCGACGCTCCTCACGACCGAGTTCGCGCTGGTCGCCATGCCCGTACTTGACGAGAGCATCGAGCAGGGGAACACCCGACAGCTCGCAAAATGGGCGCGCAATAGCCTCCATATGATCAAAGCCACGCCGCCGAAACGCTGCCGCCGTCGCAGGCACAAACACCACCGCATCCGCACCGGACAGCACACCTCCGTAGCGATCGGGCGCTACGACCTGGGCATGCAGGGCGGTGTCGTAGAGCAGCTCCGCCAGATACGGAGCCAGACGTCGCTCGCCCGCGTCCTTGTACGCTTTAATGATGCGCGGCAGCGGATGCGCATAGACGGCGCACGCCAGGCAGCGGTCGAGCGCCTCCGCCATTGCCGAGGACGTGCCTTCGACCGAACACTCAGTGCACAGCAAATCCCCAAACGGGGCGCCGCATCGGGTACAGCTATGACGTGGGTCGATGAGCATGAGCGCGGCCAGGCAGTCTTGGCAAATAAGCGCACCGGCGCGCTCGCAGCCGGCACATCGTGTTGGCGACAATGCCTCGAGTGCCTCGCGTGCCGCCCGCTCGGCAAACGGCAGCAATTCGTCCGCAAACGGTAGGGCGCCGGCACCCTGCAGACGGCTCAATTTGTTCAGATGGCTCTTCAAGACACAACCCTCCCTACGTTCGGTCGCAGGGAGGGTTGTTGATTCAGCGCTATGGTACCCCGACGCGATTGGGGTAAGGCGGGTTAAATCCGCTCGCGGGCGTTATTCGCCGGCGGGCGGTTGTGGTGCGGACGAAGACGGGGTCGAGCCCTCGCCACCATCCTGGCGCGGCTTGCGGGAACGGCGACGGCGACGGCGCTTTTGACCCTGGTCGGCCGAGCCCTCGCCACCGCGATCCTCGCGCGGCTCGCGCTCGTCGCGAGCGGCGCCACGCGAAGCCTTGGCAGCAGCTCCCCCGCCATCTCCGGGACGACGGCGCGTGACCTTGACCTCGCCATCCAAGACCTGATCGGCCACGGAGGGCACTGAAGGCTTCTGCTGCGCGCCCGAGGAATGGCGACGGCGCGGACGCGGCGCGCGCTCCTCCTCGCCACGTGACTTGCCGCCCTTGTCGGCAGGCGCATCGGAACCCGAGGAGCCCTTGGAAGCGGCACCGGCCTCGCGAGCAGCTGCGGCGCGGAAGGCATCCTCGCGCTCCTCGCTCGACAGGTGACGGCGGCGGCGACGTGTGGGGTTCATGCCACCGCCGCGGTTTTGCTGCTGAGGCTGCTGAGTCTCGCGCTCGCGGGAGGAGTTCTTGCCTGCAGCTGCAGCCTCGCCGACATTGCCCGAGCCCGCGCGCTTGCGACGACGACGGCCACCGGCGGCCTCCTCGGCCTCGGGCGTTGCGGCATTGCCGCGGCCCTTTCCGCGGCCACGACCCTCGCCCTGCCCCTGACCGGCGCGAGCATCGGAATCGGCATCGCGACGACGGCGCTTGGGCATCGACGTGCCGGCCAGACGGTCGGCACTCGACAGGCCATCGCCCACGTCGACGCCGTTCTCGCGGTCGAGCTCCATGAGCGCCAGGCGCATCTCGGGCGACTCGATGCGCTCGAGCACGTCGCGCGTCACGCAGTCGGGGCGGCAGTTGCAGCCCTGCTCGGCGGCCTTCTTTTTGCAGCCCTCCGAGCAGGTCATATCAGCCAAGTTGACCTTAAAGACCTTGCCGTTCTCCAGGCGCAGCACCAGCTGCTCGCGCGGCGTGTCATATTCCTGAATACGCGCCTTGCCGAGCGGCGTATCGATAAGCGTCTTCTTTTTGGGCGCGCGGCTCTTAAAGTCCTTGTACGCTTCGAACTCATAGCGCAGGCAGCACATCAGTCGGCCGCAAACGCCGCTGATCTTGGAGGAATTGAGCGGCAGGTCCTGCTCTTTTGCCATGCGGATCGAGACGGGCTCAAACTGTCCGCCAAAGCGCGTGCAGCAGAGCTCCTGTCCGCACTGGGCATAGCCGCCCACCAGGCGGGTCTCGTCGCGCACGCCGATCTGGCGCATGTCGACGCGAATGTGCAGCGTCGAGGACAGATCCTTGACGAGCTGGCGAAAATCGACGCGTTCCTCGGCCGCAAAGTAGAACACGGCCTTCTCGCCGCCAAACAGGTACTCGACGCCCACCGGTTTCATATCGAGGTCGAGCTCCTTGACCAGGCGGCGGAAGTCGACCATGGCCTCGTCGCCCTGGATGGCCAGGTCGTCGGCAAGCTGCAGGTCGATGTCGCTCGCCACGCGCAGTACGGGCTTGAGCGGCTGACCGATCTCGTCTTGCGGCACCTCAAAGGGATCGGCCGTGACCAGGCCGATCTCGGTTCCGCGCTCGGTGGAGCAAATAGCGTAATCTGCCTCGAGGATATCCAGGTCCTGCGGGTCAAACCACAGGTCGCGCGAGGCGTAGGTAAACTTAACGGGTACGACTAACGGCATTTCAGTGCCTTCCTGATATCGAACAGCATGACCTCGATGGCCAGCTGGGGAGTAACGTTTCTGGCGATGTTGCGCTCGGCGGTCGCGACCGCCTCGAGCGCCTGGGTGGCACCCGCAACATTGGTCGCGGCGGCAAGCCGACCGATCGTGTCGCGCACATCCTCGTTCACGACGTCGGCCGCCTCATCCTGAAGCGTCAGCAGCACGTCGCGCATGAGCGTCCGCGCGCTCGCCAGCGCTTCCATGATACCCGAACGCTCGCGCGCGTTGAGTTCGCGCTTGTTGCGGTCCTCAAGCTGCTTCAATGCTCCACGCGACAGGTAATCGGCATTTTGCTCGAGCACCTTTTCCTGCGTGGACTTGACCTCGGCGAGCGGCGCCTTAACGGCGACGATGAGCGACTTGGCGCGGCTGAGCACGTCGGCCTCGTCGGCGGCGATGAGCGAGTCGATGGCGCGAACCATCTGACGGCGAGCATCCTGGCGCTCGGCGCTCTTAAGAAACTCGATGCCGCGTGTGGGGCTTCCCGCCACGGCGACCGCCATGCGGCAACGCGCAGGGTCCTGACCGGTGGCGCGGCTCACGGCCTGCGCGGCGACGGCGGGCGACACCAGCCGAAACGGCACGCACTGGCAGCGGCTCACGATGGTGGGCAACATCACGTCTGCCGAGGTGCCCAGCAAGATAAACATAACGCCCTCGGGCGGCTCCTCGAGTGTTTTGAGCAGTGCGTTGGCGGTGTTGGCGCGCAGCTGCTCGGCACGGTCAATGATGTAGACCTTGGCCTTGGCGCGGATGGGCGCCAGCGGCACGTCGTCGAGCAGCTCGCGGGTCTGGGCGATAAGGTAGCCCGTGGCGCTCTCGGGCGTGTAATAGTGCACGTCGGGGTGCGTATGGCGGGCGACGCGCACGCAGCTATCGCATGAGCCGCAGCCATCCTGCTCGCACAGGAAGGCTTGGGCGAGCGCCCACGCGGCGTCGAGCTTGCCCGCGCCGGGCGCGCCCAAAAACAGGTAGGCGTGCGATGCGCGACCGCTGGCGACGGCATTGGTCAAAAAGTCGCGCACGCGCTCTTGGGTGTCGAGCTTGGTCAGCAGGCTTGCCTGAGCGGGGGCCATGTTACTCGGCCTCCTGGGCAAGAGCGGCGGTGACGGCGTCCTGGGAAATGTCGAGGCCGTAGACGCGAACCTGCTCGACCGTCTGCGCGAAGACTTCCTCGACGGTCGCAGTGGCGTCGATGAGCTTTACGCGGTTTGGCTCCTCGGCAGCGATTGCGCAAAAGCCCTGGTAGACACGCTCCTGGAATGCCACGCCTTTTGCCTCCATACGATCTGCCGCACCACGGGCTGCCATGCGCAGCGCCGCCTGCTCGGGCGTGATGTGATAGACGAGTGTGAGCGCCGGGTGCGTACCCGCGACGGCCAGGTTGTTGGCATCGCGCACTATCTGGCGATCGAGGCCATCGGCAAACGCCTGGTAGCAGGTCGTGGAATCGTAGAAGCGATCGCACAGGACCACCTTGCCGGCAGCGAGGGCGGGCGCGATGACCTCGTGCACCAACTGGGCGCGCGCCGCCTCGTAGAGCAGCAACTCGCAGGTGTCTCCCATCGCCGTGTTGGCGGGGTCGAGCAGCAGGGCGCGAATCTTTTCGCTGATGGCAGTGCCACCCGGCTCGCGCAGAGTTACGACCTGATAGCCAGCGAGGTCGAGCGCACGGGCAAGCAGACGCGCCTGCGTGGACTTGCCGGCACCGTCGACGCCCTCGAGCGTGATAAAGCTATGTTGAGCAGGCTCAAAAGCCATGGGCGCAGCCCCTTCCTACAAGGCGCGTAAATGCAGATATATCAACTAAGCCATGATACCCCAGTGCTCGGCGCGTCCCAAATCCCACCTAGCCAATGGCTACTCAGGCGGCAGTTAGGGACGTTCCTAAACTGCCGGCCGAAAAGGAACGTCCTCAACTGCCGGCTTTTTGGGGTGCTGGGTATAATCGTCGTATTGCATTGAAATGTGGCGAAAGGAGTGGCAATGTCTCGGTATTGCGCCTCGTGCGGCAAGCTTCTTGCAGATGATGCCAAGTTCTGCACCTCGTGCGGTGCACCCGTTGAGCAAACAGCCGCGAGCGATAGCCAGCCCGCTTTTGAGCAGACCGGCTCCCTTGATGCGCCGCAAGCCAAGGCGGACGACTCCCTCGCCTATAGCCCCGACCCCGCCGCAAGGACCGAGGCCGTCGAGACCACGCAGCGCATACCCGTCGCGAGCGGCTCGCCCCAACAGCAGCCGGTTCCCGCATACGTGCCCGCTTCGCCACAGACCCCCGCTCCCAAAAAGAGCGGCACCGGGCCGCTTATCGCCGTTATCGTTGTGCTGGTGGCGATCATCATCGCCCTGGTCATTTTCTTTGTGATCAAGCCTTTCGACAACGCCGGTACGCAGACGACCGCCGAGGTTACCAAGCTGCACCACGATGTTGACGATGATGACCTTGAGCCTCTCGGCGATCCCAATAGCCTTTACGACGATGACGATGATGACGAGGATGGCGGCGAAGCAACGCTCTCTGAGCAGAACCTCTACCGCCGACTGAGCGAATACTACGACCTGCTCGAAGATCTCGACAGCCAGGTCCGTGGCTGCGCGCAGAACTTCAACGGCAACTATCTGGAAGAGGATCGAACCACCCGTCAAAATCTCGCCGACGTCGCCGAGCGCACGGAGGACACCATCGAGCAGTATTACGACATCGTCGAGGACCTGGACGTCCCGACGAGCTCCAAGAACTACAGCTCCTGGAAGGACATCATCGCCCTGTACGACGACCTGGATCACCGCATTGACGCAATCTGTGATGCCTGGGAGATCAGCCTGAAATACGCCAAGCCTGCGGACCACAAGAATGAGATCGTGGCGCCGCTGTCGCGCGACAACGTGGCGGGCACCAATGACAATAAGTACCGCCTAGACTTTGAGGAGCGCTATCCCGGCGCCAAGCCTGTCGAGGTGAACTAGCGCTTTGTCGTTCCCGAGCCGGCAGTTAGGGACGTTCCTAAACTGCCGGCAGAAAAGGAACGTCCCTAACTGCCGATCAAAAAAACGAGCGAGGATCATGGGACCCTCGCTCGTTTTTTTGGGCATTGTTTCGACCGCGCCGTTACTTGTCGGCGGCCTTCTTGGCCGTCGTCTTCTTGGTGGTCGACTTCTTGGCAGTCGACTTTTTCGCCGTCGAAGTCTTCTTCGCAGCGGTCGTCTTCTTTGCCGAGCTCGCCTTAGTCGCGGTCTTGCGGCCGCGGGCGGGCTTCTTCTCCTTGGTCGGGCAGTCCATGTTCACGCAGATGCGCCACGGGCCGCGCGCCGTGTTGACCACCACGATGGGAGCGCCGCACTCGGGGCAGGTCTCACCCGTCGCCTCGAGCTTACCGCGCGCCGGTAGAGGATAGCTCACGCCACAGTCATCGTAGTTGGTGCAGCGGATAAAGCGCTTGCCGCTCTTCTCGCTCTTGTGCGCGATCAGGTCGCCATGGCGTCCGGCCTCGGCGCACACCTTGCACTCGCCCACCTTAAGGTCAGGCTCGTAGTTGGTGGGGCACCTCGGGTTCACGCAGATCTCGAAAGCCTTCTGGCGGAACGGCTGACACTTGATGCGCGGCGCACCGCACTCGGGGCACACGGCGGCCTCGCCCTCGAGCGGGCTCACCTTGACGCCGCTCGGCACCGGATAGGTCACGTCGCAGTCGGGCCAGCCCATGCAGCCAATGAAGCTGCCACGGGTCTTTGCGCTCGTCTTCATAACCAGGTCCTTGCCGCACTTGCGGCAGGCGCCCACGCGCGCATCAGCCGTGACGGCGTCGCTGATGGCGTCGCCGAGCTCCTGCGTATGCTTGAGCAGCTCGTCGAGCACGCCGGCCAGCAGCGCACGCGAGTGCGTCACGACATGCTCTTCGGTGTCCTCGCCGCGCTCGACGCGAGTCATGTCGCCGTCGAGCTCGCTGGTCATATCGGGGCTCGTGATGCGCGGGGCAAACTGCGTCAGCGCATCGATAATGGCAATACCCAGCTGGCTCGGCTCCACGGGATCATTTTTGAGATAGCGCACGGCATACAGGCGCTCGATGATGCTCGCGCGCGTGGACTTGGTACCCAGGCCGCGCTTCTCCATCTCCTGCACGAGCTTGCCCTGGCTGTAACGCGCGGGCGGCTCAGTCTGCTTGGCCTCGAGCTTAATGTCGAACACGTCGACCGTATCGCCCCGCTCCAGCGGCGGCATCTGCTCGTCGCGTTTAAGGCCGTACGGATAGGCCTCGCGGAAGCCCGGGGTCACGAGCACGTCGCCCGAGGCCACAAACGGCTCGCCGTTGACGTCGAGCTCGAGCTTGGTGTTCTCGATGGTCGCAGGACCCATGAGCGTCGCCAGGAAGCGGCGGGCGATGAGGTCGTAAAGCTTGCGCTGGCCGCCATCGAGCGTGGACGGATCGCCCTCGCCCGTGGGATAGATAGGCGGGTGGTCGGTGGTCTCGACCTTGCCGCGCGTGGGCTTCATGGGACCGGCGAGCACCTTTTTGCACACGGGCGCCAGCGCCGGGTTAATCTTTGCCAGGTCGCTCACCACGGCGCCCAGATCGAGCGTCGCAGGGTACACGGTATTGTCGACACGCGGGTAGCTGATGAGACCGGCCATGTAGAGGGACTCGGCGATGCGCATGGTACGCGCAGGCGAGATGCCCTCGGCCGCGGCGGCAGCCTGCAGCGAGGTCGTCGCAAACGGCGTGGGCGGCTGCTGCTTACGCGAGCGCTTGGTCACCGCGGCAACGGTCGCCGTCTTGACGCCGTCAACGTGACCATACGCCGTCTCGGCAGCATCTTTGTCGGTAAAGCGCGCCGTCTTGTGCGCGATCTTAAAGCGATCGTCCTCGGCAGCGCCCTGCGCGGCGCCCATGCCGCGGATCTGCCAATAGTCCTCGGGCACAAACGCCATGCGCTCGCGCTCGCGCTCGACCACCAGGGCAAGCGTCGGTGTCTGCACGCGACCGGCGGAGCGCACGTTGCCAAAGCCGCCAAACTTGGCGAGCGTCAGATAGCGCGTGAGCACCGCGCCCCAGATAAGGTCGATGTGCTGACGGCTCTCGCCGGCGTCGGCCAGGTTCTGGTCGAGGGAGACGAGATTATCGAAGGCGTGCGTGATCTCAGCCTTGGTAAACGAAGAGTACTGGGCGCGGGCAACCGGCAAGTCGGGCGCCACCTCACGCACCTTGTTGAGGGCGTCCGAGCCAATCAGCTCGCCCTCGCGATCGAAGTCCGTGGCGATGATGACACTGTCGGACTTCTTAGCCAGGTTCTTGAGCGAACGAATGAGCTCCTTCTCGGCCGGTAGCTTAATGACGGGCGCCCAGGTGAGGTAAGGCAGGCTCTCGAGCTTCCAGCCCTTGATGGAAATGCCATCGGCAAGGAACGGCTTGCGCTTGGTGTCGTACGGCGGGCGGGCCAGGCCATCGGGCATATCGGCCGGCAACATCTCGCCGTCCTCGGTCACCGAATACCAACCCAGCTTTTTATCGAACAGCACGCTGTCGCAAAAATCGGGCGCCAGGATGTGACCGGCAAGGCCGATGGTCACGCACTCCTCGCCCTTCCACTCAAAACGGTAGATGGCGGTGTTGTACACCTTGTCCTTTTTGGGTTTGCCCGTGGACAGACGCTCGGCGATCTGACGCGCGGCGTCGTTTTTCTCGGCGATGATGAGCTTCAAAAGAGGCTCCTATCTCGTATCTCTGCGGCTACGCCCGCCCGTATGGCGGCCGACTTACGCCCTTGCTTGCTCAATCTGCCCGATGAGCCAATCGCACCAGGCATCCATGCCCTCGCCCTTGCGCGCGCTCACGGCAAACCGCGGCGCCTGCGGATTGAGGTCATCGAGTGTCTTAGTATACCTATCCATGTCAAAATCGAAAGCCGGGGCCACGTCGACCTTGTTGAGCAGCTGCGCGCCGGCGTGCTGGAAGATGCCCGGATACTTGATGGGCTTGTCGTCGCCCTCGGGCACCGAGAGAATCATGATGGACAGGTTCTCGCCCAGGTCAAAGTCGACCGGGCAGACCAGGTTACCCACGTTTTCGATAAAGATGACGTCGATGTTCTCCAGACCCACAGCCTGGTCGAAGGCATCGACAGCCTCCATGATCATGTTGCCCTCGAGGTGGCACAGACCGCCCGTGTTGATCTGGATGGCGGGCATGCCGGCTTCCTTCATGGTGATGGCGTCGACATCCGAGGCGATATCGCCCTCGATGACGGCACAGCGTAGGCCGGCCTTGTCACGCAGGCGCTCGTTGGTGCCCAGAATCGTGGTGGTCTTACCCGAGCCGGGGCTCGACAGCACATTGATCACGAAGGTGCCTGCCTCATTAAATCGCTGACGCAGCTGATCTGCCAGGCGCTCGTTGCGCGACAGAATCGGCGATGCGATATCAATCGTTTTCTCGGCCATATTCGGCACTCCTTAACTTCTAACAGTTATACCCCGTTCCCAGGTGGCTGGTGGGCTAATCGTCGGGGGTTTCGATTTCGATACTGGCGATGTCGAGCTCGCGGCCGTGCAGCAGGCGCACGTTGGCGCCGCCACATTGGGGGCAACGGCAATGGAAACGGTCGTGCTCAAAGACCTCTCCGCAGTCCAGGCACTCGCTTTGTGGATGGACCTCCTCCACGGCAAGCTCGCAGCCGCGCGTGAGCGGGTCCTCGTCGCGAAACGTTTCCCACGCAAAGTCGAGCGCCTCGCGCACGACCTCGGTCATATCCCCAATACGCAGCGTTACCAAAACGGCGCGCGAGGCCCCCGCCCCACGCGCCGCGCGAATCACTGTATCGAGTATGCCGTTGACAATGCCAACCTCGTGCATACCGATTTACTCCTCATCGTCCTCGTCGTCCGAGAACAGGTCCAGACGGCTCACGAACAGGCCCTCCTTGCCCTCGCGCGCGGTAATGACCACGCGGGCGATGGCGAGCGAAATCTCGTAGAGCGAAAGCAGGGCGCCATACATGAGACCCAGCGTAACGGGCGAGCCGTCGGGCGTGATCACAGCCGAGCCCACGAGCAGGCCAACGTATACGTAACGCCATGCACTGCGGAAAGCCGCGTAGGACACGAAATGGAAGACGGACAGGTAGAAGATGATGAGCGGCAGCTCAAACGCCACACCAAAGCCGATCATAAAGAGCAGCTCCATGTTGACGTAGTCCTCAAGATCGGGCAGCGACGTGGCGACAGCCGAGGTTTCGCCGATGAGCCACTCAAAGCCTGCCGGGATAATGATGAAGTAGCAAAAGATGGCGCCCAGGAAGAACAGCACCGTCGAGGCGAGCACCGTGGGCACGACCCACTTGCGCTCGTTGGGGCGCAGCGCCGGCAGGAAAAATGCCAGGATCTGCCAGATGATCATGGGCGTGCACATGACCACGGCCATCTTGATGGCCAGCGAGAAGCGCAGGCCAAAACCGCCGAGTGTGGTGGTGATGTAGAACTTACCGTCCGGCACAAAGGAGCGGATGGGGTCTTTCAGGATGTCGAGCACCACGGGTGTGGCGAAATACAGCATGATAGCGGCGGCAAACACCGACACGACCACGATGGTCAGGCGGCGACGAAGCTCTCCCAGATGATCGAAGAGCGGCATGCGCGCGGGTCCGATAGGCATTACTCATCGCCTCCCTTCGGGGCGTCGGCGGTAGCGGTGTCGTCCTCGGCCTCGAGCTCGCGGGCGAGCTGGTCGACGACGGCCTTGCGCTTGCGGGGACGACGGGCGTAGAGATCAGCCGTCGTGGGCTCTGCCGGCTCGGGCTCGGGCTCCGACTCTGCAGCGGAAGCGGACTCGGCGGCGGCATCGGCCTCCGTCTCCTCGGCAGCATTCTCGCCCTCAACGGCACCCTCGCTTGCGGCCTTCTCGGCAGCAAGACGGGCGCGACGCTCGGCAAAGGTCTCCTTCTTTGCTGGCGCAGCCGTCTCGGCGGCGTCCTCGTCCGCATCGGAATCGTCATCGACGGCAGCCTTCTTGGGCTTGACCGGGGCCGACGCGGCCTCACTTACCGGATCGATAATCTCGGACTGAACAACGGCCGTCATCTTTTCCTGCGTCTCGCGGAACTGACGGATGGCACGGCCAATCGTGCGGCCCATCTGCGGGAGCTTATCCGGGCCAAACAGCAAAAAGCCGAAGACCACGATGATCGCGAGCTCACCCTCTCCAATACCAAACACACATACCTCCAAGGCTCGATGTGAGTCGAGCCCGCACCGCGCCATTCGGCCGGAACTCGTCTATTCATTCGGTCAAGTATAGCGCTCGGACGCCAAAACGTCCGAGCGCATCACAAACATATGCCATACGGCACGCCCTTTTGGGGGCAATGATTATGCAGCGGTGATCGAAATCTCCTGGTCGACACCCAACAGCTGAACCACGCGCATCACCGGGGGCTGCACATTGGTGCAGCTAAAGCGCTTGCCGTGGTCGACCGCGTGGTGTGCAGCTCCCACGAGCACGCCAATGCCCGTCGAATCGATGTAGCTCACCTGGGCAAAATCGAGCTCAACGGCCTCAGTGGGCTGCTCGAGCGCCAGGTCGATGGCATTACGCAGGCTATCGGCGTTAGAGATATCGATCTCGCCGGTGACCTTAATGGTGTAGAGCTCTGGCGTGGGGTTGGTGGAAATACCCAAATCCATGTATACGCTCCTTTACGTATCGAAAGTGCGGATAGTACTGGGCCGGACTTGCGGGGCCATACGCGCTAGGCGCGCTCGGCACGCGCAAGCTCGGCAGTGACGAGCTTGACGGCCAGCACCAGCACATCGAGCGCGGCCTCCAGGTCCTCGACCGTGGGATAGCTCGGCGCGATGCGGATGTTGGTGTCGCGCGGGTCCTTGCCATAGGGCCAGGTAGCACCGGCCGGCGTGAGCTTGACGCCCAGGTCGGCGCAAAGCGCGGCGACCTTCTGGGCCGAGCCCTCGGGACCATCGAAGCTCACAAAGTAGCCGCCGCGGGGGTGCGTCCAGGTGGCACAGCCCGTGTCGCCCAAGCCCTCGGTGAGCTTGCGCTCGACGGCCTCAAAGCGCGGGCGCAGGAACTCGGCATGCTTTTTCATGTGCTCCTTGACCGCCTCGATGGTGGGAAGGAAGCGCACGTGACGCAGCTGGTTGAGCTTGTCGGCGCTGATGAGGCCGGCCTTCAGGCGCTTGGAGAACTCGGCGATAACCGCGGGGCTCGCACCGATAAAGCCGATGCCGGCGCCCGGGAAGGTGATCTTGGACGTCGAGGCGAATGCCACCACGCGATCCTCGGTGCCCGCCGCGCGAGCGAGGTCAAAGATGTTGGCGAGCTTGTCGGTCTCGTCGTACAGGTCGTGCACGCAGTAGGCGTTGTCCCAGAAGATGCGGAAATCGGGCGCGGCCGTGGGCATCTCGACCAGGCGGCGCACAGTGTCCTCGCTAAAGGTAATGCCCGTGGGGTTGGAATACTTGGGCACGCACCAGATACCCTTGATGGAATCGTCGGCGGCAACGAGGCGCTCGATCTCGTCCATGTCGGGGCCGTTGTCGGTCATCGCGACGGGGACGTTCTCGATGCCCAAGTCGGCGGTGATGCCAAAGTGGCGATCGTAGCCGGGAACAGGGCACAGGAACTTGACCTTCTTGCCGTCGTGCGCGGCCTCGTAGGCGTCCCAGGGCTCGCTGCCGCACGAGCCACAACGCCAGAACATGCCGGCGATGTCATGCTCGATCAGCAGGCTCGACGAGCCCAGTACGAGCGTCTGCTCGGCAGGGCAACCCAGGAACTCCCCCGCCAGCTTGCGTGCCGAGGGAATGCCCTCAAAGCAGCCGTAGTTGGAGCAGTCGACGTTGCCGTCGTGCAGATCGGCGTCGGCGTTGAGGATATCGAGCATGGGGCGCGAGATGTCCACCTGGGAGGGCGACGGCTTGCCGCGGGCCATGTCGAGCGCCAGGCCCTTGGCCTTGACCTCGGCGACCTCGGCTTTGAGTGCCTCGATGGCGGCATCGAGTTCGGTGGTTTCCATCTTCTGGTAGATCGTCTGCATGGGTGCGACCTTTCGCGAAGCGGTACGTTGCAGTTCGTCTAAGTATAGACCGCCACCGCCGCAACGTTATGAAGCCGTGATAGATTAAGTTCATCGCAATGAATTACGAATCGCCGCGCATGCCGGCGTGGGGCGCCCAAGGAGGCACTATGGAGTACGGATCGTTTCAGGCCGAGGAATTCGGCGACCTGCAGCGCCTGGTCGACGGACTGTTTTACGACCGTCACGCCATCGACCGCCTGGATCTGATCGTACAGGCCGAAATCTTGGACCTGGCGCCCGATCTCATGGAAATCGTCAACCTGCTGCCGCCCGGCTATTACGACCGCCAGTCACTTTGCGACCAGCTCAACTCCGCCCTTGCCGCCCACGGCTGGGGCGCCGTCTACGGAACGGTGGAATAAACCTAGTCATTTAAGAACGTCTCAAATGACTAAACGCCCCCTGTGATGGTGTTCACAGGCGGCGTTTTCAAACTTGTATGTGCCCTTACTCGTCCTTGGGCGCGGGATGCTTGCAGACCACGCTCATGTAGATCATGCCGAGCACGGCAGCGGTGACCGAACCGGCAAGAATGGCGGCCTTGGCAGCCAGAACCTCAAACTGGGCCGTCGGGAAGGCAAGGCCGCTGATGAGAATCGACATGGTAAAGCCGATACCGCCCAGAATGCCCACACCGGCAATCATGTGCCAGTTGACATTGCGCGGCAGCTCGCAGGCCCTAAGCTTAACCAGGGCAAACGTCATGCCAAAGATACCGATCGGCTTGCCCAGCAGCATGCCAAAGTACACGCCGAGCGTCACCGGGTCGGTGAGCAGCGTGCTCATGTCCACGCCCACCAGGCGAACCTGCGCGTTCACGAACGCAAAGATCGGCAGGATCACGAAGTTGACCGGCGTGGAGATCAGACGCTCCATGCGGATGAGCGGCGGGGTCACGCGGTGCATGACGCGCTCGACCTTGGTGGTCGAGACGGTAAAGTCATGCTGGCCCAGGATGTGCGCCTCGTCGTCGTAGCGATCATCGAGCAGCGGCAGGCACTCGCCCAACCAATCGGTGAGGCTATCGAGCTTGACACCGCACTTGGCCGGGATGGTAAAGGCCAAGATGACGCCAGCAAGCGTAGCGTGCACGCCGCTCTTGAACATGCAGAACCACAACAGCAGACCCAGTACCGAATACGGGGCAAGGCGGTAGTGCTGCGTCTTGTTGAGCCACACGAGCGCGCAGGTCACAAGCGCGGCGGCGCCCAACCAAAACGGATTGGGGCTCTGACCGTAGAAGATGGCGATGGCGGCGATGGAGATGAGGTCGTCGGCGATGGCGAGCGTCGAGAAGAACACGCGCACGCCGTTGGGCACGCGATTGCCCAAAAGCGACAGCACGCCCAGCGCAAAGGCAATATCGGTTGCCATGGGGATGGCCCAACCGTTGCGGGCGCCGGCATGGTTAAAGATCAGGTAGATGCAGGCGGGAACGACAACGCCGCCCACGGCCGCCAGCATGGGAAGCATGGCCTGACGCGGATTCTTGAGCTCACCGACCGTCATCTCGTACTTAAGCTCGATGCCCACCAACAAAAAGAAAATCGCCATGAGGAAGTCGTTGACGAAAAGCTCAACGGTGAGACCGGCCGTAAGGTTGCCCAGACCCACATACAGCGGGGTCTCCAAAAAGTGATGGATGGCCTCGTAGGCATCGGTATTGGCGCAAATGACGGCGGCGATGGCGGCGAAGACCATGACGGCGGCGGAAATCGTACCGTTCTCGGCGATGCGCTCCCAGATGTCGTGACGTTCAAAGCGCTTGCGCTCACGAACGTTGAACAGCTGCTCAGTTGCTGCCATGGGCGGCTCCTTTCACGGGAAAGCTCCCGTCTTAAAAAAGCACGGCCCGCCCAAGTGGCGGCGCCGCGCTCTAACGTATTACGCTTGCATCTAGCCTACCCTGCACGACAAGCACGCAGGCGTGGCCGAAAAGCGGAACCACAGGTTGAACATTATTTGCTCAACGGCACGGGCACGCCTGTCCAAGAGACGACGCGGCGCCGTGCACAAAAAACGACCGGAGCGCGGGACGTCCGCGATCCGGTCGTGGCGTTTGGTCAACTAAACCTAGCAGGCGGCCATGATGGGGGCAGCGACCTGCTTCTTACGGGAGAGGACACCCGGCATCCAGACGCCGTCGTGCTCGTCGGCAATGCCCAGGCCCTTCTGAGCGGCCTCGGTCTCGCCCTCGAGCAGGACCTGCGAGCCCTCCTCCATGATGTCGGTGATGCACAGGACAATGCCATCGGCACCCTTCTCGGCGGCGTAGGCACGCATGGCCTCGCGAATCTCGTCGATCATGCCGAGAGCACGACTCTTGTCGACGGTCTCGTACTGGCCGATGAGCAGCTTCTTGCCGGCGGGCTCGAACATCTTGATGTCGTTGCCGACCATCTCGGCTGCGGTGAAGGAGCCGGACGGACGGGTGAGGAAGACCTCCATGCCAAACTTGACCGGGTCGACACCCACCTGCTCGCCGAGCTTGGCGGCGACAGCGCGGTCGACATCGGTGGTGGTGGGACTCTTGAGCATGAGCGTATCGGTCATCATGGCCGAGAGCAGCAGCTTAGCCTGGACGTCGGAAAGCTCAACGCCGAGCACGCCGGCGAGCTTGGTGACGATGGTGCAGCTGGAGCCCCAGGGCAGGCAGATGTAGTGCAGCGGGCCGGCGGTCTCGAAGTCGCCGATGCGGTGATGATCGACAACGCCAAAGACCGTGGCGTCCTTAAGGCCGGCGACGGACTGGGCAGACTCGTTGTGGTCGGTGAGAACGACGAGCTGACCGGCCTCGACGGACTCGATCACGCGGGGCTCGGCAATGCCGGCGTCGGCAAGCAGCTTGGCGGACTCGGCCGGAAGCTGACCAAGGGCGCAGGCCTCGTAGGTGTTGCCGGCATACTCAACCTGGTTGAGCAGCTGGGACAGGACGACGGCGCTCATGATGGCGTCGTTATCGGGGTTCTGGTGACCAAAGACAAGAACGTTTGCCATGGATATCCTCCACTTGATATGTGTACTTGGACGTAGCTATGGTAGCACGCCGATGCCGAGCCTTCGCAGACGGAAGGGCCACGGCATATTTTGGGGCGCAGGCACGGGGGCCAAGGCTATCCCTTTTGCACCATGTTGGTGCAAAGTAACCTGTCCCCCTTGCACCAACTATTTGCCGGCGGCGCGCAGGGCTACGTAGGCGGCACCGATGATGCCGGCGTCG
Organism: uncultured Collinsella sp.; assembly: GCA_938039325.1. GTDB lineage: Bacteria > Actinomycetota > Coriobacteriia > Coriobacteriales > Coriobacteriaceae > Collinsella. Next base: position 3,065 of record CALHUX010000037.1, on the reverse strand, counting down.
TTTTCGAGCGAAGCGACCTTAATGGGCGTCTCGCGCGAGGCGGAAAGCGCGTACTGCTTAAAGTGCTCGCGGACCTTGTCGAGGTAGACATCGGCCGAGGCGGAGGCGCCGCCGCCGATGAGGAACATCTCGGGATCAACCACGTTGGCGATAAGCGCCAGTGCGCGGCCGAGATAGTCGGCCATGGTATCGGCCGCGGCCAGCGCGAGCTTGTCGCCCTCGCGGCAGGCCTGGAACACGTCCTTGGAATCGGAGGGGCCGGTCAGCTCGATGGGCTCGACGCCCGCCTTTTCGCACTCGGCAAGGTAGTTGCTCACCACGCCGGTGGCGCTGGAATACTGCTCCAGATGGCCATGGCCGCCGCAGCCGCAGGTGCGTTCCTCAGCCGGGTTCAGGCACATGTGGCCAATCTCGCCGCCGGCGCCCACAACGCCTGATACCACGTCGCCGTTGACGATAACGCCGCCACCCACGCCGGTACCAATGGTGACCATCACCACGTTCTGTACGCCCTTGGCAGAGCCGAGCCAGGCCTCGCCCATGGCAGCGGCGTTGGCATCGTTCTCGTATTTAACAACCGCGTCGGGGCAGTGCTCCTGAATGGCGACTCTTAGCTCGGGCAGGTTAATGGCAATGTTGGCCTTGACCTTGGCATCGCCCGATGCCGGGATGGGGCACGGAACGGCCAGGCCAATACCCGCCACAAAGGCGCGCGGAATCTGGGCCTTGGCGACCACCTGGTCGATAGCCTCGGTCACCGCGGCAAAGCCCGCGGCGTCAACGATAGGCGGCGTGGGCACGCTGGCCTTGGCCAGCAGGTTACCATCCTCGTCGAACAGGCCCTCCTTAACCGAAGTGCCGCCGACGTCGATGCCGATGTAATACTGCTTAGGTTCCATGGGAGCCCGCCTTTCTCGTTTAAACATTGCCTGTATGGTACCGCTCCCAAGGCAAAAACCTGCCAAAAAGGGACAGGTTTGTTTTGGCAGGTTTTATCTGTGAAAACGCAGGGCATGGTATTTGGTTCGTTGGGCGGTAAAACGGCTCAACCCCATCCTCGAGTCGATCAATTTGCTCAATACCACATTATTCGAATGCATATTCATTTAGAGCGCTCTAGTTTTTAAAGAGAAGCGTTTTTTAATTAAACCTTTCTCGAGCTTTTCAAAAACGCAATAGGGATGCTTAGGTGTTGACTATACTTTCTTCTGTACTCAATCAAGCCGGAAAGGAGGTTCCATGATTCCCAAATACGAGGCGATAGCTGCAGATATCCGTCGAAGCATCGAGGACGGCTCCCTTAAGCCGGGCGACAAGCTACCCACCGTCGTTGAGTTCTGCGAGCTCTATAGCGTTTCCAAAATCACCGTCAAACGAGCTATCGAGCAGATCACCGAGGAGGGCCTTGTCACCAGCCGGCGCGGGTCGGGCACCTACGTTAAGGACACGGCGGGTCTCCCCGACCAGGCATTTTCCCAGGGCAAAAATGACCGCGCCCAGGGTTTTTCGTATGAGCACCGCGGGGAGAAGGTGACCTCGGTGGTCTACGATTTCTCGATTGTCAATCCACCGGCGGACGTCGCTACTCAGCTGGGAATTGCCGAGGACGACTTTGCCTATCACATCGTGCGCGTGCGCCAGGTCAACGAGAAGCCCATCGTCATCGAGTACACCTACATGCCTCTCGAGCTGATACCGGGCCTTAAAAAGAAAGACCTGTATGGATCGGTCTACAGCTTCATCCGCGAGCAATGCGGGCTGAAGATTTCGAGCTTCCACCGCACCATCCGCGCCGTAGCGGCAACCGAGGAAGAGGCTGAGCGCCTGGACACCGAACCCGGCGCTCCCCTGCTCGAGCTCAACCAGATTGGCTTTTTGGATAGCGGCAACGCCTTTGAGTACTCGATTTCGCGCAACCTCGGCGACCGCTTTGAGCTGCACAACGTAACGTTGGCATAGGTTTTTGTAGTCATGCGGGCGCACGTTATGGCTCGTTTAGAGTGGGCGACCGCACAACACCATGGGGGTATGAACATGTCCGATTTGATTAAACTGACGCCGATCTTCCACGAGAAGATCTGGGGCGGCCGCCAGCTCGAAACCGTATTTGGTTACGACATTCCCGAGGGTCCCATCGGTGAGTGCTGGGCCATCTCGGCACACCCCAACGGCGACTGCCAGATCGCGGAGGGCCCGTATGCCGGCCACACACTGTCGTGGCTGTGGGCCGAGCACCGCGAGCTCTTTGGCAACTGCGAGGGCAAGGAGTTCCCGCTGCTCATTAAGATCCTGGACGCCAAGGACGACCTTTCGATCCAGATTCATCCCAACGACGAGTATGCCGCCGAGCATGAGAACGGTAGCCTGGGCAAGACCGAGTGCTGGTACGTGCTGGACTGCGAGCCCGGCGCCACGATTATCGTCGGGCAGCGCGCCAAGGATCGTGCCGAGGCCGCACAGATGATCGAAGACGGCCACTGGGACGACATGCTCAACGTGCTGCCGATTCACAAAGGTGACTTTTTCCAGATTGATTCCGGTACCGCGCACGCCATCAAGACCGGCACGCTCATTTTAGAGACGCAGCAATCGAGCGACGTGACGTATCGCCTGTACGACTACGACCGCCCCGGCACCGACGGCAAGCTGCGCCCGCTGCACATTGAGCAGAGCCTCGATTGCATCGACTTTAACGCGCAGGCTCCGACCGACGGCACGGTGACCGCGCCCGAGGTCGATGGCGTGACCGAGCTCGAGTCCAACCCCTGCTACACCGTCGATCTCGTGCGCGTCGACGGCAGCAAGACCCTCGACCAGCGCTGGCCCTTCATGTGTCTGTCGGTCATCGACGGCGAAGGCACCGTCTGCGGCGACCCCGTCCACAAGGGAAGCCACCTGCTAGCCCCGAGCACCGTCAGCTCCATTGACCTCGAAGGCAAGATGGAACTGATCATCAGCCACCTGTAAGCTACCGGTCCCCGAGCGCTCGCCGGGACGGGGCGCGGGGTTTGGTCGCCTGCTCGGACAGTCCTGCTCGCACGGAGAGCACATTAAGTGCTCTCCGG
>CALHUX010000036.1:0-230697 GCA_938039325.1 uncultured Collinsella sp. | reverse complement strand
TCGCGCCCTTGAAGTTGAACGTCAGATTGTCCAAATGCGGCCCGCGCAGCGTCGACCGGTTACGGCGTTTGTAAAACGCCGTAACCTACAAAATGAGCATCGCGTCGCCAAAGCTGAAGAAGCGGTAGCGCTCTTCGATAGCAGCGGCGTAGGCATCCATGATCTGGTCGCGGGTGGCAAGCGCGCTTACGAGCATCATGAGCGTGGAGCGCGGCACGTGGAAGTTCGTGATCAGCGCGTCGACCACGTGATAGGTCGAGCCGGGCATGAGGTAGAGCTGCGTCGTAGCGTTCTCGCGCGCCACGATGTCGCCGCGGCCGAGCGTATCGGCCCCATCCTCGCGGCCCTCAAAATAGCGCGCCGTCACGGCCGGATCGGACACCGGTGCCTCAGCGTCAAAGGCGCTCTCGAGCGAGCGTACTGCGGTGGTGCCGACGGCGATCACGCGGTGCCCCTCGGCCTTCGCCTTATGCACGGCGTCGACAACCTCCTGTGACACGTGGTAGCGCTCGGTGTGCATGACGTGCTGCGTGGGGTCGTCCTCCTCCACCAGACGGAAGGTATCAATACCCACCTCGAGCTCGACGGCGGCAAACTTCGCGCCCTTGGCCTCGATAGCGGCCATGAGCTCGGGGGTAAAGTGCAGACCCGCCGTAGGAGCGGCAGCCGAGTGCTCCTCCTTCATGGCGTAGACGGTCTGGTACTTCTCGGGATCGCCCTCGTAATCGGTAATGTAGGGCGGCAGCGGCACGTGGCCGGCGGCGTGAATGGCCTCGTCGAGCGTGCGCGGCTCGCCGGCGGCATTGCAACCGGCTGGCTCGAAGCGCACCAGACGGCCGCCGCGGCTATCGGTGACAAAGTCGACGACCTCGGCCGTCAGCACCACGGGAGCCCCTTCGGGCGCATGGGCGCCACCGGCGCGATACTCAATCTGAGCACCGGGCTTCAGACGCTTGCCCGGCTTGACCAGGCACTCCCAAACATGGCCGAGCGGATCCACGTCCTCGCGGCGCTTGAGCAGCAGCGTCTCGACCACGCCGCCCGAGCCCGTCTTGCGACCGATCAGGCGGGCCGGCATCACACGCGTCTTGTTGATGACGAGCACATCGCCCGGCTCGATATAGTCGATGATGTCGCGGAAGATGCGGTGCTCAACGGTACCGCCGTGCTCCAGCGGCTTCCCCGCCTGGGAGCCTTTGCGATCCACCACCAGCAGGCGGCAGGAGTCGCGCGGCTCGGCAGGAGCCTGGGCAATCAGTTCCTCAGGAAGGTTGTAGTCAAAATCATCGGTACGCATCTTTGCCTCTTTCACAAAGCGCGTCAGTCGAAAAAATCGACTGACGCGCGCATCATTCTCCCCTGTATCCTATCAGCTTGTTGAGAGAAATATAGTATGGCAAACAGATTTGCGACTGTTTTCTCAACGCCCCGCTACTTAAGCGTTGCGTACATCACCGCCTTAATCGTATGCATGCGATTCTCCGCTTCTTGGAAAACACGAGACTTATCGGACTCAAAAACCTCGTCCGTGACTTCCATTTCGGTGACTCCAAACTTCTCAGCAATTTCGGCACCAACAGTAGTATTAGTATCGTGAAAGCTCGGAAGGCAGTGGAGGAAAATTGCCTCGGGCTTTGCCATAGACATCACCTCAGCGGTCACACGATACGGCGACATGAGCTTAATGCGGCTTTCCCACAGCTCTGCGGGCTGACCCATGCCAACCCAAACATCCGTGTAAATTACATCGGCATCACGAGCGCCTTCCTCAATATCCTCTGTAATGGTAATCGTCGATCCATGCTCGGCCGCAATACGACTACATTCTGCAAGGAGTTCAGGATCATAGGATGTAGCCCCCTCCGAATTTCCCCCGATTGGGCCGCAAGAACAGTAGTTAATGCCGAGCTTAGCGCAAATGACCATGAGCGAATCGGCGACGTTTCCGGCCGCCTTACCAAAAAATGTAAGTTTCCTGCCCTTAATCTCTCCAAACTCTTCACGCATGGTCAGAATATCGGCAAGCACTTGAGTCGGGTGGAATTCAGTAGTCAGCCCATTCCAAACGGGAACCCCAGCTTTTGCAGCAAGCTCCTCAACCTTCGCCTGTTCAAAGCCGCGGTATTCAATTCCGTCATACATGCGGCCAAGGACGCGAGCCGTGTCCTCAATCGACTCCTTTTTGCCCATCTGGGACGAGCCCGGATCCAAATAAGTTACACCCATGCCAAGGTCAAGTGCACCAACTTCGAAGGCGCAGCGAGTACGCGTGGAAGTCTTCTCAAATAGCAAAACAATATTCTTGCCTTCAAGGTATTTATGCGGAACACCGGCACGCTTCATGCTTTTGAAGTTAGCAGAAAGCTCAAGCAGATACTCAATCTCTTCCGTCGTGTAATCAAGCAGCTTCAGAAAACTGCGACCAGCGATATTAACACCCATATTCGCCATCTCCTATCACAGTGGATTTGCAACTAAATATCTTCGCGCCAGAAGGGCATGCTCATGCAGCGCGGGCCGCCACGACCGCGGGACAGTTCCTCGGAAGGAACGACCAAAAGTTCCAAACCGTTCTTGTAGAGCTCATCATTTGTGACAACATTGCGCTCGTAAACACAGACTTTACCAGGAGCAACGGCAAGAGTGTTCGACCCGTCGTTCCACTGCTCGCGAGACGCCTCAACCATATCGCCGGCACCGCACTCAATAAGCTGCACCTTCTCCACGCCAGTAGCCATTTCAAGAATATGCTCAAGCGTGTCATCAATCTCTTGAACAGCGACCATTCCCTCAGAGTCACCACGAGTCAGACGATAAACACGAAGGGTCTCAAAAATACCGGGATAAACTGTAAACTTATCGAAATCCACCATGGTGCAAACGGTGTCAAGATGCATGTAAGCATAGCCGTTGGGGATTTTAATAGCGTAAACGGTATCGATCTCAGAATTCCCAGATCCCCAGAACAAATTCTTTGCAAGCTCCTCAATCGCAGCCGCCTCAGTTCGCTGGCTAATTCCAATAGCCAAGGTATGAGCGTTAATGTTAAGCACATCACCGCCCTCGATATGCCAGGGATTCTTATGGTCGTACCAAATCGGAGTCCCTGCATAATCGGGATGGTATTTGAAAATCGCTTCATAGAAGGGCACTTCACGATCTCGCTGTTTCCAATACATATGGTGAAGCAGAACGCCTTTGCCCACAGAAGCAAGAGGATCGCGAGAGAAATATGAACTCGGAAGAGGCTTCAACACCAAATCATCGGGCTTCGCATCCTCATTATCCATCATGCTAAGCGTAGTCGAGACGCGAGGCAGCTCAAGGTCACGATAACGATACCCCCCCATAGCCTCAAGTACAAACTGATACGAATCTGAAATAGCGTCGAGCTTTTCACGAACAGCCTGCTCAAGCATAGGATTGACAATTCCGCTCTCAGCCATAAATGTATCGGTAAACTCAGCGCGAGCCGAGGGGCATGCATCCAGCGCTTCAGCAACGAGTTTCTCCATATAGAGAACTTCAACACCTTCGCTCCTCAGAAGATCCGCAAAGGCATCATGCTCCTTTTGAGCCACATCAAGATAGAAACAGTCGTGAATCCAGACATCCTCGAACTCTTCTGCCTTTACGTTCACAAGGTCACGACCGGGGCGGTGAAGCACAACTTTCTTGAGCTTACCAATCTCGCTGTGTACATTCAGTCCTTTAGGCATTCCTGTTACTCCATTTCAGCCATGAAACCTACAGGGCAATAAGTCCCGAGATTGCTACGAATACGATATTGATGAGCGACACGACCAAGAAGAATTTCCAAACGGTCTTCCACCACTGGCCAAGCTTGATCTTGCACACGCCCAAACCCGCTACAAGAATGGCGCTAGTAGGACAGATCAAAGACATCGTCGCGCTACCCATGGAGAGAGCCCACACGGCAGCCTCGGGATTAAGGCCCATGAGTTCGGTCAAAGGTCCAAAAATGGGAGCGGTCAGTGCTGCAAGGCCAGATGAGCTGGGAACCAGGATCGCCAGGAGGTTCTCAACCGCATAAAGAAGCGTAGTAAAGAGAACCGCCGGGATGCCGCCCAGACCAGTGGCGAGCGCATTGAGGATGGTATCGATGATCATGCCGTCAGAGGCAATGACAAGGATGCCACGCGCAAGTCCAACGACAATTGCCGAGAAAGCAAAGTCAGCGATACCCGCAACAAATTCCTGAGCGATGACGTCCTGACTAAAGCCCGCAATAACACCAGCCAACAAGCCCATGGCCAAAAAGACCGCAGAAATCTCGTTCATATACCAGCCCTGGGTCACAAGTCCCCAGATGATAAGGCACATTCCAGCGATAAATACCGCAAGCACGCCTTTTTGACGACCCGTAAATTCCGCATCAAGGGCAGATTCATCGGCAGCGAACTCGACTTTCTTGGCGATATCATCCTCAAATGTGATCGATGACTCAGGATTCTTCTTTACCCTTCGTGCATAGAGGACAACCCAAGTAATTGCAACGGCGGTCAAAACAACCCAGGCAATCATACGCAGCCACAGCTGGGGGTTGCCCTGAATACCAAGAATACCTTGCGCAATGAGAACATTAAACGGATTAATCGTTGAGGCGATGTAACCCGTGCGCGCTCCAACGAACACGACCATGAACGCCGTCATCGAGTCGAAGCCCATAGCCATCATAATTGGCATGAAGATCGCAAAGAACGGGAGAGTTTCTTCCGCCATGCCAAAGCTCGTTCCGCCCAATGCAAAGAGAACCATCGCAATAGGAATAATTAGAATGTCTTTGTTCTTAAAGCGGCGAACGACACGACCCATTCCGCTCGTGATAGCGCCCGTTTTAGTAATAACCTGAAACGAACCGCCCACAATCAAGATGAATGCAACGACCTCAATTGCCTCTTGTATACCGCGCGTTGGAGCCTGAAGAACATCGAAGACACCTTGTCTGAGATCTACTTCATCCCCGGTTTCCTCGTCAATATATGTCTTTTCACTCTGCTCATACGTACCTGCGACAGTGACTTCACGACCGTTCACCTCCTGACGCTGATAGGACCCAGAGGGAACAATCCACGTGAGAACAGCGAAGATGACCATAAGTGCAAAGATGATCGCATATACGTGCGGGACCTTGAACTGCTTGATGCCTTTCGAACTTTCCGCTGCCATATCTCCTCCTTCATTCCTTTTCCCATCTATCCAGCTGGCACCATAAATGTATGAGGTTGCTCAGCGGTGGTCGGGCAACCATCGCTATCGTGTCGCTTTTCACCTATGAACGGCAGCTAAAGTGACGTTATTAATCAATCTGATATTTTAAATTGATGTTATTTGTCAATTACATACGTCTTTTAACTTTTCCGCAACACAACAAGGAACCTGCCTTAGCCTTATATAAAAACCAGCAGGACAGGAGACAGGCATGCAAGGCATACACATAACAAATGAAATCGGTCATTTAAAAGCCGTACTTGTCCATCGACCAGGAGCTGAAACACAAAACTACCCTGATGCCGACTTCAGCCAAGTTTTCTCCCTGCGAAAATGGAGCGGTCGTTTTGACCTCGACAAAGCAATGTATGAGCACGATTCCATGGTTCAATTGCTTGAGAAGCATGGCGTAGAAACCATTGAAATTAGGGGCCTTCTCGAAGACTCACTTGAAACTGAGCCCCAATCACTTAAATATTTTATTGATGACTACCTCCGTTGCAGCGGGGCAACAGGCAGAGAGTTCCTCGAGGCAATAACTCAGCTGTTTGAGAACGCTAAGAACACCCAGGAATTGGTGAATATAGTACTTAACGGCATTCGCTTTGGAGACACTGAGCTATGTTCAAACCAGTCGGAAACACTACGGGCGCTCGTGCACGAGCAATTTGATCCCGCCTCGCTCTTGGTCAATCCCCTCAACACGCTTTTTTTCACTCGTGATCCTGCTGTGGTAGTCGGAGACGGCATCATCCTAAATCATATGTATTGGCCTGAGCGTGATCGTGAGGTCGCCTTATACCGGCAGATATTCACCCACCACAAGATCATGGGAGAAACTCCAATATGTGATTTGAACAGGAGTAGCTACCATATAGAAGGCGGAGACATTATTGTTATCAGTGCTAAGACAATATTAGTTGGAATCTCTGACCGAACTGAACCCGCCGCCGTCGAGTCACTTGCCAAAGAGCTCCTGACCTCAAATAAATTCCAGACCACCGAGCTAATTGCGATTCGAGTCCCCTCTGACGGGCTGCGTATCCACCTCGATACGTTCATAAGTAGAATTGATCACGACGCGTTCCTCATCGATCGTGAGATATGCAATGCCGTTGATGCATACAGCATTCAACTAAAACGATCCGGAAGGGGCCTTACGATCACTCCTATCGATCGCACGATTCCGGAAATACTCTCTGCAGCCTGTTGCGAACCAATAAAAGTGATTGACTGCGGAGGCGGGAATCAAACCGCCTACGAAAGAGAACGCCGGAACAACGCAACGTCTATCCTTGCGCTCTCGCCAGGAAAACTATGCGTATATGAAGAAAACGTTTGGACCAACGAAGCGCTTGAGAAAGCAGGAATGGAATTATTCCCGCTATCCATTGACGAGCTCACCAAAGGCTATGGTGGCACAAACTGTCTATGCCTCCCTCTGTGGCGAGAGGATCTATAGCCATGGGCTTCGGGGCAAATATTCGTAAACTCCGCACCATGGAGCATCTTGGTCAGGCGCAACTTGCAGAGATGTTGGGGGTATCTAAAGAGACCGTTTGTCGTTGGGAAAAAAGTCGGTATGCCCCCCGTGAGCGCTATATTGAAAAGTTACAAGCGCTCTTCGGTTGCACCCGCGATGAACTTGTTGGCGAGGAAAACGGTTTGGCTGTAAAGCTCGCAAATAAAAGAATCGTCACCGACGAAGACCCTGCTATCCACGAAATGGAGGGCACATTTCCCGTCATCGATATCGAATCGCAAAAGCGCCGCATCACGCACGGCCAACAAAATGCTTGCGCGCCTGTAGACGTAGCCAAACGTCACCCACATAGCGTTTTCGTTAAAATCAAAGGCGACGAAATGTCCCGCATTTACCCTCCCGGCAGCTTACTACTTGTCGATACCACCGCAAAGCCTTGGAACGGCTGTGCTGTATTGGCGCTCGCAGACGGTAAAACACCGGTAATTAGGCGATTTGCAGAAGGAAACGACATGATTGTGCTGTCGTCCCATTCATATGCAACAGCAAGTCCGGATCTGATGTTTAACAAACGGAGGATTAGAATCATAGGAGTCGTCGTTTGGTATCAAGCGAGCCACGATCACACGCTTAATTAAATCGACTTTCCCAAAAACGACCGTACCGCACAGGCAGCTCAAAGTCCCAGCCCAAATGAACTACTTTTTGGCGGCTTTGCGCTCGTCGCGGATGCGGGCGCGATCCATGGCCGCCTCGACCGCCGAGAAACGGCAGCCGCAGTAATTCTGCCGATACATGCCCAGCTCACGCGAACGGCGCGTAGCCTCGGGATAATACGGGCGAAAATCGCGAATCACCGGGGTGAGACCGTGGGCGGCAGCCAGACGCTCCAAAACATCATTGCAGGTATCGAACAGCTGATACGGCGAGACGGCGAGCGTCGTGCCCACAAACTCAAACCCGCGCTCCTGGGCCACGCGGCACGCCTCGGCCAAGCGCAGGGCATAGCACGAGCGACAGCGACGGGGCCGATCGGCACCCAGCGGGGCCACGCCGGCCTCCCAGCGCTCGCGGTCCTCCCCCGCCTCGATGAGCTCGATGTCGCCATCGGCACACCACCGGCGCAGCTCGTCCAGACGCCGCCGCCATTCATCGCGCGGTTGAATATTGGGATTGGTCCAGCAAATCGTGGGCTCAAACCCCTCCTCGCGCAGCAGGCGAACCGGCTCAAGCGAGCATGGTGCACAGCACGCATGCAGCAACAACGACTTCATCGACATCCCCGTCCCAGAAAACTCACCCCGACATCATGGCAGCTAAAATAGCCCCGTCCCAAAAAGACTACTTTGCGAAAAAGCGCACGCCAAAGGACGTATCCTCGCAGGCGACGATACGGCGGTCGCGCAGAATGGTCCGCACGTAATACCAATCACCCACACAGCCCGACAAGTGCAGACCAGCCGCCAGGTAGCACAGCAGCGGATAGTCCGAGAACGCAAACCCCAGGGCAAATGCTGTCGTCACAACAACCGTCGGCGCCAGGCAAACCGCCATGTACCGCCGGCGCGAATACACAACGCCCTCGGCGCAGGCATAGATCATCGCCGTCTCGCGATTCGCCCCAAAGGTCACCTGCGCGCCCGCAGGCGCCAGCAGCTTAAAAAACACCGCATGCACCAGCTCGTGCACGGCAAACGATGCCATTGAGACCGCAGCCAAGCCGACTATCCAGCCCACGACAGCCATCCAGCCGCCCGCCTCAGCCGCGTCCAAGTCCGCAGGCCCGCCCAACAGCATAAACACCGGCACCAGGCACACGGCAAACACCGCGATCACGGCCATCCCCCACACGAAGCAAGCGTGTAGAAAATCCTCGTCCTCAAACGCATGTATGTTGGAAATCTCATTCATAGCATCTTAGGATAGCGCCCCTGCCACGTACCCGTCCGCATGTGCGATAATGTCGAACGATATGCACGAATTGACCACCGCGCTGCCGAGCCCCGCGCCCGGCCGCGCTCTCACCATATGCGAAGGAGTCCCATGGCATCCAAATACTCCATGAACGACCGTCCCAGCTGGCCGCGCCGCGCCATCGTTACCGCCGGCGAGCCCTACGGCAACAAGGGCCTTCACTTTGGCCACGTTGGCGGCGTCTTTGTCCCGGCCGACTTCTTCGCCCGTTTCCTGCGCGACCGCCTGGGCCGCGAGAACGTCATCTTCACCTCGGGCACCGACTGCTACGGCTCGCCCATCATGGAGAGCTACCGCAAGCTCAAGGAGAACGAGGGCTACGACAAGTCCATTAGCGAGTATGTCGAGTCCAACCACTCCCGCCAGGCCGCGACCCTCAACAACTACAACATCAGCTGCGATATCTACGGCGGCTCGGGCCTTGAGCCGGCTGCGCAGATTCACAACGAGGTGACCGCCGAGATTATCAAGCGCCTGCACGAGCAGGGCACCATCTCCAAGCGCTCCACGCTGCAGTTCTACGACGCCAAGGCCGGCACGTTCCTCAACGGCCGTCAGGTGATCGGCCGCTGCCCCATCCAGGGCTGCAAGTCCGAGAAGGCGTACGCCGACGAGTGCGACCTGGGTCACCAGTTTGAGCCCGAGGAGCTCATCGCGCCCAAGAGCCAGCTCACCGGCGAGGTGCCCGAGCTGCGCCCAGTCGACAATCTCTACTTTGATCTGCCGGCCTACCTCGACTTTATGAAGACCTATACCGCCAAGCTCGCCCAGAACCCTCAGGTTCGCTCCGTGGTCTCCAAGACCATGGAGGAGTGGCTGCTGCCAGCTCAGCTCTACATCCAGAACAAGTTCCGCGAGGCCTTCGATGCCGTCGAGGACCAGCTCCCCGAGCACACCGTGCTGGAGCCCGAGGGCAACAAGAGCAGCTTTACCGTCACCTTCCCCAGCTGGAAGGAGCGCGACGACGCCCACGCGGTGCTCGCCAACGGTGGCGTGCGCTTCCGCAGCGGCAAGGCACTCGTGCCCTTCCGCATCACCGGCAACATCGACTGGGGCGTTCCGGTGCCCGAGGTCGATGGCGTCTCCGACGTCACCTGCTGGTGCTGGCCCGAGAGCCTGTGGGCGCCCATCAGCTATACGCGTACCGTGCTCGCGCGCGATGCCAAGGCCGCCGGCGTGACCGAGGGCGTCGCCGCCCAGGATGCCGCCCTCATGGGCGAGCCCGCCGCCGACTCCACGCAGGTGCCCGCACCCACCTACCAGCACAGCTCGCTCGACTGGCGCGACTGGTGGTGCTCTGACGACGCGCAGATCTACCAGTTTATCGGTCAGGACAACATCTACTTCTACTGCATCGCGCAGACCGCCATGTGGGAGGCCCTGGGCTGGGACCTCACGCAGAGCACCGTCAGCGCCTGCTACCACCTGCTCTACATGGGCAAAAAGGCCAGCTCGTCCTCGCAGACGCCTCCCCCGCCGGCAGACGACCTGCTCAACCACTACACCTGCGAGCAGATGCGTGCGCACTGGCTGTCGCTCGGCCTGTCCGAGAAGCCGGTAAGCTTTAGCCCCAAGGCATACGACACGCGCGTTACTGGCAAGGACAAGGACGGCAACGAGGTACGCGCCTGCGACGACAAGCGCGTTATCGACCCGGCCCTTAAGGAGAGCGCCCTTTTGACCGGCGTGTTCAACCGTCTGGCCCGCAGCTGCTTCTACGGCGTCGCCGTCAAGGAAGGCGACGAGAGCCCCTACCGCAACGGCTGCATCCCCGCCGGTGCCGCTTCTGACACCGTGGTCGAAGCCGCCCAGCAGGCAGCCCTCGCCTTTGAGCAGGCCATGTACAAGTTCGAGACGCACCGCGCGCTTGCCGTGTGCGACGACTACCTGCGCGCCGCCAACAAGCGCTGGAGCGACGCCTCCAAGGCCGCCAACAAGCTCGAGGGCGAGCAAGCCAATGCCGCGATGACGCAGGCCCTGGTCGATGCCTTTACCGAGCTGCGCGTGGCGACCGTCCTGATGCACGGCATTGTGCCGGCCGGCTGCGAGCTCATCTGCGAGTACTTCGACGTCGACCCGGTCGCTTTCTTTAGCTGGGATAACATCTTTGCCTCCACGGACGAGTTCGTGGAGATCCTGGGCGAGAAGCCCGGCGAGCACCGCGTGAAGCCGCTGCCCCCGCGCTTCGACTTCTTTAGCAAGCACGAGAGCCAGTACTAAACACTCGACATGTAATGGAATGGGAAGGAAAGACGGATGTCCAAGCCGCGTCGTCGTAAGCAGAAAAAGCAGGTCAAGGCCGAGCTCAAGCTCAGGCAGTTTGCCGCCACCGAGCTTTCCGACCAGCTTGCCGCCCTTCCTTGCGCCGCCGACCTGCCGCGCTTTATGGTCGACACGGTCGCCGGCGCCTATGCGCCCGCCGATGCCGAGCTCATGATCAAGGGCTTCGGCGCCGCGGTCACACGCCCGGTCACGCTGCGCGCCAACACGCTCAAGGCAACCGCCGAGGACATCGCTGCGGCGCTCGATGCCGCCGGCATCGCCCACAACCCCGTCGCCTGGTACCCAGACGCCTTCATCCTGCCCGACGCCCAGGTTTCCGACCTGTGGGACCTCGACATCTACCGCGACGGCAAGATCTACTTGCAAAGTCTGTCGTCCATGATGCCGCCGTTGGTCCTGGGCGCCCAGGCATGCGAGGACATCCTGGACATGTGCGCGGCCCCCGGTGGCAAGACGACGCAGATCGCCGCCCTCACGCAGGGCCAGGCGCACCTTACCGCCTGCGAGATGAGCATTCCCCGCGCCGAGAAGCTCGAAGCCAACCTCCACCGCCAAGGCGCAAAAAACGTGCCCGTCATGCGCATCGACGCACGCGAGCTCGACGAGTTCTTCCGCTTTGACCGCATCCTGCTCGATGCCCCCTGCACCGGCACGGGCACCGTCATCAGCGGCAACGAGAAAAGCCTGCGCGGCCTGACCGAGCAGCTGCTGAGTAAGTGTGCCCGCTCGCAGCGAGCACTTCTGGACCGCGCCATGGGAGCCCTTAAACCGGGCGGCACGCTCGTCTATTCGACTTGTTCGATCTTGCCGCAGGAAAACGAGGACGCCCTGCAAGAGGCCCTCGACAAGCACATGGATTGCGAGCTTATCCCCCTCGACGGCACGCCGAGCGAAAGTGAAACGCGCCGTGCTCAGGAAGTTGGCGAAGAGCCACGCATCGAGTGCAACGCCCTCACCGAGGCCATCGCCGCCAGCCACGTCTCGTCCGTCGCCAACGGTATGCCCGGCACGCTGACCATTCCGCCTAGCCGCGACTTTGAGGGCTTCTACATTGCCCTGATCCGAAAACGCAGCTAGCGCACGGATCCAAAACTCAACAAGCTATCTCTGTGCGCGTTTGCCCTGCTGGTCGCGATGCTGTTTAAGCATCGCGCGCTCCTTGCGTTCGGCCCTTTTGCCTTTAATGGCCGTAACCACAAAATAGATGACCGCGGCGGCAACGATTGCGCCCACACACAGGCCAATCGAGCCCAACATTGCTGTCAATTCCATACCGCGTCACCTCTCTTTTAAACGGGACTTTCAAGATAGCACCTCGATCCCCGCCACCACAGCTCCTTCACGTTCGCCGCCCTTCGGTCTAACGGGGGACGCGGCGGGGAAAAATCAACTCGTCAAACGATTTAGCAAGCACAACGCTGCCGGCACCCTGCCGGCCGTCATCACATAGAATCGAGCCTCCATGGATACCCTCAACGATCTAAACGAGCGCGTCGACGCCTTCGTCGGCACCAGCTCTTTCGACACGCCTGCCGCGGCAAACGACCAAGCTCCCATCGATGTGCCTGCCGAAGTTCACGAAGACATCGTCGCCTCGGTCGATTTCTCCGAGGTCGAGCTCGCAGACGAGTTCACCGAGCCCCAGGTAGCCGTCACGCCCAACGGCCTGCTCCCTATGGAGCCCCTGCCCATCGACGGACGTCTGCGCAAGGCTGCCCTTCGCATGCCCGACGAGATCGAGGAGGCCAGCGGCTTCACGCTCTTCGGCCGCCGCATCAAGTCGCTCATTTACACCACCGATGTCGCGGTCATCCGCAACTCCAACGCCGATGCCGTCTTTGCCGTTTACCCCTTCACGCCGCAGCCGGCCATTACGCAGGCACTGTTGACCGTCGCCGAGTGCCCGGTCTTTGTAGGCGTGGGCGGCGGAACTACGACCGGTAAGCGCTCCGTGCAGATGGCAGCCGTCTCCGAGATGCAAGGCGCGGCGGGCTGCGTGGTCAACTCCCCCGCCACCGCCGAGATGGTCGAGCACATCACCAACATCGCCGACATCCCCGTCATCGCTACGGTCGTTCGCTGCGACGACGATGCCCACGCCAAGGTGCGCGCTGGAGCCAAGATTCTCAACATCGCCGCCGGCAAGAACACGCCCCAGGTCCTACGCGAGCTGCGCAAGCACTATCCCAACCTGCCGCTCATCGCGCCGGGCGGCAAGACGCCAGAGAGCATCCGTGAAACCATCGCCGCCGGCGCCAACGCCATCATCTGGACGCCGCCTTCGGCCCAGCAGCTGCAGACCGACATGATGCAGCGCTACCGCAAGATGAAGGAAGACGCCACGCCTGTCATCTCGCGCGACGATGTGCCCATTATCGACCAGGTCGCCGCCGCCGAGGTCAGCCAGGTCGAGAACATGAATCCCGACGTGCCGATTCCCGACGAGGTCATCGAGCGCGTCGCTTCGATCCACGATCATATCGAGGAGCGTCGCGCCAACCGCGGCCTCAAGCCATCACTGCACGGCTTCTTCTTCCGCGGAAAGAAACGCTAGCAAAACATCTTGGCCCGCCCCACAAACGTGAGGCGGGCCGTTTTCGCTTAAGCAATCATACAGCGACGTGATGGGGAAAATTAATCCACGCGCTTGTCGCCCATAAAGAAGAGCGCCACCGTACCAGGTCCGGTGTGCGAGCCAATCAGAGTACCGATGTTATTGATCTCAATCTTGCCTTTAAGCTGCGGAATCTGTTCCTCGATCAGTGCCGCAACTGCCTCGGCATCCTCGCGGCACGCCGAGTGCGACATGACGCACTTACCCGAATAATCCGCACCGTCCTGCACGTGTGCCATCATGGTCTTAGCCATCTCGGAAATCGCGCGCTTCTTAGTGCGAATCTTCTCACGTGGCGACAGCTTACCTTCGCAATCGACCGTCATAAGTGGGCAAATCTTAAGCGCCGTGCCGATGATTGCGCTCGCAGCCGAAATGCGACCGCCGCGCAGGTAGCTCGACAGATCGGTCGAGAAGAACCAGTGGTGCAGGTTGAGTTTGTGCTCCTCGATCCAGGCGGCCGTCTCGTCGAGTGAAGCCCCGCTATCGCGCACGTCGGCGGCACATTCCGCCAGCAGGCCAAAGCCCGAAGACGCTGCCAGCGAATCGATGACGCGCACCTTGCCGCCCTGGGGATAGCGATCCGCGAGCATCTGCGCCGCAACGCAGGCCGATCCATACGTGCCCGAAATACCCGATGACAACGTCAGGTGCAGCACGTATTACCCTCGGCAACAAACGGCTCCCAAAACTCCTCGTACTCACCCACGCTCACCTGAGACGTCTTGGGCATGGCGCCCGCGGCAATCTGGGCAAAAAACTTGTCCGGCGTAATCGACTGATACAGATCGTCCGTATAGACAACATCGTCGATCTCGTAATGAAAATACGCGACGGGAATATTGCGCGATTCAAAGAACTCCCGAGTTCGGTCGGCGGCAGATTCACAGGTCAGGACAAAATCACTCATATGAGGCTCCTTACTCATTGCTGCGCAAATTATCGCACAGTGAGCCTACATACGGTACATATGTCCACTATTTACCAAATCGAACCAAAAATAGCGAACATCTTTACCACCATCGTCTCCACCGGCCCCACGCATAAATATCTGAGAAAACACCCTCTGTCGTCTCCACTCAACCGCCATATCTACCTCAACTAAATCGATTTACCAAACCGTTCAGCCGACAATTCAGCCGCTGGCGCAAAATCGAAACAAAAGCGGCGCATACTGATAAACGTTTGACGCTGTTTATCAGTTTTACCAACCCCATCGGAAGGTGTTTCATGGTCGCATTCGATCGCAATCCGCAAGACTTCAAGTATCTGCGTCTGCTGTCGAAACAATTTCCCACCGAGCAATCCGCATTTACCGAGATCATCAATCTCTCGGCCATTCTCAACCTGCCCAAAGGCACCGAACATTTTATGAGCGACGTGCATGGCGAGTACGAAGCCTTTATGCACATCCTCAACAACTGCTCGGGCGTCGTGCGCGAGCATATCGACGAAATCTTTGGCGAAACGCTCTCCTTTGACGAGAAGGGCGAGCTGTGCACGCTTATCTACTACCCGCGCGAGAAGATCGAGCTGGTCCGCAGCCAGCGCGAGGACTCACCCACCTGGTACAAGACGATGCTTGACCAGCTCATCATGGTCGCTCGTTCGCTTTCAAGCCGCTACACGCGCTCCAAGGTGCGTAAGGCCATCCCGCGCGATTACGCCTATATCATCGACGAGTTGTTACACACGCACCCGGACGAGAACAACTATCGCGTGCGCTATCACGAGCGCATCGTGGAGTCCATCCTAGAGACCGCCAGCGCCGACGACTTTATCGAGTCGCTCGCCTCGCTCATCAAGCGCCTGGCCGTCGACCACCTGCACCTGGTGGGCGATATCTTCGACCGCGGTGGCGGCGCGGCCAAGATTATGGACCGCCTGCTCACCTACCATTCACTCGACATCCAGTGGGGCAACCACGACCTGCTGTGGATGGGCGCTGCGGCCGGTGAACCTGCCTGCATCGCCACGGTGCTGCGCAACAACCTACGCTACGACAACTACGAGATCCTCGAGAACGACTACGGCATCTCGCTGCGTGAACTTGTCGCCTTTGCTGATGCCACCTACACCGCCGGTGAGTCCATCACCCCGCTGATCAAGGCCATCAACGTGCTCCTCTTTAAGCTCGAGGGCCAGATTATCCAGCGCCATCCCGAGTTCGACATGACCGACCGCCTGTTACTCGACAAGATCGATCACGACACCGGCACGGTCACGCTCGCCGACGGCAGCGTGTGGCCGCTCACGACCAACGACTTCCCCACCGTCGACCCGGCGGACCCCTATACGCTCACGTCTCAGGAGCAGCACATCATCGACAAGCTCGTGTCCGAGTTTGTCACCGCCGATCACCTGCATCGCCATATCGATTTCCTCTATTCCCACGGCTCGATGTACAAAGTCGCCAACGGCAACCTGCTCTTCCACGGCTGCGTACCGCTCAACGAAGACGGCACCTTTAGCAGCATGAACTGTCTGGGCACCTGGCACGCTGGCCGCGATTATCTCGATTTTTGCGACCACATCGCCCGCCGCGCCTGGCGCGTGGGCGACCGCGACGCCCTCGACTGGATGTGGTACCTGTGGATTGGCTTTAACTCACCCGCCAGCGGACGCCTGGTGCGTACCTTTGAGCGCGCCTATATCGCCGATAAGAGCACCTGGGTCGAGCCGATGGACCCGTACTTTACGCTTACCAAGTCGCCCTCGGTCTGCGACGACATCATGCGCGAGTTTGGCGTCGTGCCCATGGCATGTTCACCGACCGGCCACATCATCAACGGCCACACGCCCGTTAAAACCACCAAGGGTGAGCAGCCCATCCGCGCCGAGGGCAAACTGCTGGTCATCGATGGCGGCTTCTGCCGCGCTTACCATCCCAAGACGGGTATCGCCGGCTATACGCTCATCTCGAGCTCGCGCGGCTGCCGCCTCAAGTCGCACCGGGCCTTTACAACGGTTGCCGAGGCACTCACGCGCAACGTGGACATCGAAAGCGAGACCAACCGTTTTGACCAAGCAGACCGTCGCCGCATGGTGAGCGACACCGATACTGGCGCCAAGATTCGCAGCCAGATCCAGGATCTGCGCCAGCTGCTCGATGCATATAGAAACGGTGCTATCGAGGAGCGCGTCTAGCCCCACCCGCGGGGATTGGCTAAACTTGCTGAGTTTGTCATCCCCACGGCGTCCCGGCGCCACCCTAAGGCAGGTACCATGCAAAAGCTCCTTGCGCAGATCATGAAATTTGGCGTCGTCGGTGTCATTGCCACGGTTATCGACTTTGGCATTATGAATCTGCTCCACTACGGTCTGGGCCTTAACATCCTAATCGCCAACACCAGCGGCTTTATCATCTCACTCATCTTTAACTACCTCGCAAGCATGAAATACGTGTTTGCGCACAAGGAAGGCATAAGCCGCCGCCGCGAGTTCATTATCTTTGTCGTGCTGTCCGTGATCGGCCTGGCACTCAACGACGGTATCGTGTTGACACTCAACGCCGGCCTGGGACTCGAGGCCAATATCGCCAAGATCTGCGCCACCGCGCTTGTCATGGTCTACAACTTTGTGACCCGAAAGATCTTCCTGGAAGGCGACGAGACCAAGTAACTCGCAACCTTACAGCTTTACGATGCCCACGGATGACGCGCGTCGAGCGCTGTGTTGTTCGTGGGCTTTGCTCGTTTACGGGAAAGTTTTCAACGTTTGCGGATTAGCTCTTGAAAATTTGGCGAGTTCGTATAGTTCTTGGCAAAGACCTTACGTTTCCCTTGCAAAAGCTCTAAAGTATCCTCTGCTCGATTTATCAACGCATTGGATGTGATTACGTGCGCAAGGCACTGGCACAACCTCATACCAAGCAGTTCCTCAAGTTCGCTGTCGTGGGTCTTATCTCCTTTGGCATCGACTGGGGTATGCTCATTGCGCTTGTCGAGCTGTTTCACCTCGACTTTTTGATGAGCACCACGGTCTCGTTTACCACGTCCGTCGTGGTCAACTACTGGCTCAGCATGAAGTACGTGTTCGACCATCGCGAGGGCATGAGCCGCAAGCGCGAGTTCACGATCTTCACCATCCTGTCGGTGATCGGCCTGGGCCTCAACGACCTATACATGTTTGTAGGCGTCACGTTTTTGAGCATCGGCTACCAGGCCATGAAGGCCATCGCCACGTTCCTCGTCACCTGGTACAACTACTTCAGCCGTCGCTTCTTCCTCGAGGGCGCACGGTCGTAGTCGATTCGCTATTTGCTTGAATGTATAACCGGTTGGAATTCCCATTCCAACCGGTTTTTTGTTTGCCGAGAGACCCGGCAACCCAATCCCATTCGCATGAAAAACGGGCGGCCCGGATGTTTGTCCGAACCGCCCGTCTGGCGCGCTATGTCGAAGCCTCTAGCCTGTAACGTAATACCAGACCACGTTGTCGCCGTTGGAGAGAACGTAGTTGCTGCAGGCCGTCATGGGCGTTGTGCCGTTGACGGAGTACATCCAGCCGCTCGTGCCGCCGTACTGTTTCTCGGCCAAACCACCAATCGCAGAAACATACGTGCCGTACGACGAGCCATGTGCGTTGACAGAAAGGCCCAGCGCGCACAGGGCATCGTAGACGGTAGCGCCTTCGTTAAAGGTAAAGGTGCCACCAGAAGACACAGGATTGCCCACAGCGCTCGATGTGACCGAAACCGTCACCGTTACGTAGCTGGACTCCTGCGAGCCGCCCTGGCCGCCCGAGGAGGCGTTTCCACCATTAGAGGATGAGGCTCCATCAGACGACTGGCCACCGCCAGACGCATTGGAAGTATCACCGACTCCCGTATTTTGGGCAGCGGATTTATCGCCAGACTTCTTGCCGTCCTGGTCCTCGGACTTCTTGTTATCCGAGTTCTTGTCCGATTCCTTGTTTGAAGACTCGGAATCGTCCTTGGACTTGGACTCATCAGAATGCTTGGACTCATCTTTTGCGTCATTCGATGACTTAGAATCCTTGGAACTGGCCTCGCCCGAAGTCGTAGTCGAGCCAGACACCTTGGTGTCCTTGGTTACGACGCTCTCCCCCGTCACGGTCTGAATGATCCAGTCGATGGACCAGGCACCGCTCTCGGAAGGATGGACGAAACCCAGCGAGACGACGATCAGAATGGTGCACGCGGCAGTCAGGACGCCGAGGAGCGTCTTGCGACGAGGGGCGGACGCCGCCGAAGCGGTGCCCTGTTGCTTTGCATCGTCGAACTGAATGAACGAGGAATCTGGTTGCTTGGGGTCAGCGTCCTTGGATTTATTGGACACAGCCCTCACCTACCGACGTTTGGTGAACACGAACACGCCGACGATGGCGAGACCGATGACGCCGGCGGCAACGCCAACAATGGCGAGCGGGCTGGTGCCAGTCTCCTGCTCGGAGGCACTAGAGGACTTCTTAGCAGTGGTCGTGGAAGCAGCACCCGTATCGGACTTGGAATCGGACTTCTTGTCGGACTTGTTGTCCTTCTTGTCAGACTTCTTGTCAGACTTCTTCTCGTCCTTCTTATCGGACTTATCGGTGTCCTTCTTGTCGGACTTGTTGTCCTTGGTCTCGGTCTTGGTCGACACCGTCGTCTTGGTCGTCGGCTTATGACCCGGGGCGATAGCGCCGCCGGCCTGCTGGCCCTTCGTGCCGGAGCCGGAACCCGTGCCCGTGCCAGCACCGGAACCGTTGCCAGCGCCACCGTTGCCACCATTAGTGCCAGAACCGCCATTGCCGCCAGGGTTGGTGGCATTCTTGGTCCACTTGGCATACAGCGTCAGATCGGCCGTCACCGGCATACTGAAGTCATACGCCTGCGCGCAAGTCTCATCGGTGAACCAACCGCCGAAAGTGTAGCCATCGCGCGTCGGATCGGCCGGCTTGACCAGCTTGCCGTCGGCCGTAGCCACAAACTTAGTGTCGCAAGCAGACCCGCCGTTGGAATTAAAGGCAACCGTCCAAGACTCAACAGCCCCGAGCTTGAACAGCGTGCCCGAATCATTGATGTAGTAGAGGTTGCCAGAAGCATCGGCAATGACCGGAGAGTCACAGTATTGGTAATGGCCAGCCGCATCATAAATCTGCGTCGCCTCTGCGTCGCCGAGCGTATAGCGATACACGCCACCACCAGCAGAGTAGCTGACGTAATCCTTGCTATCCGCGCTGTTAACGGTGAAGTACACATAGGTCTTGCCGCCCTGAACACTCACCAGCGGAGTAGCAGCAATACCGTTGAGGCCAGCCGGCAGCGCCTTGCCGTCGGCAGCAGCGACCATCGTGGTCTTACCCGTCTTCAGGTTATAGAGAACCAGAGCAGAGCCAGTAGCCGTCTGTCCGCCGACAATCAGATTGTCACCAGACACCGCAGGGGCGCTCAGATTATTCGTAAGGCCCAGATCAACCGTCTTCTGTTCACTCAGCACGCCCTTTGCCGAAAGCGAAATCACATGGAGCATTCCGTCGTGCGTCATCTGATAGAAGGTCGAACCATTGGACGGATCGGCAATGCAATCGGCATTTGCGACAGCGCCGAGCTTCATGGTCGAAACGACATCGCCCGTCGTCTTATCAATGCACTTAAGCGTGCCCGCGCTCGTAGGAACAATGGTGTACTTATCCGTCAGCGCAGCACCAGTCCAATAATAGCCCTCGGAAGGGTCAATGTTCTGCCAAGAGACTTCGCCCGTGGCAATCTTGATACGCTTCAGGGAGCCGTTGCCGTAGGTCGCGTTGTAGTTCTCGTCATACGAAATATCGACCGTACCAACATAGATGTACTCGCCATCCGAAACCACGGTGCAGGAGCTCTGCGTCAAGTCCGTCAAACCAGGCGTCAGCCACTTGCAGATCAGCTTGTCCGCAGTAATCGCCTGGACCGCACCGCCGTTGAGCGGAACGATGATAAGGCCATTGGCATAGATCGGACGAGAGGTATAGCTCACCTTGGAGGCAAGCGGCGCAGAGGCAACCTTTTTACCCGTGGACGAATCGATCTTAATGAGCTCGTTCTCGGTCGCGATGTACACAAAACCGTTAGCAATGACAGGCTCGCTGCAGTTGGCATACTGCTGGCCAGACTCGGCCTTCCAATCGAAGGCCCACTTAAGACCAGCGGCCTGCGCAGGCGTCTTGGCATCCGTTACGGTCGAACCGTTGCCACTGTTGCCGTAGCCGGCCCACTCGGCATCCCAATCAGGAGTCGTCGCACTCGGGTCCACGACAATCTTGTCAGGATCGGGCATGGGCGAATCGTCGGTGGTATAGGCAAGCGTAACCTTATCGTCGCTCTTGAGCGTAATCTGATTGGCGCAGAGTAAGGAGGGCTCTCCATTGATATACAGATGCCAATATTTATTGGTCGCAGCATCCCAGACATACGGCTTGTGATCGAACGGCGAAGTAATGGAATTCAGGAACCAGTATGCACCGCTCTGGGAGGCGTTGTAATCAACGCTCTTCGCCTTCAGAACCGTCTCAATAAGGTCCTGGGCCGTAGAGCCTTCGGGCAGAGAAACATTGCTTGCCGAGCCCCAGCGAGTATTGTTGCCGTTGACATCGGGACCGATAACATCGACGGACCCAAGAACCTGACCGGGGAGGGCATCGGCGTCAGCACCATACATAAAGGTGACGGCGTCACCCTCCTGGAGCTTGTAGGCACCGGCGCCAACGTCGGCGAACTTGCCATTTACGTAGAAGCGCCAATAGCTATTGGTCGCAGCATCCCAGCCATAGGACTTACCATCGAACGGCGAAGTAATGCCGTTGAGGAACCAGCCCCAAGAGGATTCACTAGCATCGAGAGTAAGGCCGGTCTGCTCAAGGAGATCCTTGGCAGTGGAGCCTGCCCTGAGGCTCATCTGACCCGTCGAAGCCCAAACCTGCTGCTTGCCGTCCTTGTCCTTGCCAAGCACCTGAACGGAAGCACGGACGGAATCAGAGGGCAACTGGTCGCCCCAGCCACCGTAGAACCACGTAACGGTATCGCCGGCATGAATGGTGACATTGTCCGCCGTGTAGTCGCTCGACTTGCCGTTGATGAACAGCTGCCAAGAGGTCGAATAATCGAGCGGCGTACCCAGCTCAACGCCGTTGTACTTAAGGCTCAGAATGAAGGAGCCCGCAGCAACGGCGTCGATGTCATTCGCCTCGAGCGCGACCTTCGTAAGATCAAGTGCGCTCGAGCCGGACGTCACCACATACTGCGCGTTATCGACCCAAGTCTGAGTCTTGCCCTGGGCATCGCGACCAATGACGGTCACATTTGCGGCAACCTGATCCTTAACGACAGGGGACGCGCTACCAGCCGTATAGGCAAACTCAATCTTCTGCCCCTGGGTGAGCTTGATGCTGCTCGCACCAACCGAGGAAGACGCGCCGTCGACGAACAGCTGCCAGAAGGCATAAGTCGTCGGATCGTAGGCAAGCGTGCGGCCATCGCTCGGAGACGTGATGCTCTTGAGGTAGAACCCATATGCCGTGTTTGCATCGTAGTCTGCCTTGAAGCCCGTCTTCTGCTGCAGCTTAACGAAGGCGTCCGCAGCCGTCGAGCCCTCGTCAAGCTTGAGTTGCGTAGGTGCCACCCAGGTCTGAGCCTTGCCGTCGGCATCGGTGCCGATAATCGAGAACGAGACCTCGACTTGCTTCTTGGCGACATCGCCAGTTTCTGTCGGGTTCCCTGTCTGAACGGCAGCCGCGGCGGCAGATCCTGCTTGGCCAGCGGATGCCGTCGAAGACTGCTCGCTCGAGGCAGGGCTCTCCCCCGTCACCGAGCCTTCGTCGCCAGTTGCTGCCCCTGTTGTGGCGGCACTGGCTGCAGGCGCGCTCCCGGAATCCGAAACCTCGGCCTTGCCCTGGTCGGCAGCACCGTCCGCGGCCCCCGTGCCCTCACTCGGTGTCGCAGCCTGAGTCACAGCCCCGGCAATGCCCTCGGCGCCCTCGGCCCACAGCTGAGCCGGTGTGGTGCCAAAGGCCATCGCGAAGGCCAGGAATGCCACCAGGCAGCGCTTGGCTACACCGCGTGCAATCGCGCCACGGCGATGCAACGAGGCGCGCTCGCGCTCGTCCTCAAACATATCCATTTGTCCCCCATTGTCTATACTCGGAGCGTTGCCTTGAGGCTGCCCCACGTCATCGCGCATGCTGCGCTCGAGTTCCCCCATCGGGGTCCCCCTTCCCTCCAGAGCCCTATGCACACCGGCGGCATACGCCGCAGCCGCATGCAAGATGGGAGGCGATCCGACTTAACCTTAACGACTCGGGCACGTCGTCCGATCTGCGACGCGAACATCCCGAGCCAAGAGGAATTACGGTTACTGGTACAGCTGGGGACTTGCACCCCGATTCTCCCAAACGCGCAGGAAAACCGCGCATTCGTGCGTCTCCGCACCACCATCTAGACCATCGATTATTACCGTCGATATGGTAGCACGCAAAAGGGCCTCGCACGCAGGCGAAGCCCAAGGTAAAAGCTATTGTTTGCGATAGGAAAATGCGGTGACGGTCGCAGCCTTTAGTGCTTGCCGCCGTGACTGTTGAGCCAGATATTGCGGCCCAGCATAAGCGCCAGCACCAGTGCGCTGACGTAGCCCATAAAGCCAATGACCGGGATACCAAACACAACCGGCTCGATGCGCGCGTAGTACACCACCGACGAACCGATAAACAGGCCAGCAATCACAATTGCCATCGACATACGGTCGATAATTCCACCCAGCTGTCGCAGCGCCTTATCGCTGCTCATGATCTGCGTGTTCACCTTAAGCTGGCCGCGCGTGAGCATGCGCGAAGCCAGGCCAAGATACTCGGCCGCCTCGAGCGAGCCCTTCGCCGCGCGATAGCTGCTCGCGGCAAGATCGCGCCCCATGTCGCGCACGCGCGTATAGGTGCTTTTCTCGTTTTTAATGTGCGTTTGGATGATCTGGATCATGTTGACGTTGGGCATGTACTCGGTCAGCAAACCCTCGAGCGTCACCATGCCGCGCGCGAACATCGTTACCACGCTCGGCAGCTCAACGTCGTTTTTGCGCGCCAGGTTTAACAGCGAGGTCAAAAACTCGCCGATATCCAGATCCTTCAGGTCAAGGCCTGCAAAGTCAGCCACGATAAAGTCCAAATCGGACAAAAAGGCCGAATGATCGAGCTCAGCCGAGTCGCCACGCGTCACGGCGAAGCGCATGAGCGAATCCTTGAGCTTGGGCACGTCACCCTCGGCCACGGCGAAAATCATGTCCTTGACGATACCGCGATCGTGACTCGACATGCGTCCGACCATGCCCAAGTCGATAAAGTAAACGATGCCGTCCTTGAGAATAATGTTTCCCGCATGCGGGTCGGCATGGAAAAAGCCGTCATCGAGCACCTGCGTCGAGTAATCCTCGACGATTGCGGCACCGATCTTTTCCAAGTCATAGCCCTCGGCCACCAAGCGTTCAGGATCGGCGATCGAAATGCCGTCGACGTAGTCCATAACCACCACGTGCTCGGTGCACAGGTCCAGATAGGATTTAGGGCACGTCACGCCATGAACGCTCTTATGGAACTCGTAGAAGTCGTTGAGGTTTTTTGCCTCGGCCAAAAAGTTGGTCTCCTCGCGAAACGAGGTCCACAACTCCTCGACTACGCCGTGCAGGTCAACGAATTGATCGGTGTTGACGAACTTGGAAACGATACGCACCACCGAGCGGATGATATCGATGTCCTGTGCCATAACCTGCTGCGCACCGGGGCGCTGCACCTTGACGGCCACGTCCTCGCCCGTCACCAGACGAGCGCGGTGCACCTGCGCGAGCGATGCGCTACCAAGCGGATTGGGGTCGATCGCATCGAACATCTCCCCCAGGCGCAGGCCGTATTCTTCTTCCAGACAACTGAGTACGACCTCGTACGGCACCGGCTCCACGTCGGAGCGCAGACGACGTAGCTCGTCGCAAAAGCGTTGCGGCAAAATCTCGGACCGGTTGGCCAGAATCTGCCCCATCTTGACGAACATGGGGCCGAGTTCCTCAAGCAGGCGGCGCAAACGAACCGGCGTGAGGTTATCCCACACACGGTACTTTTTGACCAGGCGAACAATCTGCCCGATGCGTTCGCGACGACCCGCCGGCGTGAGCTGGTATTCCTCGTCCGGCGCCATCGCGTCGGGCTCCTCGGGGACCATATCGACAGCGCGCGGCTTCTTGCGAGCGCCCGAGACGGCGGCATCGACCTCATCGACAACCGCCGCCTCGTCACCCAAGGGATCTAGATTGTTGTAATCGGTGGTGGAATCTGCCATCTGCGCTGCTACTCGGCCTCTTCGGTATCCTTCGCATCGTCGGGCTCAACGGACTCGACGGGCACCGAGGTCACGTTGTCCTCGACCGAATCGACGATGTCGCGCACATGGGCCAGGAAGGCCGTGCGCTCGGGCGCGGTCATAACGCGGACGCGGGCAAGGATGAGTTCGTCGAGCACGCGCTGGGCCGCGGTCTCGCCCTGCATGCCCAAGCGCTCGGTCAGATCGGAGATGGTACCACCGGCCTGCTCGAACATGTCGGACACACTGCGGGCGATATCGGGAGCGCCTGCGTCCTTGCGCACCTGCTCGCCCTTGGTATTAAGGTCGTCGAGAACCTTCTTGCCGCCTTCGACAGCAACGGCGGCAGCGCCAAAGCCCACGTTAATGGCGCCGTTAACAAGCTGATCGAGTTTCATAACCATGGTTGTCTCCAATCACAAACAACTGCATTGGCGTTCTTGTACCCAAGATTGAGCGAAAGCGACAAAGCGTTTTAGCGCTATTCAATCGACGGGAAATCCCTACCTCACGTTGTCGTTCATCGCGAAAGAGTTCTTCATGGCGCAGCTCGTGGTGTAGAGCACCTTGCCCAGTAGAGCATCGGTCTCTACACGAACACGCTCGGCAAAGGCCTCGTTGGCGCGTGCAAGCTCGGCAGGCACCTCGGCCTCGGGCAGCGCGGCTACGACAGCGTCGACGTCATGGATCTGCTTGTGGCCCATGCCGCCGACCTTCTCCTGGTAGTCCTCCACGGCGCGGCCGCACTCGTGGAAGCGAACGTCGGCCAGCGCACCAATCAGGCGGTTAGCCCAGTAGAAGTTTTCGGACGTCACGCGAGCCTGCGTGTCGGCATAGTACTCGGACATGGTCTCGACATTGGCGTACAGCGGAACCAGCGCGTTAAACGAGTTGGAGCCAAAGGCCATCCACTGCACGGCGCGATACGCCGGCTGCGCATAGGGGCGCAGCTGCAGCACGGCGAGCTGGCTGTTGCGGTTGATGCCGATGGGACGATAGGCGCCGCGCGTGGCGGGCGTACCCTTGCTGCCGTAGCAGTCGTACTCCGTGCCCTGGTAGTGACTCGAAAGCACGTACTTGATGTCCTCGATGGTCACCTTGCGCTCAGGCACGCGGCTCCAGGGGATGTCGTCGCTCTCGGGCGTGTAGTCGGCCTCGGGACCGTCCCACACATCGCTGGGGTTAAGGCAGCGCTGCATATACCAGGCGCGCGGCGTGTTGTAGACGTGGTCGCTGTCGCTGTGCGAGCCAAAGGCCTCGCGCGGGTTGAAGACCGTCGCCGGACCGTCGCCCTCGACGCCCAGCGTCAGGTCCAGATGCCACTCGGCCATCCAGGCGCGCAGGTCGGCGGAGCACATGTGATCAGCCTGGGCGCCCTCGGCGTCATCCAGGTCAAAGCTGTCGATACCCAGCTGGTTGGGCATGGTCACATAGGCGTCGTCAGGCACGCGCTTGGCAATCCAGTGGTGACCGCCGATGGTCTCGAGCCACCAGATCTCGTCCACATCACTAAAGGCGATGCCGTTGTTCTCGTAGGTGCCGTAGCGCTCGAGCAGGTTGCCCAGGATACGCACGCCGTCGCGGGCGGACTTGGCATACGGCAGCACCAGGGTCACCATGTCCTCCTCGCCCAGGCCACCGGGCTGCGCCGGAACATAGCCGTCCTCGCCCTCGTTGCCCTTGGCGGGCACGTAGTCGACGAGCGGGTCGGCGCCGCGAACGCGCTCGTTGGTGGTGAGCGTCTCGGTTGCGGACATGCCCACATTGAGCTCGTTGAAACCGGCCTCCGCCCAGATGCCGTGGCCCGGGACAACATCGGGGACGCTCGTGTAGCGCATGGGGTTATCGGGCAGTTCAACGGTCAGGTGACTCAGGACGCTCGTGTAGACGCGCGGCTGCTCGTCGGGATGCACCACGCGCATACGCTTGGGCTCAAACACCCCGTTGGACGAGTCCTCGTTGCGGGCAACCAACGTCGACCCGTCGTAGCTCGCGTTCTTACCAACCAAAATCGTTGTGCACGGCATGCGCATCCTCCTTGAGCGAAGAAATCAAACGATAACAGTGTATCGCTTCGGCGCAGAAAGGGCGAAACCACGGCGCTGGCAACCCCCCGTGGTCAAAAAATGCCAAATATGAGTACTGTCACCAATTTAGTAACAGCAATTTTGCTACGCATGGATGTCAAAAATCTACATTTGTTCAAAAATTAGATGATGTAATTCCTCATAGGTCCAATAAAATAGGCTCTCTATCGATAATAAATATCGTTAGAGAGCCTATTTGACCTAAAATATATGTGACTATCTTGGCAACAGTACTCATATTTGGCATTTTTTGTCCACGGGGTATAGAACTAACCCCTCAAACAGCCCAAAACGCCTATTTCGATGCGCGCTCGGCCGCTTCGATCACGTGTTTGGCGAGGATCGCCGTCGTCACAGCGCCCACGCCGCCCGGCACGGGCGTGATGGCGTTAACGACCGGCTCCGCAGCATCAGAATCGACGTCACCCACCAGCTTGCCAGCGGCCTCGTCCCAATTAATGCCAACATCGATGATCGTCTGGCCCTCGCGAACCGCATCCACGCCAATCGTACGTGCGCGTCCAACGGCGGCAACCACAATGTCGGCAGCACGGCACTCGGCAGCAAGGTCGTGCGTATGCGTATGGCACGTCGTCACGGTCGCATTGCTCGCCGTAAGCATGGCGGCAACGGGACGGCCAATCACCAGAGACCGACCGACCACAGCAACCTTAGCTCCATCCAGCTCAACGCCGTAATGATCCAGCAAAGCAAGCACGGCTTCGGCTGTGCAGGGGGCAAAACCCTCGCCGCGCCCCGAAAGCGTGGTGAGCAGCGAAGCCGGCGTCATGGAGTCAACGTCCTTGGCGGGATCGAGTGCCGAGGCAACCGCGTCCTCGTCAAGGCCGGCGGGCAGCGGGCGGAACATCAGGCAGCCATGAACAGCGGGGTCGGAATTGATGTCCTCGATGGCCGCCAACAGCTCGTCCTGCGAAACATCGGCGGGAAGCAAAACGCGGCGAGCTTCAATGCCAACCTTCTCGCAGCGCCTGAGCGCACCGCGCTCGTAGGATAGGTCGTCCTCGCGTTCACCCACACGCACGATAGCCAACGTCGGAACAACGCCCCGCTCGCGCAGGGCTGCGCAGCGAGCAGCAAGTTCCTCAGTCAAAGCGCGAGCGACGGGAGCACCCTTCAGCAGTTCAGCCATGGCTATCCTCTCTTCCTTGCAGCGTCGGCGGCGCGGCGCGCCAGCGCATCGGCGCGCGGCAACCACGTGTCGAGCAGCTCATCGCACGCGGTCTCGAGCTCCTCGGCGCGCGCCCGGTCCTTCATAGACGTGGTGTTCGCAAAGAGCGTCAAGCTCGCGCCCTGCATAGCGGAACGGCAGAACACGGCGCCGCACGCCACATCGGACAGCAGCTGACGCGAACCCTTGTCGGCCATGTCCTCGAGCAGCGCCAGCGCACGCCCGCAGGCATCCATAATGCGATACGGCGGCATAGCGGCCACATGCAGCGCATCCTGAATCGCGGTCGCTCGAGCCGGATCGTCACGCGGAATACCGTACGCCGCGGACACCTGCCCATAGGCACGAACGTCCTCGGCAACCAACTCGACAAGCTCCTGGGCCAGCTCATCAGCATGGACAAACGCACGCGTCAGGTCATCCGCACGATCAGCAAGCGCGGGATTGGTCGCACCGTAGCGGGCAACCATTCCGCACAGCGAGGCGCCCAGCGCGCCCACAAAGGCGCTCGCGCTGCCACCGCCGGGAACCGGCTCGCGCGCGGCCAGCGCCTCGGCAAACCCGCGGCAGGTCTTGTCCATCATCTCTTGGCTCATGCACATGCACCTTCAAGTCATATACATCGGTCGGGTGGCAACCGCCGACCGACCGCATCGATCACGTAATGGTGCTAAGTCTAGCCCATAAGCACATGAGCGTCAGCGCACCTAGCCATCGCGGATTTCTATGGCACACGATAGGCGGCAGCGACACAAACATGGGACACATGGCCCACCTTTCGAGACTCCCGGGCAGCACAAGCTGGGGCATACATATAGGTAAGGAGCCCTATGTTGGGGCAAGCTCATCACGGCACCGGACGACGAATGGAAGAATAACCGCACAGTAAACAAAGACATCATGCGCATGCGTAACCGCCGCCCCAGCGATCCGCGGCACACGATGTCCCTGGCAGACAAGGAGGACGCCACCATGAAGAAAAAGACCCTATCGATCCTTTCCCTTTGCATCGCCCTCTTTGCCGCGTTTGCCCTTGTCGGCTGCGGCGGAAGCGCATCGGGCGGCGGCAGCGCCCCCAAGAGCGAGAGCAAGGAAAAGGCCCCCGTCGCCAAGAAGACCGACTTTATCTGGTTTAAGGTCGAGATGCCCGAGAACGTTGGCGTGAGCGACTCCGCCGGCAAGAATGCCGACAGGGTCCAGCTCACCTTCCCCGAGAACGAGAATGCCTCGGCCGATCGCTTTATCCCCGTTTGGAAAAAAGCGCTGACGGCCGAGGAGTCCCACGCCGACCAGGCAGAAAAGAAGGGGGATACGTTCCAGTGGAAGGATGGCGGGTCCATCGAGTATAACGGCAGGACGTGGCTCGTCGGAACGTACGAGGACAACAGTGGCATCACAACCCTCCTCTTTACCGACGTTGAGCCGGGAAGCGTCTACGTCCTCATCTCGAACTTCGACCAGCACAAGAAAGAAGCCGAGGCACTCCTCAACTCCATCGAGTTCCCCGATGACATGGCAGAGGCAGTTTCCGAGGCACGCGAAGTCGAGATTTCGAGCATCGAGATCAAGTAACGGGACACCCGCACGCGCCTACGCGCACCAGCGCGCATGCGCCCATTAAAACAACGGGCGCCCAACCCGGGGGGGCCGACAGCATCGGCCCTCCCCTCTTTTGGACCCGCGCATATTGCCACTTGTCGGCGCAATTCCAGCCCTCAGAATGGGACACATGGCCCACCCTAGCGAGCCGTCCACGCGTACAGTAAAGGCAGGTAATCCATGGGCGGTTACAGATCGAGGAGGACACGACCATGAAAAAGAAGGCCTTTGCGATTCTCACCCTCTGCATCAGTCTCTTTGCCGCGGTTGCCCTGGTGGGTTGCGGCGGAAGCGGCGGCGCTACCGGCAGTGGCGGTGGCGGCGGCGCAGAAAAGCCAGCCGTGGATATGAGGACCGACTTCATCTGGTTTAAGGTCGAGGTGCCCGAGGGCGTCGAAATCACGGACGTCGCAGGCGACACGGCCGATAGGGCCCAGTTTAAGTTCACCGAGAGCGAGCACGCCAGCGACCGCTTCATCCCCGTCTTCGACTCTGACAAGAACGCTGACGAGCTGTTCGACTACGAGGCCAAATGGAAGGCCAACTTTGAGTGGACCGAGAATGATCCCGTCAAGTACAACGGCAAGACCTGGCGCAACGCTTCCTATACACACTCGGGCGGCGTGACGACTGAGTACTTCACCGAAGCAGGCGGCGGCAGCGTATACGTGAGCATCGACAACGTCGAGGAGCACAAGGACGCCGTCGAGACCATGATGAAGTCTCTGGAATTTGCCGACGACATCGCCGAAGCCAAGACCGAGGCCATGGACGTCAAGCTCGACGATATCGAGATCAAGCGCTAAGCAACTGGCGAGCGCAGCGGGAAACACGGGCGCAGCGCAAACAAGCGACGGTGCCCCAGCGTTTCGTACTAAGGGAGGGCCGGTAAACCGACCCTCCCTTTCTTATGCCGGCACCTGACGAACGCGAGGATGCCGGACGCCGGAACCACCCCAAATGTGGCAACGGTACGAAAACGGCAAGCACCCAAACACGTCCGCCCGCCGATTTATAGCGCCGCGCACACAATTTAAGCCGACACCTTTAAACATCCGGGCAGTATAGTGACCAAAATGAGCGCATTACCGCACCCTGCGAATGGAGGAGTTATGACCGAACACCACGCCATCAGTCGTCGAGCGTTTACGCTGGGCCTAGGACTTGCGGCGTTGTCGCCGCTTGCAAGCCTGCCCGAAACCGCGGGATTGGGCCTTCCCATGCGCGCGGCATTTGCAGAAGACACGCCCACACCGGCGGCCACCCTCGACAAGTTCGTCATTCGCCTTCGCCCCGCGGGCTATTTTCGCACCGCGAGCGTCAACCAAGACGGCAACGTTCGCGGCAACGTCTGCCACCTGTTTAACGACGGCACGTCCAGCAAGCTCATCCTTGAGAACGTAACGACCAAGAATGACGATACAAACTGGTATGCTATCCGCACCTTGCTCAATTTCGAAGAGCATAAAAAGACGGGCTACAGCATTTGGTCGGTCGACGACGACTCTGACAAAGATGGGAAGGTCATCCACGTATGGGGCGGCGAGTATGACAACAAGCCCAGCCGCGCTTTTGCGTTCGAGCGTCAATCAAACGGAACCTATATCATCCGAGACCGCACGGTCGAGAAAGAAACCGAGAAAAAAGACATTAAGTACCTGGCAATAGAATCGAACGGCGAAGACCAGGACAACAATAAGATCTGCCATAAGAGTAAGAGCATTCCGTGGGAGCTCGAACTTATCGGTTACGACATGAAAAAGAACGATGCCACGGTTAGCAGCCTCGACTGGATCACGTACAGCAGCTACGTCGATGGGCCATGTTGGATGAAATACGTCGACGACAACAAGTTCCTCGACGAGCTGAGCATCCCGGGTACGCACGATTCGGGCACCTGCAGCGTGGACAACGACACTGAGCCCCAATCCTCGCAAGTAAAATGCCAGCAGGATTACATTCCCACGCAGTTGCTCGAAGGCATTCGCTATTTTGATATCCGGCTCGGAAAGGGCGACGACCCCGGTATCGACCACGGGGATTACTACCTGCTCAAAAAAGACGCGTACTTTATGCATCTTTCCGATGTCATAGGCTACTTCAAAACGTTTTTGAACGAAAACCCGACAGAAGCGCTCATCATGCTTGTATCACGAGGCAACGACGAGGCTACCGACGAAAGTGTTACGACGGCTTTCGCCAAGGTTTTGGACGACAACCCCAAACTGTTCTATACGTCGAGCCGAATCCCCGCGCTACACGAGGTGCGCGGAAAGATCGTTCTGCTGCGTCGATTTAGGCTCGCCGGCAACAGTGTAAGCGGCCACACGTGGGGCCTCGACCTTACCGAATGGGATGACAAGATCAAGGCTCACTCCGACAGCGCCACTATGTGTCTCGTCCAAGACGCGCGGGGCTTTGAAGCCGCGGGGGAAACAGGCGACAAAGAGCCCTATTGCACCAAGGTATACGCCCAGGACAAGTACAAACTCACGGGAACCGACAAGCTCAGCTGGGTCGATAATGCGCTGAAGGAAACGACCGGGCGCACGCGCAACGAGGTAGATGTCGAGGACGATAACGGGGCCAAGGAGCAAGTCCTGGAGCGCTGCTGGTCTATCAACTACACCAGCTGCACGGGCTTGTCGCACGGAGGCAATCCTTTTACCTCGGCACGAGTAGTCAACGAGCATCTGTATAAGAGCCCGTACATCAACCCCAGCGGCACCGAGGATACAAAGTCAGATTACCTCAAGCACATTGGCATCATCGCATCCGACTTTGTTGATGCGGCGCTGGCCCGGAGCATCTACCAGCGCAATTACGATACGGAGCACAAGCAGACGGCTTCGTACTATCTCCCGTACTATCTCCCGACCCGCATGCGCATGACGTACGGCGACTCGCTGAGCGATGCCTCATTCCAAGATGGCAAGACCGTTGGCGAGGGTCATTTCCGCCTTGCTGACAGCAGCAACGCGCTCAACGCGACAGCTTCGGGCCATGCGTTTGCCATTGAATACGTGGATGTCGACGCCCTGGGCAACGAGACCGTTACGGGGCTGCAGGGCTCTGTGCCCATCGATATCGATCCACGCGCGCTGACGCCCCATTTTGAGGGACTCGAAGGCCTTAAGGCCGGCGAAGACGTGCACGCCAAGATTGCGGCATCACTCGAGGGCAAGCTCGAAACCGATGCCTGCACGGCCCAGCTCGAGTTTGTGCACGACGCGGACGGCGCTCCGGGCACGGCAATGGCCGAGGGCGAAACATTTGCCGCAGGAACGTACTGGGTGCGCGTGAACGGTCTCTTGGGCGACGCGGCGCAGAACTACACGCTCGCCAGCGACGGAGCCGCAAGCTTTACCGTAGCGTCCTC
Organism: uncultured Collinsella sp.; assembly: GCA_938039325.1. Classification (GTDB taxonomy): domain Bacteria; phylum Actinomycetota; class Coriobacteriia; order Coriobacteriales; family Coriobacteriaceae; genus Collinsella. The sequence continues at coordinate 197,543 of CALHUX010000036.1, read as the reverse complement.
GGGCAGTGCGGGCGGCAACGGCAGCGGCACGGGTTCCAACGCAGGCAGCGCCGACAAGAACGGCAAGGGCAACAAGAGAGACCAGGGCAAGAGCTCGGGCGGAAAGCTCGCCAACACGGGCGACGGTTCTGGCGTTGCCGCCGGGCTCGCTGCCGCCGCCGTAGCGACGACGGTCGCCGGCGCAGCAATGCTTGCCAGTGACCGCGACAATACCGAGGACGTTAACGAATAGGCAAGCCAGTTTTTTGCGCGCATCAACTCAATCGGGGCGCAGAATACCGTTCTGCGCCCCGATTTTTACCTTGGACCGAACGCCGTTATCGGCTACATCACCATGTTCAGCGCGTTCACAAATTCCTGGGCCTTCGCACGGCTACTCAGGCTAAAGACGCAAGCGGTCAACAGTCGATTGCGCAGAAAAACATCACGGCCTTTGATTCTATTGACGCCCGTGATGTCCTTAAGATAGACAATCTCGGTGTGCTTGCCGCCGAAAGTGCCCTTCCTGAGCACCTCGATACGGTTGGGGTAGATCTTGACGTCTTTAAACCTACCCGAGCCCTTGTCCTGAAACAGCAAGGTGTTGTTGTCCATGTATGTCACTCCCATGGGGTTCGTGAAAACTGTCTCTATTGCCAAATTTTAGTCACCGCAAGGCCCCCATGCGAAGTTGCCAGACAGCGCAGCGATTCGTGTCCGTACGAGTCTTTAAACTAAATGCAATAAAGATGCGTCCTCAAGAGGAAAGTCGGGCGATATTGATGAGTGAACTGGCAAACCGCGGGGAATCGGCAATCGTGCCAGAAGTTTTTTACAAGCAGGTTTCCTCGATTCTCAACGCCGCTCGCGATAAGGCCTATACCGCCGTTAACTTTGCGATGGTTGAGGCATATTGGGAGATCGGCAAGAGTATTGTTGATGAACAGGGCGGAGAGGAGCGCGCCAAGTATGGCGATGCACTGATCGACGAACTTGCCGTTAGATTGACTAAGGATTTTGGCAGAGGCTTCAACGCCAGAAGCTTAAGATACATGCGTCAGTTTTATCTTGCGTTCCCAATTCGGAACGCGCTGCGTTCCGAATTGAATTGGACACATTACCGCAGGTTATCGCGTATAACCGACCCTGATGCTCGAACATGGTACATGAACGAATGTGCCGATTCTCGCTGGAGCACGCGTCAGCTCGAGCGCCAGATCAACACCATGTTCCGCGAGCGCCTGCTTGCCAGCAAGGACAAGGAGGCCGTCACCCAGGAAATCCAAAAGAGCGCCCCGGCTCGTCGCCCCGAGGATATCATCCGCGACCCATATGTACTGGAGTTTTTAGGTTTCTCGGACGATACTGCGTTTCGCGAGAGCGATCTAGAGCAGGCGCTCATCACGCATCTTCAGAAGTTCCTGCTGGAGCTTGGCCGTGGTTTCGCTTTCGAGGCGCGCCAAAGGCGCATCACCTTTGATGGGCGCCATTTCTATATTGACCTTGTGTTTTACAACTATCTGATGCGCTGCTTCGTGCTCATCGACCTTAAGACGGACGATCTTACGCACCAGGACCTGGGCCAGATGCAAATGTATGTGAACTACTACACGCGCGAGCTCATGAACGAAGGCGACAATCCGCCCATAGGCATCGTGCTCTGCGCGGACAAAAGCGATCCGATCGTCGAGTACACGCTGCCCGAAGACAACGACCAGGTGTTTGCCGCCAAATACCTGCCGTATCTTCCAAGCAAGGAAGAGCTGGCGCGCGAGCTGAGTGCCGAGTACCGCGCCATCAACGAAGCGACTAATGGCGAAGCGCAAGGGTAGCGGCACGTTGCGACCGATACCCCCGACGGCGCTCCACATCACCCGGGATAAGAGGAGCTTTCCATGACAGACAGACCGAAAACAACACTGCGCGACTGCATCTATGGGCTTGCCGTCGGTGACGCGCTGGGCGTTCCCTACGAGTTCAGGCCCCGCGGTACGTTCGAATGCACGGACATGATCGGCTACGGCACGCATGGGCAACCCGCCGGCACCTGGAGCGACGACACATCTATGACGCTTGCTACCTGCGACTCGATTAGGGAGCTCGGGCACATCGACACCGCGGACATGCGCGACAAGTTCGTAAGCTGGATTGCCCGTGGCGAGTATACGATCGACGGCGTTTTCGATTACGGCGGTACGACCGCCCGCGCCCTGCGCACCGGCAAAGGAGGCTCCGGCGAGCGCGACAACGGCAACGGATCGCTCATGCGCATCGCTCCCCTGGCGTTCACCGATGCGACAGACGAAGAGGTCAGCAAGGTCTCCGCGATTACGCACGCCCACAGAACGTCGACCGACGCATGCATCATATTTGTCGAGCTGATGAGGGATGTGATGAACGACGTGCTCCCCTCGTGGGCGCTCCATCTGAAAGGCGTGCCTGAGCAGGAGATCAGGTCGGGTGGCTTCGTGCGCGACACGCTTAAGGCAGCCACCTGGTGTTTCGTCAACACTAACAGCTACGAAGATTGCGTGCTTGCCGCCGTCAACCTAGGCGACGACACCGACACCACCGCAGCCGTCGCCGGCGCCCTCGCCGGCACGGCATACGGTCTCAAAGCCATCCCACAGGAGTGGATCGACACTCTGCGCGGCAAAGAGCTGATTGAGAGCTGCCTGTTTTAAGGCGCCATTCAAGAAATAAGGCAGGAGGCATCATGGAGAGGAAGATCGCAAATATAGACGAGTTCCAAGTGGACGAAAACGGGATTCCGCTATTTCCAGTAGGACTGAAGGAGGAAGCCAGCCTCTATGTCCTCCCCGACGGGCGTTACCTCCCCTGCGGGGTCTACAGGACCGCGGACGGCGGTTCGATCATTTATGAGCCATCCGAACTAAGCTTCTTCGGGCAGATGCTTGCTCAATTCAAAGAGAACTAGAGGCTTGATTGCCCGTTAGATCGACACTGCTCCAAGCCATGGGGCGGGTAGGATGTCTCCCGCCGCGGCCTGTGAGGTAGAATTACGACTGCCGCGGAATCCGCCTGCGGGCAACGCTCCGATCTCCGATTGGGGTGAAGCCTATGAACTTGTTTCTTGAAATCCTGCGCCTCTCGATGTATGTAACCGGCATCGTCCGGAACCTCTACTCGATCTGGCGGGAATATAAGCAGTAACGGATAGCGAAGGGAGTCATGCAAAGGGCCGGTCGCACCCGGCCCTTTAGACGATAGTACCTGCGTTGCCCGCGCTTCCAAAGTTGACCGACTGAGGAGCGGGTTCCGCGGCACATCCTGATTTTACCCAGTGGCAAGGCTCTTTTACAGCCGTTCCACCGTTTATTTACATCCGCCAATCAAGACGAGGCTACTACGCACCTTTATTACACACGATGTTTTCAGCCTGGTATAAACAAGTTCAATAATAGAATGCAAATCCAACCATCGTGTCTGATTACGAAAGGATTTTTGCCTTTTCTGCAGCAAACTCTTCCTCGGTAAGTACTCCACTCTCACGCAGTGCTGCAAGCCTCTCAAGCCTTGCAACTACATCAACCACTATCCGCCAGCGTCTCAATAGTCTGTGAAACCTGCGGATACCGCTCGAGCTCCTTCGATAGGGCATCGACTATCTTGGCAATATTCTTTGCATTTTTGCCCCCGTTTAATACGTTTGCCCTGACCTTAGATGACGACTTGACAGTAACGCCAGATCCGCCTTCAACTGGAACAACCGAAATACTGATATTTTCGCCCCAAGACCAAAGGCTCATACCAATCTCGGCTGCAACTGTTCTTGTTGTGGGCGATGCACTATCAACTTTTACTTTAGGCAGCTTTTCCATAGCTGCCTTCAAGGCATTAAACGTGTCGTCAGGAGAATACGGTACCTGAAGCTGAAGCTGCTGATCCGCAAAACCCATAATCTGGCCTCCGCTTCTTACAAGATTAAGGCTATCGGCAATGGTAGCACGTTCCCAGCAGTCTTAAGTTCGTCTCATGACCTTGCGATGCAGCCCGACGCCCCGGCACCACTCCCCTACTTACCAAAAATCGCAGCGAACAATCCCTTGCGTTTGGGCTTTTCTTCTCGGTAAGAACCCTCGGCGACCGCTGCCACCTGATGCTGCTGCTCGCCGCCTCCACGGCGCACGATCTGGTACAGAAACGGCGACTTAACGTATTTGACCTCGATGGGCGTGGCGTGCACGGTGCTCTCGCCGGACAGATGCAGGCTCGGGTTGAGCGGTGCCACCACATGCGTCTCGCGCTTGTCGCTAAACACCACCGCGGCCGCGCGGCCCGTCTGGCCGTTCACAGCGATGCGCACTTGCTCGCCGTCGCGGCTGTCCGTCGCCGGACGATCGACAAAGTAGACCGGCACCATCACCAGACCGTCCTTATGCTTGCGGGCCTTGCGCGCCCAGGTTCGGATGCTCTTTTTATTGAGCCCAAGCACTGCCTCGGCATCGTTGCCGACAATGTCGAGCGCCAACTTATCAATGACCACTTGGTCCTTGGTAGACGCATCGACGGAGACAACGCGAAAGTCACCTTCCTGCATGGCCGGGTCAAACGACCCAACCTTGGCAAAGTCCCACGGCTCCAAAATGCCCATAAGGCGAACATCCAGATAGTTTGCCCGCGGATACGCCCAGTCGAGCACCTCGTAGTACACCAGGGTTTCCTTGCTCAGGCCCTTGCCCGGGAAGCTCGCCATCATACGCAGGTCCGCCAGCGCCATGGGGAAATAGAAGAGCATCATGTCGTTTTGGATTGCGTCTTCCACCTCGTGCCCGGCAAAGGCATCCGGGTACTGGCGCACCAGCTGCAGTGCGTTGGCACGTGCCTGCTGCGGTGAGATTTCGCAGGGAATACCCTGCTCCGGCACATACTCCGCACCCACGCCCATGGTCAGACGTTTGCTAAACGTACCGGGCTTGAGCAGGTCGGCAATGCCGATCTTGTTGCCGCAGGACGGGCACTCAAACACACGCTGCGTTGACTCGCCCTCAAAGGACGCTCCGCAGAAGGGGCAAGGAATGCTCACATGCGTGGCCTCTTGGAACTCCTGCGCCGTGCCGCGATCCTCCCACAGCAGATGTTCCAGGACCGACTGATTGCGCCAGCGCGAATTGAAGAAATACCAGTCCGGGTCCTCCGGGCGCTCGAGTTGCGACACATGCGTGAGCTTGAGCAGTCCATCCACCACCGTCAACGGCGTATGGCGAATGCCCAAAGCGCTCTTGGGCTCTCCGGCGTCCGCCTGCCACGGAATGACCGCGCCGCAATAGGCGCACTCAAAGCTGCGCTTAGCCTGGTGCGAGTACATAGGGCCGCCGCAGTTTTGACATTTAATGGCAAACATCTCGTCCATGGAAACGTCCTCCTTTGCACAGGGGCTATCGACGTTAAGTATGTCGAGCAAACAGGCACATGCCCATACCCATGTGGCCCAAAATGGACCACCCAGGCAGACGAGAAGGCTCGCTCGTTAGCACCGGCAGACCATTACTGCATTTTCTGAGCATCGGTGCACAGCGCCTCCGCGCGAGCTACACTATCCCCTTAAACATGATTGTGAGGACGACCGCTATGCTATTTGTAAATCGGCTGGTACATACGCTTGTTCCCGGCAGCGAGGGCGAGCCGGTCGATACCTCCTGCCGCACCAACGCGGGCTTCGCCGCAAGCCTCATCTGCATTGGCCTCAACGTCACTCTGTGCCTGGCCAAGGGCATCGCGGGCCTGCTCGCCGGCTCTGTCTCGCTCATCGCCGACGCCTTCAACAACCTCTCCGACGCCTCGAGCAACATCGTGAGCCTGCTCGGGTTCCGCCTTGCCAGCCGCCCGGCAGACGAAGGCCACCCCTATGGCCACGGTCGCTACGAGTACCTAGCCGGTCTGTTCGTCGCCGTCCTGGTTTGCGCCGTCGGCATCAACCTGATCCTCGAGTCGGTCACTAAGATCATCAAGCCTTCCCCCACTGCATATTCGGTGCTCTCCTTAGCCGCCCTCGTCTTGTCCATGCTCGTTAAGCTCTGGATGGCCGCGTTCAACCGCACGTTGGGCGACCGCATCGACTCGGAGACGCTCATCGCCACAGCACAGGACTCCAAAAACGACGTCATCACCTCGGGCTCGGTCCTGGTGGCGGCGCTTATTTCGCAGACGACCGGCTTTGACCTCGATGGCTGGGCAGGCCTGGGTGTGGGCATCTTCATCTGCATCAGCGGCCTGGGCCTGGTGCGCGACGCCATCAGCCCGCTGTTAGGACAAGCGCCCGACCCCAAGCTCGTCCAGGAAATCCGCGACAGGATTATGTCGTACCCCCAGGTCTTGGGCACACACGACCTCATGGTGCACGACTACGGCCCCGGTCGTCAGTTTGCCAGCGCCCACGTGGAGATGCCCGGCGAGGGCGACGCATTTGAGCACCACGAGATTTTGGACACCATCGAGCACGATATCAAACGGCAGATGGGCATCGGTATCACGCTGCACTGCGACCCCATCGCCACCACCGGCGACGACCTACGCGGCTGGGTCAAGCGCGGCGTCATGCAGATCGACCCCGCGCTCTCCATCCACGACCTGCACGAGCACGACGGGTTCGTTTCGCTTGACCTGGTGCGTCCCGACGGCTTTGACATATCCGACGAGGAGCTGCTGGAGCTCGTCACGCGCATCGTGCACGAGCGCCGGCCCGACGTCTCGTGCGTCGTCACGTTTGATTCGGGCTTTAGCTCGCCCGAGCGTCCGGCCGAGCAACTGTAGCCCGCTTAACAGCTAGTTTCCCTGCGCGCCCGAGATGCCGTTTTGCAGTGCGTTCCAGGCATCCGTCGCCATATCACCCAGGTTCTGAGCGGTGTCGCCCAGGTTCTGCGCCGTGCCGCCCAGCTCTTGCGCTTTGTCTCCCAACTCCTGTGCCTTGTTGCTCAAGTCCTCCAGCGTATTGGAGCTCGAGCTGTCGGTACCGCTTTGGCCGCCGGACGAGTTGCCCGAGCTGTTCTTGTGCGTGAGTTGAATTTCGAGGTTGCCGTTGTCGTTATAGTAGGCAGAAGTAACGACCCAGTTGGCATCGACGACGGGCGTTGAGCCATCATCAGTCAGGACCACGGCATTCGAAAGATCGGCGCCGCGCGACTTGAGGATCTTCTTGGCGTTGGACCAGTACTGCCCCGGGATATCGCTCAGATCGACGGTGCTAGACGAGGCGGACTCGGTTTGCTCAACAGTGGCATCGGCCGTTGAACTCCCTCGCTTGTTAAGCATGCCCGACACGATGGCAAACACAACCGACAGCGCAAAGAAGATCGCCAGTACGATGAGGATCTTCTTGATCACGCTCGACGAACGCGACGGCTTCTTCTCCTCGTCCTCGCCATATTGCGGAATTGACTTGGGGTACTCGCGATACGGCTCGCGCGACTCGTAGCGAGGCTGCGCCGTGCGAGGCATATACGTCGTCTGCTGAGGCTGCGGAATGGGATTCTGCGGCAGGTTGTCATAGGGATTCGGCGTCGAGGCAGCATAAGAATCCTGCGCCGTGTCGCCATAGCCCATAACCCGGGTGGGCTCGGCAGAAGGCTGCGTCGCGGCGGGGTCGGTATAACCGAGGTTGGGAACAACGCGGGTCGCATCGGCGCTATCGCCAGCCTGCGCGGAACCGTAGCCGCCCATCACGGTTGTCTTGTCCTGATCCATGCAACGATTCCTTTCCGTCGCGCGTGAGCATCAAGTTATCCATGCATTCTACCCGCGCAAAAGCCTATGATGGGCAGAGCCCGTCGGTATCTACAAGACATGCGCGGGCCTAAGGATAAAAAAGCCCCGCCGGGCCTTGGGGGCACGGCGGGGCGGGCAGGCAGCTAGGGGCAACAGGCTTAGAACAGGCCGGTGATGTTGCCGTCGCTGTCGACGTCGATGTTCTCAGCCGCGGGGACCTTGGGCAAGCCCGGCATGGTCAGAACACTGCCAGTCAATGCGACCACAAAGTGGGCACCGGCGGAAACCTTGAGCTCGCGCACCGTGATGCGGAAGTTCTCGGGAGCGCCCAGGGCCTTGGCGTTGTCGCTAAAGCTGTACTGCGTCTTGGCCACGCACACCGGCAGGTTGCCAAAGCCGTTCTCGCGCAGCTCGGCGAGCTGGCGCTTGGCGGCCGGCGTAAAGTCGACGCCGTCGGCGCGGTAGACCTTGGTGGCAATGGCCTCAAGAGCGTCGGCCACATCGGCGCCGTCCTCATAGGCAAACTTGAGCTCGCTCGGCTGCTCAATCAGACGCATGACCTCATCGGCAAGCTCGAGCGCGCCCTCGCCGCCCTTGGCCCAGACCTCGGAAAGCTTAACGTTGACGCCGAGCTTCTGACACTCGGACTCGATGAGCGCAAGCTCGGCCTCGGTGTCCGTCGGGAAGCGGTTGATGGCGACTACGCAGGGCAGACCATAAACGTTCTGGATGTTGTCGACGTGACGCAGCAGGTTGGGCATGCCGGCCTTGAGTGCCTCGAGGTTCTCCTCGTTGAGGTCGGCCTTGGCGACGCCACCGTTGTACTTCAGCGCACGAGCGGTCGCGACGACCACGACGGCGCTGGGGCGAACACCCGTCATACGGCACTTGATGTCGAGGAACTTCTCGGCACCCAGATCGGCACCGAAGCCGGCCTCGGTAATGGCGACATCGCCAAAGCGCATCGCCATACGCGTAGCCATGATAGAGTTGCAGCCGTGGGCAATGTTGGCGAAGGGACCGCCGTGGACAAACGCGGGCGTGCCCTCGAGCGTTTGCACCAGGTTGGGCTTGAGCGCGTCCTTAAGCAACGCGGCCATGGCACCCTGGGCCTTAAGGTCGCGGGCACGGACGGGCTCGCCGGCAAAGCTGTAGCCGACGACGATCTCGCCCAGGCGCTCCTTGAGGTCGCTGATACTCGTAGACAGGCACAGGATTGCCATGACCTCGGAGGCGACGGTGATATCGAAGCCGTCCTCGCGCGGCACGCCCTGGGCCTTACCGCCAATACCGTCGATGACGTGGCGCAGCTGACGGTCGTTCATATCGACGACGCGCTTCCAAGTGATGCGTTTAACGTCGATGCCAAGCTGGTTGCCCTGCTGGATGTGGTTATCAAGCATGGCGGCCAGCAGGTTGTTGGCAGCACCGATGGCATGGAAGTCGCCGGTAAAGTGCAGGTTGATATCCTCCATGGGAATCACCTGAGCCCAGCCGCCGCCGGCAGCACCGCCCTTAACACCAAAGACGGGGCCGAGCGAAGGCTCGCGCAGGGCCACGGCACTCTTGACGCCGCGACGACGCAGGCCATCGGCCAGACCGATGGTCGTGGTGGTCTTGCCCTCGCCCGCAGGCGTTGGGTTGATAGCGGTCACGAGGACGAGCTTGGCCTGGTGATCGGTCGGCTCGTTGAGCAGCGAATAGTCGACCTTAGCCTTGTCGAAGCCGTACGGAATAAGGTGCTTAACGTCGACGCCGGCGTTCTTGGCCACCTCGGTAATAGGCAGCGGCGTGACAGAACGTGCGATTTCGATGTCAGTAGGCATGGGCGGTCCTTTCGTTACCGAATGAGAAAAAGACCAATTCAGCATAGCACGGGCGCGCAATAGTAAAACACCCACAACCGATGAACGGCGATATGTTTACCCGATGCCCAGCGATAGCCCAACAGCCCGCCAAAACAAAGCGCCCTAAACGGTAGGTTCAATCCCCAGGTGCTCAAAGGTGCGAAGGGTTGCCTGACGGCCCTGCGGCGTACGAATCATCAACCCGCACTGCAGCAGATACGGCTCATAGACATCCTCGAGCGTGCCCGGGTCCTCGCCCACCGCGCTGGCAAGGGTCGTAAGTCCCACGGCACGACCGGAGAACGTCTTAGCGAGCGTCTCCAAAATGCGAATATCCATCCAGTCCAGACCGAGCTCATCGATCTCGAAGAACTCGAGCGCCTGGCGACAGATATCGAGCTCGATGGGACCGTTGCCGCGCACCTGTGCGTAATCGCGCACGCGCTTGAGCAGGCGGTTGGCAAGACGTGGCGTGCCGCGCGAACGCGAGCCGATCTCGAGTGCACTGGGATGGTCGATCGTCACGCCCAGGATAGTCGCCGAGCGCGTAACAATCTGCGCGAGTTCCTCGACCGTGTAGTAATCCAGGCGATATGAAATGCCAAAGCGGTCGCGCAACGGGCCGGTCAACATGCCTGAGCGGGTCGTTGCCGCCACCAGCGTAAACTTGGGAATATCCAGGCGAATCGAGCGCGCCGCCGGACCCTTGCCAATCACGATATCGAGGGCAAAGTCCTCCATCGCGGGGTACAGGACCTCCTCGACCGAACGGTTGAGGCGGTGGATCTCGTCGATAAACAGCACATCACCCGGCTGCAAGTTAGTAAGAATGGCTGCCAGGTCGCCGGTGCGCGCGATGGCAGGGCCACTCGTGGTCTTGATCTGAGCGCCCAGCTCGTTGGCGATAACCGTAGCCAGCGTGGTCTTGCCCAGACCCGGAGGGCCCGAGAAGATCACGTGGTCGAGCGTCTCGCCACGGCTCTGCGCCGCTTCGATCAACACGCGCAGGCTCTGCTTGATATGCTCCTGGCCGCAGTAATCGTCCAGGCGCTGGGGGCGCAAAGTGCGATCGACATCGAGGTCCTCGGCCGTCAGCTCCGAGCCCACCATGCGCTCGCCGTGCGCCATGGATGCCGCCGGCGAGTTGCCGGGCGTCGCCCACAGGTCCTGAGAGTCATCGGCTTCCCACATCACGCATCCATTCCGAGTCGCTTAAGCGCCGCGCCGAGCAGATCCTCGACACGCATATCCTGCCCATCATACCCGCTCAGAGCGACATCGGTCTCCTGCGGGCTAAAGCCCATGGAAAGGAGCGCCGCACGGGCGTCATCGATCGCCGAGGGAGCGGCGGCGGGGACCGGCATCGCAACCTGCCCCGGGATCACGTCGACCGGCACAAAGCCCTTATCCTTGGCAAAGGTGCTCTTGAGCTCCAAGATGAGGCGCTGGGCGGTCTTTTTACCCACACCGGGTACCTTGGCCATGCCCTTGTCGTCCTCGGCCATCACCAGCGAATACAGCTGCCCCACGGTATAGGTGGAAAGCACGGCGAGCGCCAAGCGCGGGCCAACGCCCGAGACGGACACAAGCCGGTCGAACATCGTGCGCTCATCCTTAGAGGAAAAACCGAAAAGTGTCATAGCGTCCTCGCGCACCTGCATACGGGTATAGAGGCGCACCTCACCGCCGGGCGTAGGCAGCGTGGCCGCAGTGCTGCTAGAAATGCCGAGTTCAAAGCCAACGCCCGACACGTCAACGACAGCAGAGCTCATCGTGGCCTCGACAAGCGTTCCGTGGAGCTGGGAAATCATCAGTATCCGGTTCCTCTCTGTTGATAGAACTCGCCACCGGTGAGGGCGCGGGTGCGGCTGAGGTTTACGTGGCAGATGGCACAGGCCAGGGCATCGGCGGCATGGTCGGGATGCGGGTCGTGGTCGAGCTGCGTTAGCGTGCGTACCATGTAGGCGACCTGCCGCTTGTCCGCGGCGCCGGTACCCACCACAGCCTGTTTGATCTGCATGGGCGTGTACTCGCCGATCTCGAGCGCGCACTCCGAAAGCGCCACAAGCGCAGCGCCGCGGGCATGTGCCGTGGGGATGGCCGAACGAACGTTGGCGCCAAAGTAGATGCTCTCGACAGCAGCCGTGTCGGGTCGATAACGCTCGACGACATCCTTAAGGTCATGGGCGATATGCGACAGGCGCACCGCGAGCGGGCTGCCCGCGCTGGTCTCGATACAACCGTAGGCACGGCAGCGAACCTCGCCACGTCGCTCCTCGATAATCCCCCAGCCCGTATGGGCCAAACCGGGGTCAATGCCCAAGATAACCAAGCCAACCTCCCCTCGCCACAAGCACAGCGCAAGACAAGGCCCCGCGCATCATTCACGAACGTCTGTTCTAGAATAACACAACAGAGACCGTATCTAGCAAGCAAGGTTGAACCATAGGTTGAGCATAAGTCAGCGAGCGAGTCCCTGCCGTGGCAAGGTGTCGCGAAAGAGGAGCGCCGCGTACTTCTGTACGCAAGCGACGGTTTGAGCGGCAGATTGACCGGCAGGGGCTCGCGCAGCGTCGACTCGTTACGCGGTTTGGCAAAACCGCGTAACCTTGCCCCTATCCCATAGTTAATTTTGAGAGAAAAAGGGGGACTGTCGGGGATCAACCGGCAGATGCGGCATCGGGCCACCCTGAGGACCACCTTGCGGGCCACCCTGGCCGCCCATCATCTTATCGATGGCGTCCTGAACCTCGCCCTCGAACTTTTTCATGCCCTCGTGCAAACGACGCTGACCGTCCTCAGAGCGCAGCTCCTCCATCTGCTCGGGCGAAATACCCAGCAGCTCACCCAAAATGCCCATCATCTCACCGCGCATACGGTCACTCGTATCGTCGTCGGCAAAGCGACGCACCTCGGCGCGCGCCAGCGAATCAACCGTCATGCGCTCCTTGCCGTTAAGCCCCAGGTCGGACCACGCGAGCATGTACGGCCAGGCGCGCTCGACAAACGAACGGGCTGAGACGATCGACGCCGTCGGCAGCATGCGGCGGGCGGCCTCGCCCTGACGCACGAGCATCAGCAGCAGCGAGCAGGCCTCAGGCTTGCCAGCGGCCATCGGGATGTCGTCGAAAGATCGATTGCGGTCCACGTGCGCCTCGAGCGCGCCATCGACCTCACCCGGCTCAAGCCCGCCGAGCAGCTGTGCCGCGCGGTCGAGCATATCGACCGGACCGTCGAGCGTCGAGAGCGCCTGCGCCAGCACGCGCTCCATACAATCTTCCACCGCGTTGAGCGTCACGAGCTCTTGGGGCACCACGGCAGACGTGCGGTTGCGCACGCGCGCCACAAACTCAAGCGTCGACAGGTACACATCGCCAAAGGGCGCATAATCGCCCTGGTAGCCGCCGCAAAGCGCCGGCGCCGCCAGTGCGTACTCGGTTTTGGACAGCGGGCTCAGCGCCATCGCACCCAACTCGAGCGCCGTGTCCTCCAGCATGAGGCCCAGCGTACGCGAGCGCAGACGCTCGGCATCGCCCGCCGACACGTCGCGATCGAGCACACGCGCCGCATCCGGTGCATCGCGCTCGACGGTGCGAATGTGCAGACGCTCGGCGATGGCGCGGACGGCGGCACAGCGGGCAGCCTCGGCCTCTTCCTGCGCCGGCGTAAAGATACGGTTGCGCCCCAGCACCAAGCCAATCACATTACGCGGGCCCAGAGCGTCGACGGCCAGCGCCGCCAGCAGGGACGACGGCAAGTCACCCTCGAGTGCCACCACAGCACGCGACGCACCGTGGGCTCGGGCGTTATCGCGCACGGCGAGCACCAGCGCCTGCCACAGCCACTCCTCGGAACGGAACTCGGGCAGTTCGTGATTTTCCAGGGCATCGAGCATCACGCCGCGCTGAATCTCCTGAACCAGCAGGCTCTCCTCAAAACACGGCGCCTGGGCCACCACGCGACCACAGTCGTCGAGCACAAACGAACCGCCGGTATACACCGACTCGTCATAGGCACCGACCGGCGCCATGCAGGCAAACCACACGCTGCGCTTGGATGCGATCTTGCGGTAGGCGCCGCTGCGTACGGCGGCAATGGCAGCAGTCTCGCGGTCGGTCATGTCAAACGCGTTGAATTGGAAATACGCAATGAGGTCAACACCGGTCGGCAACATCTCGAGTTCGCGGTCCAAGTCAAAAATCACGGCAATGCGCACGCCGTCCACGTCGAACACCGGCGGCGCCCAACGCGTGTCGTTGTTCTCACCACGCTGCAAGGCAATGCTCGAACGCGCCGGCACCACATGACCGTCCTTGAGCATCATGTAGTCGAGCAGCGGCTGGCCCTCAAACGAAACCGCCGCGGGCACGATGCAGATCATGTCAAGCTCCTGGATACGCTCGGCGACACCAGTCAAGCCGGCAAGCATGTCGTGCTCAAAGTCGGCAGTGCCCACCAGGCCCCCGGGCATGGCGCCCATAAAGAGCGGAGCCGGAACGCACAGCACGCGCGCCCCGCGCTCGTGGGCCAGACGAGCCTGGTCCTCGATGCGGCCGCAAATGCCCTCAATATCACCCAGGCGCATATCGATCTGTGCAAGCGCGAGCTTCATGGCTCAGCCCTTTCCGTCGTAAACCATCGAAATCGTAGTAAAAGCGCCGGCCGCATAATGCAGTCGGCGCTCGCATGTGCATATGCTAGCTATGATACCCCGAGCGGGGGCGCGCTCCTAGAATGTCGCGGACCACAGCCCGTGCAGGTTGCAGTAGGCATAGACGGTACCGGTCTTGGAACCGCCGGCAAAAAACGTCGCGGGCTTCATGCCGGGCTCAAGGTAATGGACCTCTAAGCGGCCCTCGGCCTCAAGGGCGATCCACTCAATATAGTGCTCGGGCAGGCTGGGGTGCTCGACCGAGCCAACGCGTGCGCGAATCACGTGACCGTCGCGCTCGGTCTCGACAACAGGCACGTGCTTCTCGTGCGCCGCGTCCTCAGTGTTTGCGGTCAGTTCCGTGCAACCGGCAGGGGTTGCAACGTCGTTGCCAAGGGCGGCAATGAGCTTACCGTCGGGGTCCTTAAAGAATTTCGCCATGATGTTCTCCTTTGCTGACGTGCCAATGTTCTTGATGGCTCTTATGCCCAAAGGCAGACAAACCATCCACGGCATTGCAAATGAACACATAACGGGCGGGGACGATGGGGCAGCGTGCGCTATCCGCCCTGGCGGCCCCACCCGAGCGGGTTAGCGCCCGTCGCCGCCCAGCAGCGCCAGAACATCTTCGCGGGTAAAAAGCGCCGAGGAGATGCCGTCGCCGCCGAGCACGCTGTTGACCAGGTCGCGTTTGGACTCCTGCATCTGCATGATGCGTTCCTCGATCGTGTCCTTGGCGATGAGCTTGTACACGGTCACGGTATGTTGCTGGCCAATACGATGCGCGCGGTCGGTCGCTTGGTCCTGCGCCGCCACGTTCCACCACGGGTCGTAGTGGATGACCACGTCGGCCGCCGTCAGGTTAAGGCCCACGCCGCCCGCCTTGAGCGAAATCAAAAAGACCGGAACCTCGCCCGCTTGGAACTGCGCGACCATCTTGGCGCGGCTCTCCTTAGACGAAGCGCCCGTGAGCTTAAGGAAGGCGATGTCCTCCTTGGCCAAGCGCTTACCGATGATATCGAGCATACCCGTGAACTGGCTGAACAACAGGATGCGATGCCCGCAGTCGAGTGCGCCGTGCACGAGCTCCATACACGTATCGAGCTTGGCGCTCCCCGCCTTGTAATCCTCGTAGTGTAGACGCGGGTCGCAGCAGATCTGGCGCAGCTTGGTGAGCTCGGCGAGCACCTTGAGTTTGTCCTTCTTAAACTCCCCAGCCTCGCGGTGCTGCACCTGCTGGGCGATGCGGTCCTGGTTGGCCAGGTAGAGCTTGCGCTGCTCGCCGGTAAGCTGCGCCATGACGGTGTCTTCGATCTTCTCGGGCAGGTCGGCCACCACGTCTTCCTTAACACGGCGCAGCACAAACGGCGACACGAGCGCCTGCAGGCGAGCGGCGCTATCGCCCTCGGCATGCTCGACGGGGCTCTCAAAGCGCTTGGCAAACGACTCGCGCGTCCCCAAAAGGCCCGGCATCAAAAAGTCGAAGATGCTCCAGAGCTCGGACAGGCGGTTTTCGATGGGCGTGCCCGTCAGGGCAAAGCGCACGCCGGCAGGCAGGCGCTTGGCGGCGCGCGCCACCTGCGTGAGCGGATTTTTAATGTACTGTGCCTCATCGAGCACCACGCGGGCAAAATCCTGCTCGACGTACTCGTCGATATCGCGCCGCATAAGGTCATACGACGTCACGACCACGCTATGCTCGGCCACGCCGGCGATCTGCACGCGGCGTTGAGCCTTGGCGCCCACAATGGCGCACACATCGAGCGACGGGGCAAAGCGCTCCAGCTCGGCAGTCCAGTTGTACACGAGTGAGGCCGGGCATACCACGAGCGTGGGCTTGGTGTCCCCCGCCTCCACGCGCGCCAGAATATGCGCAATCATCTGGAGCGTTTTGCCCAGGCCCATGTCGTCGGCCAAGATGCCGCCAAGGCCCAGGTGTTCGAGCGAGCCGAGCCACTGGTATCCGTCGACCTGGTAGCCGCGCATCGTTGCCTTGAGCGATGCCGGCACCGTAAAGTCCATCTTGCCGAGCGTGTCCAGGCGCTCGACGGTACGGCGGAACGCAGCGTCGCGATCGGCCTCGAGCGCCGGCGTGCGTGCGAGCATGCTGTCGACGAACAGGGTGCTCGACGCGGGAAGCGACACGCCGTCGAGCAGGTCGACGGCATCGACACCCAGGTCCTCGGCAAGGCCAAACGCGGCGCGCGCCCCCTCGTCCAGGCGAATGATGTCGCCGGACGTAAGGCGCGCAAACGTTTGATGGCGCTTGTACGAATCGAGATAGACGGCAAGGTCCGCGGCCGAAAGCCCGCTCGCGCCCAGCTCGACATCGAGCAGATTGCTCTTAACGGTCGCACGAACCGAGAGCTTGGGCGCGGGGCGGACCGAGATCTGGCGCAGACGGTCGCTGAGCATGACCTCACCCAGTTCGGACAGGGCGGACAGGCCCTCGGTCAGCAGGCAGAACAAGCGGGCGTCATCGCGCTCCTCAAACGCCAGACCGCCCTCGTAGAAATCGAAGTACAGGGCCGCCGTATCCATAACGCGAAACTCCGCCACCTCGTCGCGGGGCGGCACACCGGGGCGCTGCTCTTCGAAGGGGCTGCCCGGAGCGCCCAGGCTAAAGAGATCCGCCGACCAATCGCCGTAGGTAACCGTAATTTTGCAGGTCACGAGCCCATCGTCGACACCGATCGCCATAGCAAAGCTCGGCTCGGGTGCCACGGTATCGAGCGCGGCGGGCGCAGTGAGGTCGGTGTAGTCGCGCAAAATGGGCAGCGCCATACGGCAGAACTCCCCCACCTGCTCGGCGGCAATATGGGCGGGCGTGCGGCACGGCAGCAAGCGCGACAAAAAAGGTGCGGCATGCTGAGCAAATGCAGCGTCGGTACGGCGCGCGCGGCGCGTGTCAACCAAGTAGGCGGCATCGCCCGACGCAAAGCAGTACATATCGGCGGGCAGGCGCAGGTCATAGCTACCACCAGCCGCCGGCGCGATTTTGGCGGCAAGCAGCGGTGGGCGCTTAGCGGATGCCCCGTCCTCCCCTTGCGGAGACAGCTCAACCGCCACGTCGTAGGTGCGATGCGTCGTCATCCCCCGCGACCAGGCGGGCTCAAAGGAGATGGTCTGGCCGCGCAGCAGGTCCAGCACATATACGATGCTATGCTCGGACAGCGGCAACTGACGCTCGGCAACAAAACCACTGCGGGCAAAGTCGTACGACGCCGAACGCGAGCTTGTGATGTCATCGAGATAGGCAACTGTTGTCGCAACAAGATTGAGCAGCTTTGCCGATGTTTCGTCAAAGGCCTCAGGTGAATGGACAAACGTGAGCTTCTTGCCATAGGAGAACGTGCCGCCGCGCACGTAGGCATCGGCCATGCCGTCGATGTCCTTGACCACGTAGGAGACCGATCCACAGCGAATGCGGAACTCGAGCGCCCAGCTAAAGCGGTCAGCGAACAGCGGATTGTAGTACGGCACCAACGAGGGCTCCAACGCCGCTTTGGGGGCGTCGGGATCAACGGCACCGGCAAGCTTGCGGCGCATGCTCGCCAGCTCATCCATGCGCGCGTCCGAAAGATCGGAAAGCGCCGCCACAAGGCTCGGGCTCGTGGGGACGGGCGCCGGGAAGGGAAAGTTGGGGTTGACGGCCGGCGCGGCGGACACGGCGCGCGCGGGCTGTTTCGGCTGCGCCGTAAACGTGCGAACCGGCGTGCGCAAACCTTCGACGGGCTCGGCGCCGCTGGCATCCAAATACGCCAGCGCCGTGGCAATAGCGTGCTTACACATACCGGGATAGCGGTATGCGGCGGGGCAGTCGCAGTCGTAGTCGATAACCTCGTGCTCGTCCATGTCGAGCGCCACGTGCGTCTTGTACAGGTCACCGCGCGAGCCGCGCACCGTGCCCTCGACCGTCACGTTTTTGGAGAAGCGCGAGCCGCTGTCCTCGATCGACAGCACGGCACCGTTGAGCATAAGCGAACGCCCCTTCATAAAGGTGCCGCTCAACGCCGCCTCTTTGCGAAGCGCCTGCACAAACGTCCCCTGCGCCATCACTTCCTCCAATCTCACCCGGGGTAGCTTAGATCACCGTCACGCGACCCTGGTTACCCACAATGGCCTTGGCCTCGGCCAGCAGCGGAATCGAGCGCGCGTTGACCTTGGCAGGCACCTCGGCGCGCAGCACGCGCCCGTCCACCTGCTCGATAAAGATCTCCACGCGATCGCCGCCCGGGTTAGCGGTGAGCACCGTGGCAAGACGCGCCATATTGCCCTGGCTAAAGCGGCTGTTGGGCACCATGACCTCAAACACCTTGGGCTTGTTGTTCTCCTCGTTGAGCTCAAGAGGCACGATCTCCTGCGCGATGATCTGGTCGCCGCGGTCCGAGCGCTCGAGCTTGCCCTTAATGCGCACAAAGGCGTCGGACAGCTGCGCGCCGGTCTCGGGATCGACCTCGCCGTACAGGTAACCCTCGGCCTCCTTGTAGGTCTTGGGGAACACCACGACGGTGGCCTCGCCTTCCATGTCCTCGAGCTGCACGATGCCCATGGGGTCACCGTTTTTGGTCACGCGCTTGGACACGCTCGAGACCATGCCGGCCCACCACAGCGCCTTGCCCTCGGGAATCTCTTGGTTGATAGTGCCGCCCGTAGGATTCTGGACTTCGTAGCCGGTGTCGATCTGCGAGAATGAAAAGTCGCGCGCCTTGGCTAGTGCATACTCAAACGGCCGCAGCGGGTGGTCCGAGACATAGATGCCCAGAACCTCCTTCTCCTGGCTCAGCTTGAGGTGGCGGTCCCATTCCTGGCCGTCCGGATCGGGCACGCTGACCTCGAAGCCCGAGCCCTCAACGTCGCCAAACATATCGAAGAACGAGGTCTGGCCGCTCGCGCGGTCCTTCTGGCGCTTTATCGCGGCGTCGATGATGTTCTCGGGGTTGTTCTTGTCCACAAAGTGCATCATCTGGCGACGCGGATACCCCGTGGAGTCGAAGGCGCCTGCCTTGATGAGCGATTCGATCACGCGGCGGTTGGCCTGGCTCGAGTCCACGCGCTCGACAAAGTCGTGCAGCGTCTTAAACGGGCCGCCCGCCTCGCGCTCGGCGATAATCGCCTGCGCCACGCCGGTGCCCACGCCGCGGATGCCGGCCAGACCAAAGCGCACGCCTTCCTTGGTAGCCGTGAACTCGGTACCGGACTCGTTGACATCTGGCGACAGCACGGGGATGCCGTCGTGACGGCATGCCGAGACGTAGTGCACGATCTTGTCGGTCTTGCCCGTATAGGACGTCAGAACGGCCGCCATGTACTCGTGCGGATAGTGCGCCTTGAGCCACGCCGTCTGCATAACCAGGATGGCGTAGCCGGCGGAGTGCGACTTGTTGAAGGCGTAGGACGCGAACTCGAGAACATCGTCCCAAATCTTCTGGGCGACCTCGCGCGTATAGTTGTTCTTGATGGCGCCGTTCATCCAGTGGTCGTAGGTGGTCTCGTCGGAGCCATCCTCCCAGTGGAGCACCGTCGACGTGAGCAGCTTGATTTTCTTCTTAGCCACGGGCTTACGGATACGCGAGTCCGATTCGCCCTTGGAGAAGCCGCACATCTCGACGGAGATGAGCATAACCTGCTCCTGGTAGACCATGGTGCCGTAGGTTTCGCCCAGGATGTCGTCCAGGCGGTCGTCGTAGGAGACCGCCGGCTCCTTGCCGTTCATACGGTTGATGTAGGACGAAACCATGCCGGCGCCCAGCGGGCCCGGGCGGTACAGGGCGATCAATGCTACGACGTGCTTGTACTCGGTGGGCTTCATGTTCTTGATCGTGGCCGTCATGCCGGCGGACTCGACCTGGAAGACGCCGGCGGTGTGGCCGGAACCCATGAGCTTAAAGATCTCGGGGTCGTCAAAGGGAATCTCTTCCTCTTTGATGTCGATGCCGAAGTTCTTTTTGATGTTTGCCTTGGCCTTGGAGATAACAGTCAGCGTGCGCAGGCCCAAGAAGTCCATCTTGAGCAGGCCCATGTCGGCAACGGTATGGCCCTCGTACTGGGTAATCTCGACGCCGCCCTTGGTGTCGAGCTTGGTGGGCACGTGCTCGTTGACGGGGTCGCGGCAGATCAGAACGGCGCACGCGTGCACGCCCTCGCCACGGGTGAGGCCCTCGATTGAGAGCGCCGTGTCGATGATGCGGCGGGCGTCGTCGTCCTTTTTATATGCCTCGGCAAAATCGGGGTTAAACAGGTCCTCTTTGCCGGGTTGCTTTTCGAGCACCTGCTTGAGCTTGACCTTGGGGTCGCTCGAGACCATCTTGGACAGACGCTGGCCCATGTAGACCGGGTAGTCCAGGACGCGAGCGGCGTCGTTGATGGCCTGCTTGGCCTTAATGGTCGAGTAGGTGATGACGTGGGTGACCTTCTCGGGGCCGTAGAGCTGGCGAACGTGCTCCACGACCTCGAGGCGCCGCTCATCGTCGAAGTCCATATCGATATCGGGCATCTCGGTACGCTGCGGGGACAGGAACCTCTCGAACATCAGGCCGTTCTCGAGCGGGTCGAACGCGGTGATGTTCATGGCGTAGGCGACGATAGCGCCGGCAGCCGAGCCACGGCCGGGGCCGACGCCGATGCCGTTGTCCTTGGCCCATTGCACGTACTCGGCAACAATCAAAAAGTAGGCGGCAAAGCCCTTGTCGCAAATGACCTTGTATTCGTACTCAAAGCGCTCTTTGATGTTGACGCCACCGATCTCGCGCGTGGCCCAGTCGTCACCATAGTGCTGGCGCAGGCCCTTCTCGCACTCGCGGCGGAACTGGCTCTCGTGTGTCTCGCCGGGGTCGAGCAGCGGGAAGCGCGGCAGGATGATGGAGTCCCAGTCCAGCTCTACGTAGCACTTGTCGGCGATCTCGAGCGTGTTGTCGCAGGCCTCGGGGCAATACGGGAACATCGCCCGCATCTCCTCCTCGGTCTTCATATAAAACTCCGAGCCGGTCATGCGCATGCGGTTGGGGTCGTCGACCTTGGCGTTCATGCCAATGCACATGATGACGTCCTGCACCGGCGCGTCCTCGCGGCGCAGGTAGTGGAAGTCGTTGGTGGCAATGACCTTGACGCCCACCTGCTTGGCGATATCGATGAGCGTGCGGTCCATCTGCTCGTCGGTCAGGCCGTTGTCGGTGGTGATGCCGTGTTCCTGGATCTCGATATAAAAGTCGCCAGGTTCGAAGGTATCACGGAAGGTCTCGGCCCACTTGATGGCGCCCTCCATGTCACCGCGGTCGATGTATTTGGGAATGATGCCCGCGATGCAGGCGCTCGTGCAGATCATGCCCTTGGCATGGCGGCGCAGGTTGTCGAGCGTCACACGGGGCTTGTAGTAAAAGCCCTGCACGGCGGCCTCGGAAACCGTCTGCATCAGGTTGACGTAGCCCTCCTGGTCCTTGGCCAGGAGGATCATGTGGTAGAGCTCGGGCTTATGGTCGCGGGCAAGGGTCTCGTCCGGCGTAAAGTAGACCTCGCAGCCAAAGATGGGCTTGATGACCAGAGGCGGCTTGAGCTCGTCGATGTTGCCCTTCTCGTCCCACATGGCCATGTCCTTCACATACTGGGCATGCTCGCGCGGGTTTTCCTCGGGATCGGGCTCCACCAGCTCGTCGCGGCGATCCTTTTCCAAAAAGGCCTTGTCGTGACTCCAGGTTTTGTACTCAGGCGTGTTGTGGTTGACGGCGTCGCAGGCCAGCGCCAGGTCGGGCACGCCATACATGTAGCCGTGGTCGGTAATGGCGACGGCGGGCATGCCCAGCTCTACGGCGCGATTGACCATATCCTGGATACGGGTTGCGCCGTCGAGCATGGAGAAAACGGTGTGGTTGTGCAGATGGACGAATGCCATGTGATGAGCTCCGATGCGGGTTCGTGTTCTAACTGAACGATTTTACCGCACGGCGCGGATAGCACCCGAACCTAGCCAAACCAACACGGGTAGTCAATTTGGGACCTTCAAAAAGGGGAATGAGGGCATCCAGATATATCGAGTATTACTGGAACCCCGGCGATGCGCGGAATGATTTGTGACGAATAGTCATGTCCATCAAGAAGGCTCGACGCTTCGGATAGCTCGTCAATCGATATATCAATTCTTGGAGACCTGTATTCCAACCATTTTTAATGAAACAACGGCGGTAATTGCTATCGCGATTGCACCAATAATACCGAGCGCTATCTGAATGGGATATAACCCCAACACATGTCCAAATATGGAGAAAAACACTGCAGAAAAGAGAGCCCTTACCAGAGACGCGACGGAAAGGATCGTCGCGCGGAGATCGTCCGCTATCGCGTCTTGGATTAAGTTTTCCGAAGTGATGTACACCACTTCTGGGAGAAAACAAAGCACCATGCTAAGGCCAAACAAACACAGCGGATTTGAAGCGAACCACGGAAGAATCATGAAAAGGCCAGCCTCGATTAGCATCGAGCCGAGCATGGTATTTCTTTTCCCGAAACGCAATGAGAAGAAATCTGCTGCAATGTAGGCCGTCGCATTTACTGCATAGGATGCACCGAAAAAGATTCCTATTATGGAGACGGGAGCATCAAATGCGTCGAATACCAACTGATTCAAGTTGTAATAACTCCCATAGAATCCATCGAGCATGCTTGTGCCGATTAGAAGAAGCAATACCGCAAAAGCGGATTCTCCAACACGCCAGGTTTCGCGTCTGAACATCTTGGCCGCGTCAAACCTTCCCTTTTCAGAGCTTTCAGAACGGGTCGCTTCCGTCCTCTCAATGGGATACAGAAGGAAAAGCTGCAGGAGATAGAAAACGGAGACACATACGTAGAGGGCGCTCCAAGATACTTGGGCAATGAAAGATCCGAGCACAATCGCCATTCCCGTAGCGATTGATTGCGCGGCAAGCAGCCGAGCGTTGATGGTGAGGAAACGCTCTCCTTGACCGGCATTCCGGGCAATTTCATATAAAAGTGCTTGTTCGGATCCCGATTGAAGGGAGTAGGCGAGTGCCTCAACAAGGGAAAGCACGACAAGAAAGGGACCTGAGAGCAACAGCATGCCAGCCGTATGGAAGAAAAGCAGCAGCACGCCCACTTGAATCGAAAACTTCTTTCCAAAGAAATCGCCTATCAGCCCTGTTGGCAGCTCGAGGACGACCGTTGTAATGTTAAACAGGGCTTGATAAAGCGCGATTTCCGTGACAGACATTCCTTTCTCCACAAGGAAAAGTAGAAACACTCCCCGATTTAAAACAAATCCCGCGAGAACGAAAAAGGCGGAATAGATGTGCAGTTGCGTAGCGGCATTCTTATTCATTTGGCACTTCCATCAACTACTTTTGTCGGGCCGCTCGCTACTGACTCGAAGCCTGAAGTGTTCACAGTTGATGTGAAGAGCGGTAAAGCTTTTGCACAGGGTATCAATGGAATACATCCGAAGCGTTTTCGGCAGTATCATCGGCGAAGGCGGGATTAGCCTTTACGCGGCGCTCACCCTCGATGTATTTGACGATTTGATCAATCGTCTGGTTGGCGTGGCTCTTGAGCTTGCGCTCATAGAAGAAGAGGCCGAGCTTGCCGCGCGTGCCAGACGTGTCGCCACCCACACCCTGAAAATCCTCGGTATAGGTGAGCTCGCAGGCACCATCGCCAGCAGGTGCAGCCTCATAGCGCATAGTATTGATGCCCGCCGCATACTGAAAACGGACCTCATAGAGACACGGGTAGTCAAAGTGCTTGATTTTAACCTTGATCGCCATGCCCTTGGCCTTGCCTTTTGCGGACTGGGCGCGCTTCTCGTACTTATAGCCGTTGAGCTTGTTGCGGCTGGGACGCTTGCCCGTGGCGTTCTCGATATCCTGCATGATGGACCCCGCCAGAGCGTCAAAAAGCTCCTCCGGCGTCACCTTAAGCGTTTTGGCGAGCTGCATGATGGCTCCTTATTCGTTTGAACCGTTCGAGCCATTGTACCGCCCCAGGCTCTCCCATGCGTTGCGGTGAAATGCGGACTGTTTGGCGGCTTTTTTGGCCAAAACAGTCCGTATTCCACCGCAAGTTATTGAGGGCTAGAGGCTGTAGGTGACCACCTGAGGCTCGCACGGGTTGGCGAGGTCGACTTGCTCCACGCGGACGAACTTGACGGTCACGGCCTCAAAGCCCGCCTTGTGCAAAACATCAGCGTAGACGCGCGCCTGCAGGGCGTGCTTCTCCTGCAGCTGTTCCGGCGCCTCGTCCGGCGTGCCGCCCGTCTTGTAGTCGATGACCAGCGCGCATGACGAATCCGCCGGGTTCGTCGCCAAAGCATCGATGGCGCCCTCGGCATATGCACCGTAGCGAGCGATGTCCTCATCCTCGCAGCCCAGCGAAAAGAACGGCACCTCGGCGCGAACGCACGGCCAGGCAAGCAGCTCGGCACGGACCGCCGACTTGAGCCAGCGATCCAGGGCAACGTCGAAGCGTTCGCGCTGTTCCGGCGTCAGGCGCCACAGGCGAGCCAGGGCGTCGGCACGCTCGGCGGGCAGCGCATCGGCACCCATCTCGATCAGCCACTGGCAGGCGGCATGGAACGCCGAGCCCAGCGCCATGGGGTTGCCGGCGGGCTCAACGGCGGCCACGCCTGCATCCGTCATCTCGGAACCATCCGACTCCGCATCATCGCCGGCCTCGTCCATGGGCGCGTGTGCCTCGGCGGCACGGTCCTCGGACTCGGCATGCAGCACCGCGGCAATTGACGAGTAGCTGTACGAATCGCGCGCCGGATACGGGCAGGTGCCCATGCGCACGCCCACCGCTTGGGGGTACACGAGCTCAAACGCATCGGGCTCGGGGTCGGCAGGACCGGGAACGGCGGCGCGGGCATCCGCACCGGCGCCCTCCGGCTCCGCATCGCCGCGGACAAGCCTGCCCTCGACATCCAGCGAAGCGTTGACCTCAAACGCCTGCTCGCCAAACGTAAAGTCCGCCAGCGAGATGAGCTCGTAGTCGCCCGGCTTGGAGTTGTCGAACACCAAACGGTCGCTATCGAGCTGCGGTATGTCCAGGCTGTCGGTCGGCAGGATGCGGCGCAGCACGTCGTAGGTCAGATCCGTCTCGACATCGAAGGTCGGCGCCGTCACCTTGCCGCGGCTCACGCCGACATCCATCGCCAGAATGACCAGCTCGCGCGCTCGCGTCATGGCGACATAGAGCAAGCGAGCCCGCTCCTCGAGCGAAAGCTGCAGGTCGTCGTTGCGCAGGCGAACGAATGCCTCGGCGGGAGAACCCGTCGCGCAGACATCCTCCATGAGCTCCGGCGGCAACCATAGCGACGTGCCCTTACCCTTAAACGCATGCTCAAACTGCTTTTTGACGTCATCGCCCTTTACGAACGTGCCGTCCGCGAGTTTAACGCCGTCGAAGCGTGCCGGCAGCGCCACGACCTGCGCTCCACCCTCGACACGCCCCATCTGAGCCGCACCCGAGGACTTACGCACGCCAAAGCACTCCGCAACCGCCACGACCGGATACTCCAGGCCCTTGGAGGCATGCACCGTCATGATGCGCACCGCGCCGTCGCCCTCCTCGTTGAGGGCGCCTGGGGCCTCCTTGCCCGCCAAGAAGCGGTCGAAGGCAAGCGCAATGGAACGCGGCGAGTTACCGAACTCGGCCTCCGCCTCGGCCACGGCATCGAGCGCCTTAAGCACGTTGGCGGCAATGGCCTTGCCCTCGGGACCACGCTGTGCCAGACGCACAAACCAGCCGGAAGCGTTGACAGTATCGCGCGCGATGGCGGCGAACGAATCGCGGCCCACGCGACGAAGCGCATACCGCAGCACCTCGCGGGCGCGCGTCACGAGCGGCAAGTCTTGCAAACCCGGCACATCGGAATCGCTCATGATGCCCACGTCGATGTTGCGGCGCGAGGTCTCCCCCGTCTGGTCGTCCAGCTTGGTCGCCAGCGCCAGGAACTCCTGGGCGCCGAGCGCAAACATCGGCGAGGCGAGCAGTGGCATAAGGCCCTGCGCCGTATCGACCGGATTGGCGAGCGCGCACACCAGAGCGCGCACCGTCTGCACCTCGGCAGCCTGGGCAAAGACCGAGCCGCCTGCGATCACGCAGTCGAGCCCTTGGTCGCGGAAGGCCTGCGCATAGACATCGGCGTTGGTCATGCGGCCCAGCAGCAGGACCATGCTGCCCTGGGGCTGCCCCGCTTTGACGAGCGCTTGGAACCGCTCGGCAATCGCACGAGCTTTCGCCTGCGTTCGCTCCTGCGTGCTGCCACCGGCAACGAAGACCGCCTGGCGGCGCGAAGCCTTTGCCTTGAGCTTGTCCTCGCGTTCGTCGCTCGGTTCAAGATCCAAGAACCCCTGCATCAAACCACCGGTGTCGCCGTCAAAGACGCGCGCCACATAGCGCAGCACCTCGTCGTGGCTGCGGAAGTTGCGTACAAGCTTGACAAGCTCGCCGGCGGGGGCATCGGACGTGGCGACCGTCTCGGACGCCGTCGTCGAACCCACCTTGCGCTCCTGGCGACGGAACACCTCGACCTCGGCACCACGGAAGCGGTAGATCGACTGCTGTGCATCGCCCACGGTACACAGCGCACGCTCACCCGCGCCGGTCAGGTAACGGATCAGGTCGACCTGCATCTGGTCGGTATCCTGGAACTCGTCGATCATGACCATCTTAAAGCGGCCCTCATAGGCCGCTCGAATAGCCGGGTAGTCGCGCAGCGCCTCGTACGCCATACGCAGTAGGTCGTTGTTATCGAGCGCGGACTGGCCGGCCTTCAGCGCGCGATACTCAGCCTCCACGGAACGGGCCAGGCCCACCAGCGCATCGAGTGCGGGACCACCGCAGGCCAGCACGATATTGATAAACGCATCGGCAGCCTCGGCCTTGAGTAGCTCCACCTGCTCCTTAGAAAACGCCTTGCTCGCCCGAGGCATGCTGCACGACATCATGAGTCGCGCCGCATCCTCCATGGTTTTGCCGCTCGCCTCAAACGCGTCGATGGCGTCGAGTGCCACCTGTGCCTTTTCGGTCGCGGCCTTGCTCGCACCCAACGCCGCGCGATAGGCGTCGGCAAGCGCCGAGGTGTCAGCCTGGCCGCGCGCCACGCACACATCGTCCATGCCGCCCGGCAGCTGGCTCGATAGCTCCAGCAGGTCGCGCACCAGTCCTTTAATGGTGATACCGGCGCCAAACGGCCCACCCTCGCCCGCCATGGGATACCAAGCGTAGAGGGCCTTAAGCGAAGCGGCGAGCTCGGGGGCGGCATCGGGCGCCGTCGCGCGGGCCAGCACATGCTCAACAGCCTGGTCCATAAGCTCGTCGGTATCGGTGAGCACCGTGAACTCGGGATCGATGCCCAGCTCCAACGCATGTGCGCGCAGGATACGCGAGCACATGCCGTGAATGGTCGAGATCCACGCATCGTCGACGGTCAGGGCTTCCTCGTCCATGCCCTCGTCGATGAGCGCGCGGCGCACACGGTCACGGATCTCGGCCGCGGCGTCTTTGGTAAAGGTAATGGCGAGCACCTGGTCCAGATGCTCAACGAACGGACCGGATTCGGGCGAGAGCGCGTAGACGATGCGGCGCGTGAGGGTAAAGGTCTTGCCCGAACCGGCACCCGCCGAGACAAACAGCGGACGGTCGAGCGTT
This sequence comes from uncultured Collinsella sp., assembly GCA_938039325.1. GTDB lineage: Bacteria > Actinomycetota > Coriobacteriia > Coriobacteriales > Coriobacteriaceae > Collinsella. The sequence goes on along the minus strand of CALHUX010000036.1, from coordinate 169,685 downwards.
TTGACGATCTGCAGCTGTTGCGGCATCAAAGTCGAAAGATCCATGGTCTACACGTCCCTCCTTACAAACGTTCCTTCGTGGTTATACGAGCAGCGCGCATGCGCGGCCTGCGTCGACGCCGGGTCGACGGCGGCAACGTTGCCTGCCTCGAGCTCGCGCAGGCGCTCGGCGATGCCGTCCTCCACGCGATCGAGCAGGGCGTCGAAGTCCATGCTGCCGCCCTCGCCGGGAAAGCCCTTCTTAAGCCCCGGGATGCGGCCGTCACCACGCTCCTCCTCGAGCAGCTCGGCACTCGCGGCGCCTCGCAGCGCCGGTTTGCCGCCCTTGGTCGAAAAATAGAGCGCCGCGTGGGTGTCCAGATCCAGCGCCCGGCGCATAGCCTGCGCATAGATAAGCGTCTGGGTATGGGGCGGCAGCCACCGCGGATCGTCGATGGGCGCCGTGCCTGATTCCTCGTCGCGCACCGTAGGGTCGGCGAGCTTAAACTCCTCAACGCCCGTGCGATGCTTGTAGTCGATTACCACGGCGCGATTCTCGGCGTCCACGTCCACGCGGTCGATGCGCCCGCCAAGCGGCCAGCCGGCATACTCGACCTGGAGCTCGTTGAACGCAAACTCCAGGTAGCGCGGCGCGAAGGGCGCGAGCGCCTCGGCTTCATAGGCAAGCACGCCCTCCAGCTGCGGCAAAATCTCGGCCACTTGGCGCTCCTCCACTGGAGAGAGCGGCACCAGCGGGCCCTCGGTACCGCGCTTGCCGGCGTGCTCGGCCAGGGTCTCGGCAAAGACCTCGTGCAGCAGCTCCTGAGCACGTGGCAGGTTCTCGGGCGTCACGCGCTCCATGCCCTCCTGGGGCAGACGGGCATGCAAGTGCTCCAGCACGTCATGGACAAAGTTGCCCTTCTCCATGTTGCCAAAGCCGGCGTCGATCGACTGGGGTTTGACGCGATACGAGACGAACCAGCACAGCGGGCAGGTCGAATAGGCCTCGATCTGCGAGGCAGACGTCAGACGCGGCACCAGCGGCGCATCCTCGCCCTCGCCATCGCGACGGCGCAGGACCAGATACGGAATGGCTTCATCGCTCAGATGCTGAGGAGCTTCGCAGGTCACGCGCTCGCGCCTAAGACCTTCGCCTGCCGCGGGATCGAAGTCCCTTACGATATCGCCCTCACCCACGCACTTCGCCTTGTCGGCGCCAACGGCCTTAGCGTCGTCAGCGGCCTTGTCGGCGTCAGCGGCCTTAGCATCGTTAGCGGCCTCGGCATGCGCCCGCAACTCGGTCCACACGGCCGCCGGATAGCACTCGCGCGCCTGACGATCGTGGGTCACACGGGCGAGCGTAACCGGACCACGCGACGCTTGTATCGCGCGGCCAAAGCGTGCGCGCAGCAAGGCCGCAGGCTCAAGCGTCACGCCCTCGCGACCGAGGCTCGCCGTCAGCGTGGTCAGCGGCCCCTCTTCGTGTGAGAGCGGATAGCTGTCCAGATCGACATCGGCAAACAGCACGGCATCGTAGCTGCCGGGGCGCAGAGCCGCCGCATCGGCAAGCGAAGCAAAGCGAACCTGGGCGCGTGGCGCACGGTCAACCTCGTAGGTCTCGTAATCGTAGGCGGCGCTACGCTTGTCCACCTTGGTTCGAATGTCGTCGAGCACGGGCACGGTCGCGGCCTGCGACACGTCGAGCGCACGGGCGCCATTCATAAGGATGTCGATGACGTGGCGCAGCAGGGCCACCTCCGCCTGGCGACGGGCCTGACCGTCGAGACCGCCAAGTGCGCGATCGGGCAGTGCCTCGGCAACGGCAAGCATGGCCTTGAGCGCCGTCACGGGTTTGTCGCGCCACAGCGCTTGGAACACGTCCGAAACCACACACGGCACGTTCTTAAACCAGTTCTCGTCGCTCGCCGCCTTGCGCGCGCCCCTCACCTGGCCCTGCACGCTCTGCAGCAGGCTCTTGACGCCCGCAGTGGTCTTGCTGCGCGACAGTCGCATATTCTTGTCGAACGTGCGCGCGCTGGCGGCGTCGGCACCCGAAAGCGGGCTGTAAATCCAGTCGGTAAGCTCCGGAGCGGGCCACCACTCAGTCTTAGAAGCTGCCCCTTCGTCGGCGGCCTTCATACGCTCGATCAGGTTGGCGAGCGCCGTGAACTGCCTGCCCGCAATGGATTGGGAAAACGCCGTGAACTCGGCCGTCTCGGCAGCAACGTGGCGCGCCGCCAAACGAGCGGCAAGCTCGCCGAACAGCTGGGGTGCCCGGGCAGAAACAACGAGCACGCGTACGGGGTCGGCGGGTGTTGCAGCAACTTTATCGTCCTTGGACTCCTTGTGCGCTTTCACCAACTTATCGATGACGTCCGCATAAGCATGGGCACGGGCATGGGGGCCGGCGACCTCAATAAAGGCAGGCTGAGCAGCGGACTTGGAGGCAGTCTGGGGCGCGGCGGCGCCCTCCCCCAGCGGCGCGATCTCAAACAGCACACCGCGGACATCAAATGCCGCGGCAAGCTCCTCGCGCATCGCCGCTTGCTCGCGGGCAAGCAGCACGACAACCTCTCCCCCGTTGTTTGCCACGGCGGACAGCAGCTCGAGCAGGCTATACGTAAATGACGTGACGCCGCGCACGCAAACGGCGCGGGCGCACCCCGGCAGGTTGTCGGCCAAAGCGCCGGCCATAATGTCAGCCGCCTCGCAGGGCTCGACCATATCTCGACGGTCCAAACCGCGCGCATAGGCGCACAAAAGTTCAAACACGCGAGCCTCGGCGTCGCTTTTGGGCTTGGGCTTGCAAACGTTGTCGCAGCAACGCTCGGTGCCTGTCCCTGCCACACCCGGCAGCACATCGCGAGCCATACGCGCGAGCATACGCACCGTGCCCTGGCTGCGCGAAAGCGGCTGCAGGTCGGCGTCGTCGAGGCGCGCTACCATGTCCGAAAACAGCATCTGGCGCTGCAGGTTGTCGACGAAACCGCGCCCGTCGCCCAAAAGCTCCCAAAGCGAGCGAAGCCACGATGTAGGCGTCTTGTAGTCAATACCCAGCGAAACGCCGGCTTCCGCCGCATCATGACGGCACAGGTCGAGCTCGGCAAACGTTGGCGCCAGCAAAACGGCACGTCCATGGCGGGCAACCAGGTCGGCGAGCAGCGCCGCCTCGGCATCGCTCAAATCCGCGCCGGCGTTGGTGGTATAGATTCGAACAGGCATGGTCCTCCACTCAAACCGTTCGCAATATTCAATGTTTCCATCCTACCCGCCCGCGCGGACAGATTTGCCCCACGCCAACAGATTTGACCCCTTGGAGACGGAGGAAAATGGATCACCGAGGAGGTCAGTCTAACCCAGTGATCCGTTTTCCTCCGTCCCCAAAGGATCAAAAAACCGCCCCCGAAGGGACGGTTCTGCGCAATTCGTTTTTACCGCTGGCCTACTCGCCATCCTCCAGCTTGATGAGGATCTTGCGATAGCCGCCGTACTCGCCGTTGAGTGCCTTGGACACGCGGCTCACCGTAGTGGACGAAGCGCCGGTGCGGGCCTGAACCTCAACATAAGGCTCGCCCTCATCCAGATAACGCGCAACCTGCAGACGTTGCGAAAGATCGCAGATCTCGCGCGGCGTGCAGATATCGGTCAAAAACGCCTGGATATCCTTCTCGTCATCCAAAAGACTAAATGCGTGGACCAGCTGCTTGACATCAGGCTTGTCAAACATGTTCTCGATATTCATCGATCACCGCCAAACCCGCCATAAGGCATCGAAGTTGATACTGACATCGGGCATCGTTCGCCCGTTCTATGCAATAGGGCAACGCCTGTGGCTTTTGCCCGTAGCAGTGTAGCACACCACCAAACTAAAGCGACAAGACTCTCTGCCAGCGGCGCGTTTTTCAGGACGAACGCCGTTTTGAAACCGAATGCGCACGTAAGCTCCACGAATATCTGAGACAATGGGCGGCCGAACAAGGCGGCACACCCGAGCGGCCGTCCAAGCTGCCGCAGCAAACCGCTTCACGCGACGCCGACGCACCCTGCGCAAGAAAGGATTCACACCATGCGCTTTATGCTTAACTGGCTCTTTACCTCGATCGCCATCGCGATTGCCACGTTCCTCGTCCCCGGCATCCAGCCCTTCGGTTTTGCCGAGGCCTGGGTCTGTTTCGCCTTCGTGGGACTGTTCCTGAACATCGTCGATTCGCTCGTCAAGCCGTTCCTGACGGTTATCTCGCTGCCGCTCACGATCATTACGCTGGGTATTTTTCAGCTCGTAGTCAACAGCTTTATGCTCGAGCTGGCCAGCTATCTGTCGGTCAATCTGCTGGGCGCGGGTATCTCCATCGCCAGCTTTGGATCGGCCTTCATGGGCAGCATCCTGGTGTCCATCATGCGCAGCATCCTCGACAGCATCGCCGAGGGCTAAAACGGCCATTCCGGCCGCGCCCGTCTCAACAGCCCAAAACGAAGGCCGCCCATCACAAAAATGGGCGGCCTTCTTATTTGCCAAGTCTCAAAGGGCGAGAGAATCTGCCATTTCCACCCCGTCCCCAAATGGCAGGTGGGCTAGATCACGTAGTCGTAGCCTTCGTTGGGAGCGACAAGTTGATCGAGCGTCACACCGTCGAGGTAGTCGTTGATAAGCTTGTCCAGGTTCTTCCACACGTCGAGCGTGGGGCACTCGTCAGAGCGCGAACAACCCTTGCAGTCGCCATCCAGGCAGGCGACCGGCGCCAGGCTGCCCTCGGTCAGGCGCAAGATCTCGCCCACCGTGTACTGCTCGGGCGGGCGCGTGAGCACATAGCCGCCGCCCTTGCCGCGCATGCCCGAGAGCATGTTGGCGCGCACGAGCGTAGCCAGAATATTCTCGAGGTACTTCTCCGAAATCCCCTGGCGCGCCGCGATCTCTTTGAGCGGGATGCGACCGGCCGCCTGATGCTCGGCCAGGTCGACCATAACGCGTAGGGCATATCTGCCCTTTGTGGAAACCAACATATATATAGCTGCCTTTCGGTCTTTTAATTCGTAGAAATTCTAGCCGAAAAATTGGTTTTGAAAATACCTATTCCCGTCAAGATGGTTAATCGACTCGTAATAATCTTCTATTTCCTATTGCGTTACTAGGCTTTACTGTCTACTATGCTTGCCAACAGCAAAACGAACAACCTATAAGGTTTGTGGGTTTCGCTGCCACACACCGTAAAACCACACGGTATCCAGTCATTTGAACACTTTGGAGGTTCACCATGAGCAATGTTTACACGTCCATCGATCAGCTTATCGGCCACACCCCGCTTCTGGAGCTCACCCACTTCGAGGCCGACGAGGACCTCAAGGCCCGTGTGCTCGTCAAACTGGAATACTTCAACCCCGCCGGGTCCGTTAAAGACCGCGTCGCCAAGAACATGATTGACGAGGCCGAGAAGGCCGGCAAGCTCGTGCGTGGCGGCGACTACACCATCATCGAGCCCACGAGCGGCAACACCGGCGTCGGCATCGCCTCGGTGGCGGCGGCTCGCGGCTACAAGGTGATCATCACCATGCCCGAGACCATGTCCGTCGAGCGCCGCAAGCTTATGCAGGCATACGGCGCACAGCTCGTGCTCACCGACGGCTCCAAAGGCATGAAGGGCGCTATCGCCAAGGCCGAAGAGCTGCAGAAGGAGACCCCCAACAGCATCATCGCCGGCCAGTTTGTGAACCCCGCCAACCCCGCCATCCACAAGGCCACGACCGGCCCCGAGATCTGGGATGACACCGACGGCAAGGTCGACATCTTCGTCGCCGGCGTTGGCACCGGCGGCACCGTGACCGGCGTGGGCGAGTTCCTCAAGGAGCAGAACCCCCAGATTCAGGTCGTCGCCGTCGAGCCCGCCACCTCCCCGGTGCTCTCCAAGGGCCAGGCCGGCCCGCACAAGATCCAGGGTATCGGTGCCGGCTTTGTGCCCGACGTCCTCGACACCCAGGTCTACGACGAGATCATCCCCGTCGAGAACGACGACGCCTTTGCCACCGGCCGCGCCGTGGGCCACAAGGAGGGCGTGCTCGCGGGCATTTCGTCCGGCGCCGCCGTGTGGGCCGCACTGCAGCTGGCCAAGCGCCCCGAGAACGAGGGCAAGACCATCGTGGCGCTGCTCGCCGACACCGGCGAGCGCTACCTGTCCACGGCACTCTTCCAGGACTAGAGCTCTCGTTCTTAGAACGAGTCCAAGGCACGCCGGTCTCCCCTCTCTTCTGGCAGCCTGAGCTCATCCCAACAGGGTGTCCCACAGGACGCCCGAACTTGCTACAATGTCTGCGGCGCGGAACCAGCCTCCCGCGCCGCTTTTCTTTTTTGGCCACATGCCACCAAGGAGAACCTCCCCATGCACAACAAGCGCGTGCTCGTCGCCATGAGCGGCGGCGTCGATTCCAGCGTGACCGCGTATCTGCTCAAAAGTCAGGGTTACGAATGTGTCGGTGCCACCATGCGCCTCACCTGCCCCGCGCCCGATCCCACCACGGGCATGAGTAAGGTCGACCGCGACATCGCCGATGCAAAGGCCGTCGCCGAGCGCCTGGGGATACCCCATCACGTGCTCGACTTGCAGCAAACCTTCGACCGCAACGTTGTCGAGCGTTTTATGAACGCCTACCAGGAGGGGCTGACGCCCAATCCGTGCATCATCTGCAACCGCCATATTAAGTTTGGCGCGTTGCTGGATGCGGCGCTGGATATGGGCTGCGACTACATCGCCACAGGCCACTATGCCAAAACGAGCCAGGCGCCCGACGGCACCTGGCAGCTGCATCGCGGCGAGGACCCCAAAAAGGACCAGAGTTACTTTTTGTATTCGCTCACGCAGGAGCGCCTGGCGCACACGATCTTTCCGCTGGCAGGCCTAGACAAAGAGCGCGACGTGCGCCGCATAGCCACCGAGCAGGGCTTTGTTAACGCTAAGAAGGCCGAAAGCGAGGACATCTGCTTTATTCCAGACGGCGACTACGCGGGCTATATCGAGCGCCGCTGCGGACATGCCGCTGCACCGGGCAACATCGTATGGCGCGACGGCAGCGTGGTTGGGCGCCACAACGGCGCGCTGCGCTACACCATCGGCCAGCGTAAGGGCTTGGGCGTCGCGATGGCGCATCCCGTGTACGTAACGGGTGTCGACGCCGTCAACAACACCGTGCATCTGGGCGAGGCAGAGGACCTGACGGCCACGGCGCTCACGGCCAACGACTGGATTTGGAGCGCCCCTGCCGACCGCATGAAGGCAGAGCTCGATGCCGGCGGCATTCGCGTGGGAGCCAAGTACCGCTACCGTCAAAAGGACCAGGCGGCGACCCTTACACGTGGCGCCGACGGACAAATGCTGCTGACCTATGACGAGCCGCAACGAGCCATCGCCCCCGGCCAGGCCGTCGTTATATACCGCGGCGACATCGTCCTGGGCGGCGGCACCGTGACCGGCGCACTTAAGTAGCCGCGGGTTTATCGCTGCACGTGTCGAAGTACCTCAACAGCGGCACCAACCTCGATTATGCGACGCTCGAGGCCGCGGCGGATGGCCTCGAGTCGACCCTCCGCCGTGGCCCATTCGCTCTGCGAAAGAATCTCGATCGCCTCATCAACAAATCCGTTGAGCCGCGATGAATCGAACCAATCGAGCGAGTCCGCAAGCGCCAGCTGGACGGAAGGGTCGGGCCCAAACGGCTTAGCAGCAAACCCAAACTCGCCAGCCGCGAGCAAGACAGTTGGCACGTTATACCACAGACAGTTACCGCTATCGAACAGCGGTGCAGGTTTTATCTCCAGGGTGTCGACATTGCGGATGATACCGAAGTTTCGCCAATGGCGATCGCTGTTGGCCAAAAGGGCATCGCAAACGATCATCTGCGACATAGACCTTCTCACAGCGGCCTCGTCTGCTCCATGCTTACCAAGAAAGCGGCAGTACCGGTCGTACGTCGAGCTTCCTCGCTGGCCACCAAGGGCGTTCTTAACGTAAACAGCCGGAACGTATTCCTCGCGGCCGTCAAGAAAATCCTCGCACAGGCACGCAGGGCCATCGAACATCCGCTCAACCGTATAAGGAACAAACTCGCCCTCCGACAGCAAGCGACGATGCAGAGCCGTTGCAACCGCCTCGTTAAAGGGCCGTTGGTCGTCCATGCCGCATCCCTTGACCAGAACGCGAACACCGTTGCGAATCATCCACGATTTAGGGAGCTCGCCCTCGGACGTGTTATCCGGATTTTTAAGACCGATGCCTTCCAGCCAACCCGAACGCCCCTCGGGCGCCGATCGCTCAAATTCGTTCTCGAAGTAATTGAGGTTTCGCCATTCGAACCCGTCGCATTCTGCCGGCCGCAGCCAATAGCAATCCGAAAGCGAGAGACCCAGGCACTGAACCGGCACCTCAATGCCACTGGCAATTCCCAGCTCGCGGTAGCGCGAGATAAGCCCAGGACGAACATCGGGCACCGACCGATGCCCCCACCACGCGTTGAGCTCCCGCTTATTCACCGTTGGAGAAGAGCTCGAGCATGTGCCAAACGGCATTCGTTGCGCATCGAGGACCTCGGCGATTTCGAAGGGGAACTCGCGCGTCGGATCAAATGAGACATACGCGACCTCATGGTCGGCCGACATCAGCGTAAACTTGCGTCCCACATCGGCTGCAGGACGGCGTCCTCGCTTGCGGACCTTTTGATAGGCGATCGCAGAATTGTACTCGACCATCTTCCGTCCGCCCACAATATCGCACGCGAGCGTTCCCGATGCGGCAAGTTGAGATATGCGGGCTTTCGTAACGCCCAACAGGCGGGCAGCATCACCCATAGACAAGTACTCAGACGTGTCCATACACCGCATCACCTCGTTAAGTAATTTACACGTTTAGTTAATAGATTACAGACATCATAATACTAAACAACCCAAAGCGAAAAAAGTCCCGAGAAATCGGGCCTTAGCGATTGGTCAGCCGAGTCGCAAGCTGCTCCCCTAGCGCTGAACGTAGGCGCGAACCAGCTCGTAGGTATTGCGCACGCCGTCGATGTGGCTGCGCTCGTAGTTGTGGCTCGCGTACACGCCGGGGCCGATCAGACCATGGCGAATGTCGTAGCCGGCCGAGAGCGTGGCCTCGACGTCGGAACCGTAATGCGGGTACACATCGATGGCGTAATCGAGCTCCAGCTCGCGCGCGATGTTGGATAGTGTGGTTACCAGGTCGTAGTTGTACGGACCGCCCGAATCCTTAGCGCAAATCGAAACCATGCGCTCGGTGCAGCCCAGGTCGTCGCCCACGCAGCCCATGTCCACGCTGATCATCTCGCGCGTGTCGGCCGGCACAAAGGCACCGCCGTGACCGACCTCCTCGTACACGGTAAAGAGCAGCGACACCTTGCGCGAGAGCGTCACCTCGCCAGCGGCGACGGCACGCGCCAAGCCCAGCAGAATCGACGCCGACAGCTTGTCGTCAAGGAAGCGACTCTTAATGTAGCCGCTCTCCGTCACCGTGGTGCGCGGATCCATAGCGATGATGTCGCCAGTCTGAATACCCAGCTCGAGCACATCGTCCTTGCTGTCAACGTTCTCGTCGAGCAGGATCTCCATGTTCTTCTCGATGGCCTTGACCGGCTCATCGGCCACATGCGCCGAAGGCTCGGTATTGAGGACCACACCCGTGTAGACATTGCCATCGCGCGTGTAAACGGTGCAGTTCTCGCCATCGGCCGTAGACCACTGATGCCCGCCAAGCGTCGTGGGACGCAGGCGACCATTGTCCTTAATGGAGCGCACCATGGCGCCCAGGGTATCGACATGGCTCGCCAACACGAGCGGCTCACCCTCACCACCAAGCTCAACGAGCACATTGCCCTTGTTAGAACGCTCGGGCCCAAAGCCCATATCGCGCAACGTCTCCATCAGATAATCAGTCGCCGCACGGGTATAGCCCGTAGGCGAAGCAATCGAGGTAAGCGCCTTCAACTGGTCAGTAATATAGGAGAGCGTAGAATCCATCTTGGACACCAAAGTCACCCTTTCATATCGAATTAAACCCACAGCAACAATACCACCGCGAACCATCTTTTTACCTAGCGAGATGGCCCATCGAGCTCGCCAGGACTGCGCCCGCCACGATAAGCAGATACAAGGCGCCATCCAACAATGCGCCCCTCACATCCCGCCTTTCCGGCACCCCGGCATCTGAGAAAAGAACGCAGGCGATCCCGGGCTTCCCTCCGGGCGCATTCCGCAGGACGCAAAAGGCCCCGCCGCGCAACGCGCGCAGCGGGGCCTTTTACATGTCCGAGGACGCATCCGGAGGGAAGCCCGGGACCGCCGACGGGAGTAATTTACTCAGCCGGGCAAATCTTCTTGAAGAGCTCGATGACGTCGTCGAGCGTCGCCTCGCGCGGGTTACCCGGGAAGCAAGCGTCGGCCATGGCGTCCTTGGCCAGGACCTCGATCTCGTCGGCCTTCATGGCCTCGCAGACGTGCGGGATGTTCACGTCGGCGGAGAGCTGCTTGACGGCGGCGATGGCGGCGTCGGCAGCCTCGTCGGTGCTCATGCCCGTGGTGTCAACGCCCATGGCGACGGCAACCTTGGCCAGGCGCTCGGCGCAGACCGGCTTGTTGAACTCCATGGCGATCGGCAGCAGCATGGCGCAAGCGACGCCGTGCGGGGTGTCGTAGTGAGCAGACAGGGTGTGAGCCATGGCGTGGTCGATGCCCAGGCCAACGTTGGAGAAGCCCATGCCGGCGACATACTGACCAAGAGCCATGCCCTCGCGGCCGGAGCCGGGCTGGCCGGACTTGGCCTCGGCAACGGAGTCGCGCAGGTTCTCGCTGATCAACTTAATGGCCTCAAAGTGGAACATGTCGGAGAGCTCCCAGGCGCCCTTGGTGGTGTAGCCCTCGATGGCGTGGGTCAGAGCGTCCATACCAGTGGAAGCGGTAAGGCCGGCGGGCATGGAAGCCATCATGTCGGGGTCGACGACGGCGACCTCGGGGGCGTCGTTGGTGTCGACGCACACGAACTTGCGGACTTTCTCAGGGTCGGTGATGACGTAGTTGATGGTGACCTCGGCAGCGGTGCCGGCAGTCGTCGGCACGGCGATGGTGAACACGGCGTGGTTCTTGGTGGGAGCAACGCCCTCGAGGCTGCGGACATCGGCGAACTCGGGGTTGTTGATGATGATGCCGATAGCCTTGGCGGTGTCCATGGAGGAGCCGCCACCGATGGTCACGATAGCGTCAGCCTCGGCGGCCTTGAAGGCCTCGACGCCGTCCTTGACGTTCTGGATAGTGGGGTTGGGCTTAATCTCGGAGTAGAGGCTCCAAGCGATGCCGGCGGCGTCGAGCTCGTCGGTTACCTTGGCGGTAACGCCAAACTTGACCAGGTCGGGATCGGAGCAGACGAAGATCTTCTTGTAGCCGCGACGCTGGAGCTCGCCGGGGATCTCCTTGATGGCGCCGGAACCATGATAAGAGATGGTGTTGAGAACGAAACGATTAGCCATTGATAGCCTCCCATCGTGTGCGGGGCACCCATTACGCCCCACGCTATGAGTCCCATCCTAACGCTTTTGAAACAAAAAACACGTGAGAACGTCAAAATTGTTAAAGCGTTTCAACAGGAGATGAAAAATACTGCGGCAAAGGGACAACCCCTCTGCCGCATTCCTCTACTTTCGACAGCCCTCTTTCCAAGCCTCGGCCGCAACCTTCCAGCGAAAACGCAAGTCGCGCTCGCGGTCGATGAACATGATGGCAAACGCGATAAACAGCAGCACGCTCGCCACCGCAATGGAGTGCAGGCCCATGCGCTCAATACACCAGTTGCCCAGCACGGCGCCAAACACAAAGGTAAAGATCACGCCAAAGTACAGCAGGCCGTTTTCCAAAAAGCCGCGCTTGTGGGTGATGATGTAATCATCCACGTTTTGCAGCGCGTTGCGCAAGTTGCCGATGCACATGGTCGTGGCGATGCCGTGACCGTGGATCTTGCGGAAGCTCTCGACTTGCATACCGCAGGCAAACGAAGTGAGGCAGTTGGCGAGCAGGTTGAAATCGCCACCGGGAATAAAACTCACGCCCAGCAAGATGACGGCTTCAAAGAACACCGTCACCTGACGCCAGTGAATCACACTGCCAAACCGCTCGTGAACCAAGTCGGCAAGCATAATGCCCACGGCAAACGACACCACGGGGAAGAAATAGCGTCCCGCCAGCGCCCAGTTGCCTTCCGAGATGCTCACGCCCACGAGCAGGATGTTGCCCGTCTGAGCGTTTGCGAAAACATGGTCGCGCCCAATGTACGAATAAACGTCCATAAAGCCACCGGCGAGCGCCAAGATGATGCCCAGCTCAATAGACTCCGATATCTGCTTGGCACGCTGCATCGTCGTGCATCCTCCTTGTTGACGACTCCCTCGTGCGTTGGCGGACATATAGCCGCCGTTCATACTGTAACCCATTGACAATATAGCGTGCGCGCGAGACGAGTTCCCCAACGCGCAGATACACAGTCTGGAAACAAACAGCGGGCGCGGCGCCGGCACCCGCATCGACGCGCCAATCCGCCAGCTCATGTACTCCACCAGTCTTTTTAGCCCCGTCCCAAAAAGACTGGTTACAATTACGTGCAGCATACAAACACCGGGAGGGATCGTGGCAAAAAAGCCTCAGCACGCTCAGAACAGCCAACGCGGACAGCAGGGCAAACAGGGCCAGCAGCAAAAGCGCGGCGGCAAGGCGCAGGGCTCGCGACCCACGCATGCCTCAGCAGCGCCCTCACGCCCCTGGCGTCCGGGCCGCGACAAGTTCCTCCCCGTCAGCCGCGCCGACATGGATGCGCGTGGCTGGGACCAGTGCGACTTCGTCTACATCTGCGGCGACGCCTACGTGGACCACCCCAGCTTTGGCATGGCCATCATCAGCCGCGTCCTCGACGCGCACGGCTACAAAGTGGGCATTATCTGCCAGCCCGACTGGACCGACCCCGCCAGCATCACCGTGCTCGGCGAGCCGCGCCTGGGCTTTCTCGTCAGCGCCGGCAACATGGACTCCATGGTCAACCACTATTCGGTGACCAAGCACCGCCGCCATACCGACGCCTATACCCCCGGTGGCGAGGAGGGGCACCGCCCCAATCGTGCCGTCACGGTCTACGGCAACCTCATCCGCCAGACGTTCAAGGACGCTCCCATCATCATCGGCGGCATCGAGGCAAGCCTGCGCCGCCTGGCCCACTACGACTACTGGCAGGACAAGCTCAAACGCTCGGTACTGCTCGACTCGGGCGCCGACATCCTCATCTACGGCATGGGCGAGCATGCGATCGTCGAGATCGCCGACGCGCTCGATGCCGGACTGCCTGTCGATCAGATCACCTACATCAACGGTACCGTCTACCGCACGGGTTCGCTCGACGAGGTCTACGACTACGACCTGCTGCCCAGCTGGGACGACCTTACCGCCGACAAGCTCAACTACGCGCGCAGCTTTAATGTGCAGCAGCAGAACATGGACCCCATCACCGGGCATCGTCTGGTAGAGCCCTACCCCAACAGCGTCTATGTGGTGCAGAACCCGCCATCGGCAACACTCACCACAGACGAGATGGACGAGGTTGCCGAACTCCCCTACGCACGCGATTGGCATCCCGACTACGACGCAACGGGCGGCGTGCCGGCCTTTGCCGAAATCAAATTTTCCATTAGCTCCAACCGCGGCTGTTTTGGCGAGTGCTCGTTTTGCGCCCTCACCTTCCACCAGGGCCGCGTACTGCAGATGCGCAGCCACGACTCGATCATGCGCGAGGCCGAGCTGCTCACGCACGATCCCGAGTTTAAGGGCTACATCAACGACGTGGGTGGACCGACGGCCAACTTTAGCCGTCCGGCCTGCGACAAGCAGCTCAAGCACGGCGTGTGCAAGAACAAGCGCTGTCTGTGGCCGAGTGTGTGCAAGAACATGGTGGTCGACGAGAGCGGCTACACGCAGCTGCTGCGCGATCTGCGCCAGCTGCCGGGCGTCAAGAAGGTCTTCGTCCGCAGCGGCATACGCTTTGACTACACCATGGCCGACGCCTCGGACGAGTTTTTGCGCGAGCTGCTGGAGCATCACGTCTCGGGCCAGCTGCGCGTAGCACCCGAGCACGTGAGCGACGCGGTGCTGTCCGTGATGGGCAAACCGAGCCGCGCCGTCTACGACGCGTTCTGCCGTAAATTTGAACGCTTGAACCGCGAATACGGACTCAAGCAGTACGTAGTGCCATACCTAATCTCGAGCCACCCCGGTTCAACGATGAAGGAAGCTGTGGACCTGGCCGAGGCCGTACGCGACATGGGCTACATGCCCGAACAGGTGCAGGACTTCTACCCCACACCGTCCACCATGTCGACCTGCATGTACTACACCGGCGTGGACCCACGCACCATGGAGCCGATCTATGTGGCGCGCGACCCGCACGAAAAGGCCATGCAGCGTGCGCTCATCCAGTATCGCAAACCCGAGAACTACAAGCTGGTACGCGAGGCGCTGGAAAAAGCCGGACGTCGTGACCTGATCGGCTACACCAAACACTGTCTAATCCGCCCCGTGCCGCCGCGCCCGGGCGAGACGTCTGCTGGCGGTGGGCATGGCACCGGCAAGAAGGGCGGCAAGGCCCACGGCGGTGCTGGCGGCAAGGGACCCAAAGGCAGCAAGGGGCACGGCGGCATGTCGCGCGCGCAAAACACTGCCGGGCGCAACCGTGCAGCTCAGGGGCGTCAGGGCGCCAACGGAGGCGGGCGTCGCAACTAGGGCAGCGGCGCGCTCGCTGCGCCCATCCCACACGCGTGGCGCAGCGAGTGCATAGCCTCAACGAGGATGACGCCGGCGATAGCGACCGTGATTACCACGTCGAGCGGTGTGTTCACAAACCACAACAGACCCATCAGGTACGACCCGGCGTTAAAGGCAAAGTGCAGCAGGATCGTGTAGCGGAGCTTTCCGGTGGTCACGAGCACCCAGCCAAAGATGAGGCCGGCGGCACCCGCATAGCAGCCCTGTACCCAGTTCATGTGCATAAAACCGAAGATTGCCGCCTGCAGCACAATCGCCGCGGCGATACCCCACGTGCTTGGTGCCGCCCAGGGCACCATGGCGCCGTCCTGCGCGCTCGCACGACGCCTGCGCTTCCAAAGCGGGCGGCACTGCGGATTAAACGCTCGTAGCGAAAACTCAAAAACAATGCCGCGCACCAGCAACTCCTCGCAAAACGGAGCGCCGAGCACCGTGGTCAGGACGGCAAGAAGGTTGGTATCGCCCAAGCCTGTTTCCTCGACGAGCTCGCTATAGTCCGCCGCAACCTCGGGCAGCAGCGACAGCACGCCGTCGCATAGGTAGCTAATGACCACCTGCATGGATAGGCCGATCACGACAACGCATGCGACGCGCTTCCATGCAGCATTTGCTCCCCCGCCGAGCGGGCGTTCACCTTGCCGGCGCGCCATGAAGGAGCGGGGCCACAGATAGCGCCACCACAGCAGCGCCATCAAAAACGACGCCGTCTGAGCGGCGGCCTGAAACCATTGAATATCGAGATTGTCGATCGGGAAACCCGTCAGTGCCGACACGATGTCCAGCGCGGAGAACAAAACAATGCTCAGGGCAATATCGGCAGCGACGACACCAAAACAGGCAAGCGCCCAAACCAGCGCATTGAGCATGCCAACCTCCTCAAAACCCGGCACTTGGGGACAGTCATTGTTGATGAGAATCGGGCGCAGCGCCAAAAGCCCCGTTGGGCGAAATGTCGAACGGGAAGGTGCCGCAGCGATTGAACGCGGCGATAAACATGCGGATGGCGTTGGACGGCGTGGTGCCCACGAGCTGGGTTGCCGCCGCGAAGGCCGCCTTTTCCTCGGGCAAGACCTTCGCGACTACGGGGGTCATGTGTTCTGCCATGGCGCTTCCTTTTTGAAACGACGGTGGTGCGGATAGATGCGGGCCACGCGGCTGGGCGACGGGCTGTGAAGGTAACCCGATTGGCCCGCATCTGGAGTTTGTTTCTGCGGCATTGGTATTACTTGGTATTCCTAAGTATTACCCCGCTGATAGAATACCACACCCGACCCCATGGGAGCGGAGGAAAACGAATCATTTTGTTGCTGAGTTAGTATTTAGAGCGTGATGATGTCCGAGATATCGAGGGCCTGAGCGTCGGCGACATCGTGCGAGGCAAGCAGCAGCATACGGCCGTCGAGCAAGTCGAGCACGACCTCGGCGCATGCGTCGCGCGCAGCGGTATCTAAACCGGTAAAGGGCTCGTCAAGAATCACCGCGCCGCCCGGGCACAGCAGGGTGCGAGCGATCTCGACGCGACGGCGCTGCCCGCCCGAGAGCTCGGCCACGCACGCATGCACGTCGATCCCCGGCACCAGCAGGCGCAACAAGGCAGCGGCACTCGAGGCATCCACGCGTGCATCGGCGCACACAAGCACGTTATCCAGCGCCGAGGCGTCCTCGACCAAGCGCGCATCCTGAAACACCATGGAGCACGGTGCGCATTCCCCCGCTGCCAGGGCAAGCAGCGTCGACTTGCCCACGCCCGAGGCGCCCATCACGCAAGCGCGCCCGCCCGCGGGCACACTAAGCACCAGCCCGTCGAGCGCCGGCGCCCAGGGCGCCCTGTCACCCACGGCAAGCGCAAGCTCCGCCACGTCGGCAGCGCCCGCACGACCGTGCAATCCATGCCCATGCGCCCGCACGGCCGCACCCCACGCCACGGGTCCCGAAACCCGCAGCAGCCACACCAGCACGCGCTCACATGCCCACGAGGCGGTAACGACCAACACGGTCCACGCCAGCAGATCTGCCGTCTCAATCAAAAGCTTTGCCTGATAGATGCGCTCACCCACGGTGCCCGTCGCCATGCCGATGAGCTCCGCCGCTACACCGGCCTTCCAGCTCATGCCGATGACCGCCTTCGCGCACGAAAGCACAAACGGCAGCACCTCACGCCAGGTGTGGGCGCAAAACAGTCGCCAGCCCCGCACGCCATGCAGGCGGAGCATCTGCTCCAGCGGCTTATCAACCTGCGCCAAGCCCTCGACCAGTGAGAAATATACGCCCGGCAGCGCCATCAAAAAAACCGCCGCGATGCTCACGCGCGCCGATCCCAGCCAGATAAGCAACAGGACCACCACGCAGGCGACCGGCGTCGCCTTTACAAACGACAGCGCCGGTGCCACCAGGCGGGCAAACGTCCGCGACCGCACCGAGGCTCCCGCCAGCACGCCGCCGCACACCGCGGCAAGCGCCAGCCCGCCCAGTATCCGCGCGCCCGAGCCCACCAAAATCGCCCAGGTACCGCCATCGCACGCCAGGCGCAGCAGCGATACCACGACAGCGCCCGGCCCCGGCAAAATCAGCGGCTGTGCCACAAGACCCGCCACCAGCACCCACACGGCAAGCCAAAAGGCGGCAACGGCACCTGCTGCCGCCACCGCCTTCATACGCTCTGTCATTTGTCGAGCAAACGCACGCACGGGCTACTCCAAGTAGTAGAAATCGTCAGCCGGAAGTTTACCACCCACGGCACTCGCGTCCGCGTCGGACAGCACCTGCAGATACCCGCTAAGTGCCGCCTTCATATCCTTGCCCGTCTGGCAGACAAGCATGCACCCGGGAATCGCCTTCTCGGCGATCTTGGCGTTATCGACGATACCCGCATCGACCACGGCCTGCGCCCAGTCTGCCGGCGCCGCATTGACGGCCTTCACGCTCGCCGCATGGCAGCGCAAGAACTCCGCCACGGCCTCGGGATGCTCCTCGGCAAAGGCACGGCGTACCACGGTCACGCCCGTCAGCAGGCGCGAACCCGTGTCGCTCGCCAGCTCATCCCACACATCGGTCAGGCTCACCGGTGCCGACAGCTTGCCCTCGCTCTTGGCGATGGCAGCGGTCTTGAACGGCTCGGGCAGCACGCCCACGGCAGACGGATCGGCAAGCAGCTCCGACAGCACTTCGGTGGGCTCGCTCTTAAACTCAAGCGTCACCTGGCCGGTCAGGCCCGCGCGCTCCAGCAGGTAGTTCATGACGTACTCCGGCGTGGTGCCCTTGCCCGTCATGTAGACGGTACGGCCCGCCAGGTCGCCAAACGAAGTAACGTCCGCGTTACCCGTCACCACGTTCAGCACACCCAGCGTGTTGATGTCGATGACCTGCACCGCGCCCTCGGTCTTGTTGT
Organism: uncultured Collinsella sp.; assembly: GCA_938039325.1. GTDB lineage: Bacteria > Actinomycetota > Coriobacteriia > Coriobacteriales > Coriobacteriaceae > Collinsella. The sequence continues at coordinate 151,477 of CALHUX010000036.1, read as the reverse complement.
AGAGCACGCTCGCCACGTTGGCTGGCACCAGGGCAATGTCGATATCGCCCTGAATGACCTTGGGCACGATCTCGTCGGCGGCAGTGTTGATCGCAAAGTCGAACTCATTGTCCGTCTCGCCATCGGCAGCCTGGTCCATAAACTGCACCAGGCCAATCGAGGTCGGTCCCTTGAGCGAGGCGACGTGCACCGCGACCGGCTCCGCAGCAGCACCGGCGCCGTCCGTGGCAGCCGAGTCCGCGGCGGACCCGGCACCGGCAGCCCCGCCGCCACAGCCCGCGAGCGCAAGCGACAGCGCGCCCGCGGCAAGCGCCGAGGCAAACCCCCGGCGCGACATCTCAAAATCAAACGCGCGCATCGTTAGCACGTCCCTTCGTTAGGCATCGACCAGGCGTGATGATCGGTATGCAGCAGCTCCTCGGCCAGCGGCGAGAGCGGCGCGCCTAAAAACTCGCGGTAGCACGCCTGAACATCGGGGTTCTCGTGCGAGAAGCGAATGTCCGCAGCGGCATCCAGGCCCCACAGCACCTGGCCGCGCTCGGCCGCCAGCTCGCAGCCGTCGTGGATGGGCTGACCGCCGCCACCGACGCAGCCGCCCGGGCACGCCATGACCTCGACGAAGTCATAGCTCGCACGGCCGTCGCGAATCGCATCGAGCAGGCGGGCAGCGTTGCCCAGCCCGTGCGCCACGGCGACGCGCACCTTGGTGCCATCGATATCGGCCACGGCCTCCTTCCAGCCATTCAGGCCACGCACGTCGGTAAAGAAATCCGCATCGGGGTTCTTACCCGTCACTAGGTAATATGCCGAGCGCACGGCGGCCTCCATCACGCCGCCCGTGGCGCCAAAGATCACACCCGCGCCCGTGCCAAAGCCCAGCGGCGTATCGAGCGGCTCCTCGACCAGCGTGTCGACGCTCACGTGGCTCGCACGGATCATGCGCACCATCTCGCGCACCGTCAGTGCAACGTCCACATCGGGCGTGCCGTCCTCGCCCACCATGCTCGGCAGCGCGCACTCGGCCTTCTTGGCCGTGCACGGCATAACGGACACCACGAACAGGCGCTCGGACTCCACGCCCAGCACCTTGGCGTAGTAGGTCTTGGCAATAGCGCCGAACATCTGCTGCGGCGACTTGGACGTGGACAGGCTGTCGACAAACTCCGGATAGCGCGCCTTCACAAAGCGCACCCAGCCCGGGCAGCAGCTCGTAAACATGGGCCAGCCGCGGCTGTCGCCCTCGCCCTTGGCGGCGGCGCCCAGGCGCTCGATCAGTTCGGATCCCTCCTCCATAATGGTGAGGTCGGCCGAGAAATCGGTGTCGAACACGTACTCAAAGCCCACGCGGCGCAGCGCGCAGGCCAGGCGCTCAACGGTGGCCTCCTCGCGAGATATGCCGAGTTCCTCGCCCCAGGCGCTGCGCACGGCCGGCGCGATCTGCACCAGCACGATCTTGTCGGGATTAGCGAGCGCGTCAAACACGGTCTCGGTATCGTCGCGCTCGCGCAGGGCGCCCGTCGGACAATGTGTAATGCACTGGCCGCACGCGACGCAATCGGTCTTGCCGATCGGTGCGCGCCCGCGGGTACCCACGGCGGTATGCGTGGCGCGGTTGGTCAGGTCCCAAATCCCTAGGCCCTGCACGCTCTCGCACACCTTGATGCAGCGCATGCATTTAATGCACTTGTCGTTTTCGCGGATGATGGGAAAATCGAAATCCCAGCCCTCGCCCGCCAAATGCCTTTGATACGGCAGATAGAAAATGCCCAGATCGTTGGCGATGGTCTGCAAGTTGCAGTTGCCGCTGCGCACGCAGCTCGTGCACTGCGAATCGTGCTGGGACAGCAGCAGCTGCACGTTGGTGCGACGCGCCTCGCGGGCCTTGGGGCTGTTGGTGTGGACCACCATGCCGTCGAGCACGTAGTTGTTGCAGGCGGCAACCAGCTGGTCGCAGCCCTCAACCTCGACCACGCATACGCGGCAGCCGCCGATCTCGTTTAGATCGCGCAGGTAGCACAGGGTGGGAATCTGGATGCTGACGGACTTGGCCGCATCCAGGATCGTGGTGTGCTCGGGAACCACGACCTCGCAATTATCGATAGTGAGCTTGACCATGTTATGCGCTCCGTTTTCGGTGTTGTCGCTGACGGTGGTGTTGTTGGGCTCTACCATTCCAGGTTCCTCCCTCCGCGGAACGCGCCAAAGCCAAAGTGATCGCAACGCAGGCAGCGGCTCGCCTCCTGGCGCGCCTCCTGCTCGGTGAGACCCTGCTCGACCAGATCCCAATCGTGAATACGCTCGCCGGCCTCGCGCTCGCCCAGCTCGCAGCGGCCGCACTCATGCTTGCCCTTAAACTGGACGGTCGGCAGCTCGACCTCGAGCTTGATCTTGTGGTCAAAGCCCAGGTAGCGGTCGATATTTGCCGAAGCCACGCGGCCGGCGTTGATGGCACGGATGACGGTGGCGGGACCGGTCTGGCAGTCACCGCCGCTAAAGAGGCCATCGAAGTTGGGCACGGCGCCATCCGAATCGGTGACCACGCAGCCCCACTTACAAGCAATGCCCATGTCCTCAAACGGCTTGGAATCGATGTCCTGGCCAATGGCCACAAACACGCGCTCGCAGGGAATGACGCGCTCGGGCGTGGCGGCGGCACGCGGGGCCGGACGCCCACGACGGGGCTCGCCGATAATCTGCGGCTGCACGCGCAGGCCACTCACGCGACCTTCCTCGCCCGTCTCGATAGCGAGCGGGGCGGTCAACTCCAGCACCTCGCAGCCCTCGGCCTGGGCGCCGGCGATCTCGGCGTCCTGGGCCGTCATGTCGCAGATGCGACGGCGGTAGACGATGCTCACCTTTTCGGCACCGCAGCGCACGGCGGAGCGCGCCACGTCCATGGCCACGTTACCGCCGCCGATGACGCACACGCGCTGGCCGCTCAGGTCGGGCAGCTCGTCATCGCCGATGGCGCGCAGCATCTTGACGGCCGACTCCACGCCGGGAGCCTCTTCGCCCGGAAGGCCGAGCTTCTTATCGCTGTGGGCGCCAATGGCCAGGTAGACGGCATCGAACTCGTCGCGCAGACGGGCAAGCTCCTCGCCGTTGACGGAGTGGTCGAGCTCCACGTCGATGCCGGCGCTCAAGATCCAGTCGATCTCGGCCTGCAGGCGCTCGCGCGGCAGACGATAGCTGGGGATGCCGTAGCGCAGCATGCCGCCCAGGTGGTGGCGCTGCTCCAAGATGGTCACCTTGTGGCCCATCACGGCCAGGTAGTAAGCGCAAGAAAGACCGGCCGGGCCGCCGCCGATCACGGCGACGCGCTTCCCGGTGTTGTCCACCACATGCGGCTTGTGGTCGTTGAGGTCGCTATGCTCAACGGCAAAACGCTTGAGGGCGAGGATGTTCATGGGGTCGTCGACCATGCCACGGCGGCAGTGCATCTCGCAGGGATGCTCGCACACCAGGCCGCAGACGAGCGGCAGCGGATTGTTCTTGCGGATGACCTTGACGGCGTCGGCATAGCGGCCGGCCTCGACCAGCGAAATGTACCCGGGAATGTCGACGTGCACCGGGCAGCCCGAAACGCACGGGACGCGGGCCTCGCGGTCAAAGCCGCAGGAGTGCTCGCGAATGTGGTGCTCAAAATCGTCGCGGAAGCCGCGAATGGCCGTGAGTGCCATGGTGCCAGCTTCGTAGCCGATGGCGCAGTCGCTCGAAAGGTAGATGGTGCGGGCGGTGCGCTCAATCAAGTTGAGCGTGGACTCGTCGGCGCGGCCCTCGAGCACATCGGCGAGCAGGTCGCTCAGCGCGCTCAGGCCCACGCGGCAGGGCGTGCACTTGCCGCAGCTCTGGGTGGAGCACAGATTGACGAGCGCTGCCGTAAACTCAACGGGGCACGGGGCGAGCGAACTCACCGCCAGACGACGTCCGAGCGCATCGTGCAGGTCGTCCATGACGGCCTGAGCGTGGCTGCGTTCCATTACGTGCAGTCGAGCCATAAGATCCCCTCTCACATGGCAGCCCGGAGGCGAGGCCGGGCGAAGTTGCTACACGCACAACACTGACCTAAAAAGTTGTTAGGTCTCCACGCAGTTCGGCAGGCGGTATGAAATGTCACCCTCGGCGGTGAAATAGAACATTACCGCAGATAAATGCCATATTTGATAAAACGCGTTACCAAATGACAATGCCCCGCCCACGCAATCACGTGGACGGGGCATTGCTCCAGGTATGCGGCCAGCGACCCTGTTGCTTTTACTTAAGCTCGGGCCAGTAGCCCTTGTTGGCCTCGATCATGTCGTCGAGAACCTCCTTGGCGACCTTCATCGAAGGCACGGTCTTGTTCAGCGTAAAGGCCTTGAGCGCCTTCTCGTAAGAACCCTCGATCGTAGCCTCGACCACGAGCTTCTCGGAGTTCAGCTGCTGCATCATGAGGCCCTGCTGGAACAGAGGAATGTTGTCGCGGCTGATGACCTCGGGGCCATTCTTGCCAATGTAGGCAGGCAGCTCGACCATAGCGTCGTAGGGCATGTTGGGGATAGCGCCCTTGTTCTCGCAAATGACCAGGAAGCGCTGCTTGGTGTCGTTCTTCAGAGCGATAGCCAGATCGGCAATCCAGTCGCCGTGGCTGCCCGCATAGAACGTGCTCTCGTCGATCTCGCCCGTCTTCTCGTAGTGGTCGATGCCGTCGAAGAGGTTCTTCTCACGCGTCTCCTCAACCTCGTTAGCACGGGTGCGCTCGGGGTTGGAATGCTCGACGAACTCCTTCTGCTGCAGGTAGTAGTTCAGATACGTGTTGGGCAGGTACTCCGGGAAGCACTCCATGATCTCGTACTCGCCCTTCCAGACGTAGTACCAGCTGCCCTTGGTGTGGCGGTTCTGCTCGGGGTGCTCGTCAGTGGCCTCCTCGGGCTTCTTTGCCATGAGCGAGCCCATGCCCTTGAGGTAGGAGTCGGGCAGCAGAATCTCATGCTCCTTGATGTACTCGCGCAGCTGCGGGAGCACCTCCTCGCCCTTGTGGCGAATCGAGGTGAACCAACCAAAGTGGTTGAGGCCAAAGTAATCGTACTCGACATCCTTCTTGTCGATATCGAGTGCGGCGCAAACCACGTCGATGATCGCGATCGGCATGTCGCAGATGTTGATGATGCGAGCGTTGGGACGCAGCACGCGGCAGCCCTCGGACACGATGGCGGCAGGGTTGGAGTAGTTGAGAATCCAGTAGTCCTTCTTGGCGTACTTCTCAACGTCATCGATCAGCTCGACCATGGGGAAGATGGTGCGCATGCCGTAGGCAAGGCCGCCGCAGCCGCAGGTCTCCTGACCCACGCAGCCGTGACGCAGCGGAATCTTCTCGTCCTGCTCGCGCATGGCGTAGCCGCCCACGCGCATCTGGGCAAACACGAAGCTCGCGTCGGTAAAAGCCGTCTCCTTGTCGGTGGTCACCGTAAGCTTGATGTTCAGGCCAAGGTCCTCGTGCAAAATCCAGTCCACGAGCACGCCGATCTTGCGCTGACGCTCCTCGTTGATGTCGTACAGACGAATCTCGTCAACGTCGAGCTCGTCCTTGCGCAGGGCGATGGACTTGACGATGCCGGGGGTAAAGGTGGATCCGCCACCACACAGAGTAATGATCATTGTTTACTGCTCCTTCTCAATTGCGTTTTCGACCTTGTCGCGCATCTCGGCGACCTTCATGCCAAAGATGATCTGGATATTGTTGCCGTTGCGGTTGATGCCGCTGTTGGGCACGTGGTTGATGAGGCTCTCATCGATGAGGTCCGGGTTCTTAACGTTCACGCGAAGACGCGTAAAGCAGTTCTCGAGCTCCTCGATGTTGTCCTTGCCGCCAAGACCTGCGACCAGGTCGGCAATGCCTGCATCGACGCCCTCTGCGGGAGCTGCGGCAACAGCGCCCTGCTTCACCGCGACAGACGCGGCGGCCTCGCCCTCGGCAACGGACTCGGCGAGCTCGGACTCCTCCTCGCGGCCAGGCGTGTGGAGGTTGAGCTTCTTAATCAGGAAGGTGAAGAGGAAGAAGTACAGAGCGGCGTTGACGACTCCGAGCACGAGCATCATCGGCCAGTTGGTCTTATCGACACCAAGGACCAGGTTGGAAACCACGATGTTGATGATGCCGCCTGCAGTCGAAGCGGGCACGGAGAGGACCTTGAGCAGGACCAGGAAGATACCGGAAAGAACCGAGTGAACAACAAAGAGCACGGGAGCGGCAAAGACAAAGAGGAAGTCCATGGGCTCGGTGACACAGGAGAGCACGGCGGTGATGATCAGCGGGATGATAACGGCCTTGGTCTTATCCTTGTTCCCCTTGTAAGCGGTGAAGATAAAGGCGAGACCGATACCGATGTAGGGCCACAGGTTGTTGAAGGTGTAGCTGTTGAAGTAGGTGCTATCGGAGAAGGGCTGGCCCGTCATTGCCATCTCGGCAACACGGATGGGATAGGCGCCGGCGATAACCTGATCACCCAGCGTCAGGGTGCCGCCCACATCGGAGAACTGGAACGGGGTGTAGATGAGGTGATGCAGACCGGTAGGAACGAGCAGCTTGTTGAGCATGCCGTAGATAAACAGACCGATGTTGCCCGACTCCTTAATGATGCCGGCAACGGAGGAGATGGCACCCTGGACCGGAGGCCAAACGATGCAGAAGCCAGCACCCATGATCCAGGAAATGATGATCATGATCAGGAACGGGAAGCGAACGCCCGAGAACATCGAAAGGGCAATGGGGAACTGCTTGTTCGAGAACTTGTTGAACACGGCACCGGTGATGCAACCAAGAATGATGCCGCCAAACACGCCGGTATCGAGCACCTGAATGCCCATAACGGTGCTCTGGCCGGTTCCGGTAAGACCGAGCATGCCGCTCGCTTCGGCAAGAGAGCCGGTGGCGTTGAGCACGATGTTGTTAGCCTGCAGGAACAGGAAGAACGACATCAGGGCGATCAGCGAAGCATGGCCCTTGTTCTTCTTTGCCATGGCGCCGGCGATGCCCACGCAGAACAGAATCGAGAGGTTGTTGATGATAAACATCAGCGACTGATAGACAACGGCGCCCACAAGCTGGAACGGACCGGAGCCCAGTACGGGGATCAAGGCGCAAATGGTCTTGTTGGTCAGAATAATGCCCACGATGAGCAGAATGCCGGCAACCGAGAGATACATCATCGGCTGAACGATTGACTTCGCGAACACCTCCAACGGCGCTTTGAAATTGAACTTCTTTTTTGCGGTCATAGCGGTACTCCCCTTCCTTTTCCGCAAATTAAGACAGATGTGCCCTGGACAAGGCCATAAGCCCTGCCTCATATCAATCGATGTGTGGGCACGTTATGCCTAGAGACCAGGTTCTCCAAGCAGGTTAACAATGTGGTAAGCGAGATAACTCTTCTCGGCATCGGTAACGACAACGTTATAGGTAGACGACAAGTGGGCGGCTATGGCGTCCGCGCACGAGAACGCGCACGGATACTTAGTTTCATCGATTCGGAACAGTGCATCGTCATTGATCTGCCCGGCCGCGGGGTCAAGCGCCCGCTGTGCGAAAAACTGCAGGTGGCGGACGAAACGCTCATAGGGCAGCGAGGTGTCATCGAGGGTCGTGGCATAGCGCTCGGAAACAATCGCGAGCACGTCGCAAACAAGCTGGACCGAGATGATGAGACGGTCGGAGCGTTGCGGCATGGTGGCGTTGACGATATGCAGCGTAATAAAACCCTGCTCTTCTTCGCTCATCTGGATGCCCATATACTCCTTGACAATCTGCAGCGCACGGCCCGCAAGCGCGTACTCCTTGCGATAGAACTGCTGGATCTCGAGCAGCAACGGGTTCTCGCAGGGAACGCCCTTGCGCTCACGCTCCAAAGCAAGGCTGATATGGTCTGCGAGAGCGATGAGGATCTTGTCGTTGATATCGACATTGAGCTCTCGACGAAGCATCTGAACGATGTCCTCGGAAATCACGAGGTTGACGGTGGGGATGGACTCCAAAAGATGTGCCAAGCGGTCAATCGTACGCGAATCCTGAGAAGTGCCCTCCTGCAGCGCATAGGTCTTTTCGACCGATGCTTCATCGATAGCGTCGCCGGCATGACGGCCAAAGCAGAGGCCTCGACCGATGACAATGAGCTCGGAGCCATCGTCCGAAGTGACCATTGCGACGTTATTGTTGAAAACTCGCTTGATAACCACGGTACCCACCAAAAGAATTTACTCGGAAAGCCAGACGACAGGCTCTTTAACAGCAACAGGGCCGGAAGCGTGCTCACGAAGAGTCGAGTTCTCCGAACGCTCGCATACAATAACGAAGACCGTGGGATCGAAGCCGGCGGCGCGGACCGCGTCAAAATCGACCTCAACGAGGGGCTGGCCCGCGTCGACATGGTCACCCTGGGCAACAAGCGCATGGAAGCCCTTGCCCTCAAGTTTAACAGTGTCGATTCCGATATGCAGCATCACCTGAGCAGAGCTGTCGTCGGACATGATGCCCAGTGCATGCTCGGTCGGGAACAGCGCCGCGACGGTACCGGAAACAGGAGCGCACACCGTTCCCTCTTGGGGAACCACGGCAACGCCATCGCCCACGGCACGGCTGCTAAAAGCGGGGTCATTGGTATTTTCTAGATGAACAAGCTCGCCGGAAACAGGAGCGAGGATTTCGAACTCGGAAGTTGCAGTCTTCTGCTCATCCGAACCGCCCATCAGGCGAGAAAAGAAACCCATGGTGGCATGTCCCTTCATAAATATAGCCCAACCAAAATCAAGCGAATGCGTCCATAGAGACACATCCGTTCAAAGACTTTGGTTAGGCCCACGTCCGAGGGACTCGGTAACCTTCCGCATTTCTTTTTACGGGAGCTATTGTAGACAAGCCCAAAGCCAGAATAGTCATTATGACCGGTGAGCGGTATTTTTTCTTCGATAAACGGTATTTAGGCAGCACTTGGGGACGTTCCTTTTCTGCCGGCACTCGGGGACACTCCTCACTCTGGTGCATTGGGGACAGGTTTGTTTGCACCAGGTTGGTGCAGATTAACCTGGCCCCATTGCACCAATTTCGTATGCGCTAGACAAAGAGCTCGCATTCCTTCCGCACGACGCAAACCTTGCTCAGCATCTGGGAAACAGCGGATAGCTTGTTGGGATCAAGCTTACGAGCGCCTCGCGGGCATACGGCAATGCAGCGCATGCAGGAGATGCACGCCTCGCCAGCTGCTCGTTTGGGGTCACCCTTGTCGATAGCACAAACGGGGCACGCCGCGGCGCATGCACCGCAGGAGGCGCAATCCTCTGTTGCCTCGGGTGCCATGCGGTGACCTCTGGCTTGTTTATAAGGACGATTGCCGGGAATAGAGGGCTCGGATGCATCCTCAGCCAACAGCTTTTGCTGAATTTGCTGCGCAAACTCTGCGAGCTGCGCCGCATCCTGCGCATCCGGACGACCGGCAGCAAACTGTCGCGCAATGGAATGTTCTGCAATGGCTGCAACTGCCGCGATTACCTGGAATCCCGCATGCTTCGCAACGTCCTCCAGCTCTACGAGCGTGTCCTCAAACGCGCGGTTTCCGTAGACGCACACCAGAACGGCCCGCGCTCCGTTGCCGTGAACCATGTTCAGTCGGTCGACCGCCACGGCAGGGACTCTGCCGGCATACGCTGGCACGGAGATAACAGCCACGTCGTCCTCAGTCATCGAGACAGCGCTGAAATCTAGCCCGCTATCGGTCAGATCGACGGTAACGGTCTTTTTGTCCAGCGCCCCGGCCACAAGGCCAGACACCTTCCGCGTTCCGCCCGTCGGACTAAACACAATTTCGAATACGCTCATCGAGGCACCCTCCCCCCTACGCCTGGCAACGCGTCAAGCCGTTTTCACATTCAGACAGAGTATACGGCGCGTGGGATCCCCGTTTTGGTGCACCAAACACCCCAATGCGCCCACCCTGCGCTGTCTGCCTCTTCGTTTTGTATAAATTACGGTACAGATTGTATATATTTACGGGATATCGCCGCGTTCTCCCGAGGTACCCCATCCTGGCCCGTGCAAAAAACGGAGTATTCTGCAACGTGACCGCGCCAGCACCGCCGCGGGTGGGCAAAACTGTAGGGCGCTGCGTCATTTAGGGTTCCGACATAGCGAGAATGACGTACCTTTGCTTCGAAAAACGGCGAAATCTAACTCAAAACGCTCATAGGGGGTATCTGAAGGCCACCGTTGGCAATACCGAATCGTATGCAGCCAGCTAGAGCTGCTGAATACTCCAAAAAATGCACGGCACACCCCATGGGACCCATTGCCGCATGGCAGGAAACAGGCCCACGGCATCTTCTAGATGCATTCCCGAGGAAATCACATTTGAACTAGCGATCGGATACGGCAAACAAAAAGGGCCCCGAGCGTAGTTGCTCAGGGCCCTTGGTTCACCTCGCTCTAGTGGGCGATGCGTATGCTATTTGCGCTTGCCGCCGCCGTCACCGGGACGACGGGAGCTGCCGCCGCGCTTGCCGCCACGGCTGTTGCCATAGCTGCCACGGTTATCGCGACCGCCGGCGCGGCCGCCGCGGGAGCCGGCCTGGTTGCCGCCACGCCCGCCACGATAGCCGCCACGACGCTCCTCGCGGGTATCGTCGTAGTTGCGCCAGTCATCGCGACGATCGCGGCTGGCACGCGGATCACGACGATCGCGCGACTCGTTAGAACGGCCAGCGCCGCTGCGGCCGCCATTGCCGCGAGCACCCTCGCGACGCTCGCCGCCGCGGCTACCGCGCTCTTCAAAGCACTTGCCGCCACGGGACTCACCGCCACGGGCACCTCGCTCACCGCGACCCTCGCCGCCGCGACGCTTATCACGGCCACCGCGCTCGTCATCGCGACCGGAACGACGACGGTCGCCCGAGCCGCGCTTGCCGCCACGCGAGCCACGGCCCTCGTCCTCGCGCTCGACACAACGACGGCCACCGCGGTCCTCGTCCTCGCGGCGACGGCGATGCGCCTCGCCCTGGAACTGCTTGGCACGACGCTCGGCACGGTTACCGCGCGGGGCCTGCTCGACGGCGGCAGCGCCGCCGCGCTCCTCGGCAGCCACCTCGCGGGCCACGCTCTCCACAGCCTCGTCCACGCGAGCCTGAACGCCCTCGCGCACGCGGGTCTTGCCGCCGCGCTTGGGACGGCTCGGACGCTCGCCGTCGCCGCGGCGCTCGTCGCGACCGCGGTTGGAACGACCAGCCACGTCGCCGTAATCGTCGCCGTTGCGCTTGCCGTCGCGACGCGCTTGCTCGAGTTTCTTCTTGCTCTTGGACTTGCCGCGCTTGGCCTTCTTCTTCACCTTAAAGGCCGCAGGGTCGCGCTCGGGGTCAACCGCGGGCGGATTAGGACCCACATTCAGGTCGCCGGCCTCGTAGATGTCGGCGGTCTTGTCCATGAGCTTCTCGATCTCGTAGAACTCGTCGACGTCCTGCTCGGTCACAAACGTGATGGCCCAGCCCAGCTCGCCGGCGCGGCCCGTACGGCCAATACGGTGGATGTAGTCGGTCGGCTCGGCCGGCACGTCAAAGTTCACGACGTAGCGCACGTCGCTAATGTCGATGCCGCGGGCAAGCACGTCGGTCGCCACCAGCACGTCGACGGTGCCATCACGGAAGGCAGAAAGCGCGCGCTCACGCTGGGCCTGGCTGCGGTTGCCGTGAATCGCGGCGGCCTTGATGCCCTTACGCTCCAGACGACGGCAGCAGCTGTCGGCGCGGTGCTTGGTGCGCATAAAGACGATAGTGCGCTCCGGGCCTTCCTTTTTGAGGAACTCGGGCAGCAGGTTGTTCTTTACCTCGATGGACACCGGGAACACAAACTGGTCGACGGTGTCGGCGGTCGACGTGGCGGGCGCGATCTCCACGCGGGCCGGATCGCTCACCAGGTCGGTGATCTCGCCCACGGCCTCCTCGTCGAGCGTCGCCGAGAACAGCAGCGTCTGGCGCTCGGCCGGCGTCTCGCGCACAATGCGGCGGACGGCGGGCAAAAAGCCCATGTCGAGCATGCGGTCGGCCTCGTCGAGCACCAGCACCTTGACCTCGTCTAGGTGGCAGGCACCCTGCTCGATCAGATCGACCAGACGGCCCGGCGTGGCGACCAGGATATCGCAACCGTACTTGAGGGCAGCGGTCTGCGGCTTGTAGCTCACGCCGCCCACGACGGTCACGGCAACGTGGCCGGTGACGTCGGCAATCTTGCTCGCGACCTCATCGATCTGCTGGGCAAGCTCGCGCGTGGGGGTGATGACGAGCATCACGGGACCGCGACCGTTGCCCTCGGGCTTCTTGGCACCGCGACGGCGGTTGCGGCCGCTGCGCTCGCGCACAGGCTTGGGCGGAGCGATGTGCTCCAGGTTGTTCATGGTCGGCAGCAAAAAGGCAGCCGTCTTGCCGGTGCCGGTCTGAGCGGCGGCAAGCAGGTCGCGGCCTTCGAGCACCACAGGAATCGAACCGGCCTGCACGGGCGTCGGCGCCGTGTAGCCCAGGTTCTCGATAGCACGAAGCATCTCGTCGGAAAGGCCCAGCTCGTCAAAGGCGGGCAGGCTCTCGGTAGCGGACTCGACGGCCTGGGCAGCATTGGCCTCATCGGCGGCATCGAAGGCAGCCTGGGTCATGGCCTCACGGGTCTCGTCCAGGATCTCGGCGTCGGTGACGTCGGATACAGAATTACGCATATGTTGTTGTTCCTTATCTGCACGCGCAATGGGCACGGCATGCGGCCGCGCGGGCGTGCTTGGTAGTGCGCTAATACATACAAAAACGGGTGCGCACAGAGAGGACGTTGCTCAGCACGCTGGCGATCGCTTTGGCAGCCCTATCACGCGCCGTCCAGACGCAGCAGCTCTAAGCGATGGAGCAGATTCGCCGCTGGTTAGTATACCCGTGCATCGCATGCCCCCACGTAAACCACAGATGACGAGGCGGACGAGGCGGGCCCGGCTGATTGTCTCAATCTGTAACGGCTGCGAAGCAAAACCGGCCCTAAATGTTACAGAACAAGACAGAGGGGGATTTCCGTCCAGTCCAAACCAAATCTCTCAGTCTTCCTGCAATTTCGAACATGTGGCCTATAATGTTGCTTTGGTTACGCTATATATTGCGCAGCCATTTAATACGTCGCCCACCGGGGCCATTAATTCCTATCGCCTTATTGGCTAGGAAGCAATCAAAGGAGGTATCCGTGGCAGCAGAGACGCCTTGCTCGGTCCTCTATAACGATATTCGCTCGTTCGGCGGTCTTAAACATCTCGAGATCGCCCGAATGCTCATCAATGGAAACTCTTATCTCGGCAGTACCCTGCTCGAGAAATGCTCTTCCAACCGCTCGTATCTCACCCGTTACATCGTCCATCGCGAGCCTGACCAGTGCGCGCCCGCCATCTACAGCGACTTTGCCGTCACCACGCTCAATCTTTCCGCGGCAATCTGCAGCAAGCTCGGCGGCGGCGAGTCCGCCTATCAGGCAATCGCCGAGCACTATCGCGGCCCGGCCGCCAACGAAATGATGTCGGCTCTCGCCAGCTACAAGTTGGACAGCCGCCTATATGCAAATGCCCTCAATCACATCGACAACTTTGACGGCAATGCCGTGCGCGAGAAGAGTACGCTTTACCTTATGCTCTTTGTGGCAACGGGGGCGCTCGCCGACCCCATCCAAGGCGTGGCCACCGTCGAGCGCTTTTGCGACAGCAAGACAGGCGGGCACTTTGGCACCACCCAAACTACCGTCGGACGTGGCTTTATGAGCAGCCTGGAGCAGCCGCGCACTGTCGCCCCCAACCTCGGTCTGCTCAGAACCCATGCCGACAACTGCGCCGACATGCAAATCCATCCCCTCACACGCGATCCGCGCGGCACGGTAATTGGGTCCTTGCCCAAAACTTCGCCCAGCATCACCGATGTAGGCGCTGATGCATCGCGCGAGCATCTCCGCATTTGGCTCGAAGGCGGACACTGGTACGCCCAGGGCCTTGGGTCGACCAACGGCACAGTGCTCGAATCGGGCGCGGGCGACGGCGATATCGTAATCGAGCCGCCGCGCGACCAACGCGAGCCCGGCAAAGTCTATCCCCCGGTGGAAATCGAAAACAGCGACAGGCTCCATCTGGGTCTCTACACGACATTCCTTGTCATTGTGGACTAGCGCGGACGGCGATCGAAAGACGGTCGCCGTCCGTCTTTCGTCTTCTACCTTCTGCGTCGTAAACGACAATACTCAGCGGTATACGTGGGCAGTGTGGCTATCATGGTACTTTACCGATATCCACACTGCCCACGTATACGCGCAGCAACCCATGCTAGACAAAGGAACGCCATGGATACTACCGATAGCGCCTATGGCGACAAACTCATCCGTCTTGACACGTTCGACACCGCCGTGGCGGTCGACCCCAGCGCCGAGGACGACGCCAAGCGTCGGTTTATGACGCTTATTCTCCAGACGGCCCACCGCAACAACGGCAACATCGGGCACGTGCTGCGCGCGACCAACACGAGCGGCGAGGTCTTTGCCGTCAAGCTACTCAAGGACAACGCCATCCTTTCCGGCCACGCCCCCGACCGCTCCGCCGAGCAATCGGCCGCTCACCTGGCCAACACCGCCGCGCTGTTCGAGGAGTATCGTCATCTGTGTACCGTCTCGCACCTGCGCGGATTTCCGCGTGTCTATGGCTACGGATCGTGCGAGGATGACCCGCTCATCCTCATGGAGTGGGTCGAGGGCACCTCCCTCAAGCAGGCGCTGCCCTTGCTTCCGCACGACGCCTCGGGCGGGCTGACCACCCAGATGGTCGCCGCCGTCGGAAACGCCGTGCTTCGCGCGCTCTTGATGACCCAAGGCCTCGTGAATCCGGTCATCCATCGCGACCTGTCGCCTGCCAATATCATGTTCCGCACCACCAGCCGAACGCTCGAGCAGCAGATTGCCGATTGCTCCTTTGACCCCTGCCTCATCGACATGGGCTCCGCGACCATGGCACTCGGCGACGACACAATCACCCGACGTGCCGACATTTGGCGTTTTGCCACACCCGCATATGCCGCGCCCGAAATGCTCACGCAGGATATCGAAGGCATCGCGGCCCTTCGCCGCTCGCCCGCGATCGACGTCTATGCGCTTTCGAGCATTCTGTACCAGCTCTACAGCGGTCGCAAACCGTTCGATGTCGAGTCGACGGGTGCCGCGGCGACCGGCTCGTTCTACCTCATAAAGACCAAGACCAAACCGGCGCCGCTCGAGCCGCGCTGCGAGGGCGACAAAGCGCTTGTCCAGATCATCATGAAAGGCATCTCGGTCGAACAGGGCGATCGCCCTACCGAGCAGCAGATGCTCGAGGTGCTCTCGACATACCTCCCCGCTGCAGAATCTGAGGACCGCGAGGGTGCAGGAGACGAGGCCGCAATTGATATCGATTCTGGCACGCACCTTAAGGTCGACGTCGCCGGCGAGCGCGCACGAGAGATCCTGGAGCAGGCCCGTCACGATGCCATGACCCGCCGCCGCTTTGTCATCGGCGGCGTCGTTGCAGCCGTTGCGGGGCTCGGCGTTATCGGGGCGGCAACCCATGGCTTTGGCATCCCCGACTACCTGGACGGCATCCGCGGTTCGCTTGACGACTACGCCTGGGATCAGCTGCAGGAAATTTCGCTCAAGATTAAGGCCGCCGAGACCCGTAGCGAGGCACGCGAGATTGCCAAGCGCTACCACCTGCTCGACACTGATGGGCATATCCCCTATCCGTGTACCAAGCGTGTGAAGCTCGCCAACGGGCTGGAGGTTGGCGCGCAGCTTGTGGGCATCCGTCACGATGAGCTTCTGGACGGGACGGGCAAGGCCGGACTGACGTTTATGTTCGATGCGGGTATTGCCGAGCGCAACGCTGCGGCTGAACCGCCGAGCGCCGGCTGGGCAGATTGCGAGCTGCGGGAATGGCTCAACGGCGACGGCCTTAAGCTGCTGCCCAACGAGTTGCGCGCACTCATCAAATCCGTCAAAAAGATCTCAAATAACGTTGGCGCCGCCAACAGTGCATCGTGTCTGAGCGAGTTGCCCGCAACCCTTTGGCTGCCCGCCATGGTCGAGCTGTGCGGTACGCAACCGCCCGATTCGTTTGCCGAGGACTATCACTACCTGGCAGACATCTACAACGGCGAGGGCAAGGAGTATCAGCTCTTCCGCGAGCTCAAGGTGAGCCCGTATTCCACGAACGAGACGATGGTCCGCCAGTGGAAGGGCAAGGACACCTGTTGGTGGGAGCGCACGGTGAGCCCTGACACATCGGAGAGTGGAGGCACACTCTATTTGAATCGCGTGGGACACGACGGCGACGTCTTTACGTACGCAACGCCTGCGGAAAAGCCAAACAAGCGAACCTGTGTGATCCCCGGGTTCTGTATCTAGGCGGCGGGCGTCTTGCCGTGACGGGACCCCTCCCCGGCAATTGTCTCGATCTGTAACACTAGCTCGGCAGATACAGGTCTAGATGTTACAGAACGAGACATTAGCTTGCCGAGAACTTCGCCTCATAAATGTGACTCAAGTGTGTCGATATTTGCTTGCCAATGTTGCGCAACAGAAGCCCCTTCGGCGGTCGTAACGTACGAATTGTCATAGGTACCCCTTCAACGATTGGGAGAAGAAATGGCAAAGCACGCACCTAAACACTTGGAAGTCTCAGGCGTCGCCGAGCCTCGCCCCACATTCTCGGGCCACAAGGCAACACGACTCGCCGTCACCGCGGCAACCACCATCGCTATGACTGGCTCGTCGCTGCTCGCGCCGTTCTCGGCATTTGCCAACGATGCGAGTGACACCACAGCACAGGACGCGATCATGTCCCCGCTTGCTGTCCACGCCGGCGAGGCGGCAGGTTCCGCAGTAAAGACAAACGCCCAGAAGATTGCCGACTTGCAGGCTGCGATCGACGCCGCAAAGGCTGCCGAGGCAGACGCCAAATCCGACTACGACACGGCGGCTGCCCCCTATACCGAAAAGCAGGCGGCCCGCGACAACGCACAAAGCACCTATGACGCCTCCGTCTCCGATAATTCGCAGGCAGAGGCCGCCGCGCGTGCCGAATATGCTCGCCAGCTCGATGAAAGCGTCAAGGCGGCCGACAGCGCCGGCGCCACGCTGAAGGATGCCCAAGGAAAGCTCGATGCAGCCAAGACCGACGCCGAGGACAAGTCGAAGGTCCTTGATGCCGCAAAGCAGGCGGCAGCTGATGCGCAGGCCAAGCTCGAGGCAGCCCAGAAGGCAGCCGCCAACGCAACGCCGGAGGAAATCAAGGTCGCCGAGCAGGCTGCCGCAGATGCGCAGGCCGCTCTGGACCAAGCAAAGGCTGCGAAGGCTACTGCCGATTCCGCGCTCGCCGACGCTCAGCAGGCTCAGAGCGCCGCGCAGAGCGCTTACGACGAGGCGGCAGGCACGCTGGCTTCCGCTCAGCAGGAAAAGACCGCCGCGGATGGTAAGGTAGTCGCGGCACAGACAGCGTACGACAGCGCACAAGCCGATTTGGCGGCCGCAAAGGCAGGCGCCGAAGGCCCGGAGTATGACGCCGCCCAAGCAAAGGTCGATGCTGCCCAAAGCGTACTCGACCAGGCGAAGCAGCAGCAGGCGGCTGCCGAAGCAGGCCTTTCTAAGGCAAATAGCGACGTTGCATCCAAGCAGGACGCCCTCACCGGTGCCGAAAGCGAGCTCGAAGCCAAGAAGCAGACAGTCGCAGCAGCCGAAAATGATGTAACGGCAGCCCAGACGAAAGCCGATGCGGCGCAATCGGAGTTGACCTCAGCAAAGCAGGCACATGCTACCGAACTGGAGAAGGCAAAGGCCGCTCAGAAACAAGTCGACCAGGCAAAAGCCGAGAAGGAGCAGGCAGACAAGGCGCTCGAAACTGCCAAGGCAAACCAGGCGGCCGCCGATCAAGCCGTTATCGATGCACAGAAAGCATATGATACGTGCAAGGCGGCAACCGATAAGGCAATGACGGCGGAGGCGCAGAGCGTCATCGGCTTCTACCAGTTCATCGGTGCCAACGACGCTGCAAACATCATCTATAGGCAGAGCGATAAAAACCCGACGACCATTGGCGATAAAAAAGACGGCACGTCACTCGACAACGCCAAGCTTTCGTTTGGCAAGCTGCGCGAAATTAATGAATATCGCAAAAGCGTCGGCCTTAGCGAGCTTAAGGTGACGGCAGAGCAAATGGCAATCGCTCAGTCTGATTCCAATTACTCTGACACAACGAAGGGGCATTCAGACTATCACGGATTTGAAAATGCCGCTTGGAACTTCAGCACTAAAGAAAACATCGCGCACCAATGGGTTGATGGCGAAAAGAAAATATTTGACGATGCCGCAGCGGAAGCCGGCCTTGGCGAAATTGCCCCCAAGGATGCTTGGGCAACTTTTTGGAGCCACGGCACCGAATTCGGAAAACAACACGTAGGCTTTGGCACCGTCGGCCATTATCTGAATATCGTACAACCTAACGCCAAAACCATGGGATACGGCATCAACTCGCGCGGAACCCTTTTTCCGTATGTATTCGTGTTGGAGATCGACAACAATTACGGTTCGCACGAGAAAGAATACTCAATCGATGAACTCGAGAGTCTCTTCGATCAGTATCAGCTGAGTCTTTCCAAAGCCAGCGAAAAACTCGCCGCCGCAAAGACAGACCTTGAGCAAAAGCGCAATACAGCGGCATCGAAAGCCGATGCCGTAAAGGTAGCAGAGACCCTCGTCGCTCAAAAGCAAGAAGGCGTTGATACCGCGAACAGCAACCTTGCCACCGAAAATGGCAACGTGGCCGATGCCGCTGCCACGGTCGCCCACGCAGAGCAGAAGCTCGCCGAAGCAAACGGAAAAGTTGCCGAAGCCGAAGACCAGGTCAAAGCCGCCCAAAGCAACGTGGCGACCGCAGAGCAGGTCGTCAACCAGAAGCGCGCCGAGCTTAAGGCATCGAAAGAGCAAGCCGCTCAGAGTCAGAAGAAGGTTGATGACGCCAAGGCAGAGACTCTCGTAAAGCAGCAGGCTCTGCAAGATGCAAAGAAGGAACTTGCCAAGTATTCAGCCGATGTTGCTGCGGCTCAGGAGAAGGCTGACAAGGCCCATCAGGCGCTTGATGAAGCCACGGCAGCCCAGACGTCTGCCCAGAGTGCTCTCGAAAAGGCGAAGCTCGACGAGGTTACCAAGAAGCAGGCCCTCGGCACCGCGAAGGACAACGCCGAGGACAAGGCGGCGAACGCGGAGCACGCCGCGAGCGATCTGACCACGGCGAAAAACGACTTTGCTTCAAAGAAGGCCCATGCCGACGCCCTGAGCAATGCGGCCGATAATCTTGCCACCGCCGAGGCGGCCAAGCAGGACGCCGACGCAGCAGTTACCGAGGCCGGAGTCGCCCTTAGTGCGGCAAATGATGCTATCGCGAACGCCGAGCAAGCGGTCGAGAATTCTCAGGCCGCATCAGATGCCGCTGTCGCTACCCTCGGAAAGCTCAAGTCCATCAACGTCGAAAACGGCATTGCTACTGGCTCTGACGCAAACGCGAACGATACGCTCAATGCCCTCTTTGCCAAGTGCGTCGCCGCCAAGCAGGCAGAACATAACGCAAAGGCCGCACTTGATGCCGCTCAGGCAGACCTTGATGCTGCAACGCCCGCCTACGCCGCAGCTCTCAACGGCTACAACGAGGCGAAGGCAAAACGCGTAGCCGCCGAGCAAGCCCTGAAGGACGAGATCGCCCGCCAGGAGCAAGAGGCGGCGAAGGCCGAGCAGGCCAAGATAACGCAGGCTGCCGCTAAGCCGGTTGCTGGAAAGCCGTCTGCCAGCAACGCCAAGACGGCCGCCAACTCGGCACTTCCCACCACAGGCGACAATACTGCGCTTGCCGGTGAGACGTTTGTCATCGGAGGCGTCGTGCTCGTAGCAGCCGGCGTCTTCCTGACCGATAAGAAGCGTCGTCAGGAGTAAGGATTTCGGGAGGACGGCTTCTCTTCCCTCCCACCGCTTCGCAAACCCTGCCTAACATGCGCCGGGACGTCTACCACACGGGCGCCCCGGCGTTTTACGTTGTATGGCCGGGGCATCTGCTCCGAGATTGTCTCGATCTGTAACATCTAGGACCCAAATATCTGTCTTACTGTTACAGATCGAGATGTTCGGGTTACCCTCGAATGGTTTGTCTCGATCTGTAACATCTAGCAGGCAAAACGGTCCCCAGGCGTTACAGATTGAGACGTTAAGTTGTGGCTCGATGTAATGTCTCGATCTGTAACAGTTACGGCTCAAAAACTGGACCAGATGTTACAGATTGAGATGTTTGGCAGGGACTGCCAACGATTGAGCAGCCGCCCTCATCCGTAACGAAATGTCATATATTTCTTTCTGTACTAGACACCCCCAGGGGGTATGGGTGTATAGTATCGGTTGGTTAACATTTCCGACACTACGTCACAGAAAGGAGAAGCCATGGCTCAAGATAAATTCGATGTGGGCGGCATGACGTGTGCCGCTTGCCAGGCGCACGTAGACCGCGCCGTGAGCAAGCTCGACGGCGTCGAGAGCGTCGCGGTCAATCTGCTCGCCGGCTCCATGATGGTCGACTATGACCCCGCGCAGGTCACTCCCGACGACATCTGCACCGCCGTCGATCGCGCTGGCTACTCGGCCTCACCCGTCAGCACGGGCACCGACGCCGCCCAAAGCGGCAGTACGCAAGCCAGGTCCGGCGCCGCCCATATGGAGTCGCCCACCAAAAAACTGGAGGCCGCCGCCTCTGCCATGCGCACTCGTCTCATCGTCTCAATCGTATTCCTCATCCCACTGTTCTACATAGGCATGGGGCACATGCTTGGCTGGCCGCTGCCCGGCGTCTTCACCGACCATACCCACAGCATGACGCTCGCCCTCACCGAGCTCGTCCTGCTCATCCCCATCGTCTATGTCAACGACGCGTACTTTATCAACGGGTTTAAATCGCTCGCGCACGGCGCGCCCACCATGGACGCCCTCATCGCCGTGGGCGCCACCGCCTCCATCGCCTGGTCGCTCTACGCCATGTTCATCATGGCCGACCAGTTAGCCGCGGGTCAGGTCCACGAGGCCATGATGACGGGCATGGACAATCTGTATTTTGAGAGCGCAGGCACGATCCTGTCGCTCGTCACCGTGGGCAAATACCTCGAGACGCGCAGCAAGTCCAAAACCGGCGGCGCTATCGAGGCGCTGATCGACCTGGCGCCCAAGACCGCGACCGTCGTGGCAGAGGACGGCAGCGAGACCACCGTCGACGTCGACAGCATCCTTCCCGGCCAGATCCTGCGCGTACGCCCCGGCGAGTCCATCCCCGTCGATGGCGTGGTGCTCGAGGGCAGCTCGGCCGTGGACGAGAGCGCGCTGACCGGCGAGTCCATCCCCGTGGAAAAGACCGCCGGTGACACCGTCAACGCCGCCACCGTCAACCGCACCGGCTCGTTTACCTTCCGCGCCACGCGTGTGGGTGCCGAGACATCGCTCGCCAAGATCATCAAGCTTGTCGAGGACGCCAACGCCACCAAGGCGCCCATCGCCCGCATGGCCGACAAGGTCGCCGGCGTGTTCGTGCCCGTGGTGTTCGTGATCTCGGCCGTGACCTTCTTGGCGTGGATGACACTGACCGGAAGCGTCAACGAAGCGCTCACCTCCGCCGTCGCTGTGCTGGTGATCAGCTGTCCGTGTGCACTCGGCCTAGCCACGCCCGTCGCCATTATGGTGGGCACCGGCAAGGGCGCCGAGATGGGCATTCTGTTTAAGAGCGCCGAAGCGCTGGAGAATCTGCGCAGCGTGGGCACGGTGGTGCTCGATAAGACGGGCACGGTCACCCGCGGCAAGCCTGCCGTGACCGATATCGTGGTAGCCACGCGTGCTGACGGCTCGCGCGCCATGAGCGAAAAGGCGCTGCTCAAGCTGGCCGCCGCGCTGGAGCGCTCGAGCGAGCACCCGCTGGCCGAGGCGATCATGGCCGAGTGCGAGGCACGCGGAATTGTCGCGCGCATGGTCGAGGACTTTGCCGCCGTGCCCGGTCGTGGCGTAACGGCGCGCGAGGGGCAGAATGTCATCGCCGCCGGCAACGTACGCCTGATGAACGAGTTGGGCGTTACCGTGCCCGCGGGTCTTACCGAGCAATTTGCCGCCGAGGGCAAAACACCGCTGTTCTTTGCCAAGAACGGCGAGTTTGTCGGCACCATCGCCGTGGCTGACGAGGTCAAAGAGACGAGCGCCGGGGCCATCGCCGCGCTCCGCAAGCTCGGCGTCGACGTGCGCATGCTCACCGGCGACAACCGCGTGACGGCCGAGGCTATCGCCCGCCGCGTGGGACTCACCAGCGAACAGGTCATCGCCGACGTCCTCCCCGCCGACAAGGAACGCCACGTGCGCGAACTGCAGGATGCGGGCGGCAAGGTCGCCATGGTGGGCGACGGCATCAACGACTCCCCCGCCCTGGCGCGCGCCGACGTGGGCCTTGCGATCGGCACCGGCGCCGACATCGCCAAAGAAGGGGCAGATGTGGTGCTCATGCGCAGCGACCTCATGGATGTTGCGCGCGCCATCGAGCTGTCGCGCGCCACGATCCGCAACATCAAGCAGGACCTGTTCTGGGCGCTGTTCTACAACGGCATCGGCATTCCGCTGGCGGCAGGCGTGTTCTTCCCCCTCACCGGTTGGCAGCTCTCGCCGATGTTCGGCGCCGCGGCCATGAGCCTGTCGAGCGTGTGCGTCGTAAGCAATGCTCTGCGCCTACGAACCTTTAAGCCTAAAGTGGCAAAATAGGCTCACCATTACGTCCATTTAGAACGGGTTTTCCAGGTGCCAGAGATTGACCTGAAAGAGGAGCGACGCGCACTTTGGTACGCGAGCGACGGCTTGAAGGTCAAGGTCGGGTGCCTGGGAAAGCCGACACAACAGAGAGGAATACCCATGCGATACACAATCAAGACTTCCGGCCTCATGTGCGGCCACTGCGACGCCACCGTCGAGACGGCGTTGCTCAACGTGGCCGGCGTGACCGACGCCGACGCCGATCACGAGACTCAGACCGTCCAGGTGGAATGCGCCGACACCGTGACCGCCGAGCAGCTCGCCGCCGCTGTCGAGGCCGCGGGCGAGAAGTTCCACGCCCTTTCGGTAACCGCCGCGTAACGACCCACACGTACCTCCCCCGACCAGAAACGAGGACCCGCCATGATGGCAGACCATAAATCGGTGACCCGCATGCTCAAAACGGCACGCGGTCAGATCGACGGCATCTTGCGGATGGTCGATGAGGACCGTTATTGCGTCGATATCTCCACGCAGCTCATGGCAACGCAGGCGCTCATTGCGCGCATCAACGCCGACGTGCTCAAGGCACATATCGAGGGCTGCGTGACTTCGGCAATCGAATCGGGCGACGAAGACCTCAAAGCCGCCAAACTCGCCGAGATCGAACGCGTCGTCGACAAGCTCTCCAAGTAATTGGGGCATTGGGGACAGACTGCTTTGCACCATCTTGGTGTATCGGGGACAGGTATGTTTGCACCACCTTGGTGCAGATTGACCTGTCCCCCTTGCTCTAAATCGGGTATAAAGGCGTGCAGCATATCGAACGAAAGGCAATTTGCATGAATGACTTTATGAAGGGCCGCAATGGCGCCGATGAGCTCACCATCGTGATGGGCTTTGTCGGCATCGTCATCGCGATGATCGGATCGATAGCCCATATCCAGTGGCTCAGCTGGATTGCCATCGCCGTAATCGTGATTGGCGTGCTGCGCGGCCTGTCCAAAAACATCGACGCACGTCGCAAGGAAAACGCGGCCTTTGTCGCCGCGACCGCTAACGTCCCCGGCCTGGGCAAGTTCGTAGCGAGCTTGGGTAGCGGCGCCGCGGCTGCCAACGCCTCGCGCACGGCCGGTACCAGCAAGGAAGACTTTGAGCGTGCCAAGCGCACGGCCAAGAAGATGTGGAAGGGTCGCAAGACCACGGCATACCTCAAGTGCCCCAACTGCGGCCAGATGCTCTCCGTCCCCAAGGGCAAAGGCAAGATCCGCGTCACCTGCCCCAAGTGCCACGCCAAGATGGAAACCCGCTCCTAGCGCCCGCACGCGGGACAAATTAATCAGGTTTGTTTGTCCCAAATCTTAAGTATTTGTTCGATAAAAAAGCCGAGGCCTCGTGTTGAGACCTCGGCTTTTTGCATGCGGCAACGGAGCTGCCCCTTTGTCACATCTACGCCACACCGTCGCGGGCCAGCTCCTCAGCCAGCGCTTCGGCAGGCATGGCCATAATCGCGTCGAGCTCGGCGTCCACCTCGGGAATACGCTTCACCTTGAGCTTGCGTACCAGATCACCGCGACACATCACATGCGTCGGCTCACGCAGAGCGCACAGGTCATCGAGCGGATTCTTGCGCGTCACCAGGATATCGGCGGCCTTGCCGCACTCGATCGTACCGGTCTCGCCGCCCAGCCCCAGCAGCTCGGCGTTGACTTGCGTAGCCGTATGCAGCGCGAAGGCGTTGCTCACACCGACATACTTGGCAAAATAGGCAACCTCACGCCACATGTCGTACTGCGTCACGAACGGGCAGCTTGAGTCCGTGCCCAGGCCCACCTTAATGCCAGCTTCCAGTGCGGCACGGGCGCTCTCGATGATGCCCGAGCACACGATGTCGCCGTTCTTCTTTTGTGTATCGGTCGAATGGGTCTTTTCCGGGTCGAGCAATACAAACGGCAGCGCCGGGCTGATCGTGCAGGTCACGCTCGGCGCGCGTCCCTCGAGCTGTGTGCCCGCGGCGCCGCGATACAGCTCCAGGATCTCGGGCGTCATCGGGGCACCGTGCTCGATCGTGTCGACCCCGGCCTCAAGCGCGGCCTTCACGCCCTCGGTGCTCTCGACATGAGCCATAACCGGCAGACCCACCTCGTGCGCCGCCTTGCACGCCGCCGCGGCAACCTCCACCGGCATACGCAGCACGCCCGGCTCGCCCACCTCGGTCGCATCGAACACACCGCCCGTTACGAACAGCTTAATGACATCGGCACCGCGCGCATACAGATCGCGCACCTGCTCGGCTGCCTCGACGGGGCTGTTGGCCACCTGGGCGAACAAGCCCGCGCCATGGCCGCCCGGCACCGTGACGCCCGTTCCCGGCGCTACCAGGCGCGGACCCTGATACTTGCCGGCGTCGATAGCGTCGCGCACGGCAATGTCGGCAAACAACGGGTCGCCCGCGCCGCGCACCGTGGTCACGCCGCTTGCCAGCTGCTGCTGGGCACTGCCCTTGAGGATGCGGCGGACGATGGCACGGCCCACGGGATTATCGAGTTTCTTCATCAGCGCTCCCGCATCGCCGGCCGAGACAGGCTTGCCCGAACCGCACAGGTGCACGTGCATATTGATGAGACCGGGCATGAGATACGCACCACCCAGGTCGATAACCTCGGCACCTGCAGGCGCCTGTGCCACAGCACTCGGCCCCATCCAGGTGATGACGCCGCGCTCAACAGTCACGGCCATATCGGGTTGCGGCTCCATATGTTCCGAACCATCCAGAATGGTCGCATTGATAAACAACGTAGAACGATCGGCAGATGCCATATCGAGCTCCTCCCTCACGATTAACTTGAACATTTGTCCATTATCACCTAGTCCCGCTGGATTGCTGCAGACGCATCGGTTAACGGAAGGAAGAGAGGATGTGGGGGACGGAATACGTTGCAGTCCCATCCCAGCGGCACTAGGGAAATCTCTCGATCTATAACAGGTACAGGGTTATTGGGCCCCCTGATGTTACAGATCGAGACATTCGGTCGACGTTTCACCGGCTTGTCTCGATCTGTAACAATTACGAGCTCAAACAACCTCTAAACGTTACAGATCGAGACAAAACCTCTCAGCGCCCATACCACTGGCATCTCCACTCCTCAGCCAATTCAACCTGCCGAGGAATACCCGCCAGCCTCATTTTCTCGACTAGCTTCCCCGGGCCTTTGAGTTCGTTAAACGTAAACCGAAGCACCTTATGCCCGAGCATTGTCAGATGAGATTCCCGCTGACGCTCTGCCACGAATGGGTCAACCGACTCCCGACCCTCGCTGTTCTGCAAGGTGTACTTCCCCTTTCCGTCGAGCTCGCCGATGACACATGTCCCGTCCTCGAGCCGCCAAAAATAGTCGACGCGAAACACTTGGCTCTGATCAAGCGGGTCGCGAAACTCCACCTGCAACTCTGGCACCGGAAAACCGTATGCAATAAAGAACGCCCGAAAGCGAGACTCGCCGCCGTTTTCGGACAAGCCGTCCGCATATGACGCAATCACTTGCGCCCTGCGATACCCGCGCCTGCCCTCGCAATCGGAGCGGAGACACTCGCACAGGTCATCGCGCGATACGCCCCTTGCCCTCAATGCAGAATCGGCAATCGCCAACCCGTAGGAGAACGGCGCACGCAGCAAGCAATCCTCCACCGTGCGCCAAAACGACGTCGCCTGCACGCCGTCGACTTGTTCAAGTGCGCCCGCCGCCTGCGGACGCAACAGCCGACATCCTGCACTCAGCGGCACCGAGCAACCTGTCTTAACAAGATATCGTGGCCCAAGCAGATCATTCGGCACCTCCAGACCCCACAAAAGTGCCGCGTCATAACCCCAAAACGCCCAATCGGGATGAAACTCTGCAAGCCCTTTGATGGTACGCAGCGCTCGCTCCGCCGGCGTCAGTACACCCCAATCATGTTGAAAGCAGAACAAATACGGCTCGGGCTCCGCAATATCATCGGTTCCCACATGACGCCGTAGCCACATGAGCTCGGCATTGTCATGCGTTGCGAGCAGCGCACCTTGCTCGGTCGCCTCCGTGAGTCGCGCGAGCATCCTATTCCGCGCCAACGTGTTGCGAGTCGTATGCTTGTGCTTGAAAACGGTATTAGACACTTCCATCACCACCACATCGGACAAATGAACCATCGTCACCGTTGCCTCCGCCGACAAATGTCTTGATCTGTAACAGTAAACCGTTCTCCAGACCCCTAAACGTTACAGATTGAGACAAACCAGCGGCGCCCAAGCATTCGTCTCGATCCGTAACAGGTAGACCGGTTTTTTGTCCCCAAACGTTACAGATCGAGACATAAAGGCAGAAGGCGAGGCAGGCGACAACCGCCCATCCCCTACTCCCATTCTTGCTCGTAAATATTGAGCGACTTTACGTAACGCCCCTGGGCGCCCATGATGTCGCGGACCAGACGCAAGAAGAAGCTGATGCACGAGGTGTCAAAGCCGTCCTGCAGGTCCTCGGGATGCACCGCACCCGGCCCGTCGACCGCCGTGTCGTTCAGGCGCGCGATGTCATACAGGTAGAGCTGTCCCGCCGTAAGCCAGACATCGTCGACGCAGGCGAGGCGCACCGCAATCGCGCCGTCGTTCCAATGCTCCTTCCGCACGATATGCGGGTCGTAGACATCAAAGCGATGATCGGTGCGTGTGTCCTTCAGCACGACCATGCCGGACGCAGGATTCTTGTCCAAAATGCCAAAGCGCGAGAAATACTGCGTGTCGCGTACCTGCTCGAGCCGCTTGAGCGAGGCAGGCGAAAGCGATGCCGGCGGCTCGTCAACATATAGCTCGAGCAGCGTTTTGCCATGGCGATAGGGGCGCTCGAAGAGCAGCCAATCGGTAAACGCCATGTTGTAGGCCATGATTTCGTTTTGAGAAGGCCCCTCGCAATAGCTGAGCCACGGGTCGACAATGACCTCGAACTGTTCGCGCGCCGGCTCCAGGAATTGAAACTTCCGCAGCATCCAAAAGTGAGCCATGTCGGCAATATCGTTGCCGACGGCTTCAGCCAGCTCTGCTCGGTCAAAAGCGTGGTCAGTCATGGCATCCTCCTCAAACTGATGGACCTCAATTTGAGCTTACGAGGAGGGCTGGCAGCCACGACCAGCGCGGGCAAAATAGGCCTCCGGCTGCAAACCAGATGCTGACCAAACACTTGACGAAAAGCTTGACCGAAAATGCGCGCCGCAACAAAACCGCAGGTAAACATCGACGGCCAACCCGCCCTTTTGAGCCAGATGCCCGCAGCCACCACAGAAACAACAGGTGACCACAGCCCAAGAAGTCGACAAATGAACACCCGCACGTCGACAAACGAGCAAACTGCTCGCAAATCCGCAAGGAGCGTCCCCGAATGCCGGCACAAAAGGAACGTCCCTAACTGTCGGCACTTAGGGACGTTCCTTTTGTGCCGGCAGTTAGGGACAGCCCTTGCCGATTCGATTGTTGAGTATCTCCGTGACTACTTTACAGCTCCAGCGCCTCGGCGACTTCGGCTGCGCAGGCCAGGGCATCGGCCATGGCACTCACCACGAGCGAGCTGCCGTTGCGGGCATCACCCGCCACATACACCGGCGCGGCATCCGCAGCAACGCCCTCCGTGCGAGCCGCGAGATGCGAGCCCTCGGCAGCCATCACCGGCAGCGGACGACCAGCGGTGGCAACAGGCACGCTCACTGCATCGAACACGCTGTGCTCCGGACCCGTAAAGCCACAGGCGATGAGCACCAGCTGCGCCGGCACCTCGTGCTCGGAGCCCGCGATGCGCTCGGGCTTTCCCGCCGACCAGTCCAGATCGACCACGCGCAGGCCCGCGGCCGCGCCCTTCTTGTCCAGCAGCACCTCGAGTGTATCCACGGCCCAGGTACGCATCTCGCCACCCATTGCAGCGATAGCCTCCTGCTGGCCGTAATCGGTCTTCTTAACGTTGGGCCACTGCGGCCAGGGGTTGCCTGCCGCGCGCTTATCGGGCGCAGCCGGCAAGAACTCAAACTGGCGCACGCTGCGCGCGCCCTGACGCACCGCGGTACCCACGCAGTCGTTGCCGGTATCGCCACCGCCAATGACCACGACGTCCAGGCCGCGCGCGTCAATAGCAGGCTCACCGCCATCGAGCACCGAGACGGTCGAAGCCGTCAGGTAGTCCACGGCATACACCACGCCCGGGGCATCAATGTTCGCAGCCGAAAGCCCACGCGGAGCACGGGCGCCGGCAGCCACCACGACGGCGTCAAAGTCGTCGAGCCTGGCGGTAACCTTGGGATCGCTCACGTCGGCGCCCAGCTCGAACACAATACCCAGCTCGCGCATGAGCGCCACGCGACGCTCGACCACAGACTTCTCGAGCTTCATGTTGGGAATGCCGTACATGAGCAGACCGCCCGGGCGGTCGTCGCGCTCAAACACCGTCACGCGGGCGCCGCGACGCGCAAGCTCCCATGCAGCCACCAGACCAGCCGGTCCAGAACCAACCACGGCGACCGTGGGCGCATCCTCCCCTGCCGGCTCAAAGCGGCGCGGGCCGCCGTTTGCCCATTCATGGTCGCTGATCGCACGCTCGTTATCGTGAATCGTCGTGGGCTGACCGTCGACCGAGCCCAGGTTGCACGCGGCCTCGCACAGCGCCGGGCACACGCGGCTCGTGAACTCAGGCATGGGCGAGGTGAGCGACAGGCGCTCGGCAGCCTCATCCCAGCGGCCGCGGTACACCAGCTCGTTCCACTCGGGAATCAAGTTGTGCAGCGGGCAGCCGCTCGGGCGCGCCTTGCCAAAGCTCGCGCCCATCTGGCAAAACGCCGCGCCGCACATCATGCAGCGGCTCGCCTGGGCGCGACGTGCGTCGTCATCGAGCTCCACGTACAGCGGATCGAAATCACGGCTGCGCTCCTCCACGGGGCGCAGCTCATGGGTCACGCGATCGATATCAAGAAAAGCACCGGGCTTACCCATGGCACTTACGCCTCCTTCTTGGTCGAAGCAACAGAGCTGGCGGCGGGCACAGCGCCAGCGACACCACCCGCCACATCAAAGCGAGCGACATCGGCAGCGTCGGCGCGACCGGTCACAATGTCAAACGCCAGCTCCTCGGCCTGCGCATGCGTCTTGCCGACGGCCTCGGCGGCGGCGACAATCGCCAGCACACGCTCGTACTCGGTCGGAATGACCTTCACAAAGTGCTTGCTCATCGTCTCAAAGCTGTAGAGCAGCTTGATGCCGCGCGGGCTCTGCGTCGCGTCCACGTGCTCCTGGATGAGCGCACGGACCTGCTCCAGCTCGCCGGCAGTCGGGGCCTTGAGCTCAACGCTCTCGTGGTTCACGCGGGCATCGAGCGTGCCGTACTGGTCAAAGACATAAGCCACGCCGCCCGTCATGCCAGCAGCGAAGTTCTGTCCGACCTCGCCCAAGATGAGCGCCAGACCGCCCGTCATGTACTCGCAGCCATGGTTGCCGCAGCCCTCGACCACCACGGTGGCACCGGAGTTGCGTACGCCAAAGCGCTGGCCCGCCAGACCGTTAATGAAGCCGCGGCCGCTCGTAGCGCCAAAGAACGCAACGTTGCCCACGATGATGTTCTCGTCGAACTTGTAGGTCGCATGCGGGTTGGGGCGCACCGACACCTCGCCGCCCGAAAGGCCCTTGCCAAAGTAATCGTTGGCGTCGCCGCACACGTTGAGCGTAATGCCGCGCGGCAGGAAGGCGCCAAAGCTCTGACCGGCCGAACCATCGCAATCGATGGTGATGGAGCCGGCGGGCAAGCCCTCGGGATGCGCCTTGGTCACCGCGTTGCCCAGGATGGTGCCCACGCAACGGTTGACGTTGGCGATATCGGCGCGGAAGCGAATCGGACGCAGATGTGCGCGGGCGTCGGCCGTGTAGGGCACAAACAGCGTGGAGTCGAGCGTCTTGTCGAGCTCGCTGTCCGCGGCCATCTGGGGCAGGAAGTGACGGCCGTCGGCACCCGGGATGTGGGCACCGAACTCGCAGGTCGCGCTTGCCAGCACGGGCGTCAGATCGAGCAGGTTAGCCTTGCGGTTGCCCGGGACCTCGATCTGGCGCAAGCACTCGGGATGGCCGATCATCTCGTCGACGGTGCGGAAGCCCAGGCTCGCCATGACCTCGCGCAGTTGCTCGGCAACAAAGAGCATAAAGTGCTCGACGTGCTCGGGCTTGCCGCGGAAGCCGCGACGCAAGCGGCAGTTTTGCGTGGCGATGCCGGCGGGGCAGGTATCCTGCTGGCAGTCGCGCTGCATGAGGCAGCCCATCGAGATGAGCGGCATGGTCGCAAAGCCAAACTCCTCGGCGCCCAGCAGGCAGGCGACGGCAACATCGGTGCCGTCCATGAGCTTACCGTCGGCCTCGAGCACCACGCGCGAGCGCAGGCCGTTTTGCAGCAGCGTCTGCTGGGCCTCGGCAAGGCCAAGCTCCAGCGGCAGACCGGCGTGCCAGATCGAATCGCGAGCAGCGGCACCCGAGCCGCCATTGTGGCCGCTGATCAAGATCTTGTCGGCAGCGCCCTTGGCCACACCGGTGGCGATGGTACCGACGCCGGCCTCGCTGACCAGCTTGACCGACACGCGTGCGCCGGGGTTGGCGTTCTTAAGGTCAAAGATGAGCTCGGCCAGGTCTTCGATGGAGTAGATGTCGTGATGCGGCGGAGGCGAGATCAGGCCGATCCCGGGCGTGGACTGACGGACCTCGGCAATCCAGGGGTAGACCTTCTTGCCAGGCAGGTGGCCACCCTCGCCGGGCTTGGCGCCCTGGGCCATCTTGATCTGAATCTCGAAGGCGCTGCACAGGTAGCGGCTCGTCACGCCAAAGCGCGCACTTGCCACCTGCTTGATCGCGGAGTTCTTGGAATCACCGTTAGCCAGCGGGGTCTCGCGACGCGGATCCTCACCGCCCTCGCCGGAGTTGGAACGGCCGTGCAGGCGGTTCATGGCGATGGCCATGCACTCGTGTGCCTCTTTGCTGATGGAACCATACGACATGGCGCCGGTGTTAAAGCGGCGGACGATGTTGAGCGCGGGCTCCACCTCGTCGAGCGAAACCGGCGTGCGGCCGCTGGCATTAAAGTCGAGCAAGTCGCGCAGGCGCACGGCACGGCCGGTGCGGTGCAGACGGGCGCTGTACTCCTTAAAGGTGCCGTAGCTGTCCTCACGGCAGGCGGTCTGCAGCAGGTAGACGGTCTGGGGGTCAATTAGGTGTTCCTCGCCGCCGAGCGGGCGCCACTTGGTCAAGCCCAGCGTAGGCAGCTGATCGGGAGCCGGGCTCTTAAGGATAGCGAGCGCAGCGTCGTAGCGCTCGTTTTGCTCGCGCTCAACGTCCTCGACATCCATACCGCCCACACGGCTCACCGTGCCGGCGAAGTACGCGTTGACGAACTCCGGCGTAAAGCCCACGGCCTCGAAGATCTGCGCCGAATGGTAGCTCTGCACCGTGGAGATGCCCATCTTGGACATGATGGAGACGATACCCGCCGTCGCGGCCTTGTTGTAGTTGGCGATGCCCTGCCCGGCCGTCACGTCCAGGTCGCCGTGTGCCGCCAGATCGCGGATGCACGCATGTGCGTTGTACGGATAGATGCCGCTCGCGGAGTAGCCCACCAGTGCCGCAAAGTCGTGCGGAGACACGGCGTCGCCGCACTCCACCACGATATCGGCAAAGGTACGCACGCCGGCACGGATCAGGTGGTTGTGCACGCAGCCCACGGCAAGCAGCGACGGCACGGGCACCTCGCCCGCTCCGGCGCGATCGCTCAGCACCACAATGTTCGCGCCGTCGCGAACCGCGGCCTCGACGTCCTCGGCAAGCTGCTTGAGCGCAGCCTGCAGCGCGCCCTCGCCGGCATCGCGGCGGTACACGGCACGGAAACGGCGGGTCTTAAAGCCAACACGGTCGATGGCACAAATGCGGTCGAACTCCTCCTCGCTCAGCAGCGGGCACTCCAGACGCACCAGCTGGCAGGCCGTGCGGGAATCCTCGAGCAGGTTGCCGTGGTTGCCCAGGTAGAGCGTAGTCGAAGTTACCATATGCTCGCGCAGGGCATCGATCGGAGGATTCGTGACCTGGGCGAACAGCTGATAGAAGTAGTCAAAGAACGAACGCGTCTTCTTGGACAGGCAGGCCAACGGCGCATCGATACCCATCGAGGCGAGCGGGGCCTTGCCCTGCTGGGCCATGGGGCGCACGACCTCGTCAACATCATCCCAGTGATAGCCGAGCTTGGCCATGCGCACGGCAGCGGGCACCTCGGCATCCTCGGCGGGCGCGGGCGCGGCGGGCTCATCGAGCGCGTCGACGGTCAGCGTCTCCTCGGCAATCCAGTCGCGGTAGGGCTTCTCCTTGGCATAGCGGGCGCGCAGCTCGTCGTTGTAGATCACGCGGCCGCGGGCAAAATCGACCTCGAGCATCTGGCCCGGTCCCAGGCAGCCGCTCGTCAGGATGTTCTCGGGGCGTACCTCGATGGTGCCCACTTCGCTTGCCAGCATAAAGCGGCCATCGCGCGTCACGTAGTAGCGGGCGGGGCGCAAGCCGTTGCGGTCGAGGGCGGCGCCCAGTGTGCGACCGTCGGTAAAGGCGATGGCCGCCGGGCCGTCCCAGGGCTCCATGAGCATGGACTGGTAAGCGTCGTAGGCGCGGCGCTCCTCGCTCAGGCTGTCGTTGTGGTCCCACGGCTCGGGCAGCAACATGGACGCGGCACGCGTGAGCGGGCGACCGTTCATGACCAAGAATTCGAGCACGTTGTCCAGAATCGCGGAGTCGGAACCCTCGCGGTTGATGATGGGCATCACGCGCTCAAGATCGTGCTGCAGCACGGGGCTGTACAGGTTGGGTTCGCGGGCGCGAATCCAGTTGACGTTGCCCTTGAGGGTATTGATCTCGCCGTTGTGAATGATAAAGCGGTTGGGGTGCGCACGCTCCCAGCTGGGCGTGGTGTTGGTGGAGTAGCGCGAGTGGACGAGCGCCACGGCCGTTTTGACGGCGGCGTCGTTGAGGTCGATGAAGAAGCGGCGCATCTGCGTGGCGACCAGCATGCCCTTGTACACGATGGTGCGCGAGCTCATGGAGCACACGTAGAAGATCTTGTCGCGCAGGGCGAACTCGGCATCGGCCTTCTTTTCGATGGTGCGGCGGCACACGTACAGGCGACGCTCGAAGGCATCGCCGGCGGGCGTGTCGTCGGGGCGGCCCAGGAAGGCCTGCAGGATGGTGGGCATGCAGGCACGCGCCGTCTCGCCCAGGTCGTGCGGGTCGACCGGCACCTCGCGCCAAAAGAGCAGTGGCACGCCGGCCTCGGCGCAGCCCTCCTCAAACACGCGACGGGCATCCTCTACGCCCTTGTCGTCCTGCGGGAAGAACAGCATGGCCACGCCATAGTCGCCCTCTGCCGGCAGAATCTGGCCGCACTTTTGGGCCTCTTTGCGGAAAAAGTGATGCGGAACCTGGAACAGGATACCGGCACCGTCGCCGGTGTTCTTCTCGAGTCCCGTGCCGCCGCGGTGCTCCAAGTTGACCAGAATGGACAGCGCGTCGTCCAGAATCTGGTGATGGCGCTCACCGTTGATATCGGCAAGCGCGCCGATGCCACATGCATCGTGGTCGAATTCGGGGCGATAAAGGCCCTGCTGCTGAGCGGAATCTGCCTGCATCGCGATCCTCCCCTAGATATTTAGACAGTCAGTTGAATAGGCATAGTAGGAGCATCGCCGGCCCGTTGTGTTTCCCACCCGTTTCGAAACAATCGCGTAACGCACACCGACCATCAACGTCTTGCTATCAAACATGTACGTCAGCCCCCAAACATGTCGAAATTTGACATCTTTGGAGGCTGACGTACACGTTTTAGTGCAGGGACAGCCGGCACATATGCATCTGGCCCCTTTGAATCATTCTGGAAACAAGGGCCATGCGGACTTTTGCATGATGGGGCTCGACACAGCAGGCCTCAAGGGCGGCAACAAGACGCCCAAGTTCGGCCTGTAAGCTCACCGCTTCAAACATCTCAATCTGTAACAGGAAGACCCAATTTTGGCGCCTAGATGTTACAGATTGAGATTTTCTGCGGGACGGTTTTAGTTTGTCTCGATCTGTAACACCTAGGCCCAATTTCCATCCCTAGTTGTTACAGATCGAGACATTTCGGCAGCCCCCCTTCACCATCCCATTCAAATAGAACAATTTTGTTAGTCTTGGTTAACTTTTAAGCTTAAAACGGGTATCCTTTGCGGCGTCAAGCAAACGGCACGCACACCGTGCCAGATCAAGGAGGCCCCTATGGCGCACCAAGCAGACCAGCAGACGATGCAACTCGTCCTTATCCGTCACGGAGAGTCCGAGTGGAACAAACTCAACCTGTTCACCGGCTGGACCGACGTAGAACTCACCGACACGGGCCGCGAAGAAGCCGCAGCAGGCGGTCGAGCCCTCAAAGAAGTGGGCTTCGACTTCGACGTCTGCTACACCTCGCGTCTCAAGCGCGCAATTCACACCCTCGACATCGTGCTCGGCCAAATGGATCGCGAGTGGTTGCCCGTCATCAAATCCTGGAAGCTCAACGAGCGCCACTACGGAGCGTTGCAGGGTCTCAACAAGGCCGATGCCGCAGCGGAGCACGGCGACGAGCAGGTGCTCATCTGGCGCCGCTCCTTCGATGTCTGCCCGCCGGCACTCGAGCCGGACGACGCGCGCGACCCCCACACCCAGGAGCAATACCGCGACGTCGCGCCCGATCAGCTGCCCTATACCGAGTGCCTCAAGGGCACGATCGCCCGCGCCTGGCCCTATTTCGAAGACGAGATTCGCCCCCAGATGCTCGCCGGCAAGCGCGTACTCATCGCCGCACACGGCAACTCCCTGCGCTCACTCGTCATGAAGCTCGAGCACCTCACGCCCGAGGAGATCCTCAAGGTCAACATCCCCACCGGCGTGCCGCTCGTCTACACCTTCGACACCGATTTCAACGTCCTCGACAAGCGCTACATCGGCGACCCGGCGACCATCGCCGCCAAGATCGACGCCGTGGCCAATCAGGGCAAAGCACACAAGTAGCCCCAACCCAAAACCGACGCGTGGCGCCGCACGGCCCAGATGCGACGTCGCGCCGCCCATACACAGGAGCGCACCATGCTCAACCATCTCAAACAACACTTTGGTTCCCGGCGCACCGGTGGTCACGGAGGCCTAGACATTGCGCGGCATATCGGCCCCGGGCTGCTCGTGACCGTCGGCTTTATCGACCCGGGCAACTGGGCCTCCAATATGGCCGCGGGCTCGCAGTTTGGCTACGCGCTGCTGTGGATCGTCACGCTGTCCACGATTATGCTCATCGTGCTGCAGCACAACGCGGCGCACCTGGGTATCGCCACGGGCGCCTGCCTTGCCGAGGCCACGACACGTTACCTCCCCCGCTTCGTCGGGCGTACGGTGCTCGCCAGCGCCTATCTCGCGACCATCGCCACCGCCATGGCCGAAGTCCTGGGCGGCGCGATTGCCCTTCAAATGCTCTTTGGGCTGCCCGTGCGCGCGGGCTGCGTCATCGTGGCGGCAGTATCGATGGCGATGCTCATGACGAGCTCCTACAAGCGCGCCGAACGCTGGATCATCGCCTTCGTGGGTGTGGTGGGACTCTCGTTTTTAGCAGAGCTCGCGCTGGTCAAAGTCGACTGGCCGCAAGCAACCGCAAGCTGGATCATCCCCAGCATGCCTGCCGACTCGGCAACGATTATCGTGAGTGTCCTGGGTGCGGTCGTTATGCCACACAACCTTTTTCTGCACTCCGAGGTCATCCAATCCATGCACTTCGAAGGCCAAGGCGAGCAAGTTATCGAAGAACGTCTGCACTACGAGCTCTTCGACACGCTCTTTTCGATGGGCGTGGGCTGGGCAATCAACTCGGCCATGGTCATCCTTGCCGCAACGACCTTCTTTGCGCACGGCATGGTCGTAGATGACCTCGCCGTCGCAGCGGCCACGCTCTCCCCCATCTTGGGCCCGGCGAGCTCGACCATCTTTGCGGTAGCGCTGCTGTTCGCGGGCCTCTCGAGTAGCGTGACGGCGGGCATGGCGGCAGGCACCATCACTGCGGGCATGTTCGACGAGGAATACGACATCCACGACCGACATTCCTCGATCGGGGTGGCGGCCTGTTTCGTCGGCGCAGTGACGGCATGCCTGGTCGTCCCAAATCCTTTTGAAGGTCTCATCTGGAGTCAGGCACTGCTGTCGCTTCAACTGCCGATTACGGTCTTTGTGCTCATACGGCTCACCAGTTCACCCCGCGTCATGGGCAAATACGCCAACTCGCGCCCACTCAACGCGCTGCTCGTAGGGATCGGTGCCATCGTGACGATTCTCGATGTCGTGTTGCTAACGGGGATGTAATGGGACGGGGCACCTACCCAGGCAAACGTCTCGATCTGTAACATCTAGACCCGCTTTTGATGTCTAGATGTTACAGATCGAGATCATTCCGAGGGACAGCTCCGTTTGTCTCAATCTGTAACAAGTGGACCCAATTTCCACCGTTAGATGTTACAGGTTGAGATCTTCTTCCGGACGGTTTTGGTTTGTCTCGATCTGTAACAGGAAGACCCGTTTTGAGCCGTTAGACGTTACAGATTAAGACAAAAGGTCGGCCGATCTCACAACAGACAGGATCGGCCAACAGCAACCGTGATCCCTTGGGGGCGGAGGAAAAGGGTCCCGGCCGGGATATCCGACCGGGACCCTTGGACAGAGCTATGTGTTGCCGTGAGCCGCGTGCCGACGAGCTACTCCTCGACGAGCTCAAACTGATCGGGACCGACGCCGCAGACCGGGCACACGTAATCCTCGGGCAGCTCGGGCGTGTCGACCTCAACCTCGTAACCGCAAACGACGCACACGAACTTATACGTCTTCTTCTCCTCAGCCATGATGTTCTCCTCTCGAACGTGACTGCTGGTGTACTTACTTATTAGTATATATTCTCAATAATATAATGCAAGTATTTTTAAAACATTTCTAGCCTTGATACGAGGACGCCTTCGGAGGCGTCTTGCCCTTCAGGACCTTATGGTAGTAATCGTAGGTGAGCGGCGTCTCGTCGCTCAGGCGCTCGGCATCCTCGACCTCGCCAATAAACAGTAGATGCGTGCCCACATCCACAGTGTCGATCAAACGGCAGCTAAACAGGGCCGTCGCGTGCTCGGGCACATAGGGCATGCCCAGAGCCGTCTCGCGGGTCTCGTATTTGGCAAACTTGTCATAATCGCTGCTGGTGCGGAACCCAAAGTTGCCGATGTAGAGCATGTCGGCGGTCTGATCGATCACGGTCAGCGCGAACGCTTTGGCCGATGCGATGACGCCCGAGGTGACGTTGTCCTTGTTCACGGCAACCGAAATACGCGGCGGCATGGACGTCACCTGCACCGCTGTGTTGATAACGCAGCCGGCACGCAGCCCGTCTGCCGCGGAGCTCACCACGTACAGGCCGCTCGGCATGGTAAAGAACGCAGTTTTGTCCATAACGATCACTCCCCTAACTCGGATTGGAACCTCATGGATGTATGTACCCACAAAAAAGGCGACACCCATAACGGACGCCGCCTTTGAGACATATGTGTCAGAACAGTAAGAAAGATGAGACGCCCGCAGTTGCGGTGAAATAGGGACTGAATAGCCCTTCAAACAGGCAAAACAGTCCGTATTCCACCGCAACTTATGGAGGACGGTCAGCGGTTGCGTTCCTTGAGGGCGCGGTCGATCTCGCGTTGGACATCACGCTTGGCCATGTCCTCGCGCTTGTCGTAGAGCTTCTTGCCGCGACCCAGACCCAGCAGCAGTTTTACGCGACCGTCGGTATTAAAGTAGAGCTCCAACGGAACCAGCGCATAACCACGGTTGCGAAGTTTGCCGTCAAGAAAGTCGATCTCCTTGCGGTGCAGCAGCAGACGGCGCCGACGGTCGGGATCGCGATTCCACACGCCACCATGGCTATAAGGGTGGATATGCAGGCCGACGAGCCAGCACTCCCCGCCACGAATCAGTGCAAAGGTATCGGTAATCTGGCACGCGCGCTCGCGAATCGACTTGACCTCGGTACCGCTCAGCTCAATACCGCACTCAAACGTCTCATCGATAAAGTACTCGTGATGTGCCGAGCGATTCTTGGAAATGAGCTTGCGCTCGCGCTTACTGGGCATCGCCGGCCTCCTTGGCACCATCGGCGTTTGAGCCCGCAGCCTCGCGCTTTGCCTTGCGCTCGGCATTGAGCTCGGCATCGCTCTCGCGCACCAGCTTGATAATCGCCGCGCATGCCTCCTCGCCCACCAGGTCGCGGGCACGGACCGTCAGGCGCGTAGCTTCCTGCTTGTCGCCGTCACTCGCAGCGTCGGTCGCACACATGATCAGACAGATGGCGATCTCGGCCGAAGGCGAGGTCGGCACGCCCTGCAGGGCGAGCTCACCCATCACATGGTCGTCACTCTCGTCCGCGGCATCCGGATAGGTGGTATGGATCTTGTTGAGCAGGCGCGTCGTATGCGCATCGTTGGGCGCCAGGCGCAGCGCCAGACGCGCGCAGCCCACGGCAGCCGAAATGTTCTCGGTCTCGGGCTCCAAGAAGTACTGACCCAAGTTGGTGTAGGCGCGTGCGGCGCACTTACCATCGCTCGCGCGCTCCAGCACCGAGAACGAGAGCGATGCCCACTCCTGCTTGTCCTCGAGCGCGCGGAACAGCTCGGCCAAGTCCAAGCGATAGTTGCAGTTCATGGGATCCCAACGCACGGCCTGCATCAGGGCATTGCGAGCACTCACATAATCCTGCTGGCGAATGTAGGCAAACGCCATGTCGGAGTACAGGCGGTCAAAGGGAACCTCGACCTGCACCAGCTCGCGCGGATCCTTCTCCACGCGGCGATAGGCCAGGCGCTCAAACTTGCTGTCGAAGCTAAAGTACTGGCGCTTCTCCTCCGTCTTGCATTCAGCGTCGATATACTCCTCGGCGAGCTCCACTAGACGCTCAAGCAGCGGCGTCGCCGTAGCCAGGTCGCCCTGCGCCAGATAGTTCTCGGCATACGTGATGTCTTCCAAGCTGATAGGCAGGTCCATGACAACTCCTCGGTCCGGGCGGCAGACTCAACGCGCGCCTTAAATATCGGTCAATACACAAAACCCGGGTCTCTTACGAGGCCCGGGCGTTCAATTTTGGTAGCCCGTACCAGATTCGAACTGGTGATCTCCGCCTTGAGAGGGCGGCGTCCTAAACCGCTAGACGAACGGGCCATATGTAGCAAATGCAATGGCTGGGATGGAGGGAGTCGAACCCCCATTGACGGAACCAGAATCCGCTGTCCTGCCATTAGACGACATCCCAATGACTGCATCGCTGCGCTCGGCTGTGCCTTTGCGCAAGAAAGAAATATACGGGAAGTCCGGCCGTGACGCAAGCCCCAATTTTGACTTTTTTGAAATTCAGTCAAATACGGCCAACACGTGAAGGACCTGTGAAGTCGACCGCTGCACACGAAGGGCAAAACGCCGCGAGCGGTAGCCGTCAACCGTTGGCAGATTCTACCGCGAAAACGATAGCACCAGGCAACACAATCGAAGTATCAATGATCACGTAGATATCGAGGCGCCATGGACGAAGAGCTTGATTACCTATGGGAGACCCTGGGCCTCGAGATCACTGCTGACCTTTGGCCCGAACGGGACAAAATCCATCCCACTCTGCGCCCCGCCATCACGGTGATGCAGGCAAAATACCGCCGTGCATCCTTTTTGATCATGCGGATGTCATGGCACGCGGGACTCCCCGACCTTAAGCGAATCCAGGCAAGCCTCGTCGAGCTGTCCGGTATGCCGACTGTCATATCCGAGGCGCACCTGGAGCAGCGACAGCGCGAGCGACTGCAACAGCAGCGGATTCCCTTTATCTGCCCCGGTGTTCAGGCATATCTGCCCTTTATGGACGAGGAGTACTGGAGCGGCAAGCCCAACAAGCACGTAAAGGTCTACGATCCGCACGAATGGGCACAGCTCGAGGATTGAGCCGAGCGAGCCCGCCGATGGAAAACACGTCCCACCCCGAGCACTCAAAACGGGTCGCACTTTCCGCAGCCGCTACAGCAATGCCTCGGTCCAAACCGCTTCCCTAAAGCCGGGAATCGCAAAGTCGTCGCCCACCAACAGCGGACGCTTGACCAGCATGCCGTCGGTCGCCAGCAGCTCGTAGCACTCCCGATCCGTCATGCCCGCATCCAGACGCGCCTTCAGGCCCAGCTCTCGATATTTCATGCCCGACGAATTAAAGAAGCGCCGCACCGGCAGCCCCGAACGAGCAATCCAGGTCGCAAGCTCATCAGCCGTGGGATTGTCCAAAACGATATCGCGGTCGATATACTCTACCCCGTGTTCGTCCAGCCATGCCTTGGCCTTCTTACAGGTCGAGCACTTGGGATATTCAACAAACAGTACGGTCATGGGAATCCTCCGAATATAGATCGGCCAACGCAGGCACACGCCACACGAGGCGCCTTCGCATGATGGGCCAATTGTAGCCCACGGGTCACACGCTAAACGAACCGTACCCCGAATCCGCGTTTGACGAACGGCAGCAGCTCCATTGCCTCGGGCGTGATATGGCCCGCAACGTTCATGCGCTCGTCACCGGGAAGATCGACCCGCGCAATCTCAAGCTCGCCTTCGTAGCGCCCATAGCCGCTATTGCTCACAGCGATCGACCCCGCCTTTCGAAACAGTCCGGCTCCGGCATCCGTCGGTACGGAATCCGGCTTATGCGTCGTACGTGACTCCTGAGACCTAAAGATGAGGACGCTCGAGTCAGGCCGGTCGTGATGAATCTGCCCGCGCACATAGGCATAACCGGACTCAAGCTCGCATTGCAGGTCCACGTATCCGGCGGAAACTTGAGCAAACTGCGCCCAGCCCGCATCGGAAAGATCGGGGTCGCCGACCAACACAATGTCGCAATCGGCGCCATGTGCAAGCTCAAGCATATTGAGAGCAACCTTTGACGCGCGACCGCGCTGCGCCTCGACCGTCGGCAGTCCCTCGAATACCGGCCCGCGAACGTTGGCATCACCCGGCACAAAAGCCATGATTTCGAATCCAAGCGTCGCAAGACGAAGATTCACCCGAGCAATGTCCTCCAGAGCTAAACCGGTATAAGGCTTGGGGTAAAAATTGTGGCAGGCGGCAAAACGAGTCACATCGGCACCGGCCTCACGCCACGATGCGATTTCATCAGAACTCACCGTCGATGCATTGACCACAATGCGAAATACACCGGACAGCTCCGCGACCCGCTGGGCGCTAAAGCCATAGTCCAAACGAAGGTATTCCAACCCCAGATCGCGCAGGTCCTCGATGCGCTCAAGCCCGAGCAAATCGCACGTGCGCGGCCCCACATCGGCGATGAGCGCAATGCCGCGAGCAGAAAGCAGCGACAGCACATGACGGACCTTATCGGTATACGCCGCTCCCCCATCCTCGGGAATATGCAACGAGGTAAACGCATAGCGCGCACCCGCCGCGGCACCACGTTCAATCGTCCGCTCAATATCCTGCAGAGGGCTGGAAAGATAAATCGAAATACCCGTTTTCACGTTTCAACGCTCCTTTAAAAAAGGCCGGCGGAGCAGTTAGCCCCACCGGCACAACCATAGCATCAAGAAATCTGCCGCGCGCCGCGAGCCCTGAGCAACACGGCTCGCGATATCAAGCTATTCGCCAAAGAACTCGTTGATCTTCTGCTCGTCGACGCCAAAGAACCACGTCAGGACAAAGCCGGCGGCATAGGCAAGCAACATAGCGGCAACGTAGCCGAGCTGCTGGCCAGGAACGACGATCAG
Source organism: uncultured Collinsella sp. (assembly GCA_938039325.1). Classification (GTDB taxonomy): domain Bacteria; phylum Actinomycetota; class Coriobacteriia; order Coriobacteriales; family Coriobacteriaceae; genus Collinsella. The sequence continues at coordinate 108,723 of CALHUX010000036.1, read as the reverse complement.
CAGGCCAAACAGACCGGAAACGCCCTGAGAAACCGTGCCGATGTGAAGCAGCGCCGCGAGCGCGCCGCCAAATCCGGCACCCAGGCAGGCCGTCACAAACGGACGAACGAGCGGCAGCGTAACGGCATACATCAGAGGCTCGCCCACACCCAGGATTCCAACGGGAATGGACTCTGCGACGTACTTCTTGAGCTTGGCGTTCTTGGTCTTAAAGTACAGCGCCAAACCGGCACCGACCTGGCCACCGCCAGCCATCATAAGGATGGGAAGCAGGTAATTGATACCCTTGGTAGCGCCGTCGGGATCGTTGAGCATAGCGTGGATCGGCGTGAGCGCCTGATGCAGGCCGACGGAAACCAGCGGCAAGAAGCCTGCCGACAGGATATAGCCGCCCAGGACGCCCAGCTTCTCGAAGATAAAGGTCAAAACGCTAAAGATGGCAGTCGTCAGCCATGCGCCAACCGGCTGGATGACGAGCATCAGAGCAAAGGCGCCGATGATGAGCACCAGCAGCGGGGACAAGAACGTGTCGAGTGCGTTGGGCATAACCTTGCGAATCTGACGCTCCATCCAGGCAAAAAATGCGCCAGCGATGAGAGCCGCGATCATGCCGCCCGCTGCAGGGTTATACTGCGCACTGGTGAGCGGCAGCAAAATGGCAGTGGCAGGATCGGCCGCGCCAGGCGCAAGCAGGGGCATGGCGCTGTTGGCGATACACATCATGCCGGCGATGCCGCCCAGCGCAGCGGAGCCACCAAACTCACGTGCCGCGTTATAGCCCACCAAGATGGGCAGATAGGCAAACAGGGCCCAGCCCATGGAACGAATGCCCTGGTACCACCACTCGCCTGCAAGCGCGCCTGCCGTCGAGACGTTAATGACGTTGCAGATACCGTTAATGAGGCCAGCCGCAATGATGCCGGGAAGCAGGGCGACGAAGACATTGGAAATCTTCTTGAGGAAGGCCTGAACCGGCTTGGACTCGTACTTGGCCTTTTGCGCGGCCTTGTTTGTGGCCGCAGCGTCAACCACGCTCTCGTCAGCAACGCCTTTCGAAAGGCCGGTGAGCTTGGAGAACTCCTCGAGCACCTTATTCACCTTGCCCGGACCCAGCACGATCTGCATCGTGTCGTCCTCGACCAGGCCCATCACGCCGTCGAGTGCCTTAATACCCTCCGTGTCGACGTTGCCCGTGTCTTTGACGGTCACGCGCAGGCGCGTCATGCACGCCGCGTTTGCCAACACGTTGTCTTTACCGCCCAAAAGGTCCAGCAGCTTTTGAGCCAGCTCTTTGTTCGTCATAACTCCTCCTTGTATTGGGTATCTCGTCTGGATGTCATATCAGCTCACGCCGCGCACCTATTGGGCATCGGCATTGCTCTTCTCATGGCCACTCACCGCAGCACGGACATGGCCTCGTGCTCGCTCCAGAGCTACCGCAGCCTGCTCGGCATCGCAGTCCAGCAGCACCGAGACAATAGCGGTTTTTACGTGGCCGCCGGCATCTGCAAGCGCCTGAATAGCGCGCTCGCGCGTGCAGCCGGTCGCCTCCATCACGATGTTCTGCCCGCGAACCACCAACTTCTCGTTCGTCTGCTGCACATCGACCATCAGGTTTTGGTATACCTTGCCAATCTTGACCATGGCACCGGTCGAAATCATGTTGAGAATGAGCTTTTGAACCGTTCCCGCCTTGAGCCTCGTTGAGCCGGTCAGCACCTCGGGACCGGGCACGGGTTCAATGGCAAGATCTGCGCTCTCCCCGATCTTCGACCCTTGGTTGCAGGCAATTGCGATCGTCTTGCACCCAGTTGCCTTGGCGTACACAAGGCCGCCCACCACATAGGGAGTACGACCGCTTGCCGCCAGGCCAACGACAAGATCCTTGTCCGAGAGTCCACGCTCCCGCAGGTCGCTCGCGCCAAGCTCCTCGCTGTCTTCGGCACCTTCGACAGCCTTGATAAACGCCGTCTCGCCTCCGGCAATGAGCCCGACAATCAGATCGGGTGACACGCCAAACGTGGGCGGACACTCCGAAGCGTCGAGTACACCCAGACGACCGCTGGTGCCTGCGCCCATGTAAAAGACGCGCCCGCCGCGCTCGAGTGCCTCAGCAGCCCAGTCGATTGCTGTGGCAACCTGGGGCAACACCTTCGTGACCGACTGGACGGCACGAAGATCCTCATCATTCATCGTCGTGACGATTTGCAGCGATGTCATCGTATCGAGGTCCATAGACCTTTGATTACGCTGTTCGGTCGTGAATTTTGTTAAATCGAGCATTTCATTCACCTCATCTTTCCTGTTTCTCGATGTAGTTTTGCTTAATGACATGCGTCGCCCGTTCGTAGTCGCTGGCAACGTAAGCAGCGTACAGGGCATCGACAACCATAAGCTGGGCCATACGCGAAGCCATGGCACCGCTGCGGACCAAGGGCTCACTCGCAGCGACGCCGAGCACGGCATCGGCCATGGTGGCAAGCTTGGATGATCCATCTACTTTGGTAACGGCCACAACGGGACAGTTGTGACGTTGAGCCTCGGCGGTGCAGTCCAGCACCTCTTGCGTCAAGCCCGAGTAGCTAAAGGCGATCGCCATATCGCCCTCATGCATGTTCTTGGCACACAAGAGCTGATCATGCCAGTCGTCGTACAGATGGCACTCTTTGTCGACACGCATGAGCTTTTGCGCCAGATCGTGCGCGACCAAACGAGAGGCACCGATACCGAACAGATTGACCGCGCGTGCCCGCTTAAGATAGGCCGCACATCGCTCCAAGACGGTGTAATCGAGCGTTCGCGCCGTCGCTTCGATCGTGCGCACGTTGCTTTTCATCAGCTTCCCCACGATACGTTCGACGCTGTCATCCACGGAGATGTCCTCGAGGGCAACGTCTTTCTTGTCACCCAAGAGCGCCAGCTCGGCAATCAGTTCGCGCTGGAACTCCTTGTAGCCCGCAAAACCCAAGCGCTTGCAAAAGCGCAAAATGCTCGAGGGCGAGGAGAACGTGGCATCGGCAAGACCGCGGACGGACAGCCCGACCACCTCGTGCGGATGAGCGCTTACATATGCGATGACATTGCGTTCCGCCGGGCTCGCGCTGAGCTCACGCTCGCGAAGCCGCAAAAGCAATCCGTTTGCCATCTCAAACACCTCCGTTGAGAAGAATTAAAGACCAACGAACGATTCGTACCGGATACAAACAGCTTTTACGGTACATTGTGCCACATCGTGGCGCACAAAGGGCGAGCGTTCTACCGCTCGCCCCTCAAATCCGACCGCTCGGAAATACGCGCGACACAAAATAATTCAACAAGGTCGCATTATCAGAAACGGGTTTGTTACCGGCTAGCGCCTCGCATGGGCGCCGATCGGCCGAGTCGCATAGCGCACCAACGCCGCTGCCAGCAATACCAACAGCATGGCGGTGACATAGCCCGCAGCATCGAATCCTAAATCGATAACGTCGAAATGCCTGCCGGGAACAAAGATCTTATGTACCTGATCGCCAACGGAGCAGACGGCGCAAAAGAGCAACACGGGCACGCAACGGGAGCACACGCTCCACGGACGCCCGGAAAAGCAAACCACGACCACCGAGGCGAACAATCCGACGAAGAAAAACTCTACGGTATGGGCAACGCGACGGACGTTCGTGGCCACCCACATGCGAATGGAAGCAAGTCGGCCAGACCGGACATTCGAAGCAGCCGAATCGGTGCCCCCGGTCATCCCGTTCTCGGTCTGAGCTTCACCCGCGACATCGGCAGCCTGTACGCCCGTAGCTTGACCCTCCACCACACGCGCGGTGGACTCGCTCAGCAACGACGTCTCCACCGCATTTTGCTCCGTCAGCACCCAGATGCCCGCCAGCGTTGCAGCGAACAGAACGATCGCGGTCCATCCGATTATTTGTTTTACGCGCGCCAAGGGCCTACCTCCTTTTTTGAATATCAGCGAGTGTAGCCCCAAATGACATCGCCACCGTATCAAAATTTGAATCGCAACAGGAAGCGACAAAGCGACGCAAACCCCTACCCCGCCTCGCGCATCCAGCGATCGAACGTCCCCACGCACACGCCCAGGCACTTTGCTGCCTGGCTGCGGGTAATATCGCCTGCCTCATAGCTATCGCGTACCAGCTCAAACTGAGGAGGGCACGGCTTGCGAGGTCGACCGAAACGGACCCCTCGCGCCCGCGCCGCTGCAATCCCCTCCGCTTGGCGCCGATGAATATTCTCGCGCTCCACCTGCGCCACGTAGCTCAGCAGTTGTAGCACAATATCGGCAATCAGGGTATTGGTCACATCCGGCGCGCCGCTGGCCCTGGCGCGCGTGTCAAGCAATGGCATGTCCAACACCACAATGGCAACCCCGAGCTCCTTGGTAATGCGTCGCCATTCCTCAAGAATCTCGGAGTAATTACGGCCAAGTCGGTCGATAGAAAGCACCACCAGCACGTCCCCGTCTCCCAGGACGTGCAGCAGATCGCGATACCGCGGGCGATCGAAGTCCTTGCCGCTCGCATGGTCGGCATAAATATTCGCCGAGCCCACGCCATAGGCGCCCAGCGCATCCAGCTGCCGATTAAGATTCTGATCGCGCGAACTCACCCGCGCATAACCGTACACCGTCGCCATCTCATCCCCGCTTTCTTGTAAACCTGCCAAAAAGGGACAGGTTTATTTTGGTAGGTTTTACCTCTCGAATAGCAGGTAAGCGGGCGGCCGAGCAAACGGCAAGGTAGCCATGATCCAAATGCGGAGGGCGGCCCCGAAAGACCGCCCTCCGCTCTCCCGCCATGAGTCGGGATTTGGCTAATGGATAAGCTTAAAGTCCAAGTGCCCACGCGTGGTATTGACGCGCGAGACCTCGATAATCACGCGCTGGCCCAGTTCATAGCGAGTCCCCGTGTCGGCGCCCGTCAGCGTAAGCGCGTCCTCGTCGAACTCGAACCACTCGTTGCCCAGGCTCTTGATCGAAACCAAGCCTTCGACCTGCGTCAGGTCCAAGCGTACGAACAGGCCCATACTGCTGACCCATGAGACCGTTCCGGCATAGCGCTCGCCCAGACGGTCCTCATAGTACTGGGCAATCTTGATCTTTTGCGTCGCATGGCTGGCGGCATCTGCCGCGCGCTCGGCATCGCTGCATGCGCGGCAGATCTGCGGCAGAATGCGCGGCAGCGACTCGCGCCCCTTGCCGATCAGCCGCGGCGTACGGACCAAGGCGTCCTTGCCGCCGAGCTGCTCATAGGCCAACTGCAGCTTGAGTACGCGGTGCACCACCAGATCGGGGTAGCGACGGATGGGACTCGTAAAGTGACAGTAGCACGGCGCGGCGAGCGCAAAGTGGCCCTCGTTGTGCGGCTTGTACAGCGCGCGCTGCATGCTGCGCAGAAGCAGCGTGTTGACGAGCGGTGCGTTGGCCGTACCGGCGGCAGCATCGACTGCAGCCTGCAGCTCATCGGGACTCCCCAGGGCAATACCGGCCGCGCGGCGATCATCGATGATGCCCAGCTGCGCCAACGCCACGGCGGCACCGTGCAGGCTATCGGGACTGGGATCATCGTGCACGCGATAGCAAGCCTCAATGTCGCGGTCGGCCAGCCACTCGGCCACGCACTCGTTGGCGAGCAGCATGGCCTCCTCGATTAGCGACGTGGCGCACGAGCGCTCGCGGGCCACGATCTGCACGGGCACACCGTCCTCGTCCAAGAGCGCGCGGATCTCGGCCGTATCAAAGTCGACCGAACCGCGCGCGCGACGAATGCGGCGGCGGAGCTCCGCAAGCTCGTTGGCGGCAACCAAAAAATCACCCAGGTCGACGTTATAGCCGCGGGCTGCCTCTTCGCATGCAAGCCCACGCTCAAGCGCCTCCTCGCGCGAGGCCTCGGCAGCCGCAACATCCTCGGCGGCACCCTCCAGCACCCCATACTCCACCGCGCCGGCACGCACCAGCAGCGCCTCGGCGCCGTCATAGTCCATACGCACACGCGAGCGAATCACGCTGGGGTACGGATCGTAATGCCGCACGCGACCCTGCGCATCGAGCTCGATATCGACGGTAAACGCAAGACGGTCCTCGTCAGGGCGAAGCGAGCACAGGTCACAGGACAGGCGCTCGGGCAGCATGGGAAGCACGCGATCGGCCAGATACACCGATGTCGTACGATGGCGAGCCTCAAGATCGATATGCCCGTCCCAAGCCACATAGTGTGAAACGTCGGCGATATGCACGCCCAGCTTGTAGCCACCCTCGGGCGTGCGCCCAAGCGAAATGGCATCGTCAAAGTCGCGCGCGTCGACCGGGTCGATCGTGATGACAAAGCGGTCGCGCAGATCGCGGCGGAGCGGGTCCTTAAGCGCCGCGGACACATCGAGCGAAAGCCCCTCGGCCTCGTCCAGCGCGGCCTCGGGATAGCTATCGGTATAGCCATAACGCGCCATCACATATTGAACGCCCAAATCGGGCGCGTCATCTCCGCCAATGCGGCGTTCGATCGTCACGGTGCCCGATTCCAGGCGCGTCGGGTAGGTCAAAATGCGCGCGACAACGGCATCACCCGGGTGGACACCCAGACGATCCGCCGAGGTATCCTCAGGCAGAATGAAGAAGTCGGCCTTCAGGCGCGAATCGAGCGGTTCAATCACACCGAGCGGACCGGCGGTCTGGTACGTGCCCACCACGCTTATAGCTGCGCGCTCAACCACGCCCTCGATCACGGCGCGACGCTCGCCATGCGGGCTGTTCTTAATGCTCACGGCAACGGTATCGCCGTCCATGATCTCACGCTTGCCGCGACCCATGACCTTGTAGTCGCCATTCTCGGTTATGACATAGGCACTGTGCTCATGGAGCTGCACGCGCCCGGTCAGGCTCGGACGGCGTTCGCTGCGCACCGGCCCGCGCTTATTGCGAGCTCCACGCTTATGCTTGTTATTGCGCCCCATGGCGCCTCCTTGCTATCGATTGCGAACTCCAAAGAGTCTACCCAAATGATTCGCTTTCCTGCCGTCCCCTAGGGATCAAAAAACGGGCCGCCCCATAAGAGACGACCCGTTGGAAGGGTGAATTCCAGGCATGCCTACACGCGCAGGTAGCGGCGCATGGCGATGGCAGAACCAAAGAGACCGATAATCACGCCGACCAGAATCAGCGCAGCATAGGTCACCAGGTAGTACTGCATCGGCAGGGCAAACGACATCCAGCCGATGCTCTCCTGCAGACGCGGAATCATCAGATTGCGCAGCAGCTCCAGAACACCGATGGAAAGCAGCGAGCCCAAAATGGCCTGCAGTACGCCCTCGGTGATAAACGGGCCGCGAATGAAGCCGTTGCTGGCGCCGACCAGACGCATAATCGCAATCTCACGACGACGCGCCGTGATGGACAGGCGAATCGTGTTGTTGATGAAGATGAATGCGATAAAGGTCAGAAGGCCAACGAGCACCACGGCGGCGATGCGGATGTAGTTGGTCACCTGGAACAGGCGGCTCACTTCCTCCTGGCCGTACAGCACGCTCGCGTTGACGTCGCCGTCATCCGCGATCTTCTGGAAGTCGGCGTTCTTCTTGAGCTTCTTTGCCGTGCTCTCGACCTGAGACGGGTCATCCATCTCAATGGCGAAGGAGGCGGGCAGCGGGTTCTGGCCGTCGAGCGCGCTCATGGTGGCATCGGCGTTACCCGACATCTTGCTCGTGTACTCGGCCAGCGCGTCGTCCTTGTCCTTATAGGTCACGGACTTCACGTTACTCCACGTTTTGAGCTCGGCCTCAAAGGCCTGAACATCGGCCTGATCGGCGTCATCGCTAATAAAGGCGTTAATGACAACCTGATCCTCGACGGTGCCGATCACGGAGTTCAGCATCGCGGAGCCCATGATGAACAGGCCGATGATAAACAGCGAAAGGAAGATCGTGATGACGGCGCCGAGCGAGGTAGTCCAGTTACGGAAGAAGTGGCTGATTGCCTCTTTGAAGGAGTAGCCCACGTTAGTTGGTGCCATAGTTGCCGTAACCTCCCCTCTCCTGGTCGCGGATAACGTGGCCGCCCTCGAGGGCAATCACGCGACGGTGCATGCTATCGACCATCTCGCGGTCGTGCGTGGCGACGATCACGGTGGTGCCGGTGCGGTTAATGCGCTCGAGCAGCTTCATGATGCCCAGCGAGATCGCCGGGTCGAGGTTACCCGTGGGCTCGTCGCAGATCAGCAGCGGCGGACGGTTGACCATAGCGCGGGCGACGGCAACGCGCTGCTGCTCGCCACCGGAAAGCTGGTCGGGCAGCGAGTCCATCTGATCGGCCAGACCGACCAGACGCAGCACCTCGGGCACCTGGCTGCGAATGACGCCCTTGGGCTTGCCGATGCACTGCAGAGCAAACGCCACGTTTTCGTAGGCGGTTTTTTGCGGCAGGAGCTTAAAGTCCTGGAACACGGCGCCAATCTGGCGGCGCAGGAACGGAACCTTGCGGTTCTTGATCTTCATGAGGTCCTGACCGGCAACCAGGATGCGACCGCTCGTCGGCTTGACGTCGCGGTTGAGCGTCGACAGCAGCGTGGTCTTACCCGAGCCGGAGTGACCGACCAGGAAGACGAACTCGCCCGGATAGATCTCGATGTTGATGTCGTCGAGTGCAGGCTTGTTGGGCTGTGCCGGATAGATCTTGGTGACATGCTCCATAAGGATGACGGGCTCGACACCGGCCTGCTTGGCCATCTTCTTGCGGCTGGCCTGCGGATCGATGGGCGCAAACACCGACGTAAAATCGGGGTTGTTGAGCGCGTTATCGAGGCTTGCGACCTCGGCTGCCTGATCGCTCTCGACCACCGGGGTAGCAGGCTGCGTGGGATCGGGAATAGCGGCAAAGAGGCCAGACTGCGCAGGCTGAGGAGCCGGTGTCGCAGGAGCCATGGGGTCGGGAATGCCGGCCATGCTAGGCTGCGGCGCGGCGGCGCCAGCCTGAGGCTGCTCCACGCGAGCGGTCACAGCCTGAACGGGCTCAAAACCCGCCGTGCCGGAAAGCGCAGCATCGCTGGTGGGATTGTAGGCAAAGGGATCGGATGCCGGCTGTGCCTGATCTGCCGGCTGAGCGGGGGCCTGAGCAACAGGCTGGCCCTCTGAATCCGGAGTGGCGAAACGACTGCCCTGGACGCCTGTCTGCGTCTTGGGGGCATCATCGCCCGCACCGGAGGTACGGAAGTGGTTACCCACTGGTGCTCCTTATCGTCGTGCGTTTAAACTACATGAGCGCTTTACATTTTAGCAGCATTAGCTTTGCTGCACATAAGAAGCATGGCGGGCTTTGGGATCCCACCGGCCGGGCGCAGGGTTACCTCCCAAATCGTCCTCGCGCATGGCCGGCATTTGTCCTGCTCCTGCGGAGCTGCGGACAAACGCCGGCCTGCGCTGCGGAAAGATTTGGGAGGTAACCCTGCGCCCGGCCTGCGGCTACTATGGGACCGACGCACCAACTTGAGATGCTGCGCATACAAAGTTGGAAGGGTCTGAATTGCACTTTGTTGGGATGGGCCCGTTTCCCCATGGGACCTTTGCTTGGCAGGACTCGTATTTAAATTCAACAAAAACAGGGGCGCCCTCTTTGGGGATGCCCCTGTTCTGGCTTGGATGTGGTTGTTGAGACGATACTTTGCCTCGTCTTGCCTTATGCCAAGAACTCCTTGGTGGTCGCCACGATGTTGGCGGCGTCCAGGCCGTACTTGTGCAGGAGCTCGGCACCCGGGCCAGACTCACCGAAGGTGTCGTTGACGCCGATCTTCTTGAGCGGCGTCGGGCACTGCTCGCACAGGACGTCGGCAACGGCGCTGCCCAGGCCACCGATCACAGAGTGCTCCTCGACGGTCACGACGTGGCCGGTCTTGGTGGCGCTCTTGACGATCAGGTCGGCATCGATGGGCTTGATGGTGTGCATGTTGATGACCTCGGCGTCGATGCCCTCGGCAGCGAGCTGCTCGGCAGCCTCGAGAGCCTCGCCGACCATCAGGCCGCAGGCGATGATGGTCACATCGGCGCCCTCGCGCATGACAATGCCCTTGCCCAACTCGAACTTGTAGGTCTCGGGGTCGTTGATAACCGGCGAGGCCAGACGGGCGAAGCGCATGTACACGGGGCCGTCGCACTCGTAGGCGGCGCGCGTCACGGCACGGGCCTCGATGTCGTCGGCGGGAACGATAACGGTCATGCCGGGGATAACGCGCATCAGGGCGATATCCTCGCAGCACTGGTGCGTGGCGCCATCCTCGCCCACCGAGATACCGGCGTGCGTGGCACCGATCTTAACGTTAAGGTGCGGGTAGCCGATGGAGTTGCGGACCTGCTCAAAGGCGCGACCAGCGGCGAACATGGCAAAGGTGCTCGCAAAGGCAACGCGACCGGTGGTTGCGATACCGGCGGCAACACCCATCAGGTTGCTCTCGGCAATGCCCACATCGAAGAAGCGATCGGGGCAAGCGGCCTTAAACTTGCCGGTCTGCGTGGCGGCGGCCAGGTCGGCGTCGAGGACCACAAAGTCATCGTGCTCGTTGGCGAGCTCGACGAGGGCCTCGCCGTAGCTTACGCGCGTGGCGATTTTCTTGACGTCTGCCATCCTAGAGCTCCTCTCCGGCGGCCGTGAGCTCTGCCATGGCCTGCTCAAACTGTTCATCATTGGGGGCCTTGCCGTGCCAACCAACCTGGTTCTCCATAAAGGACACGCCCTTGCCCTTCAGGGTCTCGGCGATAATGGCGGTCGGCTGGCCCTTGGTAGCGCGAGCCTCGGCAAAGGCGGCGCGGATCTGATCGAAATCGTTGCCGTCGGCAAGCTCCACCACGTGGAACTTAAAGGCGCGGAACTTGTCGGCGAGCGGCATGGGGTCGTTGACCTCCTCGACGGGACCGTCGATCTGCAGGCCGTTGTGGTCGACGATCACACAGAGGTTGTCGAGCTGCTGGTTGCCGGCAAACATGGCGGCCTCCCAGACCTGGCCCTCCTCGCTCTCGCCGTCGCCCAGCAGGGCGTACGTGCGATAAGTATCGCCCCAGTGCTTGGCGGCAACGGCCATGCCCACGGCGGCGGAGATGCCCTGGCCGAGCGAACCGGTGGACATGTCAACGCCCGGAGTGTCGTTCATGTTGGGATGACCCTGCAGGTGGCTGCCGATGTGGCGCAGCGTCTCAAGATCCTCCTTGGGGAAGAACCCGCGCTCGGCGAGCACAGCGTACAGACCAGGTGCACAGTGGCCCTTGGAAAGCACAAAGCGATCGCGGTCGGCCTTGCGGGGATGGGCCGGGTCGACGTTCATTTCCTCAAAGTACAGATAGGTCATGATGTCGGCAGCGCCGAGCGAACCGCCCGGATGGCCGGACTTGGCAGCGTGCACGCCGGTGACGATGCCCTTCCTTACCTCGTTGGCAACCTTTTTGAGCTCTTCGTCGCTCATTGTGCCTTCCTTTCATCCTCTTTAGACAAGATGCGCACGGCACGGAAAGGTAATCCCAACCCAGCCGCGATGCACGTACGTCATTCATTATGCTGGAAACTGAGGGCTTTACCAGAGTTTTTATCATTATTTGAACAATTGAGCAGGCAGAACCGCTGATGAAACGGTTTATCAATGTGAACGTCTTTTGGATGGGACGCGGTCGGCCCTACGCGCTAATGTCCTTGAATCCCTCGCCGAAAGCTTCCGTAACGTCGGCGACCGTCACAATGGCGTGAGGATCGCGCTCGCGCACGATCGTCTTGAGGGTATTGAGCTCTCGACGGTTCACGATGACCATGATCACCGGCTTCTCGGCACCCGAATACATGCCAGTCGCCTTAAACTTGGTACAACCACGACCCAGGCCATACATGATATCGGCAGCGATATCAGGGAACTTGTCCGAGATGATGAGTACCATACGGCGTTTGTTGCCACCATCGACCACGGCATCGATCACGTAGCCGCTAATGACCATCGAAAGGCCTGCATATAGTGCATTTTCGATTGAAAAGACCGGAGCCGACAGCGCGCATACGGCAACATCGATCGCCATGACGGTCGAGCCCACGGGCAGCGAGGTATTACGCGAGATGATTTGGCCAATCGTGTCCGAGCCGCCGGTGTTGGCGCCGGCGCGCAGCACCATGCCGTAACCGATGCCTGTAATAATGCCGCCCCACATGGCAGGGAGCATCAGGTCCGCATCCGCCAGAGGTGCTACAAACGGGGCGAACAGATCGGTAAAGAAGCCCAGCAGCACAAAGCCCGTCGCGGTCTGCACCACGTAGAACATGCCGCCCTCGCGCATAACGACCAGCAACAGCAAGGCGTTCATCACGATCGTCTGAATACCAACGGGAAGCGATATGCCGCGCGATGCGCCGACCGCCTGGATAATGGTGGCAAGGCCCGTAACACCACCGGCAGCAAGGCCGTTGGGAATCAAAAACAGGTCGGTCGCAATAGCGGCCAGAGCGCACCCCAACATAATCTGGGGCAGGTCGTGAAAGAAGTTCATCGATAGAATGCGCTTGATGTCCAGACGATATGCCATGCTACCTCCCTCAAAAAAGCGCACCCAAACGGATGCGCTTCGAACTTCTTGCTGTATTCGATTCTACCGATTCGCCGAACAAAAACCACCCCTGCGCAGGGCTTGCTTTGGATACAAAACCACCCTGCTCGGAGGGTTTTATCCATTTCCACATAAACCGGGCGGTTTATGCAGATGGGATCTCTGCGTCAGCGTTGCCAGTGGCCCAGCGATGGTAGCCAATAACAAACGGGTCCAGGTCGCCATCGTCAAGAACTGCCTCGACGTTGCTGGTCTCAACGCCCGTGCGTAGGTCCTTGACCATCTGATACGGGTAGAGCACGTAGCTGCGGATCTGGTTGCCAAAACCAATCGTGGTTTTGGGTCCGCGAATCTCATCCAGGACCTCGGCGCGCTTCTCGAGCTCAATCTCGTACAGGCGAGCCTTGAGGATCTGCATGCACGCGGCCTTGTTCTGGATCTGGCTGCGCTCGTTTTGGCAGGTGACCACAATGCCGCTGGGGAAATGCGTCACGCGCACGGCGGAGTCGGTGGTGTTAACGCCCTGACCGCCCGGGCCGCTCGCGTGGTACACGTCCACGCGGATGTCATCGGGGCTGATCTCGATATCGATATCATCGGGTAGCACGGGGATGACCTCGACGCCGGCAAACGTGGTCTGGCGGCGCTTCTTGTCGTCGGTGGGGCTAATGCGAACCAAGCGGTGGACGCCGGCCTCGGCGCGCAGCATGCCAAATGCGTCCTTGCCCTCGACGGTAAAGGTCGCGCGGTCGATGCCGATGACCTCAGCGGCGGGGCAGTCGTTAATCGTGACCTTCCAGCCGCGACGCTGGCAGTACTTCATGTACATCTTAAATAGCATGAAGGTCCAGTCCTGGGCCTCCAGACCACCCTGTCCGGGCTTGATGGTCACAATGGCATCGCCGTGATCGAACTCACCGGTAAACCAGCTCGAAAGCTCAAGCTCATCGATGGCACGGGCCAGGCGCTCAGCCGTGGCTGTAGCCTCCTCGCGAAGGGCGGCGGCATCGGGGTCATCCCCCATCTCCTCGGCAAGCTCCAGCGCGGCGCGGGCATCGGAAAGCTCGCCGCGCGCGTTGTCCACGGCAGCGATATCTTCCTTGGTGCGCGCGATTTCCTCCATGGTGGCACGGGCGGCGTCGGCGTCATCCCAAAAGCCGGGGGCCACGCTTTTGGCCTCGAGCTCGGTCACGCGCGTGCGCTTTTCGTCCAAGTGGAGATACGACTCGACCTCACCGAGCCGGTCCGCAAACGCGTCCAGCTCGGCGGGCGTTACCTCTAAAGCCTCAGCCATTAACGATTCCTGCCGTGGCAGTACTTAAACTTCTTGCCGCTACCGCAGGGGCACGGGTCGTTGCGGCCCACGTTGACGTACGGATCGTCGCTCTCGGACTTGCGATAGGTGGTCACCTTGCCACCGTTGTTGACGGCAGCCGGACCACCCTGGACAGCCGTGCGGGCCTGCACCTGCGCCTGCTTGCGCAGCACCGAGTCGCCGTTGTCACCATCGACCTCGGCAGGACCGGAGAAGTGCGCGCCCTCGAGCGCGGGCTCCTCCTTGTGCTCCACGGCACGCGGGGCAGCCTTGATCTCGATGCGCAGAACCGTGCGCAGGTAATCCTCGTACATGGTGTCGACGAGGATCTGGAACGCGCCGTAGGCCTCGGTCTTGTACTCGACCAGCGGGTCGCGCTGGCCAAAGCCGCGCAGGCCGATGCCGGTCTTGAGATAGTCCATCTCCTGCAGGTAGTTCATCCAGCGGGTATCGATGACGCGCAGCATGACCTGGGTGTTGAGCTCGCGCATCAGGTCCTCGCCCAAGCGCTCGGCCTTCATGTTGTAGCACTTCTCTACGTAAGCCAGGACATCGGCAGCCAGAGCCTCATAATCCTCGTCGGGGAACTTCGGCGTATCGATGTGGCCGGTGAGCTCCACAACCCACTTGCGCAGGCCCTCCAGGTCGCGCTCGCCATCGTGACTGTCCTTGGTGCAGAACTCCTGAACGCAGCGGTACACGGTGTCGTGCATGACCTCGGTGATATGGTCGGTCAGGTCCTTGCCGTCCAGAATCTTATTGCGCTCAGCGTAGATGACCTGGCGCTGCTTGTTCATGACGTCGTCGTACTCAAGGACGCTCTTGCGCATGGAGAAGTTGATGCTCTCGACCTTGTGCTGGGCGCTCTCGACGGCCTTGGAGATGATCTTGTGCTGGATGGGCATGTCGTCGCCCATGTCGGCCGTGACCATCATCTTGGAGACGCGGTCCATCTTGTCGCCGCCGAACAGGCGCATGAGGTCGTCCTCGAGCGACAGGTAGAACTGGGTCTCGCCCGGATCGCCCTGACGGCCGGAGCGGCCGCGCAGCTGGTTGTCGATACGACGGGACTCGTGGCGCTCGGTGCCGATAACGGTCAGGCCGCCGGCGGCAAGCACGCGCTCGCGCTCGGCCTTGCAGGTCTCCTTGGCCTCGGCGTTAAACTGCTCAAGCTGCTCGGGCGTCACGTCCTCCATGGTCAGGCCCTCGTACTCAAGGCGCTCGCGCACCAGCTCGTCGGGGTTGCCGCCCAACAGGATGTCGGTACCACGACCGGCCATGTTGGTAGCGATGGTCACGGCGCCGTAGCGTCCGGCCTGGGCAACGATATGAGCCTCGCGCTCATGGTGCTTGGCGTTGAGGACCTCGTGCGCGATGCCGCGCTTGGTAAGGGCGGCCGACAGCTTCTCGGAGCTCTCGATGGAGACGGTGCCCACCAGGACCGGCTGGCCCTTGGCGTGGCGCTGCTCGACATCGTCGGCGACGGCGTTGTACTTGGCCTGAATGGTACGGTACACCAGGTCCTCGTGATCAACACGCTGAACGGGTTTGTTGGAGGGGATGACCTCGACGGGCAGCTTGTAGATCTCGCGGAACTCGGCATCCTCGGTGAGTGCCGTGCCGGTCATACCGGAGAGCTTGTCATACAGACGGAAGTAGTTCTGCAAGGTGATAGTGGCCAGCGTCTGGTTCTCCTCGCGTACGAGCACGCCCTCTTTGGCCTCGATGGCCTGGTGCAGGCCCTCGGAGTAACGGCGGCCTTCCATAATGCGGCCGGTGAACTCGTCGACGATCTTGACCTCGCCGTTGGTGACCACATACTGCTTGTCGCGGTGGAACATGTACTGGGCCTTCAGCGCCTGCTGCAGGTGGTTGACCAGCTGGCCGGAGAGATCGGCATAGATGTCATCGATACCCAGGCGGCGCTCGATCTTCTTAAGACCGCGCTCGGTGGCGGCGATGGTGTGCTTGGCCTCGTCCATGACGTAGTCGCCCGTGGGCTCAACATCCTCGGTGGCGGTAAGCATGTCGTGCGACACGTCCTCGCCGCGCTCAAGGCCGCGCACGGCACGCGCGAAGTCCTTGTAGGTGCTGGCGGACTTGGTGCCGGCACCCGAGATGATGAGCGGCGTTCTGGCCTCGTCGATCAGGATGGAGTCGACCTCGTCGACGATGGCGTAGTTGTGGCCGCGCTGCACACGCTGCTCGGGGCGGGTGACCATGTTATCGCGCAGGTAATCAAAGCCGAACTCGGAGTTGGTGCCGTAGGTGACGTCGGCCTGGTAGGCCGGGCGCTTGAGCTCGAGCGGCATGTTGTTCTGGAGCAGACCGACTGTCATGCCCAGGTACTTATAGATGCGGCCCATCCACTCGGAGTCACGCTTGGCAAGGTAATCATTGACAGTAACGACGTGCACGCCCTTGCCGGCAATAGCGTTGAGATAGCCGGCCAACGTGGAGACGAGGGTCTTGCCTTCGCCGGTCTTCATCTCGGCGATGTGGCCCTCGTGCAGTGCCATGGCGCCAATGAGCTGCACGTCAAAGTGGCGCATACCCATGGTGCGCTTGGAAGCCTCGCGCACGGTGGCAAAGGCCTCGGGGAGCATGTCGTCGAGCGACTCACCGTTGGCGTAACGCTCACGGAACTTATCGGTCTGGCCGCGGAGTTCCTCCTCGGTCATCTTCTCAAACTGGGGCTCAAGACCGTTGATCTGGTCGACGATCTTGTAGTAGCGCTTAAGGTCCTTATCGGATCCAAAGGACAGCAGCTTTGACATGAATCCCATGTGGTTTTCCTTTTTGGCCATCGCCCACGCCGTGCAGCTGCGGGCGAGTTAAACACAGATGATTGTACTTTAGCCAAACAAGGCGCGGCCTATACGGTCGACCTCGACCGCCACGTAATAACTATGACCAACCTGCCGCAATGGAACAGGTTTATTTTGGCAGGTTTTATCTGAGCAAACGCCGTCTCTCTGCCATGTGGTGCCACGGGGACAGGTTAGCTTGCGCCAATAAAAAGAAAAGGGCCGCGCACCCAAATGGATGCACGGCCCTCATGCCATGAATGCGAGTGATTCCGCGGCGAGCTATTTACTCAGCAGCCTCGGTGGTCTCGGCCTCGGCAGCGGCCTCCTCGACGGGAGCCTCTGCGGGAGCCTCGGCGGCCTGCTTGGCAGCCTCCTCGGCGAACTTAGCGGCACGCTTAGCCTTCTCGGCAGCCTTAGCCTCAGCGGCGGCCTTGCGAGCGGCCTCGGCCTCAGCAGCCTTGGCAGCCTTGGCAGCCTTGGCCTCCTCGGCCTTCTTGAGCTGGGCGGCAGCGGCGCCACCGAACTTGTCGGCGAAGCGCTGGACGCGTCCACCGGTGTCGACGAACTTCTGCTGGCCGGTGTAGAACGGGTGGCACTCGTTGCAAAGCTCAACCTTCATCTCGGACACGGTAGCGTGCGTCTTGAAGGTGTTGCCGCAGGAGCACGTCACCGTGCACTCGACATACTGGGGATGGATACCCTGCTTCATGGTAGGACTCCTTATTGGTCAGGCGCTGGTTACCGATCAGCGCATAAGGCGTCTTGGTTTCCGACCAAGACAACAAACTCGGCTATGGTACCACGGCGTCGAGCGTCCCACAAAAGGTTCACGGTCTTTGCGTTGTGCATCGCGCCCAAGGCACAGCAGACGACACGACGAATCGCGGCAAACGGGCGCCTTTGCCCCTTCTCCCATGTTGCAGACGTGTAACGCCGCAGCAAAGGTGCCCCTTTTTGCGCAGGACAGGTACAATGATGAACACTGTACCGTAGCGGAGCGCCGCCGCGCGCCGCCAACACGCGAAAGGGTTTCCCATGGCCGAGATCTCGTCCTCCCGTATCGTCATCACCGTCCTTGGCAAGAACCGCCCCGGCATCGTCGCCGGCGTCACCCGTGTCCTAGGCGAGGCCAACGTCGACATCCGCGACATCACGCAGTCCATTATCGAGGACATCTTCACCATGACCATGCTGGCCGATACCGCCGAGTCCAAGCTCGACTTCGCCGAGCTGCAGAAGGCGCTGGCCGAGGCCGGCGAGCTTTCGGGCGTCAACGTGTCCATCCAGCGCGAGGACGTCTTCAACTTTATGTACCGCCTATAGCGAGCAAGCCGCTGGGGATAGCCTGACGCGCGCATGCCCATGCAAGTCACCCCGATGCGGCCCGGAGAGGAGCGCGCATGGCCTACGACGCCAAGAAAATCTATTACCGCTTCGATGACCACTTGAGCCGCCTGGTTCTGGATTACGAAGCAAGCCGCCAGATTTCGCCTGAGAGCGAAAGCCTCTACCACGGCCTGCCGACCGACCCTTATGACGAGGGCCTGTTTGTTGAGCACAATGTCAAGCGCGGCCTGCGCAATGCCGACGGCTCGGGCGTGGTCGCGGGCCTCACTCGCATCTCGGATGTGCACGGCTACAACAAGGTCGACGGAAAGGTCGTGCCCGATCAGGGCAAGCTCACGCTTCGCGGCTACAGCATCGAGGATCTGGTCAACAATGCCCAGGCCGAGAATCGCTATGGCTACGAAGAGGTCGCCTACCTGCTCATCACGGGCTCGCTGCCCAACAAGGAAGAGCTCGACGGCTTTTGCGAGCGCCTGGGCGCCTTTAGACATCTGAGCGACGAGTACGTCAAAGAGTTCCCTATGACCACGGTGTCGTCGAGCATCATGAATGTACTTCAGCGCGCCGTGTTGTTGCTCTACGCCTTCGACGCCGAACCCGACGTCATTACGCCCGAGCACGAAATCGACGTCGCCATCTCCATGCTCGCCCGTCTCCCCCGCATCGCCGCCTTCGCGCATATGGCCTCGGTCGCCAAGCGCCGCGGCTCCGAGGTTCATGTGCCGCACCCCACGCCCGGCCTTTCCACCGCCGAGACCATCCTGCAGGTGTTGCGCGGCGGCATGGCATTCAACCGTGACGAAGCCATGCTGCTCGACGTGATGCTCATGCTGCATGCAGAGCACGGCGGCGGCAACAACTCCACGTTCGCCTGCCGCGTGCTGTCCTCCTCGGCCACCGACCCGTATTCTGCCTACGCCGCGGCTATCGGCTCACTCAAGGGTCCGCGCCACGGCGGCGCCAACGCCAAAGTCGTGTCCATGCACGAAGACATCCGCGCGCATGTTTCCAACTGGGAAAACGAGGACGAGGTCGCGGCCTACCTGGGCAAGATCCTCGACAAGCAGGCTTTCGACGGCACCGGCCTCATCTACGGTATGGGCCACGCCGTCTACACGCTGAGCGACCCGCGCGCCGAGGTGTGCCGCCGTTACGCGCGCACGCTTGCCGCCAAGAAGGACTTGGGCGAGGAGTTCGCGCTCATCGAGCGCATCGAGCGCTTGGCCCCGCAAGTGATGCGCGATCACGGCATGACCAAGCCCATCTGCGCCAACATCGACCTGTACACGGGCTTTATCTACAAGATGCTCGGCGTGCCCGAGACGCTCTTTACGCCGCTATTTGCCGTCGCCCGCATGGCCGGCTGGTCGGCGCACCGCATGGAAGAGCTCTTCTGCGCGCACCGTATTATTCGCCCGGCCTATCGTCCGGTGATCGAGCCGCTAGCGTACAAGCCGCTCGCCGACCGCTAGGACGCGAACCGTTATAGAACTCGAGCGTGGCCAGGGCATCGCCGCCCTCGGCCATGCTTTTTATGCCAGCAGAAAGGGCTGTATCAAATGATTGTGTTTTCCGATATGGACGGAACGCTGCTGACGAGCGATAAGCAAATGAGCGATGCCACCTGGTCGATGCTCGACGAACTCGCTCGACGCGGAATTGAATTTGTGCCCTGCACGGGACGTCCGCTGTCGGGCATCTTTGAGCCCATCCTCGCCCATCCCTCCGTGCACTATGCCGTCTGCGCCAATGGCGCCAGCGTCTGGCAGCTCGACGACGATGTGCCCAACGATGCCTCGCGCGCCACGCGCATTTTGAGCCGTCCGCTCGATCGCGGCATTGCTCATCGCGTCCATCGCATCGCCGCCGGCCACGATGTGACCTTCGATATCTTCGCGGATGGGCAGTGCTTCCTCCCCCGCTCGCTCTACACGCGCCTGGACGAATTCTGCGGCGGCGACCCCCACATCGCGGCTTCGCTCAAGCGCACACGAACACCGATCGACATGGATATCGACAGCAAGATCGACGGGGTCGAGACGCTCGAACGCATCGCCATGTACTGGCACGACCCGGCCGATCGCGACGCCATCGCGGCTGAGCTCGACACGCTCGGAGGCATTGAGGTCACGCGTTCTTACGCCATGAATATCGAGGTCATGGGTGAGGGCGCCACCAAGGGAACGGCCCTCACGTGGCTATGCGAGCACCTGGGCGAGCGTCTCGCCGACGCCTGGGCGTTCGGCGACAACATCAACGACATCCCCATGCTGCAGGCAGCGGGCCACGGCATGGCCATGATCAACGCCGAGCCCGAAGACCGCGAGGCCGCCGACGCCGTCACCGGATACGACAACGACCACGACGGCGTCGCCCACACCATCATGGCCGCCCTCGCCTAGCAGCAGCAACCCGGCAGAAAAGGAACGTCCCTAACTGCTGGATTAAGCAAGGCTCTCCAGAACACGGCGGAGTTCTTGCTGGACGGCGTGGTCGCGGTTACAACCCACCACGCGATCGGCCACCGCCTTAAGCGCGGGGCGCGCGTTTTCCATCGCGCAGCCCGTGCCGACAAAGCGAATGATCTCGTAGTCGTTCATCGAGTCGCCAAACGCCATGACCTCGTCGCGACCAATGCCGTAATGCTCCGCGAGCTGCGCGATACCCGAGGCCTTCGACACACCGGGCTGCATGGCATCGATCCACGCGTTGCCCGAAGGCGCAAAAGTAAAGAGCTGACCAAGTTCGCGCTGTAGCACGTACGCACTGTCCATAACCGCACTGTCGTCGCAAAAGATACTCGCTTTGATGATATTTACGCTGGGATCGGGCAGCTCCCAAATACGCTCGGCATTGGGAAGGTCCTTATCGACCTCACGCACGAACTTGCACTCGTCATCGAGCAGGAAGGACTTGGTTCGGTCAAAGAGCGCAAGATGCAGATTGGGAAACGTCGCGACGGCCTGGGCGAGCCTTCGAATCGCCAGGTGGGAATACACCTCACGGTCTACCATCTTACCGTCGGCGTAGACTTGGGCGCCGTTAGCGGCGACAAAGTCCATCTTGTCGCGAACGGGCGCAAAGAACTCGCACAGGCGATCGTAGCGACGACCTGACGATGCGGCGAAATGCACGCCATGCTCGTGTAGCGCCAGAATCAGTTCGTAGGTCTCGGGAGGCACCTGGCCGTTTTCGTCAAGCAGTGTGCCGTCCATATCGGATGCAATCAGTTTAAACATAGAAAAGCTCCCTTCGGGCTTGTTGGAATCGAACGTGTATCCGATTCCAACGTACCCAAAGGGAGCTCAAATAAGACTCCGCGGGCGTAAACGTTACAAGGACCTGGCAAATAGCTCACACATGCCAGAGGTCTCACGGTCGCGGCGTCAGGCGACACACCACCCCGACGGCTAGTCGTTTAAGAACGTCCCCGATGACTAGTCGGCGTAGGTGAAGGTCGTGACGTCGAACATGCCCTCGGGGCGGATGCGGAGCGTCGGGATTACCGGCAGGGGCAGGAAAATGATGCCCATGATGGGGTCGAGCGGCGGCTCGATACCCATGGCGCGCGCCTTGACCATAAAGTCGTCGTGCTGCGCGGCGACATCCTCGGCCGTGCCCTCGCTCATCAGGCCACCGAGCGCCAGCGGGATGCGCGCTACGACCTCGCCATCGCGTACCAGCACGTGGCCGCCCTGGCCAACAGCCTCGACGGCAGCCATCATGTCGGCCGCGTTGTCGCCCACCACGCACACGTTGTGCGAATCGTGGCCAATCGTCGAGGCGATGGCACCGCCCGTGATGGTAAAGCCGCGCACCCAGCCGCGACCAATGTGCTTGCCAACGAGACCCAGGCCCGCAGGACCATCACCGTCGGCGCCCTCGGCCTGCAGTGACACGCCGCGGCCGTGGCGCTCGATCAGCATAATGCGGCGCAGGCCCTCGGCGCTCTCGGGGCGAGCCATGCCCGTGATGGCCTTACCCGGCACCACGTCAATCACGGCCTCGCCCGGCTTAAAGGCATAGTCAAACACGTCGAGCGAAAGCTTCGGCAGCTTAACGGAGGCGCGCAGCTCATCGGCAAGGGCCGCAACCTCGGCCATCTCGGGTGCGATCTCGCCCACAAAGGTGCCGTCCTGCGCCACCAGAGCACCGGCGGCATATACGCGATGCGGAGCCTTGGCAAACGTCAGGTCATCGAGCAACAGCAGGTCGGCGCGTTTGCCCGGGGCGATCGCGCCACGGAGCTCATGCGGGTCGCGACAGCCGTGGTCCAGGCCAAATGCCTCAGCCGTGGAAAGGGACGCCATGGAGATGGCGACCACCGGGTCGATGCCGGCCTCGATGGCCACGCGGCAGGCATTGTCGATCATGCCGGTCGAAAGAGCATCGGAGGGAGCGCAGTCGTCGGTCGCAAAGCAGCAGCGGCGGGCGCGGGCAGGGTTCTCCAGCAGCATCGGAGACAAATTGGCCAGGTCGTGGCTGCACGTGCCCTCACGCAGCATCACATACATGCCGCGGGACAGCTTGTCGAGCGCCTCCTCGGGAATCGTCGACTCGTGGTCGGCGATAATGCCCGCTGCGGCATAGGCGTTGAGGTCCATACCGGCAACGAGCGGCGCGTGGCCGTCAACCTGCTTGGACGGCGTCTGGTTGGCAGCATCGATGCGGGCACAGGTCTCGGGGTCGGCCATAAAGACGCCCGGCAGGTTCATCATTTCGCCCAGACCAAAGACATCGCCCGGATGCTCGGCAAAAAACGCCTGCATGTCAGCGGCGGTAATCACAGCGCCCGCTTGCTCGTCGGGCAGTGCGGGCACGCACGAAGGCATCATGTACTTGATGGAGATGGGCGCACGACGACCATCCTCGATCATAAAGCGCAGGCCGTCGAGACCGGCAACATTGGCAATCTCGTGGCTGTCGGCAATGGCGGTGGTAGTACCGCGCGTCGCGGCCATGCGAGCATACTCGGCGGGACGGATGTTCGAGGACTCAATGTGCAGATGCCCGTCAATAAAACCGGGAGCGAGATAGCGACCCTGGCAGTCGACGACCTCAGTTGCCTCGTAGGTGCCAGCGGCATCGTCGCGACCATCGTAGAGCACGCCGACGATCACACCGTCCTTGACGGCAACGCTACCGGGCGCCACACGCTGGCCATACACGTCGACGATCTGCGCATTGGTAAACAGCGTGTCGACGGGCACGCGGCCCTCGGCGGCCTCGATCACAGACCTCATGACCTCAACGGACATACATTCTCCTTTAACCGTAGAAAACAGCTGCGGAGCGGACAGGCCTTCACCGCAGCAAGACAATAGCCATTGTATACCCAAACGATGGGTCGGGAATACACCCCCTCCGCTTAACGGCACACGCCGCTTGGCGCAATGGGGACAGGTTGCTTTGTACCAATGACAAGGAGTGTCCCAAAGTGCCGACACAAAAGGAACGTCCCCAAGTGCCAAAAAGGCCGCAGTCGGAATCGTTCCGGCTGCGGCCCTATTGCACATGTTAGGTTAACCTACTTACTAGACCAACTTGAAGCCCTTGCGCTTGCCCACGGAGAGGGTGTCGCCCAGCTTGAGGGCGCTCGGATCGATGTTGTAGCTCTTGGAAGCCACAGCCTTGCCGTTGATCTTGACGCCGCCGCCGTCGATGTCGCGGCGGGCCTGACCGGCGCTGGCCGAAAGGCCCAGGTCCTTGAGCAGGCCAGCGAGGTAAATCTGGCCCTCGTCGTTGACGGTCAGCTCAACGTGCTTCTCGGGGAAGTCGGCAAGCTGGCCCTCCTTGAACACACGGTCGAACTCGGCCTGAGCCTCGTCGCCGGCGCCAGCACCGTGGTAGGTGTCGCACAGGTCGCGGCCTAGAGCGCGCTTGAGCTCGTAGGGGTCGGCGGAGCCATCGGCCAGGGCGGCATCGATCTTGTCGACCTCGGCCGGGGCGAGCGAGCTGGCCAGACGATAGTACTTGCCGATCATCTCGTCGGGGATGGACATGGTCTTGCCGAACATATCCTTGGGAGCGTCGGTCAGGCCGATGTAGTTGCCATAGGACTTGGACATCTTGCGCACGCCGTCGGTGCCCTCGAGCAGCGGCATGGTAAGCGCGATCTGCGGCTCCATGCCCATCTTCTCCATGAGCTCGCGGCCGGCGAGCAGGTTGAAGAGCTGGTCGGTGCCGCCCATCTCGACGTCGGCCTTGATCTGAACGGAGTCGAAGGCCTGCATCACGGGGTACAGAAACTCGTGCAGGGCAATCGGCGTCTGGGACTGGTAGCGCTTGGTAAAGTCGTCGCGCTCAAGGATGCGGGCGACGGTGAACTTGGAGCACACCTGCAGCAGGCCGGCCAGGTCCATCGAAAGGATCCAGTCGCCGTTGTGCACGATGGTGGTCTTCTCGGGGTCCAGGATCTTCATGGCCTGGCTCACGTAGGTCTCGGCGTTGGCCTCGATCTGCTCCTGCGAAAGCTGCGGGCGGGTGGAGTTCTTGCCCGAGGGGTCGCCGATCAGCGCAGTGCCGTTGCCGATGATAAGGGTGACGTTGTGGCCCAGGTCCTGGAACTGACGCATCTTGCGCAGGGGCACGGCATGGCCCAGGTGCAGGTCGGGGCTGGTGGGATCGACGCCGAGCTTGATGTTGAGGGGCTCGCCCTTCTCAAGCTTCTTGCGAAGGTCGGCCTCGGGGACGATCTGCGCTGCACCCGAGGTGATGATACGCATTTGCTCGTCAACAGACAGCATTGGGTATCCTCCTTTTGCTATAGCACCCTCACCGGATACGGCGGTGCTGGAAGTTCATAAACCCACTAATAATAACCAAAACAGCGCGACGCGGCACCTACGACAGGAAAATCCTCGTCCTGCCGCACGCGTCGATAACGACCGGCAAACGCGTGCCGTCACGTTCGACCAAAAAGCGCGCCTGCTGACGGCGCGAGCAGTCACGGCAACGGACCTGCCCCGTTGCATCCGTGGCGCAGGCGCCCTCGGCAGTCAGCAAGCAGTGCTCGCACACCATGAGCTCGGGACGGTCGGCATCGACAGGCCCCAAGACACCGGGACAAGCGGCAAGCTCGGCAACACGCTCCGCATCATTGCCGAGCAACTCGGCCGACAAGTACACCCGCCCCGCCCCGAGTCCGCGCAGCCAGGTAAGCGTGACCCGATTCGCGCAGAACACCGGCGCCGCCACGTCAAACGTCATGCCCAGCTCGCGAGCGATCACCACCTGTCCCAGGTTGCGGCAGACGACGCGCCCGGCACGCTGCATAAGTGAGCGGGTCCGATCAACGTCACCCGTGCGGCACACCTCGTCCAGCACCACAACGGCGTCGGATAAATCGCGTTCTCCGCGCGGATCGGCATCCATCAGCTGCCAAGCAAAAACCATGTGAGCGGGAACCGCGCGCTCCGCCAACTCCGTCGACGCACCGCCATCCACCGCAACGTCCTCAAAGGGCAGCACCTCAACGGCGCGCGCAACGGGTGCAATCGCATCCGCCTCGGCCCGCATGCGCTCCAACACCGCCGCTGTCTGATCCAACACGCCGGCGCTGCGAATCAGGTATACCTCGCAGCCCGCGTCCACCTTACGCTTGCAATGCACGACGACGCGCTTCCCCGCTGCGGCATCCACCGGGCAGGGCACCTGCGGCCAGCGCTTGGGCACATCGGGGCGCGCGTCGACGCCCGGATAGAACCGAATCTCGAGCGTGTCACCCGCCGCCACGGCGGCATCGAGCTCAACGGTCACCTCTTCGTGGCCCACAGCGACCAAGCGCCCCACGCGCACGCCCTGGTTAATTGCACGCTCAAAGCTCATCAGCTCGGCACCCGAACGCCCTCGCAGGTACGCATCGGTAAACCCACGGTTAAACGACCTTCCCAGCTCGCGCTCAAGCTCTTCCACGGCACCGGGGTCCCACGCGCCGTCGCGCAGCATATCGAGCGCCCGGCGCCACACCCGCACCACGTTGAATACGTAATCGGGGTTCTTCATGCGCCCCTCGATCTTGAGCGACGCCACGCCGGCATCTACAAGCTCGGGCAGATGCGCAATGCCCAGATAGTCATGCGGACACAGCAGACGATCCCCCTCAACGGCGACAACGCTCTGTCCCGCCTCGTCCACTAGGTCGTACGCCAGACGGCACGGCTGTGTGCAGTCGCCGCGCATCGCCGATCGTCCACGCCGCAGGGCCGAGAACTCGCACGCCCCCGAATAGCCGATGCAAATCGCACCGTGGCAGAATACCTCGATGGGCACGCCCGTGGCACAGAGCGCCGCAATCTCGTCGACCGTCAGCTCGCGCGCCGTCGTCACGCGCTCGACCCCCAACTCATCGGCGGCAAGCCGCACGGCGCCTTCGCTATGAACGCCCGCCTGCGTAGACAGGTGAATCTCGACCCCGGGAATCGCCGCGCTCAGCGCGCAGGCCAACCCGGCATCGGCCACAATCAGAGCATCGGCGCCCAGCTCCAGTGCATGAGCTCCCAACGCCACCGCGTCGGACAACTCATCGTCAAACACGAACACGTTGAGCGTCACGTACACACGCACGCCATGGGCATGCGCCACGGCGCAGCCGCGCGCAAACTCGTCATCCGTAAAGCCGTGGGCGCTCACACGGGCGTTAAAGCCGCCCAACCCCGCATAGATGGCATCGGTACCCGCGGCGATAGCCGCAAGCATCTGGTCGAGTCCGCCCGCCGGCGCCAGCAGCTCGGGCAGCGCCGCACTGACGACATCCAATCCAGTCTCGCATTGTCCGCTCGGCCCCATCGCCCGAATCGCCATCGACAAACTCCTTACCAAGGTATGCATTCACTCTGAAAAATGCCGTCTTCCAGCATACACGAGGCCTCGCGCGCCCCGTTTGGTTTATCGTGTAATAACTTATGTCCATCCTGCCCCGACGGCACATCCACCGTCCGGCACGACATACCTGGAGGTCAATATATGGGTCCTCGCCAACGACAGGGACACAGCCGTTCAAAGACGCACGCCCTGCCCATAATCCTGCTCTCGTTTTTGGGCTTTCTGCTGATTGCGGGCGTGGCGTTTGGCATCGGCATGGTCGGCAACGTCAACCGCTGGCTGTCCGATCTGCCCGACTACACCGACGCCAACGCGTATCTGGTGAGCGAGCCCACCGAGATCGTCGACTGCAACGGCAACAAGATCGCGAGCTTCTACACGCAAAACCGCAAATCCATCACCAAGGACGAGGTCTCCCCCTACGTGCTGCAGGGCACCGTTGACGTCGAGGACGAGCGCTTCTACGAGCACGGCGGTATCGACCTGTGGGGTATCGCGCGTGCTGCGGTGGCAACCCTCGGCGGCGGGCACGAAGGCGCCTCGACTATCACCCAGCAGCTTGTGCGCAACACCATCCTGCAGGAGGAGCAGTTCGACTCGACCATTGAGCGTAAGGTGCGCGAGGCCTACATCGCCATCAAGATGGAGGACATGTACTCCAAAGACGAGATCCTCATGATGTACCTCAACACCATCTATTACGGCCACGGCGCCTACGGCATCGAGGCCGCAGCCGAGACCTATCTGTCCAAGAGCGCCGCCGACCTCACCCTGAGCGAGGCCGCGCTGTTGATCGGCCTTCCCAACTCGCCCTCGCAGTACGACCCCACGGTCAACCCCGACCTGGCGCTGTCCCGTCGCAACAAGGTCCTCGACAACATGTTGCGCCTGGGCCACATCACCCAGGAGGAGCACGATGCCGCACAGGCCGAACCCATCACCCTCAATGTGACCGAAATCTCGGGCAGCGGCGTCGACGTATACTCGCAGCCCTACTTTGTCTCCTACGTCAAGCAGCTGCTGGAGCAGGAGTTCTCGACCGACGTGCTCTTTAAGGGCGGCCTGACCGTCAAGACCACCATCGACCCCACGATGCAGCAGGTGGCAGAGAATGCCGTCCGCGAGCAGCTCGACACGCTCTCGCTTGACGGCCTGGACATGGGCATGGTCGTCGTCGACCCCAAGACCGGCTACATCAAGTGCATGGTGGGCGGCTACGACTATAACGCCGACGAGAACCACGTGAACCACGCCACGGCCAAGCGGCCCGTGGGCTCCACTTTTAAGGCCTTTACGCTGGCCACTGCCATCCAAAACGGCATGAACCCCAACGTCACCCTCAACTGCAACTCGCCGCTCAAGGCCAAGGGCACCACGACCGAGGTGCAGAACTACGCCAATCAAAGCTACGGCACCATCACGCTCAAGCAGGCTACGGCATACTCCTCCAACACCGGCTATATCCAGGTTGCAGAGGCTATCGGCAATAACAAGATCATGTCGCTCGTCAAAAAGCTCGGCATCGATCCTTCTAAGGACAATATCGAGGACGTTCCCGTCATGACGCTCGGTACCGGCTCCATCTCGCCGCTCGAGATGGCCGCGGCCTATGCCACGTTTGCCAACGGCGGTTACTATCGCCAGCCGATTGCCATCACCGAGATTGATTCGCGCACTGGCTCGGTACTGTACCAGCACACCGATAACCCCTCGCAGGTGCTCTCCACCGGCGAGGCCGCGGCAGTGACCGACGTCCTGACCGGAGTCATGCAGGGCAGCGGCACGGGTGCCGCCGGCGCTCTGAGCGTGAACCAGCCCTATGCCGGCAAGACGGGTACCACCGACAACACCACCAACCTGTGGTTCTGCGGCTATACCCCGCAGCTGGCATGCGCCCTGTGGACCGGCTACTCCGCAGGTGAGATTCCCATCCAAAAGTACGGCACGGATCTGCTGGGCGACAGCACCAACCTGCCCGTCTTTAAGAAGTTCATGAACACCGTCCTTGCCGGCACCGACCGCGAGGAGTTCCCGACGGGCACTGCCCCCACGTATAAGAACAACAACGTCTGGAAGTTCTACGGCACCAACAACGCCAAGAAGGAAGAGTCCAAGGACGAGAACGAAGAGGACGAGAAAGAGACCACCACGACCACGACGACGACCACCACGACCACCGAGACCACGGGCGGCAGCACCACGGGTGGCACCGGCTCGACCGGCGGCTCGACCGGCGGCTCGACCGGCGGCTCGACCGGCGGCTCGACCGGCGGCGACGGTAGCGGTGGCGAAGGCGGCGGCGAGGGCGGTTCCCCCACTCCAACGCCTACGCCCACGCCCGATCCCTCTACAGGTCAGTAGGCACCCAGCCATAGCCAATCAAAGGCGCCCGAGCAGATCAAATGCTGCTCGGGCGCCTTTTTGTCACGAGAAACCTCGCATGCGCCTCAACACGATGCGACAATAAAGAAGGGCGCCGACCATCGTCGACGCCCCATCAAAGTCGCTATATGCGCTCGTACGGCGCTGTCCTCACGCGCCGCCTCGTCTACTTACGAGAGTTGCTCAGCTTGTTGATGAGGGCCTCCAGGCGCTCGCCGTCCTCGGCGGTCTGGGCGATAACCAAGATGGTGTCGTTACCGGCGAGCGAACCGAGCACGTCGGGCAGCTCAGCGGCATCGACCGCAACGGCAATGCCCGAAGCGGTACCGGGCTGAGCCTTGATCATAACCAAGTTGTCGGTGCGCAGAACGCCCGTTACCAGTTCGGAAACCATACGCTGCAGATGCAAGTCCTCGGCCAGGACATAGATACCCTCGGGGAGCTTGCGCAGCCCCATATCGGCAATGTCGCGCGAAACGGTCGCCTGCGTGCAATCAAACCCCATGGCACGAAGCTCGTCCACCAGCACGCGCTGTGTGCGAACATCCTTGTTGCGCACGATATCTCTGATGGCATCCTGGCGCCCATTGCGTTTTTTAGCCATACTAAACCTCACTCCATAGATGGCGGAGACAATCAATCAGTAATTGAATAGTTTAGCGCTATTTGAGGGTATTTGTGAATAAGAACGCATTTCGAAACAATTCCATGCAAGATTGTTTCGAAAATAGCCGTCTTAAGCAGTTTTGACGCCCGTCCGGTTAAAAAAAGCGGCCAGATGCGTATACATCACGCAACGCGTAGGTTTGGCACTGGCAATCGGTCCAAACAACAAGCCGAGTCCACGATGGTTATCCTTGAGTGCCGCAGCCATCTGACGAGTTCGAGATGCCTCGAGCATATCACGCATACGAGCGGAACGCTCAATTGAAGAAACCCCATGCGGGCTCAAGCACAAATTTTCGATGCAGGCGACCAGCCCGGCGAAGTAAAACATATGGCTCGCCACCTTTAGCTGCGCGTCACCGTTCGCCTCTGCCAGCGAATCAATAAGCTCGTCGAGCGCCCGGGCGTCATCGGTAAGCTTGGCAAACAATGTGGGGTCAAAAGCATCTGTAAGCCGTGGCGCCACCGCATGGAAACAGGCATCACCGCACCCGGATATGCATTGCGCCTGCGAAAGAGCGCATGTCATAAACCCAATCGAGCGAAACGCACGGTCGCGCGACAAACACGTCTCGAACAGCGAGCGGCTGTACATCACACCGGGAGTCTGGGCAATCAGGCCGCCGGAAATCATTTGAGACAGACCGGCCGCCAATGAAGCACGGTCATCGATCGCAAGAGAGGTGGCATCCAGTACACGCGAATGGCGCTCACGATGAGCATCGTAGCGGTCGAGCGATGCCGTGGGAATCACCATGTCTGCCGCAGCATCGCACGCAACGTCGACCATCTTGGAAAGGGACTGTGGGGCAAACCACTCGTCGGCGTTCATGGCAACAATCTGCAATCCACGCGAGGCGGCAAAACCGGCCTTGAGACATGCTCCGCGCGCCGAATCCTCGACGTCAATCAAATCGATGTGAATATCTCTGCCGGCGGCAACCTCGAGCGAATGGCGCACACCCGGTGCAACATCGCGGCATACGATGACAATCTGCAAATCATAGAGGTCTTGGTTCTGGACGCTCTCGAGCGCACGCATCGCATAGCTGGGCGAACCCTCAACAATAAGGATCACCGAAAGTCGCGGATGCGAACAACGTCGAACCAAGTTTTCCATCCTCTCGATAGCGCCAAATCAAACTGTCGTTCATGGTACACCCGAGCCATAAAAGCAACGAGTCACCTAACATGCTGCACGCCAAGAACAGATGTTGCACACGCGCAGCTCACACATAGTATGTGCCAGGTACGGACGCGTCGAGCACTCCCCTAGTCGAGTACGACAAGCTCGTCGGGGCCGTAATCCACACCCATAAACGTAAGGCCGCAGGCAGGCGCCGTGGGACCCGCAGCGGTACGGTCGCAGGCATCAATGACCTCGCGCATCCACTCGGGATCGCGACGATGCATGCCAATCTCCACGAGCGTGCCCACGATAGTGCGCACCATCGAATGTAAAAATGCGTTGCCCTCGATGGTAAACGTCAGGATATCCTCGCCAAAAGCGACCTCGTGGCCAAACTCGGCGCGCATCACGCAGCGGTGCGTGGGCTTGCCCACGGCAGACGCCACCTTGCAAAAGCTCTTAAAGTCCTGCTCGCCCAAGAGCGCAGGGCACGCGGCCGCCATCGCATCGACGTCGAGGGGATAGCGATGCCACCACACAGCGCCGCGCGAGAGCACGGGGCGCGCATCGCGATCGGCAATGCGGTACGTATACGTACGGGACCGCGCGTCAAAGCGAGCAGAAAAGCCTTTACGGGCCCTGTAGACCTCGTTTATGGCGATATCTTTGGGCAACAGGGCATCCATAGCCCTCAGCCACCTACGGCGCGTCAGAGCAAGCTCAGCGTCCGTTACGGGCACGCTAATGTACTGAGCCACCGCATGCACGCCGGCATCGGTACGCCCTGCACACGTCAGATCGATCGGGCGACGCAGCAGCGTCTCGATAGCGCGGCGCAACTCGCCCGCAACGGTCGTCTGGCCCGGCTGCTCGGCAAATCCGCTATACGATGAGCCGTCATAGGCAACACGGAATACGAGCGTAGCATCGAGCTCTGGGTTCGAATTGAAATCAGACGGCGCGGTCATGGACGCTCCCAACAAACAATCAACGGTATTGCGACAAAAAAAGAGGGGTACGCGAACGTACCCCTCGAATATAGCCTATGCAGACGGATTGTCTACTCAGCGGTCTCCTCAGCAGGAGCCTCCTCGACGGCCTCGAGCTTCTTGGGAGCAGCGGCCTTCTTGGGGGCCGGAGCAGCCTTCTTGGCCTTAGGCGTGCAAGGCTCGGTGACGAGCTCCATGATAACGATGGGAGCGTTGTCGCCCTTGCGGTTACCGAGCTTCATGATGCGGGTGTAACCGCCGTTGCGGTCCTGCCACATGCCCTGAGCAGCCTTGTCGAAGATCTCGGCAACGAGCTGCTTATCGCCGAGCTTGGCGATGGCCAGACGACGAGAGTGCAGGTCGCCCTTCTTGGCCCAGGTGATGATCGGATCGACGACCGAACGCAGCGCCTTAGCGCGGGTCTCGGTGGTCTTGATGCGGTCGTTCTCGAAGAGGGCCTTAGCAAGGCTCTTCTTCATGGCCTTGGTGTGGCTCGCATCGGTGCCGAGCTTCAGGCCCTTCTTAACGTTGTGACGCATGGTCTAGTTTCTCCTCAAATATGCGAAGCATTAAGCCTTCAGGCTCAGGCCCATGGACTCTAGCTTGTCCTTCACTTCCTCGATCGACTTAACACCGAAGTTACGGATGTTGAGCAGATCGTTCTCCGAGAACTCAACGAGCTGACGGACCGAGTGAATGCTGGCGCGCTTAAGGCAGTTGTAGGAACGGACGGAAAGGTCCAGATCCTCGATCTGCTTGTCCAGCTCGGCGTTGTCGTTGGTGACCTCGGGAGCGAAGATCGAAGCCTCCTCCTCGACCTCGGGGGTCTCGGCAAGGTTCATAAAGGCAGCCATATGCTGGTTGATGATATTGGCAGCCTGGACCACGGCGTCGCGCGGAGCGATAGAGCCGTTGGTCTCGATCTCGAGGACAAGGCGGTCGTAGTCGGTGTGCTGACCGACACGGCAAGCCTCAACGAGCTTGGCGCAACGGGACACCGGCGAGTACAGCGAGTCGACGTGGATCACACCGATGGGATCGTTGTCGCGCTTGTTAGCCTCGCCAGAGACATAGCCGCGGCCATAGCCGATGCGCATGCTCATGGTGAGATGGCCACCCTCGGTGAGCGTAGCGATGTGCTGCTCGGGGTTGACCAGCTCAAACTCGGACGGAATAAAGAAGTCCGCACCGGTGACCTCGCAGGGGCCGTCAACCGAAATGGTGGCGGTCGCCTCGTCGGTCGTGCCGAGAGCCCTGAAGACAAGACCCTTGACATTCAGGACGATGTCGGTGACATCCTCGACCATGTTAGGGATGGTCATGAACTCGTGCTGCGCACCATCGATCTGAATAGCCTCGACGGCGGCACCCTCGAGCGAGGACAGAAGAACGCGACGAAGGGAGTTACCCAGCGTATCGCCGTAGCCACGCTCGAGCGGCTCAACGGAGACACGAGCAGACGTCTCGTTAATCTCTTCGACCTGAACCTGAGGCCTAATGAATTCTGACATGTATTACCTCCAGCCTCAGCAGCCCGGATGGACTACTTAGAGTAGAGCTCGACGATGAGCTGCTCGTTGATATCACCGCTGATCTGCTCACGCGTCGGCAGAGCGAGCACGTTACCAGACAGCTTCTCGATATCGACCTCGAGCCAGCCAGGGACCTCGAAACGCTCGGAGGAAATCAGGGCCTCCTTGATGGGGAGGAGGTCACGGAACTTCTCGCCGACAGCGACGACGTCGCCGGCCTTGACGCGGTAGGACGGGATGTCCACGCGCTTGCCGTTCACGGTGAAGTGACCGTGACGGACGGACTGACGAGCCTCTTTGCGGGTGCGGGCGAAGCCAAGACGGAAGACGACGTTGTCGAGGCGAGACTCAAGGATGATCATGAGGTTCTCACCGGTGACGCCGTTCATCTTACGGGCCTTGTTGAAGTAGCCGTGGAACTGCTTCTCCAGAACGCCATAGATGAACTTGACCTTCTGCTTCTCGCGCAGCTGCATGCCGTACTCAGATTCCTTGCGACGGCGCTTGGGCTGACGGATAGATTCCTTCTTGCTGCTGTAACCGAGCTCAGCGGGATCGATCCCGAGCTGACGGCAGCGCTTAAGAACAGGAGTCCTGTCGATTGCCATATTGATACGATCCTTTCAGTTACACGCGGCGACGCTTCTTGGGGCGGCAGCCGTTGTGCGGGATGGGGGTCTTGTCCTGGATGCTCGAGACCTCGAGGCCAGCAGCCTGGAGGGAGCGGATGGCGGTCTCACGACCGGAGCCGGGGCCCTTGACGAAGACGGAAACCTTCTTCATACCGTGCTCCATGGCCTGCTTGGCAGCAGCCTCGGCAGCCATCTGGGCAGCGAACGGCGTGGACTTACGGGAGCCCTTGAAGCCCACCTGGCCAGCCGACTTCCAGGAAATGACGTTGCCCTGGGGATCGGTGATCGAAACGATCGTGTTGTTGAACGTAGAACGAATGTGAGCCTGGCCCACGGAAATGTTCTTACGGTCCGCGCGCTTCAGACGGGCAGCGCGAACGTTCTTCTTAGCAGTAGCCATCTATCTAGCGCTCCTTATTTCTTCTTCTTAGCACCGATCTGACGCTTCGGGCCCTTGCGGGTACGAGCGTTAGTGTGGGTGCGCTGGCCGCGGACCGGGAGGCCCTTGCGGTGACGAAGGCCGCGGTTGCAGCCGATGTCCATAAGGCGCTTGACGTTCTGGTTGCGCTCACGGCGGAGGTCGCCCTCAACCATGATCTGGTTCTTGTCGATATAATCGCGGATGGCGTTAACCTCATCCTCGGTGAGGTCCTTAACGCGCGTATCCACGTTAACGTTGCACTCGACGCAAATCTTCGTCGCAGTGGTGCGGCCGATGCCGTAAATGTAGGTCAGACCGATCTCAACGCGCTTCTCACGCGGGAGGTCGACACCATTAATACGGGCCAACGTAGTCTCCTCTCTTAACCCTGACGCTGCTTATGACGGGGGTTCTCGCAAATGACGAGGACCTTGCCATGGCGCCTAATGATTTTGCACTTATCGCACATCTTCTTGACCGAAGGACGTACCTTCATCGTTCTTCCTTTCGGTAGCGCTCAAACTACTTCCCTACTATCTACTCGCCCAGCCGCAGGCGTTTAAAACTATGGCTGGTCTTCACACACAATCCGACCGTAGGTTGAGCTAAGCCTGCAGTCGGAAAAGGAGTGCGTGTATGCGTGCCGCTATTTATAGCGATAGGTGATGCGGCCGCGGGTCAGGTCGTACGGGGAAAGCTCCACGACAACCCTGTCACCGGGGAGAATGCGGATGTAATTCATTCGGATCTTGCCAGAAATGTTGCACAGAACCGAATGACCGTTCTCGAGCTCAACCTTAAACATGGCGTTGGGCAGCGGTTCCTTTACCGTACCCTCGAGCTCAATTGCGTCTTCCTTCTTCACAAGCAATCATCTTTCTCTAGAAAACGACAGCGATTGAGTATTCTACAATACGCGTGCACGTATCGTAATATCTTCGTAATGGCTCCACAACTAAGTGAAACTTGTTACTTTGACATGTAAATGCCGACGAATATGAACGCGGCCTCTACATCTCGCCTCCTTGCAAGGAACACCAGGCGCCTTGCGCGTCGGTGGTGAGAATCACCGGGCCGTCATCGGTGATGGCGACGGTGTTCTCATAGTGCGCGGCGGGCAGGTGATCGTTGGTCGTGACGATCCAACCGTCGGAGCCCGTGCTCACATGGTTGGAACCCATCGTGACCATCGGCTCGATGGCAATGACCATACCGGCCTGGAGACGAACGCCCCTCCCCTTCTTTCCGTAATTCGGAACGTTGGGGTCCTCGTGCATCACATGGCCAATACCGTGCCCCACATAATCGCGAAGCACGCCATAGCCGTGAGACTCGGCGAGGGACTGGACGGCATAACCAACATCCCCGATATGGTTACCGGGAACAGCCTGCTCGATGGCAGCCTTAAGGCAATCGCGCGTAACCTCGCACAGGGCCTTGGCCTCGGGCGTGGGGGTACCGACGAAAAACGTCCAAGCATTATCGCCGACCCAACCGTCGACAACGGCACCCGTATCGATGGAGATGATATCGCCATCGCGCAGGATCATGTCGGGATTGGGAATTCCGTGCACCACGGCATCGTTAATCGATGCGCAAATGGTACCGGGAAACCCGCCGTAGCCCTTAAAGGCCGGGGTGCCACCATGCATGCGGATAATCTGCTCCGCAAGCTGATCAAGCTCAAAGGTCGAAACACCAGGGCGAACCATGGCTCCAACGTGGCGGAGCGCCATCTTAGATAGCGCTCCTGCCTTCTTCATCTGCTCGATTTGCGTTGCAGACTTAATCTTGATCATAGACCGAGAGCCTCTTTGACATCCCCGTACACGGTCTCGCGAGCCTGGTCACCGTTGACCGACTTGAGCAGACCCTGGCCACGATAGTAGTCGACGAGCGGGCTCGTGGACTTCTCGTAGACGTCGAGACGGTTCTTGATGGTCTCGGGCTTGTCGTCGTCGCGCTGATACATCTCGCCGGCGCACTTGGGGCAGGTGGCATCGGCAGCAGTGCC
Organism: uncultured Collinsella sp.; assembly: GCA_938039325.1. Taxonomy (GTDB): domain Bacteria; phylum Actinomycetota; class Coriobacteriia; order Coriobacteriales; family Coriobacteriaceae; genus Collinsella. Next base: position 72,102 of record CALHUX010000036.1, on the reverse strand, counting down.
GGTGTAACCGCAGGCGCGGCAGGTGCGACGCGAAGACAGACGGTCGATGATGACCTCGGGGGCCACGTCGACCAGAAGGGCGCAATCGATCTCGCGACCCATGGCGGAGAGCTCGGAATCGAGTGTCACAGCCTGGGCGGTGTTGCGCGGGAAGCCGTCGAGGATGAAGCCCTGCTGGGCGTCATCGGCGGCAAGGCGCTCCTTGACAAGGTCGATCACGAGCTGGTCGGGAACGAGCTCGCCAGCGTCCATGTACTTCTTAGCCTGAATACCAAGCTCGGTGCCACCCTTGACGGCAGCACGCAGCAGGTCGCCCGTAGAAATGTGAGCGACGCCAAACTCGGCGACGAGCTCCTGTGCGACGGTGCCCTTACCGGCACCCGGAGCTCCGAGCAATACGAGGTTCATGAGCAATCCTCCTCTAGCCTATTTAAAGAATCCATCGTAATCATACATCTTGATCTGGCCTTCGAGCTTATCGACCGTGTCGAGCACGACGCCGACCATGATGAGGATGGACGTGCCGCCAAATGCCTGGATCAGATGGTTGCCCGTAAAGGAGAAGATGATCGAAGGCACGATGGCGATGAGCGCCAAAAAGACAGCGCTGGGAAGCGTGATCTTGTTGAGCGCGTTCTTGATGTAGGCCGCGGTAGCCCTACCCGGACGCACGCCCGGAATAAAGCCGCCCTGTTTCTTAAGGTTGTCGGCCGTGTCATCGGGGTTGAACACCATGGAGGTGTAGAAGTACGCGAAGAACACGATGAGGACAACGTTAAGCACCCAGTTGAGCCAACCGGTCGAAAGCGCGGAGGCAACTGCCTGAATCCAGCCGATGCCGGGGAAGAACACGGCAATCTGGGCCGGGAAGTACAGCAGTGCCGAAGCGAAGATAATCGGCACGACGCCCGCGGTGTTGACCTTGATGGGCAGGTAGGTGGTCTGGCCACCCATCATGCGACGGCCCACGACGCGCTTGGCGTAGGAGACCGGGATGCGGCGCTGGCCGCGCTCCAGGAAAACGATCAGCGGGATAACCAGCAGGATGATGGCGCAGATGATCACCATGGTGATGATGCCACCGGCGTTACCCTCGGTGCTGGAGAAGATCGCCTGCGGAAGACCGGCCATGATGTTCGCGAAGATGATAAGCGACATGCCATTGCCGATACCGCGCTGGGTGATGAGCTCACCAATCCACATGATCAGCATGGCGCCCGCAGTGAGCGTACCGACGATCATGAGGTCAAAGATGATCTCGGGAGCGCCGGCGCCGTTGAAGCTAATGCCGAAGCTCTTAAAGAGGAAGAGGTAACCCACGGAGTTGAGGATAGCCAGAGCCAAGGTAAGGTAACGCGAATACTGCGTAATCTTGGTCTGACCGACCTCGCCCTCGCGGGCAAGCTCATGCAGGGAAGGCACGACGGCCTGGAGCATCTGGAGGATAATCGAGCTCGTGATGTACGGCATGATGCCCAAAGAGAACACCGAGACATAGCTCAACGCGCCACCAGAGAAAAGATTCAGGAGGGCCATAGCACCTGCGGCGACCGAGTTGCTCCCGGTCGAGAAAAGGCCCAGCATCCCCTGGAAGGGAATGCCGGGCACAGGAACGTGCGCACCAATGCGGTACACGACGAGCATAGCTATGGTAAAAAGAATCTTTTCGCGCAGTTCTTTGATGCGGAAAGCATTCTTAAGACCATTTAGCACGGCAGCTCGACCTTTCCGCCGGCGGCCTCGATCTTGGCCTGCGCAGAAGCGCTGACCTTGTCGACCTTGACCGTGAACTTCTTGGTGAGCTCACCATTGCCGAGCACCTTGACGGGCTCGAACTCGCTCTTGGTGATGCGAGCGGCCTTAAGAGCGGCACCGTCGATTACAGCGCCGTCCTCGAACTTACGCTCGAGACGCTCAACGTTGACAGCGGTGTACTCGATACGACGGGGGTTGCGGAAGCCCGGAAGCTTGGGCAGACGCATAGCCAGCGGAGTCTGGCCACCCTCGAAGCCGGCACCCTTGGTGCCGCCAGAGCGGGAACCCTGGCCCTTCTGGCCGCGGCCAGAAGTGGTGCCGTGACCCGAAGAATTGCCACGGCCGACGCGCTTGCGGTTCTTGGTGGAACCGGGCGCGGGAGTAAGATCGTGAAGCTGCATTTGCTACTCCTCTACAATCTCGACAAGGTGCTTGACCTTGAAGATCATGCCGCGGACGGACTCGTTGTCAGCAATCTCGCGAACCTCGCGGATCCTGTGGAGACCGAGGGCACGGACAGTACGGACCTGGTCCTGCTTGCAACCGTTGGTGCTGCGGACCTGCTTGATCTTGATGGTGTCAGCCATGCTTAGTTCTCCTTACCGACGAACATCTCGGAGACCGTCAGGCCACGGCGAGCCGCGACGTCCTCAGGGCTGGAAAGCTCCTTGAGGCCCTCGACGGCAGCCTTGATGATGTTAAGGCCGTTGTCGGTACCGAGGGACTTGGACAGGACGTTCTTGATGCCAGCAAGCTCGAAGAGGGGGCGCACAGCGCCGCCGGCGATAACGCCGGTACCCTCGACAGCGGGCTTGATGATGATGCGGCCGGCACCAAAGTGACCGAGAACCTCGTGCGGGATGGTGCCCTCTTCGGTCACCGGCACGTGGAACATGTTCTTCTTGGCATCGAGAGACGCCTTGGAGATGGCCAGGGGCACTTCAGCGGACTTGCCCATGCCAACGCCGACGTTGCCCTTGCCGTCGCCAACGACGACGAGAGCGACGAGGCTCATGCGACGACCACCCTTGACGGTCTTCGACACGCGGTTGATGTAAACGACGCGCTCCTCGAACTCGGAGGCCTCGCGCTGCTGCTTCTGATTACGAGCCATGTGCTACATACCTCCTAGAACTCGAGACCGGCGGCACGAGCACCGTCGGCGAGGGCCTTGACGCGGCCATGGTAGATACGGCCACCGCGATCGAAGGCGACCTTGGTGATGCCGGCCTCGATGGCGCGCTTGCCAACGAGCTGACCGACCTTCTCCGCAGCCTCCTTGTTCGAGGTGTGGGTGCCCTTGAACTCGGCCTCGAGGGTCGAGGCGGAGACGAGCGTCAGGCTGGAGCCCTTGCTGTCGTCGATGATCTGGGCATAGATGTTGGCGTTAGTACGGGTCACGCGAAGACGCGGACGCTCGGCGGTACCCGAGACCTTGCCGCGAACACGACGCTGACGACGCTTGAGGCCTTCCAGCTTCGCCTTATGCTTGTTCATACGTAAACTCCTAAAAAGGTTGATCTTGCCAGCACCTGACGGGGTGCTGGTCTTATGCGAGTGAGTCGGTTACGACTACTTGGCGGCCTTACCCAGCTTGCGGCGGATGTGCTCGCCAACGTAGTGGATACCCTTGCCCTTGTAAGGCTCGGGAGGACGATGGCCGCGGATCTCAGCGGCGATCTGACCGACCTGCTGCTTGTTGATACCCTTGACGTTCACGTGGGTGTTGTCGGGAACCTCGAAGGTGATGCCCTCGGGAGCCTCGACGATCACGGGGTGCGAGAAGCCCAGGGAGAACTCGAGGTTCTTGCCCTTCTGCTGCACGCGGTAACCGACGCCGGCGAGCTCGAGCTTCTTCTCGAAGCCCTCGGAAACGCCAACAACCATGTTGTGGATGAGGGCGCGGGTGAGGCCGTGGCGGGCACGGGTCTCACGCTCGTCGTCGGGACGGGAAACGGTGAGGACGTTGTCCTCGACGTTGATAGCGAGCTTCTCATAGACATCGAGCTCGAGCTGGCCCTTGGGGCCCTTGACGACAACGTTGTTGCCGTTGACTGCCACTTCGACTCCGGCGGGAATCTGGACAGGCTTATTACCGATACGAGACACGGTGATCTCCTTTCCTTCTACCTACCGAGCGAATTACCAGACGTAAGCGATGATCTCGCCGCCGACGTTGTGCTTGCGAGCATCGCGGTCGGTCATGACGCCATGGCTGGTGGAAATAATGGCGGTACCAAGGCCACCGCGGACGCGGGGCATGTCGGCAACGCCGGTGTACTTACGCAGGCCCGGCTTGGAAATGCGGCGGATGCCGTTGATGACCTTAGCCTTCTTGGGACCATACTTAAGCGTGATGTGCAGAGTCTTCTGGGGAACGGTGTCCTCGACATCGTAGCCCTCGATGTAGCCCTCCTCGTGCAGAACACGAGCGATCTCGACGAGCTTCTTGCTGCTCGGCATGGAGACCGTGGCCTTGTTCACAGAGTTAGCGTTACGGATGCGCGTAAGCATATCTGCGATCGGGTCTGTAAGGTTCATACAGATTCTCCTTCGTTCTTGATGAACACGTGCTCTTGGTTCTTCGCCGCCCTTAACGGCAAAGCCTAACTAGCGCGTTTTCCCTGTTCCAAACGGATGCTTGAAACGCTGGTAGTGACTTACCAGCTGGCCTTCTTAACGCCGGGAAGCTCGCCCTTGAGTGCAAGCTCGCGGAAGCAGACACGGCACAGGCCGAACTTGCGGTACACAGAGTGCGGACGGCCGCAGCGCTGGCAGCGCGTGTACTCACGAGTAGAGAACTTCTGCTTGCGATTGCACTTGACGATCATCGATGTCTTAGCCACTTATATCCTCCTCACATAGAGTATTGTTCGCCCCAAGCGCCGCTCCCTTGTGGAAACGGCGCTTTTAGGGCAGGTGAACCTATTTCTTGAACGGGAAACCGAAGGCGTCCAGAAGGGCCTTGGCCTCCTCATCGGTGTTGGCGGTGGTCACGAAAGTGATGTCCATACCACGCTGGTGATCGACGGAGTCGAAGTCGATCTCGGGGAAGATGAGCTGCTCGGTGACGCCCATGGAGAAGTTACCACGGCCGTCGAAGCTCTTAGCGGAGATACCGCGGAAGTCGCGGATACGGGGAATCGCGACGGAAGTCAGACGATCGAAGAACTCCCACATACGGTCGCCACGCAGGGTAACCTTGCAGCCGATCGGCATACCAGCGCGCAGGCGGAAGGTAGCGATGGACTTGCGGGCACGGGTGATCATCGGCTGCTGGCCGGTGATGGCGCGCAGATCGCGCACGGCACCGTCGATGGCCTTGGAATCGGTAGCGGCCTCGCCGACACCCATGTTCACGACGATCTTCTCAAACTTGGGGATCATCATGACGTTCTCGTACTGGAACTTGTCCTGAAGCTGCTGCTTGACCTCGTTGTTGTACTTGGTCTTCAGACGCGGCACATACTTCTCTTCTGCCATTGTTCACTCCTTCTTGGGGTTTTAAGCACGGGGCGTGGCCACGGTGGGTTGTCCTCGTGCCTCCTGGCTGCATCCGCGCCGCTCATGGCATTTCGCGGTTTGGACTCGACGCAGCAGGAGCCGACAAAACAATCGGTACTATACGCGCATTGGGTGCGTATTTCCAGAAAAACCTCGTCTGCCTGCACAACTCCACAACTCCCCCGCACAAATGGGTCCCAAATAGCAGTTGCAGTGAAATAGGGACTGTTTGGCGGCTTAACAGGCTTAAACAGTCCCTATTCCACCGCAACTCATATATGGGGCGTTATTTTTGGCGTGGGAGGACCAGGTTGAGGATCACAGCAACGAGCGCGGCGACGGCGATGGAGGATCCGCCAAAGACGGTGCCGACCCATGCGGGGAATCCAGCGCCGGCAAGCGCGCCGGCCGTGCGCTCAATGCCCGTGCCAAAGGCGATAGAGAGACCCATGAGCGTGGTATCGCGCTGAGACAGGCCGTGGCGGGCAAACATGACCACACCGTTCATGCCGATGGTCGCGAACACGCCGATCGTGGCGCCGCCGATTACCGGCTGCGGAATGGACGTGAGCACCGCCGCGCACTTGGGCAGCAGGCCCGCGACGAGCAAGATGGCGGCGGCAAGCGTAAAGACCATGCGGTTGACGACCTTGTTCTCGGCGATAATGCCCACATTCTGGCCAAAGGTTGCCGTGGGGACGCCGCCCAAAAAGCCCGACAGCATACCGACCAGGCCGTTGGCGATCAGACCGCCCGAGATCTGGCTATCGGTCGCAGGGGTATCGAGCGCGGCGGACGACACGGCGGCAAACTCGCCCATAACCTGCACGGCGTTGACAATGGCGACAACGCCCACAACGGCGCACGCGGCAGGGTCGAACACCAGACGATGGGCACCCAGGGTCGGCGGAGCAAACCAGCTGGCGGTCGCGATAGCCGAGAAATCGACCATGCCCAGCACCGTCGCCAAAACAAAGCCCGCGCAGATACCGGCCAGGATGCTGCCCAGCCTAAGCGCGCCCTTGCCGTAGTTACCGACCATAAAGGTGACGACAAACGTCACGAGCGCGACGGCCCAGTTGGTGACACTGCCAAAATCGGCAGCGCCCTCCCCGCCCGCCATGGAGGCAACTGCCACTGGGCATAACGACAGGCCAATGACAAAGATGACGGTGCCAAGCACCGGGGCCGGGAACAGAAAGCTCACGCGCCTGAACAGTAGGCCGAAGAGCACGACGAGTGCGCCGCCGATTACCTGGGCGCCCAGCACGGCCTCAAAGCCGAGCTCAAGACCGACCGCCTTGAGCGCCGGCACGAAGGTGAAGCTCGCGCCCATCACGATGGGCAGGCCCGAACCGACGACACCTTTTATGGGGAACTGTTGAAGGAAAATGTCGAGCGCCGAGAGGACGAGCGACGCCTGGATGACAGCGGCTTCCTCTTGAGGGGTAAAGCCACAGACCGACGCGATAATGATGGCGGGCGTGACGATACCCGCGAATGCCGCCAGCACATGCTGCAGCGCATGGGGTAATACCTGCACAAACGAAACTTTTCCCGTACGCTCGAACAGGGCATCCCCTGCTGCCGACTCTGCCATTTGCGCCTCCCATACCCTAAGCAGCGGCCCCATGCCGCTCAACGGTCGGACATTATAGGGCATATGACACAGGTAGCATTTTGACCCGCAATCCTGCATCCCCCGGGGTCAAACAGCAGTTGCGGTGAAATAGTTCCTGACTGACCGCCCGTCAGGCTTATTTAGGAACTATTTCACCGCAACTCATATATGGGGATGCGATTAGCGCTTGCGGGGAACGAGTTTGGTGCGGCGCAGGTGGATCATCTCGGCGACAATGGAGATAGCGATCTCCTCGGGGTCCTCCGCCTCGATGGCGACTCCGATCGGCAGGTGCAGCTCGTCAATTTGCTCCTGCGTAAAGCCCTCCTGCTCCAAGCGGGCGCGCACAAATGCCGTCTTGCGGCGCGAACCCAAGCAGCCCAGATAGGCGGGTTTGGCGCGCATGGCCTGAATCACCACGTCGATATCGGACTTGTGACCCGCCGTGGCGACGACCACCAGGTCGCGCGGGCCGATGGGGCACTGCTTGCTCAGGTTCTTGTAGTCGACCAGACGACGGTCGTAGACACCGGACACCCATTCGGGGGTCAGCGTGCCGGGGCGGTCGTCGCAAGCCACGACGGCAAAACCCGCCGCCGTGAGTACCCGCGCCGTCGCAGCGCCCACGTGGCCGCAGCCAAAGATATAGGTCAGGCCCTCGGGGCAGAGCGTCTCGATGTGCGCCGCGGGAATCTCGGAGGCCGCGTTGGTGTAGGTGACCTTACTCCCCTCCTCCACCAGCGAAAGCCCGGGGCAGCCCGCAATGGTGCGGCGCGATTCCTCGCCATGGTACTCGGCCGCATCGCCCTCGAGCGCGCTCGCGACAAACGGCCCAAAGTCGATGACGAAGTCGCCGATGCGCCGATAGGCCAAGACGTCGGCAATCGACTGGAACAACGGCGCCTGCGATACATCCAGGTGCAGATAGCACAGGCAGATGGCTCCGCCGCAGATCATGCCGGTATCGGAGTTCTCGCCGCCCATGGTATAGCGGACCAGACGCGATTGCCCTGCGGCCAGCAGCTCACGCGCCTCGTTCAGCGCAAAGAGCTCGATCTTGCCGCCGCCGATGGTACCTGCTTGGCTGCCATCGGCAAAGACAGCCATCCAGGCGCCCACGCCGCGCGGCGATGACCCTGCCGTGCCGGCCACGACCACGAGCTCGCACGTCTCGCCAGCACGCAGGGCGGCAAGCGCCGCATTCACAACATCGAGCTTTTCCATTGCCGCCTTCTATCCTCTAAAGACATCGGTGAGCATAGCGAGCGCCTCGAGCACGCCGCCGCCGACCGACGTCGCCTTGTCCGAAATATAGTTGATATAGCTGGCATCGCCGCGCGGGTCGACATCGGCGCATTTAAAGCCCTCGGTCACCTGAACGCCGTCGGCCAAAAGGCCGCGCAAGCAGCCGTCAATCTGCGTGACCATGGGCGTATCGCCCGCGTAGCCAATCACGTCTCCGGCGCTCACGATATCGCCGATCGCATGATCGGACCTAAACACACCGGCAGCGGGGCTGTGGATAACGCGCTCCTTGCCATAGCCGGCGATAATGCCCGGCACGCCCGTGTTGGGCTGGGGCGAACCTTGGGTAATGACACGGCCGAGAAAATGCCCGCGCATAGTCTCGACTACGGCATCGCAATCAACCGGCGCGGTAAAGCCCGGCCCCACCGCGATGACAGCAGGAGCCATGTCGCGCGTGGTACCCAGATTGCGCTTGGCCAGAATCGCGTCTACCACGGCAGCAGGTTTCAGTTCGTCGAGCATCTTGGCCTGGGGGTCTACCACGACGGCGACGTCTCCGGCCTCGGTAATTGCAAGCGCATCTGCCGGCGTCTGCGCCAAGCGAGCGCGAATGCCCTCGACCTGGACCTCGCCCAGGCGAATGGCCTCGCAAAAACTGATTGTGCGACGGATGCACGTGGGAACCGCGATATCGGCCATGACAACCGACACGCCGGCGCGCACCAAGCGAGCGGCGACGCCCGTGGCGATATCGCCGGCGCCGCGAACATAAACGAGCATTCCCGGGGCACCTCCCTGTGCTACGGTTTGAGCAGAGCAAAAGCGGTTCGGCCGCTACTCTGATGATTATTTATTATCACAGTATTATACGGCGGTGAACAGATGGAAACGACGAGCGGAAACCTTGCCTCCGCGCTCAAGATCGAGCCGGGCATTACCGCAATTATCGGCAGCGGTGGCAAGTCGACCTTGCTAAAGACGCTGGGTCTCGAGCTCATGCGCGCTGGCGGCCGCGTGCTCCTCTGCACCACCACGCACATGTTTCCCGTCGCCGGCGTGCCGTGGGACGGGTCAAACCGTCGCCTGGACGCCGCGCCTTGGAAGCCGGGGACCCCGCATGTTCCCGGCTGCACCTGCGAGGCATGCGCGGAACTTGTCCGCGGAAGCATCTGCCAGGCGGGTGTTTTGGACCCGGAGACAGGCAAGCTCTCCGCCCCCGCTGAGCCGATCGACCAGCTGGCGCAGCGCTTTGACTATGTGTTGGCCGAGGCAGATGGCAGCAAGCAACTCCCGCTCAAGGCGCATGCCGCCTGGGAGCCGGTAATTCCCGCCGCCACGGCAAACGTTGTCTGGGTCGTCGGCGCCTCGGGGCTGGGCAAGCCCGTCGCCGAGGTTGTCCACCGCCCCGAGCTCTTCTGCGAGCGCTGCGACTGCGAGCCTACCGACATCGCCACGCCCGAGCGCGTCGCCCAGGTGCTCAATGCCGAGATGCAGATGCTGAACCTAAACAATGCCCGTATCATGCTCAACCAAGTCGACACGCTTGCCGACTCAACGATAGCCGACCGCTTCCAGGCAGCCCTCGGCCGCCCCGTCGTCGCCACCAACCTCAAGTAGCTGGCGCTGCCCCAGCAGGCCTATAAGTTGCGGTGGAATAGTTCCTGAAACGGCCTATTTGGCGGCTAAACAGGAACTATTCCACCGCAACTGCGGAGGGAAATCCGGTGATCTTCCTGCTAGCGGGGCACGTAGCGACCGGGCTGGGCCCCGGTGGGCTCGCCGTCGCGCGCGGCCAGCACGCCGTTCACAAACACGGCCTTGGCGCGGCCGTGCGCCTCAAAGCCCTCGAGCGGCGTGTAGTCCACGGCCTGATGCTGCGTCGCGGCGCTAATCGTCCAGCGCGCCTTGGGATCCCACACGCACACGTCGGCATCGGCGCCCTCGGCAAGACAGCCCTTGTGCGGATACATGCCAAAGACGCGCGCCGGGTTCTCGCTCATCAGGCGGCACAGATCCTCGGGACCCAGCTGTCCCTCAAAGCTCGTAGCGATCGCGACGGGGCGATGCTCCACGCCGGGTCCGCCGTTGGGAATCGCGCGGAAGTCGTCGCGCCCGCGGTCCTTTTGCCCGTGCAGGTTAAAGCTACAGTGGTCGGTCGCAATCGTATCGATCTCGCCGGCCACAAGCGCCTCGCGCAGTGCCGCACGGTCGCCGGCATGGCGCAGCGGCGGACTCATCACGTACTTGGCGCCCGCAAAGCCGTCCTCGCCCTGCTCCAGATAGCAGGTGTCGTCGAGCATCAGATACTGAGGGCATGTCTCGACATAGATGTTCTTCTGCCCGCGCGCTTTGGCAGCGCGAATGGCCTCGAGCCCCAGCTTGGTCGAAAGGTGCACCACGTTGACCGGAGCGTCCCCGGCCAAGTGCGCCAGATACAGCAGGCGGCTCACGGCCTCGGCCTCACACACGTCCGGACGGCTGAGCGCATGGCCCTCGGGCCCGTGGATACCCTGCTCAAACACGCGCTTCTGCAGCGCGTTGACCAACGTGCCGTTCTCGCAATGCACGCACAGGATACCGCCCACGCGCTTGAGCTCCTCCAGCACCTCGAGCGTCTCGGCATCGTCCAGGCGCAGATGGTCGTAGGCAAAGTAGGTCTTAAACGACGACACGCCCGCCTCGCGCATGGCCGAAAGATCGGCGCGGTTGCGCTCATTCCACTCGGCAAGCGCCATATGGAAGGCATAGTTGGCGGTGCAGGTGCCGTCGGCGCGATGATGCCACTCGACCAAGGCATCGGGCATGGTCACGCCGCGATCGGCCGTCGCGTAGTCCACAATGGTCGTCGTGCCGCCGCAGGCAGCCGCGCGCGTGCCGGTCTCAAAGCTATCGGCTGTCCAATCCATGCCGGTCCAGCACTGCATGTGCGTGTGGCCGTCGATAAAGCCGGGAAACACCCAGCAGTCGGTGGCGTCCTCGACGGTATCGCCCTCGCCCGGCTCGATTGCCGCGGCAATCCGCACAATCTTGTCGCCCTCCATGGCAAGATCGGCGCGGCGAAGCCCCTGGGGCGTCACGAGTGCGCCGTTTTTGATGATGATCATAATTGCTCCTTATTGATTGATGCAGTTGGCCACGCGATCAAAATACGAGCAGGCGGCGATATGCTCCGTTATGCGTCGCTGTCCCTTGACGGTATCGACGTCCCACAGCTCGTAGGCACGCGCCTCGACCAGCACCACGTCGGTACGGTCCTTGAGGATCGAACCGCCGCCGTCCTTACCCTCAAGACACATAAGTGCATCGAACAGTTCCGCCGGAAAGAGCACCGGGCTCGAAGGCTCACCGTTGCACGCAAGACGCACCGGATGCTTGCGGCCACGCTCGTCAAATGCACGAACCATAGCCTCAAAAGAATCCGAACTCACGAGAGGCTGGTCGCCCGGCAAAAAGAGGCAACCTTTCCAGTTGCGTTCGACTCCCCACGAAAGGCCCGCACGGACGCTTTCGCTGCGCAGCTCGCCATCGTGCAGCACGCACGGGCAATGCTTGTCATCACAAATCTGAGCGACCTCGGGCCAACGCGTCGAAACCACAACGTCAAAGCCCCGGGGAACCGAATCAATGGTCCGGGCAATCAGCGGCTCGCCATAGATATCGGCGAGCATCTTGTTAGAGCCAAATCGCTTGCCCTCGCCCGAAGCCATAATGACGCAACCAAGTTTCATGGCGATACCTCCCCTGAAACCATCGTACCCATAACTCGCGTCGCGGGGCATCTACATCGAAAGCGCTTATCCCGCACGCCCACGATGCAAAAAGGGGCACCCCGCCGGTTGGCAGAGCGCCCCCTTTACATGGCTTACCTCAACCCAGCTTTAGGCCTGGAACCAACGGGCGGTGTTGCGCTCGTCGAGGGCCTTGAGGGTAGCGGCGGGATCGGCAACCTTCTGCAGGAACATCATGGCTGCGATGGCGTACGGCTTGTAGCTGGCCTCCTTGTACATGCCCACGCGGTGCATGTCGAAGACGTCGGCGTTGACCTCGCCGTGCTCGCAAGAGACACCGGAGATGTCGGCGGGCAGCGGATGCATAAAGATGGTGTCCTGGCCGTTGGCGGTCTTCTCCATGAGCTCGGTCGTGGAGCACCAATCCTGATGCGTGGCGTTCTGAGCGAGCAGCTCCTTCTCGAGTGCAGCGATGCCGGCGTCGTCGCCCTCGGCGTACAGGTTGGTGCGCTTCTCCATGGCGGCAAACGGAGCCCAGCTCTTCGGGATCACGATGTCGGCGCCCTCGAAGGCCTCGGCCATGGTGTTGACCTGCTTAAAGGTGGTGCCGGACTCGGCGGCATAACCCTTGGCGCGCTCGACGACCTCGGGCATGAGGTCGTAGCCCTCGGGGTGGGCCAAGGTGACGTCCATGCCAAAACGGGGCAGCAGGCTGATCAGCGACTGCGGGCAGGACAGCGGCTTGCCGTAAGAGGGCGAGTAGGCCCAGGTGACGGCAACCTTCTTGCCCTTGAGGTTCTCAAGACCGCCAAACTCGTTGATGAGGTAGAGCATGTCGGCAGAGGACTGCGTGGGGTGATCGGAGTCGGACTGCAGGGAGATGAGCGTGGGACGGTGATCCAGAACGCCGTCCTCGTAGGCCTGCTGGACAGACTCGGAGACCTCGGCCATGTAGGCGTCGCCCTTGCCGATGTACATGTCGTCACGGATGCCGATGACGTCGGCCATGAAGGAGATCATGGTAGCGGTCTCGCGGACGGTCTCGCCGTGAGCGATCTGGGACTTCTTCTCGTCCAGGTCCTGCAGCTCAAGACCGAGCAGGTTGGCTGCCTTAGAGAAGGAGAAGCGCGTACGGGTGGAGTTGTCACGGAACAGGGAGACGGCCAGACCCGAATCGAAGATCTTGGACGAAACGTTGTTCTCGCGCAGCTCGCGCAGGGCGTCGGCGACGATGTAGAGCGCCTTGAGCTCATCGGTGGTCTTATCCCAGGTGTGCAGGAAGTCGCTGCCGTACATGCCCTTAAAATCGAGGCCGTTCAGCTGCTCGACGAGCTCGGTAAACTTGGCGTCCATGTAAATATCCTTTCCAAAGATGAAACGATTGCAATGAGTAGATGTGCTCCGGCATGCGCGTGTGGCTAGAACATGCAGAGCACTATGACGAGGACCCGCTACCGTTGAGGAAGCATGGGAGATAACGACCGCGGGCCCCAAGTCAACAGGGGGTGCCGGGGACACGAGCTGTCCCCGGCTCAACAAGATCGAGGAATGGGACTAATCGATCTTGTTGTTGGTCAGACCGGCGCGGAACACGGTGGCGTCGCCATCGGCCTGGCTCGGATCGTAGAGGTTCAGGGCAGCCACATACATGGCGGCAGCGGTGACCAGGTCGTCCTTGTAGGTGACCTCGTTGGGAGCGTGAGCCTGAGACTCGGCACCCGGGCCGAAGCCGACGCAGGGGATGCCATAGCGGCCCTGGATGGAAACGCAGTTCGTGGAGAAGGTCCACTTGTCGCACAGCGGGCGACCGGTGCGCTTGTCCATGCTGGGCTCGCAGCCGATGCGCTCGTCACCGAACATGGCCTTGTGGGCGTCGACGAGGGCCTTGACGTGCGGAGCGGTCTCCTTGTTGATCCACGTGGGGAAGTAAGCCTCGGTCTCGTAGACCTCGCCGGTCCAGGACGGACGATCGTACATGTACATGGAGACCTTCACGTCGTCGCCGTACTTCTTGGCGGCCGGCAGGTTACGGATCTCGTCCAGGCAGGACTCCCAGGTCTCACCGGCGGTCATGCGACGGTCGATGGAGATGGCGCAGGAGTCAGCGACAGCGCAGCGGCTGGGGCTGGTGTAGAAGATCTGGCTGACGGTGCAGGTGCCGCGGCCCAGGAAGCGGGCGTCCTCGAAGTGCTCGGGGTTGTACTTGGGGTCGAGCATCTTGACGAGGCCCTTGATGTCGGTCGACTCGTCACAGCCGTTGTTGTTGAGGGCGCGGACGTCGGCGATGATGTCGGCCATCTTGTAGATGGCGTTGTCGCCGCGGTCGGGAGCGGAGCCGTGGCAGGAGGTGCCGTGAACGTCGACGCGGATCTCCATGCGGCCGCGGTGACCACGATAGATGCCGCCGTCGGTGGGCTCGGTGGAAATGACGAACTCGGGCTTAATGCCGTCCTTGTTGTAGATGTACTGCCAGCACATGCCGTCGCAGTCCTCTTCCTGGACGGTGCCGACGACCATGATCTTGTAGCCCTCGGGGATGAGGCCCATGTCCTTCATCATCTTGGCAGCGTAGGTAGCAGAAGCCATGCCACCCTCCTGGTCGGAGCCGCCGCGGCCGTAGATGATCTCGTCGGTCTCGTAGCCCTCATAGGGATCGGCGTCCCAGTTCTCGATGTTGCCGATACCGACGGTGTCGATGTGGGAGTCGATGGCGATGATCTTGTCGCCCTCGCCCATAAAGCCCATAACGTTGCCCAGGCCGTCGACCTTGACCTCGTCATAGCCAAGGCTCTCCATCTCGGCCTTGATGCAAGCGACAACCTCGCCCTCCTCGCAGGACTCAGAGGGGTGGCTAATCATTGCGCGAAGAAAACGCGTCATATCAGCACGATGAGACTCAGCCGCAGCCTTAATGGCATCAAAATCGAGTTCTTTAGTCATAACAGTCAACCTTTCTACAAGGGTTTACCTACAGGTAGATATCTCAGATAGATCACTTGTGCCAAGCAGCGTGAGGTCGAGCACCCGGCAAGCAAGTAAACGTAGGGTGGCGGAGCATATGTTTGCTCCGTCGCGAGTTCCGCACGCAAAGGAAAGCACTTAATGTGCTTTCCGTCTTGCGCAGGACTGTTCGAGCAGCGGAGTAAACATATGCTCCGCCACCCGGACAGGTCAGTCTGCTAGCAAGTGGGGTACTCGCCCTCCCAGACGATGCGACGGTACTGATCCGGGTCCGTGTCACCTTCCGTGGAGAAGCAGAGCACGGAGCTCGTCTTGTCCAGGCCGATGAGCTCCTTGAGCTCGGCGTACTCGGGATCGAGCATGAGAGTCTCGACCAGACCGGTGGTCACAGCGCCGGACTCGCCAGAGATGACGCGCGGGTCGCCCTTCTCGGGAGCGCCCAGAGTGCGCATGCCGCGAGCGGTGACCCAGTCGGGGCAGGACACGAAGGCGGTGGTGTGGTTGCGCAGGATATCCCAGCCCAGAATGTTGGGCTCGCCGCAGCACAGGCCGGCCATGATGGAGGGCATGTCACCGTCCACGATACGCGGGTCGCCGTCGCCGGCGGCAGCGCCCTTGTACAGGCAGGCGGCAGGCGCGCACTCGACCACGACGAAGGTGGGCGGGTTATCGGGATACAGGTTGGTGAAGTAGCCCACTACGGCGCCGGCGAGCGAACCCACGCCAGCCTGGACAAACACGTGCGTCGGGCGGTTGATGGCCATCTCGCGCAGCTGCTCGGCAGCCTCGGAAGCCATGGTGCCGTAGCCCTCCATGATCCAGGACGGGATCTTCTCGTAGCCCTCCCAGGCGGTGTCCTGAACGATGACGCCGCGCTCGCAGGCATCGGCCTCGGCGGCGGCCATGCGCACGCACTCGTCGTAGTTGACCTCTTCGATGGTCACCGTGGCGCCCTCGGCGGCGATGTTATCGAAGCGGGGCTTGGTGGAACCCTTGGGCATGTGCACGACGGCCTTCTGGCCCAGCTTGTTGGCAGCCCATGCCACGCCGCGGCCATGGTTGCCGTCGGTGGCGGTAAAGAAGGTGGCCTGGCCAAAGTCCTTGGCAAGCTGATCGGAGGTCAGGTAATCGAAGGTGCACTCGGCAACGTCCTTGCCGGTCTCGTCGGCAATGTAGTTGGCCATGGCAAACGAACCGCCCAGGACCTTAAAGGCGTTGAGGCCAAAGCGATAGCTCTCGTCCTTAACGCACAGGTTGGACAGGCCCAGGCGCGCGGCCTGGCCATCCAGGCGGGCAAGCGGAGTGACGGTGTACTGGGGGAACGACTGGTGGAAGGCGCGGGCCTTCTTCACGTGGTCGAGGCTCATGATTCCCAAGTGCTTGTCATCGCTCTTGGGCATCGTGTTGCCCGCCCACTGGATCTTATCGGCCATACGGTGAACTCCTTAAGTTCTCTCTTGCCGGCCCCCGCATACGCGTTTCAGCCCGATCCCATTCACACGGCTGAACTTTTATGTGGATGCCAAACAAAAAGTTTGTTAGCACTGTTCTATCACACTTTTTGATTGGAAAACCTAACAAATTGTTTGTTGCCGTAATCGGTACCTTTTCGCCGCCGAACGGTCACATAACGCAGCGACGCTTTCGTTATTTGCGAACAAGTGTGGTTTATGGCAAAGTGAGCCCAAACTAATTTTTAGGAAGGCACCCATGACCCCCGCACAGATTGAGTTTTATAAGCGCCTTGCACACGGCCTGGCGCTCCAATTTGGCCCCAACTGCGAAATCGTCGTCCACGACCTGGAGACCGAGGACGTGGACCGCTCCATCGTAGTGATCGAAAACGGCCACGTCAGCGGGCGCAAACTGGGTGACGGCCCCAGCCATATTGTGCTTGAATCCATGCATGAGGGCACCGCCGACGTGCACGACCGCGAGCCGTACCTCACCAAAACCGCCGATGGCAAGCTGCTCAAATCGTCGACGATCTTTATCCGCAACGACGAGGGCAAGCCCGTCGGCATTTTGGGCATTAACTTTGACATTACGCTCATGAAGGCTTTTGAGCGCTCGCTCGATGCCTTTACCGGCACCGGCGGCACGGGCTACACCGAGCCCGAGCCCATTACCAAGAACATCGGCGACCTGCTCGAGGACCTGCTGCACGAGTGCGAGCAGTTTGTGGGCAAGCCCGCGGCGCTCATGACCAAAGACGAGCGCATTCGTGCCATTGGCTACCTCGACCGTCGCGGCGCCTTCCTCATTTCCAAGTCGAGCGAGCGCGCCTGCGAGTTCTTTGGCATCTCCAAATACAGCTTCTATAGCTACCTCAATGAGGCCAAGGCGGCAGCAGGCGACAAGTAGGCACTCGCCTGGATTGCCCCTCCCTTTTTGGGCGCGAGTTCTGGAAAGCATGAATCCAAGACCGAGCCGCTTGGAAAGTTCCATATAATCGATGTCATTAGTATTTCGAAAGGGTGGAACAGAATGGCGTTGAGCAAGGCATCATGCACCGGTCGCGGATTGATTCCGGCAATTGGTGGACATGTGCACCGCATGTTCGATGAGGGTGAAGACGACCTGTTTTCGCTGAGCCTTGACGACGTGATGGATGATCGCCCGTGGACCGCCGACGAACTCATGGGCGGTGGGGCTCGCCTGTCAAGCCCCAATCCCGCACTTGCGCCTAAGCCCGCATCTGCGCCGACTCCTGCGCAGCCGCCTGTTTCGACGCCCGCGTCTACGCCCGCACCCATTTCGGCGCCCACACCCACTCCCCGCCCCGCAAGCGACCCGTCCGAGACGGCGGCATTTCTCGCTGCAGCGACGCAGGGCAAATCGGCCGACAGCACCGTTATGTACAGCGCCCAGCAGTTGCCTGTTCCTGCGGCACGCAAGCCTCCGGTCACAAGGCTCGATGAGCCCGTTGCCCATCAGGTTGCCTACGATTCCTGGGCTGCAGCCGATCTGGATGAGACCTCTACCGGCATGCCGGCGCTCGACGTTCCAGTTAACCCGCTTTTTGCCGCCAACACGAGCGCCGCGGACTATGAGGGCGGTGCGGCATATTCCGATTATTCCGATGGCTATGCTGGCACCGATCGCATCGAGACCGAGGATTATGGCAACGCATCGAGCGATTATCTCAACGACCCGTACGCTGCCACGCCTGCACCGGAATATGACCCGGAGGCCGCGTCCGCGCCGGCGTATACCAAAAGCACGGGCGAAGAGCGCTTCGCCGATTATTACGCCGAGGAAAAGGCGCTGCGTTTCTCGGAATTTCCGCAGGCAGTCAAGGTTGCCTTTATCGCCATTGTCATTGCCCTGCTCGGCGTCATTGCGTTTGAGGGATTCCGGCTGTTCTCCGGCCCCACCCAAGCGGAGTCGGAGACCCAGCAAAAAGAGGACGATAACGAGTATCTGGACATCAACACCCTCAAGGGCGACCCCAACGACGGAGACGATGAGTAGCGAGAGCTGAAGGCGGCCGCAGGATCCCGCATCCAGCACCGGCTTCTAAGTGCTGTTTTGTCATCCAGCTACACTTTTCCGAAGTTTTAAGGTGCCTATTTCGACACTTTTCCGTACTTTTACACGGCTGATTTCGACACTTTTCCGGATGAAAGCCGAATAATCACTTGGGAAACCAACGCCGTTCACGCGTCATTTCGCAGGCGGCGCTTGATTTCTGTCCGTACACGTTGATAGACTTCCTCTTGCCCGCAAGGAGCGGGCGCATTTTATCCAGAGTCGGGGTAGAGAGTTGGCTCCACGATCCCGACGCCAACCGGCCAAGAGGCACGGTGGCCCTGCCAACATCGATGAAAGGAGTCCGTATGGACAATTTCTCCGTGCGCAGCGAGCGTAACTTCCACAACCTGATCGTCAAACCGAATCACATACATCTTCTGGATAAGCCAAATGGCTACGCCTCGGCCATGATCAAGAGCAGCCTCTCCCACCAGATGCGCTTTACGGTGCAGGTGCTCTAGGAAGAACTCTGCGCCGCCGGCAGCCCGCACGTGCTGCAGATCAAGCTGCTTGGAGACGACTCTCGCGAGCCGTCTAGCTGGAAGCTCTTTGCTGACGGCATATGCGTTGCGGACGGATCCGGCGCCTTTGCCCGAGAGTGCTTCTGCGAGGGAGCCGAGGCATTCCTGGACCTGTGCCGCGACGCCGTACGCACGGCCGAGCTGTACTAGTGGAGCCAGAGGGAGTATGAGCTGTTGAGTGCGGCCCGCGGGATTGCGGGGGCGTAGGCAGACAGGCCAGACAGCTCGTCATACTGGTTGACGCTTCGATTCAAACAGCAGGGCTGGCTCGCGCTTACAGCCCCGCCATGCCAAACCGAATGGCGTTCTCAAAAGGCCTACCCCCTCCGCCTTCAGCTTTAGCAGCAGGTCGCCCAGCTCGGAGCACTTGCTGGAAAGGCGCGTCTGAGCTCGCTCGCCCATCCCCCACCGTTGACGGACCTCCTGGGCGCGCGGGCTCACGCGGTAGTCCCCGTCCATCATCTGCTTGAGCAGCTTGGCGGTCACGCGCGCATCGGCTAGGGCGCTGTGGGCGTGACCCGTCGACTCGTCGAACTCGATGCCAAACCACGTCGCTGCGTCACTCAAAGAGACGCACCCGTGGCTGCTCATGTCCATGATCGAGGTGTAAAACGCCTGCAGGTCGGCCCAGTCCGTAGGAAATGCGGAAAGATCGATGTGCTTTGCTTGGCACTCGATCAAAAGCTGTCGACGATCCGCCCCGCTCCAACAGACCACCTGGGCGGAGTAGCGCCCGATCCAATCGCTGAGCCTTTTGATCACCATGTAGAGCGGATCGGCCATCGCGGTGCCCACGGCCGATATCCCTGTGAGCTCGCGGACGGGGAACGCAACGCCTTCGGTAAATTCCGTCTGTACAAACTGCGAGAACTCGCCCATAACGTTGCCGTGGTAATCGAGCTTGACGGCGCCGGCCTCGATAATCTCATTGCACAGTCCACGGCGCTGACGCTGCTTTGGCACCGGCGCAAACTCAAAGTCCAGCACGATCTGGCGCGCAAAGTTCGTCGTATCGATAGCCGAGACACCCGGCATCTTTTCAGCTGACACGGTTAGGGCCTCTCTCCGTTGCTTGCCGCTCGTTTCTCGAACGGTCATATCACAGCAAGTGTAGCTGCCCGTGCGGACACAAAATTGCGCGGCGGCGCCGTTGCGGGTCCTGGAACGCATGTTCCATTTGAGGCTCTGCAGCGCATCCCATTCTGAGCGCCAATTCCGGGACGCAGTTTCCGCTCCAAACAAAAGGCCCCGGCTCGCGATGGAGCCGGGGCCAAAGGCGCAGCGTATGCAGTTGATGCTGAGCATGGACAGCCCGTCAGTAATGGCCGTCCGCGCTCTACTCTACCCGCGGTGACGAGCGCGGCTGTACGGCGTATCCACCATGGGCAGATCCGGACGCAGCTTGCCGTCGAATGCGCGGTAGGCGTTCTGCACGGCGGGCGCCGTGGGGATCGTTGCGATCTCTCCAATGCCCTTGCCGCCGTATGCCACGGGCAGCAGCTCGTCCTTCTCCACGTAGATGGCGTGGATATCCGGAATCTCGGGCGCACGGAACAGCCCGAGCGTGCCGTACCTTGCCTGGGGTACGCAGTCCTTGAGCGGCCAGTCCTCGGTAAGCGCATAGCCCATACCCATGAGCACGCCGCCTTCAATCTGACCCTGGATGGAGATGGGATTGACCACCTTGCCGGAATCGTGCGCGGCATAGACCTCGCTCACGCGGCCGTCATCATCCAGAATGACCACATGCGTGGCAAAGCCGTAGCAGATGTGGCTCTTGGGGTTGGGAACATCCGCGCCCAGTTTGTCGGTCGGCTCCAGGTACACGTAGCCAAACTCGCATCCCTCGAGCGCCTTGATGGCGGTCGCAGGATCCTGAGGATGCATACCCTGACCGGCGACGAGCTCCTGCGTGCGCAACTGATAGGCGCGACCGTCGTCGTACTCGATCTTGACGCCGTCGCCATGCGCGCTCACGGGAGTATCGGGTGCGGGCTTACCGGCCTCGATGCCAACCATGGCATCGCGCAGCAGGAAGGCGGCGCCGCGCACGGCCTCGCCGGTCACGACCGTCTGACGCGAGCCAGACGTGGTGCCGGAGTCGGGAGCGTTCTCGGTGGAGCACTCGCCATTGGCGATGCAGCCCAGCGGCAGACCGCAGGCCTCGGCAACGTCCTGCAAAAAGACGGTGTTGCAGCCCTGGCCGATGTCGGACGTGGCGGCATAGACCACAGCCACGCCGTTCTCGACGCGAATCTTGCAGCGGCCGGCATCGGGCAGGCCCACGCCCACGCCGGCATTCTTCATGGCGCAGGCAATGCCGGCGTGGCCGGGATGCGCGTAGTAGGCATCCTTGACCTCGAGCAGCGTCTCCTTAAGCGCCGTGGAGCAGTCGGCAATCTGGCCGTTGGGCAGAACCTCGCCCGGCTCGATGGCGTTGCGGTAGCGAATCTCCCACGGATCCAAACCGACCTTCTCGGCCAGCAGGTCGATCAGGCTCTCGAGTGCAAACTCGGACTGGCAAACGCCAAAGCCACGGTACGCGCCGGCAGGCGGGTTGTTAGTGTAGTAGCCGAAGCCGCGGATGTCGGTGTTCTGGTACTTGTAGGGGCCGACGGCATGCGTGCAGGCGCGCTCGAGCACCGGGCCGCACAGCGACGCGTAGGCGCCGGTGTCAAAGTTGATCTCGCAGTCCAGACCGGTAAAGTTGCCTTCGGCATCGCAGCCCAGTGTAAAGGTGCCGTCCATGGCATGACGCTTGGGATGGAACGCGAGCGACTCGGCACGCGTGAGCTTGCACTTCACAGGACGCTGGAGCTTATATGCGGCGAGCGCGGCCAGGTGCTGGACCGAAACGTCCTCCTTGCCGCCAAAGCCGCCACCCACGAGCATGGTCTCGACGACCACACGCTCGGGTTCGCTATCCCAGCCAAACATGTGGGCGCACTCTTTGCGCGTATCGTAGGCACCCTGGTCGGTCGACTGCACCTTGACGCCGTTCTTGTACGGGAAGGCGACGGCGCACTCGGGCTCCAAGAAGGCATGCTCGGTAAAGGGCGTGGTAAAGCGCTGCGTCACGGTAAACGCGCTCTCTGCCAGCGCCTTGGCGGCGTCACCGCGCGTCACATGGCGGCTCTGGCACACGTTGTCCTTGAGCTCAACCGTGTTGCCGAAGGCAAAGAAGCTGTCGTGCAGGCGCGGGGCGTCGGCAGCCCTGGCCTCGACAATGTTGCGCACGGGCTCCAGCGGCTCGTAATCAATCTTTACGAGCTTCTTGGCCTTCTCGAGCGTCGCCTCGTCCTCGGCAACCACCAGCACGATGGCATCGCCCACGCAGCGGGTGATATCGCCCGCCGCGATCATGACGTCCCAATCCTGGATAAGGTGGCCGACCTGGTTGACCGGCACGTCCTCAGCGCGCAGGATGCCCACCACACCGGGCAGGGCCTCGGCCTTGGAGGTATCGATGGAGAGCACACGGGCGCGCGGATACTTGGAGCGCACGGCGCTGGCGTAGGTCAGACCCGGCTGATCGAGCTCGTCGATGTCGTCGGGATACCTGCCCTCGCCGAGCACCTTCTTGCGCACGTCGATACGGAAGGCGCGCTTGCCCACGCCGTAGTCGTCGCCGCGCTCCAGATCCTCGTCGATCTGCTTTTCGCCGCGGAGCACCGCAGCGGCCAGCGAGATGCCCTCGATAATCTTCTTGTAGCCGGTGCAGCGGCAGACGTTGCCGCGGATGGCGTACTTGATCTGCTCCTCGGTGGGCTCGGGGTCCTCGGCGATGAGCGCCGCACCCGCCATGACCATGCCGGGGATGCAAAAACCGCACTGCACGGCACCCACGGCGCCAAAGGCGTAAACAAAGGCCTCGCGCACGTCCTGGGGCAGGCCCTCGACGGTCACGATGTTGCGGCCGGCGGCAAGAGCGGTGGTTAGCACGCACGCCTTGACGGCCGCGCCGTCCACATGGATGGTGCAGGTGCCACAAGCACCTTCGGAGCAGCCGTCCTTAGCGGAATGGATGTGCAGGTCGTCGCGCAAGTAGCGGAGCAGCGGCTTGTTCTGAGTCGTCGTGCGCTCGACGCCGTTAACGGTAAAAGTGAATTCCTGTGCCATGGTGATTCCCTTCTACACGCCGGCGGCGATGCCGGTGCGGTCGTGGATGGCGCCATGCGGGCAGACGACGGCGCACATGCCGCACGACAGGCAGTCCGCGCCGTCGATATGGGCGCAGTTGTCCTCGATGCGGATAGCGCCGGCAGGGCACTTTTTGGCGCACATACCGCAACCGATGCAGCTCGTGTCGCAGATCTTGCGCGCAATGGCGCCCTTATCGGTGTTGTTGCAGCGCACCAGAATGTTCTGGTAGCCGGGAACGAAGGCAATCACGCGCTGCGGGCACGCCATGCCGCACAGGCCACAACCCGTGCACTTCGAGCGATCAACGCGGGCGATGCTATCGACCAGCGCAATGGCGCCGTGGGGGCAGGCCGTGACGCAGGCGCCACAGCCAATGCAGCCTTCGCTGCAGCGGGCGTCGCCGCCTGCGGAGGCACAGCCGCTTCCGCAGGCAACGTAGGCCACGTTATGTTGAATGGATTTGGCCATAAGAGACTCGCCTATTTCTTAAGGAGATACGGATAGCTGTCGCGCACGGCCTTGATGGTCAGGCGGACGGCCTCGGGCAGACCGGTGTTGACGGCATCGACCGAGACGGTGCGAACCGTGCCGGCGACGCGAACCTTAAAGTGGTCCTCGTCCACGGCCAGGAAGCCCTCGTTCTCGGAGTTCTCCATGTCCTGATCGCTCCAGAACAGGGTGAGCTTGTCCTTGTAGGGACGACCCTCCTGGTAGGGGCAGAACACGGCGCAGTTGCCGCACTCGTTGCACATGCCGTCGACATGGACGACCTGATGCTTGGCCAGGCCCGGCACCTTAATTGCCACGTTGGCGCGGTTGGGGCACACGTCGCAGCAGACCTCGCACACCGAGCCGCAGCCCAGGCAGCGGGTCTTGGTGCAATTGCGTTTGTCGCGGCACAGCGACCCCTTGCGCTCGTAGCAGGCGTCCTCGCGGCCGGCCTGCTCGTTGCAGTCGGCGTACTTGTTAAAGTCCACGCCGGCGATGGCACGGGCGACCTCGGCGGCGTCGGCAATAGCCTCGACCACGGTGGCCGGACCGCGACGGCAATCGCCTGCAGCCCAGACGCCCTCGACGCCGGTGGAGGTGGCGGCAAGGCGGCCGCGACGGTCGTGCTCGACGCCCGCGGCGTCGTACAGGCTAGCGTCGATGCCCTCGCCCACGGCACAGATCACCGTGGTGGCGGGCAGCTCGACGGTCTCGCCCGTGGCGACGGGGCTGCGACGACCGCTTGCATCCGGCTCGCCAAGCTCCATAACGTCGCAGGTCAGCACGGCGCCGTTGAGTGCCTTGGGCGCCAGCAGCTCGCAGAACTCAACGCCGTCGGCAAGAGCAAGATCGAGCTCTTCCTCATCGGCGGGCATCTGCTTCTTGGTGCGGCGATACACCAGGCGCACGTTCTTCACGCCTGCCAGGCGCTTGGCCACGCGGGCCGCGTCCATGGCGGTGTTGCCGGCGCCGATGACCACGACGTCCTCGCCCAGCTCGAGCTTCTCGCCCTTCTTGGCGGCCTCGAGGAACTCCAGCACGTCGAGCTCGGCACCCTCGCCCAAGCCTGCAGAGCCGGGCATCCAGGCACCGGTGGCCACGACCACGTCGGTAAAGCCCTGAGCCTTGAGCTCGTCAATGGACTCCACGCGGGCGTTGAGCTGCACCTTGGCGCCAAAGGCCAGACAGAGCTCGGCATCGTGGGAGATATCGTCGCTCGCGATACGGAACTCGGGGATCACGTGACGGACCACGCCGCCGAGAGAGTCGCGGGCCTCGAAGATAGTGACGGGCACGCCGGCGCGCGTCAGGAAGAACGCCGTCGCCAGGCCGGCCGGGCCGCCGCCGATAACGGCAACGTTGCGCTCGGCGTCGTTGGCAATGGCCTGGGCGCGCAGCTTGGGCAGCACGGCGGTCATGGCCTCGCGGGCGGCCTTGAGCTTGCTGGCGCGAATCTGGGCGCCCTCGGGCTCGTAGAATGCACGCTCGCAGGCACGGCCGCAGGGATGCGGGCAGATGGTACCGGTAATGAACGGCAGGGCGTTGCGCTCGATGATGATGTTGAGC
Source organism: uncultured Collinsella sp. (assembly GCA_938039325.1). GTDB lineage: Bacteria > Actinomycetota > Coriobacteriia > Coriobacteriales > Coriobacteriaceae > Collinsella. Next base: position 47,032 of record CALHUX010000036.1, on the reverse strand, counting down.
GCGTCCTCGTAGCGGCCCTCGTCAACAGCCGCCAGGTAGGCGGGAATATCCTGCTGGATGGGGCAGCTCGTGCGGCACGGCGTGGTAAAGCAGTCGGAAAGCGGGCTCTTGCCGGCGACCTTGCGGTCGGGTAGCGGACGCAGCGGCTTCTTGTAGAGCGGGTTGGTAAGCGAGTCGGTCTGGATCGCGGTCACGGCCTCGAGAGAGACGCCCGCGAACGGCTTGCCGTCCAGATCGGTAAACTCGCCGGCCATCTGGCTAAAGCGCTCGTAGCCACCGGGCTTGAGCACGTCGGTCGCCAGGGTAACGGGCCAAATACCGGCATCATACAGGGCGCGGATGTTGTAGACCGTGGCACCACCGGAGTAGCTGATGCGCAGCTTGCCGTCAAACTGCTCGGTAATGCGGCGGGCGGCCTCGATGGTCAGTGAGAACAGCGAACGGCCGGACATGTACATCTCGGTGGAAGGCAGCTCGTTCCTCGTCACGTCGACGGGGAACGTGTTGGTCAGCTTGACGCCAAACTCCAGGCCGCGCTCGGCGCACAGGGCAATCAGGCGCTCGAACATGGGCACGGCGTCGGCCCACTGCAGGTCCTCGCGGAAGTGCGTATCATCAAAGACGATGTAGTCAAAGCCCAGCTCGTTCAGACGCTGGCGGGCAAACTCATAGCCCAGCAGCGTGGGGTTGCACTTGATGTAGGTGTTGAGGCCCTTCTCGGTGATGAGGTAGGTCGCGATGCGCTCGATCTCGGCGGGCGGGCAGCCATGCAGCGTGGACTCGGTGATGGAGTTGGACACGCGCGCCGGAATGGACTCGACAAACGCGGCGTCGACATGCTCAAACTTGTCCAGGTTGGCGAGTGCCCAGGCACGGCACTCGTTCCAGACGTCGGAGCCGCTGGCATCCTTCATGCCCTCGATGTAGGCGTCGACCTTGGGGCTCTTAATGCCCTCCAGGTCATAGCCCACCGACATGTTGAAGACAAAGCCGTCCGGGCTGCCCAGACCGTACTCGCGAGCGATCAGGTGGCAGGCAAACCACGCCTTCACGTACTCGGCAAAGGCCTGCGGAACCTCGAGCTCGGTCGACCATTCGCAGTTGTAGCACTCGTCCTGAGCCACGATGCAGGGCTTGTTGACGCACTTGGAGAGCTCCTCGCCGTCCATAACCTGGACGGTCTTGAGCTCAAAGAAGCGAGAACCGGCCACATAAGAGGCCACGATGTTCTGGGCCAGCTGCGTATTGGGACCGGCAGCCGGGCCAAACGGAGTCTCGATGCGCTCGTCAAAAATGGGAAGCGCACCCTCCTGGTTGGTCGTGACCATCTTACGCACGCCAAAGATGGCGTCCTGGGTCTTGTGCTCCTCGATGATCCAGTTCATCAGCTGCGAAAACGGGATCGGCCTCATGATGTCGCTCATAGTGAGCTCCTCTCTGTAACGCCCGGCGAGACCGCGCGGCGGGCGCAAATACGGTGTAGCGCTAGCACAGCGCCGGCGACCCCGCGGAGGTCGCCTATGCGCGCGTCGGATGCGGCGAAACATCCGGCGCGCGTGAATCTACTTGTAATTAGTAGGCGCGATCGTTGAGCGTGCTCCAGAGCTTCTTGGACTCGGCCATGGTCCACGCGTTGATCTTGTCCTCATCAATGCCAACGAACTCGCGGTCCTTGTACAGGACGCGGCCGTTGATGATGGTGGTGCGGCAGTTTTTGCCCATCATGCCAAAGAGCATGTGGCCGTCGATGTTCTCCTCGCTCAGCGGCGTAAAGGGCTTGTAGTCCATGACGATGACATCGGCGGCAGCGCCGGCCTCGAGCACGCCGAGCTTGCGATCGAAGTACTTGCTCGCCATCTTGGCGTTGTTCTCGAACAGCATGGTCATGGCCTCGCACCAGCCCACGTTGGGCATGGCGGCGTTGTGGCGCTGAATGATCAGGAAGACCTTAAGGCTCTCGAGCATATCGTGGGTGTAGGCGTCGGTGCCCATGCACACGGGGATACCGCGGCGGAAGAACTCGAGCACGGGGGCGCAGCCCACGGCGTTGCCCATATTGGATTCGGGGTTGTTGACGAGCCAGGTACCGGACTCCTTGACGATATCCATCTCGGCAGGCGTCACGTGGATGCAGTGGCCGAGCATGGTGTCGGGACCCAGCAGATTGTGCTGCAGCAGGCGCTCGACGGGGCTGATGCCACCGCGGTTGAGGCGGGAGTCCCACACGTCATTCATGCCCTCGCACACATGGATGTGGAAGCCGGTCAGGCCGTTGTTGGCCTCGGCCATCTTATCCATGGTCTCGTCCGACAGCGTAAAGGTGGCGTGACCGCCAAACATGGCGGCGATCATGTGGTTGTCGTTATCGCGACGCTCCTTGGCGGCCCACTGGGCAAACTCGGCGTTCTCGGCAATGGCCTGGTCGCATTTTTCCTGACCGCGGCGGTCGGAGACCTCGTAGCACAGGCACGAACGCATGCCCAGCTCCTGCGCGGCATCCTTAATGGTAAAGAGGCTGCCTGGGATCTCGCAGAAGCTCGCGTGGTGATCGAAGATCGTTGTGACGCCATCGCGGATGGAGTCAAGAATCGTGGCATAGGCGCTGGCCTTGGTGCCGTCGAGCGTCAGGTTGTCATCGATCTTCCACCACTGCTGCTCAAGATTCTCCAGGAAGTTGGTGGGGTTGCAGCCCTTAATGGCAAGGCCGCGAGCCAGACCCGAGTAGATGTGGGTGTGGCAATTGATGAGTCCGGGCATGATGAGGTTGCCCTGGGCGTCGACGTACTCGGCATCCGGGTACTTGACCTTGAGCTCGCACTCGGGGCCCACTTCGACGATCGTATCTCCGTCAATGGCGACCGCACCGTTTGGAATGAACGGGGTCTGAGCGTTGCGGGTAAAGACGGAACCGTTAGCGACCAGAAGCATGGATGCTCCCTTCAACATCAGAGGCGGGGTTTGACACCTCTGACATGGCGGAGTGCGAAGCGCCGGCCTACACCGGAAACGGGCCCTCTCCCGTCAACGCTTCACCAAAGGGACAAACCCTTTGAAGTGCGGCTTGACGCCGCATGACGTCGGCGGACGAGGCGATGCGTCCGCCGACGAATAGCACCGAATTGGTTACTTCTTGCTCTCGGGCAAGACCAGATCCACGGCAGCGTCCTTGGCAGCATCGATGTGCTGAGCCACGACCGGCGTCTGCGGAAGAATCAGGTTAAGGACGATGGCCATGATGGCGGTGGGGGTTACGGCATTGGAGCCGATGACGGTGGACACCCAGGCGGGCATACCCTCGCCGGCAAGGCAACCGCTGGCCATCCAGATACCCAGGCCAAAGACGACGGAGGTGCCGACGATGGTGGTAGTGCGCTGCGTGAGGCCCTCGCGGGTGAACATGCGCACGCCGTTCATGGTGATGGTGCCAAAGACGCCGACGGTCGCGCCGCCGATGACGGGCTGCGGGATAGCGGAAAGGACGGCAGAGAGCTGCGGGAACAGACCGGCGATGGCAAAGACGGCCGCGATGATCACAAAGACCCACTTGTTGACGACCTTGTTGGAGCAGATGATGCCCACGTTCTGGCCAAGGGCGCTGGTGGGAAGACCGCCCAGCAGGCCGCCGACCATAGAGGTGAGGCCCTGGGACACGATAGCGCCGGAGAGCTCGCGCTCGGTGGGCATACGGTCGATGGAGCCCAGGCAGGCGGCGGAGACGTCACCGATTACCTGGATGGCAACCATGGGGAACACAACAGCGAGGGTAATGCAGACTTCGGGATCAAACTCGAGCGCGTAGGGCATGAGCTTGGGAAGGGCGAAGACCTGAGCGGTGGCGACGCTGGAGAAGTCGATCATGCCAAAGGGGATCGAAACGATCATGCCAACGATCATGCCAAAGAACACGGATCCCAGCTTGAGCGTGCCCTTGCCAAAGTTGGCGAGCGCAAAGACCACGGCGAAGGTGATAAGAGCGACGCACCAGGCCTGCGGAGTGCCCCACAGCGGCGTACCCATACCGCCGGCCATATACTTGACGGCCGTGGGATACAGCGAAACGCCGATGGAGAAGATGACCGTACCGGTCACGACGGGCGGGAACAGCCACTTGATCTTGCTGTAGGCCAGACCAAAGAGGACCGCGACGGCGCCGCCGACGATCTCGCCGCCCAGCAGCGCACCAAAGCTAAAGCCCGAGGCACCCATGGCCTGCAGAGCCGGCAGGAACGCGAACGAAACGCCCATGACGATGGGCAGGCCGCCGCCGATGCGACGGAAGGGAGCGAAGGCCTGAAGGGCCGTATCGATCGCCGAAAGAATGAGCGCGACCTGGATGATGTCGGTACTCTGCTGGCTATTAAAGCCGTAGACGCCGGCCATGATGACAGCCGGGGTGATGATACCGGCAAACGAAGCCAGTACGTGCTGAAGGGCACACGGGATCATTTCTTTAACGGGAGGCATGCCTTCACGAGTGAACAGGGCTTCAGTGCCGTTCTTAACCGTCTCCTGGGTCATTTGACCACCAATCCTCGAAATAGTTGTTTTCGCATCTAACGCTCTATTGTGACGCAGTGCGGGGTTGAGGTTGTGCCTTCGTTGCATATCGTATTAAAGATGATTCTCATTCTCAATAATAATTTTTTGTTATCAGACTATTCTTCAGCTGAGATAATGCATTTCCGCAGGTCAGGAAAGTGTCTGGTCAAAATAACATCTAACTTTTCTTTTGGTCAACCGTTTACCGCCAAAATCATACCGTTCATCTGCATTACGTCATGTACCTGCGGATATACGAGATGATGAGCAGCGTGTTACCATGAGAAAAAATTGTTATGAACATTTCCGATTTCACCCAAAGGAGTTGCCCGTGAACGAGACCGTACGCCGCTTTTTGCCGATGGTCGATTTCCTGGAGCAGATACTCGGTAAGAACAGCGAAATCGTGCTGCACGATTTCTCGGATCCCGACCACGCCATCGTCGATATTCGCAACGGCATCGTGAGCGGCCGTAAGATCGGCGGTCCTGCCACCGATCTGGCGCTCAAGATCATGCACGACCCCAAGTATCGCGGCCTGCCGTTTATTACGGGCTACGAGGGCCGCGGTGCCGGCGGCAAAACGCTGGAGTCGGCGACGTACTTTATCCGCGAGGATAACGAGATCGTCGGTATGCTCTGCGTCAACACCGACCTCTCGACCGTGCGCTCCATCAACACCATGGCGCAACAACTCATGGCATGCTTCGACGCGGCGCCGACGCGCACGGAGCCCGCCCCTATCGAGGTCGAAAGCCTTTCGGAGTCCACGCAGGAGCTCATCGACCGCAGCATTGCCGAGTTGCTGAGCGCGCGCGGGCTGGATGTAGCGTCGCTTGGTCAGAGCGACCGCGTGGACGTCATTCGCCACCTCAACGGCAACGGGGTGTTCATGCTCAAGGGCGCTGTGGCCTGCGCCGCCACCGCGCTGCGCATTTCGGAGCCCAGCGTCTACCGCTACCTGCAAAAAGTTCGCAAGGAGGGCTAAACGTGATCCCTTGGGGACGAAGGGAAACGGATCATTTTTGTCGCATCGCTTGACAAAAGACCCTGCAGCTCGCACGCGCTGCAGGGTCTTTTTGCATGTCATGTTTAGTTGTTACCAACACCTTAGAGAGCGGCGACAACCTCGATCTCGACCAGACCGCCAGCCGGAAGGGCGGCAACCTGGAAAGCGCTGCGCGCGGGGAACGGGGCTTCGAACTTGGAGGCGTAGATCTCGTTTACGGCAGCGAAGTCGGCAATGTCAGCCAGGTAGACTGTGGTCTTGACGACATCGGCAAAGGTGGCGCCGGCAGCGGTCAGCAGGGCCTCGACGTTAGCAAGGGACTGCTTGGCCTGAGCCTCGACGCCCTCGGGCATCTTACCGGTTGCGGGGTCGATGCCCAGCTGGCCGGACAGGAACACCATGTTGCCGGCCTGGATACCAGGGGAATACGGGCCGATGGCTGCGGGTGCGTTATCGGAAGACACGACGGTCTTGCTCATGTTTTTCTCCTTACAAGTAAAAGGGAACGGGAGCGCGGCGTTCACACCGGGAGGCACAGTTCGGTCTGAACACCGCGCTTGATTGGGATAGTACTCAAGGTTTCCGCGCGATGCAAGATTATTATCACGTTGCGAGAATATTTTATCGCCCAACGGTTTCCCCGGACCGCTGAACGGTTCTCATGTGGAGCAGCCAGTCCAAGCTGCTGAAGACTTTATCCCGCTTAGAGCACGGGCATCGCCTGCCGCGACGGCATCACTATACTTTTGAGTATCTGAGCATTTTGAAAGGCAGGATATGACCGCAACCGCCAGTCGAACCACCAACCGCAGACCCGAGCTTTTGGCGCCCGCCGGAGGGCCCGAGCCCTTTGCCGCCGCACTCGCCGCCGGGGCAGACGCCATCTACTGCGGCATGGGCAGCTTCAACGCACGCCGCAAGGCCACCAACTTTACCGACGAGGCCTTTGAGCAGGCCTGCCGCGCCGCGCATCTAGCCGGCTCGCGCGTCTACGTCACGGTCAACATCGTCATCAAGCAGTCCGAGATGAGCGATGCGCTGCAGCTCATCCATCGCTGCTCCACGCTGGGCGCCGACGCCTTCATCATCCAGGACTGGGGCCTGTTCTTTGAGGTCAAGCGCACCATGCCCGGCATCGAGACGCATATCTCGACCCAGGCGAACATCCACGACGACCGCGGAACCCTTTGGTGCCGCGAGCAGGGCGCCGACCGCGTGACCCTCTCGCGCGAGCTTTCCATCGACGAGATTGCCGCCATTCACGATGCCGCGCCCGATGTGGACCTTGAGGTCTTTAGCCATGGCGCCATCTGCTTTTGCTACTCGGGTCTGTGCCTGCTGTCGAGCTTTGCCATGGCGGGCCGCTCGGCCAACCGCGGCATGTGCGCCCAGCCCTGCCGCCTGCCCTACGAGCTGATCGACGAGAACGGCCGCACGCTCTCCCCCGCCGGTCGCGAGCGCGCGCTGTGCCCGCGCGACACCAACACTTCGCAGCTTGTTCGCCGTCTGTATGACGCCGGCGCCGCATCGCTCAAGCTCGAGGGCCGCATGAAGGCTCCCGATTACGTGTATTCCATCGTCGACGTGTATCGTCATCAGATTGATGACATGCTGGCCGGAACCACCGTTGCCAAGGACGAGAAAGGCGCCCGCCAGCGCCAGCTCAAGCGCTGCTTTAACCGCGACTTTACGCACGCCTATCAGGACGGCACCTCGGGCGACGAGATGATGAGCTATGAGCGTTCCAACAACCGCGGCCAGATCGTGGGCACGGTGCTGGGCAGCCGCCCGGCCAACCGAGATGTGCGCGGCCTCAAGCCCGACGACCGCCGTCGCCGCGCCGCCATCGCCCGCATTGAGCTGTTTGAGCCCGTGGAAAAGGGCGACCTGCTGGAGCTTCGCCACGATGATGAGTTCGATCAGTTCCTAACCACTATCGCTGCCGATGATGCCGCCGTCGGTGACATCATCGAGTGCCGCGTGCCCCGCAGCATGCCCGAGGGCTGCCGCGTGCGCGTCATCCGCAGCCAGCGCGCCATCGACGCCGCCGGCGCCGCGCTCAAGCGCGACGTGCTTCGCCGCCGCGCCGTTGATGTAACCGTTGTGGCGCATCTGGGCGAACCGTTTACCGTGACGCTCACCTGCTGCGACGCCCCATCGCTTACGGCCACGGCCACGGGCTTTACCGTCGAGGCCGCCAAGACCCGCGCGGTCGAGGCGTCCGATTTGGTAGAGCATGTGGGTCGCATGGGCTCCTCGCCCTTTGAGGCAGCGAGCTTTGACGTTTCGCTCGACGCCGGCTGCGGTATGGGCTTCTCCGCCGTGCACAAGGTGCGCGCCGCCGCCTGTAAGGCATTGGAGGAGGCCATTCTGGCGCCGTACGAGGAGCGCGCGAAAACGCTCGAGTTGCCGGTGATTGTAACCAGTGATTCCCGCCCCGCGCCCGAGCACTACCGCGACGAGCCGCAGATCTGCGCCACCGTCACCTCGCTCGAGGCCGCCGAGGCAGCGCGGGCGGAGGGTGCAACGCGCATCTACATGACCACCGACGCGCTCGATGCGGCCAAGCTCCCCCCCGCCGATACGTTTGAGCAGGGCATCGTACCCGTGCTCGATGAGGTCTGCCGCGCCGTTGACCACGTCCGCGTTGACCCATGGGTTGTTGCTGGCGCCACGGTCGCTATTGGCAACATCTCTGAGCTTGCCCTGGCCGCCCAGGTTGGCGCCACGGCCGAGATTCGCTCTTGCCTGCCGGTGCACAACACGCCCTGCATGGAGGCACTCGCCGAACGCGGAGCCGGCGCGTTTTGGCTCTCGCCCGAGATCACGCTCGACGAGATTGTCTCGCTCGGCGCCGCCGCGCCCGCGGCTCTGGGCATCACCGTCTTTGGCCGCCCGCGCGTCATGACAAGCGAGCATTGCATTCTGCAGGTTGCCAACGGCTGCATCCACGATTGCGCCAACTGCCGCCTGCGTGCCCGCAAGCTCTCGCTCAAGAATATCGACGGAAAGGTCATGCCGGTGCGTACCGACATCCACGGCCGCTCACGCTTGTACGACGCCTACCCCATCGACCTCACGCCGCAAGTTCCGCAGCTGCTCGATGCCGACGTGCGCCGTCTTATGGTCGACGGAACCTTGCTCGAGGCCGATGAGATTGGCCGTGCCGTCGCTCGCGTCCGTCGCGCTGTCGAGGCGGCTCAAGCCGGCCGCAAGCCGGCCGCCCGCCTGCGCGGCGCCACCTCGGGCTGCATGTTTGTGGGAATTAGCTAACCGAAAGGCTTACACGTGAACGAAGAACCTCAAGTCCTCTATTGCGACGCCTGGCTCATGGCCATCGACAAGCCCGCCGGCATGATCGTCCACGGCGACGGCACCGGCGAGCGTACGCTCACCGACTACGCCAGCGACCTGCTGCTGGCGATGGGCGACGGCTTTGCCGCGACCGACATGCAGCCGCTCAACCGCTTGGACCGTGACACCACCGGCGTGGTGCTGTTCTCACTCGACAAGCAGACGCAGCCCGCCTTTGACCAGATGATCATCGACCACGCGTTCGAAAAGCACTACCTGGCGCTCGCCGAGGGCAAGATCGACTGGAACGAAAAGCTCATCGACAAGCCCATCGCCCGCGACCGTCACGACAGCCGCAAGATGCGCGTCGGCGCCAGCGGCAAGCCGTCTCAAACGCGCGTGAAGGTGCTCAAACGTCTTAAGAGCCGTCGTGGCCTGCCCACGCGCTCGTATATCGATGTCGAGTTGCTCACCGGCCGCAAGCACCAGATCCGCGTACATCTGGCCAGCGAGCGCCATCCCCTGGTGGGCGATGACCTGTACGGAACGCCGCGTCCCTGCGGCCTGATGCTCCACGCCCACAGCGTGTCCTTCACGCATCCCGTAACCGGCGAGCACATCCACATCGAAGCTCCCTGCCCCTGGGAGCCCTAAACCACCACAAAGGGGACAAGCACCTTTATGGTGGTTTTGCCGCAATGGCTCAGCCGCGGTCCCAAAACGTCTCGATCTGTAACAGTTAGAACCCATTTTCCGGTCTATCTGTTACAGATCGAGACATTCGAATCCCCCTTAAGGGAAAATCTCAATCTGTAACAGTAACTCGGCAAAATCGATCCCAGATGTTACAGATTGAGACAAAGGGACGGCGCGGTTCGTAAGTATCTCGATCTGTAACACCTAGCCCACTTTTAACGGTCCAGTTGTTACAGACTTAGACAAACCGGCAGACAACGAAAGCGGCGACGCCCGTGATGGACGTTGCCGCTTTTCTATTGAGAAAACTACTCGGTTTTCGTTACTAACCACCACAATGGGGACAAGCACCTTTGTGGTGGTTTTGGCCTTGCCCCGCCGCTAGACCGTGACGACGTTGTCCATTGCCCGGTACTTGGCGGGCACCTCGCCCGCGGTGATGATCGTTGCATCGCGAAAGTCCGCGAACTTGACGGGCGCCACCATGCCAAATTTGCTGGCGTCCGAGATTACGAAGCGTTTGGCCGTATGACGCATCGAGATGCGCTTTACTTGGGCCTCCTCGATATCGGGCGCCGTGAAGCCCTGCTCGGCGGCAATGCCGTTAGAGCCCCAAAAGCCACAGTTGAAGTTGTAGCGATCTAAGGTTGCCAAGGCATCGGGGCCAACGAGCGCCTCGGTCTCGGGTTTGAGCTCGCCGCCCAGCACCACGGTACGCATACCCCGCAAAGCAAGGCGCTGAGCATGGAGCACGGAATCGGTCACGTAGGTGACATCTTCAAGGTGGGGAAGATGCTCGATGAGCCTGAGCGTCGTCGAGCCCGAGTCGATGTATACAAAGCTCTCAGGCTCCACAAGCGCCGCCGCACGGGCGCAGATACGCTCCTTGTCATCGTTATGGAGGTCGCTGCGCTCATTAAGCGTTAGGTCGCGCGTCACGTGCGCGCGCTCAAGACTCGTCGCCCCACCGTGGACCTTGGCGATGCGATGCGCTCGGTCGAGCGTCTGCAGATCGCGCCGAATGGTAGACGCCGTCACGCCCAGGGCCTCAGCAAGCTCCGGAACGGTAACCGAGCCGGCCTGCTGCACCATCGATACAATCGCGTTGAGTCTATCTTCCGCAAGCATCGCTTACTCCTCCTCGGGGTACACGACTCCCCAGTCGGCGCGAAGCTTGGTCATAAGCTCCATAACATCAGAAGCATAATCCAGCAGCTCGCGCTTGGAGTCGTCGCCGGCAACGGCCTTCTCAAGATCGGCCATCTCGTAGCACAGTGCGTAGGCCTCGGTGCCAGCGTGGACCTCCTCGCGGTGGCCGTCGGCAGTCCACACGATGGTCGCGTGATCGGCACGCGGATACTCGTTGACCTCGATATAACACTTGTCGAAGCTAATGATCGAGCGCTTGGGCTGCTTGGAGTGGAGCGTAAGGCTCACCACGCCCAGCTGCTGTTCGGCATTACGGCAGACGATGCCGCCCGCAACATCGACGCCAGTCTCGCAGGTGTTGCCTAGAGACACGACCTCGGCGGGCTGGCTGGCCATAAAGAGACGCATGACGGACAGGGCATACACGCCAATATCGAGCATGGCACCGCCAGCAAGGTTGCGGTTGTAGAAGCGATTGGTCAGATCGCCGTACTCCTTGTAGCTGCCAAAGTTGAGCTGAGCGAGATTCATGCGGCCGAACTCACCGACATCCATGCGACGACGCAGCTCCTGATACAAAGGCATGTGGAGCACCGTGGTGGCGTCCATAAGGACCACGTTGTGCTCGGCGGCAATGGCACGGGCCTCATCGAGTTCAGCGGAATTGAGGGTAATGGCCTTCTCGCAGAGCACGTGCTTACCAGCTGCCAGCGCAGCGCGCAGATAGGTGATATGAGTGTTGTGCGGGGTAGTGATGTAGACGGCGTCGATGTCAGGATCGGCGTAGAGGTCCTCAACCGTGTCGTAGACCTTCTCGACGCCATACTGCTCGGCAAAAGGCTGAGCCTTGGACAGCGTACGGTTGGCGACGCCCGCAAGCTTGCGACCGGCAAGAGCAAGGGACTGAGCCATCTGGTTGGCGATAACGCCGCACCCGATCACAGCCCAACGGAGCTCGGGAGCCGTAAAGATATCGTCGGGGAACGGCTTGTCCTGGACCGAAGCGAACGCTGCTTTGGCGGCTGCCGCCGCGTCGAGCGGAGACTGCTTGAAATCTGCCATTATGTGCCTCCTGTGTCATAGAACGCCTTGCTTTCTGACAGCTCTATATTCGCACAAACACGCGCGTCTATGCGCGTTTTTGCGTATCTCACCGTTAAACGGTCATTATTGTCCCGTAAACGGCGCATATATACGCATGAGTGCACAATTAGACGCAATCTAACGCGCATAAACGCGCACACAAGCAATTTGTACAGCGCACCCGCTCATCTATGCTTGCCCATTAAGGGCACTCATTTAAGTCTGTCCCCAATGAGTGCAATGAGTGGGGATAGAAAAAGGCCCGGGTGCCGTGGCATCCGGGCCTTTGCTAGCAACTTGATGTTGCGGGCAGCTTAGAACTTGTGGCCGCACTTCTTGCAGACGCGCAGCTTGTTCTTGCCGTCCTTCTCGTGACCGACGCGGGTAACCTTACCGCACTCGGGGCAGACGAGATTGACGTTGGAGGCGTCGATGGGAGCCTCCTGCGAAACGATGCCGCCCTGCTGGTTGGCAGCGTTGGGCTTGACGGCCTTCTTGACGACCGAAACGCCCTCGACAACGACCTTGTTCTCGGCGGGGAGAGCACGCAGGACAACGCCCTGCTTGCCGCGATCCTTACCAGAGAGAACCTGGACCTTATCGCCCTTCTTGATATACATATATCTCCCCTAACTACAGGGTCTCGGGAGCGAGCGAGACGATCTTCATGTACTTCTTGTCACGAAGCTCGCGAGCGACGGGCCCGAAGATACGGGTGCCGACGGGCGAACCATCGTTGTTGATGACAACGCAGGCGTTCTCATCAAAGCGAATGTAGGAGCCATCCTTGCGGCGGATCTCCTTAACGGTGCGAACGACGACGCAACGGACAACGTCCTTCTTCTTGACGTTGGCGCCAGGGGTAGCCTCCTGGACAGCACCGATGAACACATCGCCGATGCCTGCATAACGACGCTTGGAACCGCCAAGCACCTTGATGCAGCGAATCTTGCGAGCGCCGGAGTTGTCGGCGACGTTCAGCATGGTTTGCATCTGAATCATGGTAGATGTTCCTCCGAACTAAGAACCGAAGAGAGGTGCGCAGCCTTTATACGGCCCGTGGTATGCAAGCCAGGCATACGCACATCTTCGGAAACGTACAAGTCGTAAGAGCGACTGCTTATTTAGCGCGCTCGACGACCTCGATGAGGCGCCAACGCTTCATCTTGGACATAGGACGGGTCTCCATAACGCGGACGGTGTCGCCCACGCCAGCCGTGCACTCCTCGTCGTGAGCGTGCAGCTTCTTGGAGCTGGTCATCATCTTGCCGTACTTGGGGTGACGCTTGCGCTCGGTGATGGTGACAACAATGGTCTTGGCACCGGAGACGGAGGTAACGACACCCGTACGGACCTTACGCGAGTTACGCGAATCAGTCATGTTCTCTCCTTAGGTCCTACTCGGCGACAGCGGACTTCTCCGCTGCGATCTCGCGGGCGCGCTGCTCCGTGAGGACGCGAGCGATGTCCTTCTTCACGGTGTTGACGCGAGCGGTGTTGTCCAGCTGGCTGGTGGCCATCTGGAAACGAAGGTTAAAGAGCTCGGCGCGCATTTCCTTCAGCTTCTCAACGAGCTGAGCGTCCGAGAGCTCACGAATCTCTGCGGGCTTCATTAGTTCTCCTCCTTGGCGGCGGCGGCGTCCTCAGCAGCCCACTTGGCCTCGAGAGCGGCCTCCTCAGCCATTTCCTTCTCGATGCGCTGCTCAGCGTTCTTGGCAACAACAATCTTGGTCTTGATGGGGAGCTTGTGCTGAGCAAGACGCAGAGCCTCGCGAGCGACCTCCTCGGGCACGCCCTTGACCTCGAACATGATGCGGCCGGGCTTAACGACGGCCACCCACTCCTCGGGGTTACCCTTACCAGAACCCATGCGAGTCTCGGCAGGCTTCTTGGTGATGGGCTTATCGGGGAAGATCGTGATGTAGACACGACCGCCACGCTTCATGTAGCGGGTCATGGCAATACGAGCGGCCTCGATCTGACGGTTGGTGATCCAATGGGCCTCGAGAGCCTGGATACCAAACTCGCCGAAATGCAGCTCGGTATTACCCTTGGCCTGGCCCTTCATGGAGCCACGCTGCACCTTGCGGTGAAGAATACGCTTAGGGGCAAGCACTACTGACCCCTCCTCTCGGAGTTACGACGACGAGGACGGGAAGAGCCCTCGAGTGCAGGGTTGGGAACATTCTGGCCCGGGAGCTTCTCGCCCAGGTAGATCCAGACCTTCACGCCGCAAGCGCCCATGGTGGTGCTGGCGACAGCCGTGCCGTAGTCGATCTTGGCACGGAGGGTGTGCAGAGGCACGCGACCCTCACGGTACCACTCACGACGGCCCATCTCGGCGCCGCCGAGACGACCAGAGCACTGGATACGGATGCCCTTAGCGCCGGCCTTGCGGGCGGACTGGACGGCCTTGCGCATAGCGCGACGGAAGGCAACGCGGCCCTCGAGCTGCTCGGCGATAGACTGAGCAACGAGGTTGGCGTCGAGCTCGGGGCGCTTGATCTCGACAACGTCGACGGAGAGCTGGCCCTTGGAGACGCCAGCGACCTTCTCGAGCTCGGTGCGGAGGGTATCGATCTCGGCACCCTTCTTACCGATGACAACGCCGGGGCGAGCGGTGAGGATGATGACCTTCACCTTGTCGCCAGCGCGCTCGATCTCGACGCGGGAGACGGCTGCGCGGGAAAGACGCTTCTCGAGGTACTTGCGGATCTCGAGATCGTTACCGAGGGTCTTAGCGTAATCCTTCTCTGCGAACCAGCGGGAGCGCCAGTTCTCGGTGATGCCAAGACGGAAGCCGGTGGGGTAGACTTTCTGACCCATACAGCTTTACGCCTCCTTTCGAGGAGCAACGACGACGGTGATATGGGAAGTACGCTTCAGAATGCGAGAAGCGGAACCCTTGGCGCGGGGACGGATGCGCTTAAGCGTCGGACCCTCGTCAACATAGGCAGCGGCGACAACCAGGTTGTCGGCACGCAGACCGTTGTTGTTCTCGGCGTTCGCAACGGCGGAACGGAGAACCTTCTCGACATCCACGGCGACGGCGCGGTCGCAGAAGTGAAGGATGTCGAAGGCCTGAGCGACAGGCTTGCGGCGGATCAGATCGACCACCAGGCGGGCCTTGCTGGGGGAAACACGCACGTACTTAGCGACGGCGCGAACCTCGGTGGCCTCAGTTTCAATAGACTTAGTTGCCATTTACGGTTAACCCCCTATTTGGCCTTGTGGCCACGGAACGTACGAGTCGGCGCGAACTCGCCGAGCTTGTGACCAACCATGGACTCGGTAACATACACGGGCACATGCTTGCGGCCGTCGTGGACGGCGATGGTGTGACCAACCATCTCGGGGAAGATGGTGGACGCGCGGGACCAGGTCTTCACGACATCCTTCTTGCCAGCCTCGTTCATCGCGGTGATACGCGAGAGAAGGCGAGTCTCCACGAACGGGCCCTTTTTGAGACTTCTGCTCATAAGTGCTTTCTCCTAAAACTCGGTATCCGAAATTACTTCTTACGGCGACGAATGATGTGCTGGTTCGAGACCTTCTTCTTCTTGCGCGTACGAAGGCCCTTCGTCGGCTTACCCCAGGGGGTAACAGAGGGACGACCAGAGGTGTGGTTCTTGCCCTCGCCACCGCCGTGCGGGTGGTCGACAGGGTTCATGACGGTACCGCGGACGGTCGGGCGCACGTTCATGTGACGCTTACGGCCGGCCTTGCCGATGACGATGTTGGCGTGATCGGCGTTGCCGACCTCACCGACGGTGGCGCGGCAGGTAACGAGGATGCGGCGCATCTCGGAGGAAGGCATACGGACAATAGCGTACTTGCCCTCCTTACCCATCAGCTGGCAGGAGTTACCGGCGGAACGGGCGATAGCAGCGCCCTTGCCCGGCTGGAACTCGACGGCGTGGATGAGCGTACCGACGGGGATGTCGGCGAGGGGCAGAGCGTTGCCCGGCTTGATGTCGGCGTCAGAACCGGACATGATGGTCTGACCGACCTCGAGGCCCTTGGGGGCCAGGATGTAGCGCTTCTCACCGTCAGCGTAGTGCAGCAGAGCGATGCGAGCGGAACGGTTCGGATCGTACTCGATCGTGGCAACCTTGGCGGGCACGCCGTCCTTGTTGCGCTTGAAGTCGATCACACGGTAACGACGCTTCACGCCGCCGCCCTGGTGGCGGGTGGTGATGCGGCCGTTGTTGTTACGACCGGCCTTCTTGGGCAGGGGCTCGAGAAGAGACTTCTCGGGCTTGGTGCAGGTGATCTCGGAGAAATCGGAGATCGTCTGCCAACGCCTACCAGCGGAGGTCGGCTTAAGGTGCTTTACAGCCATTACAATCCCTTTCAATAGGAATCCGTTAGCCATCGCAGACAGGGATTCGAGGTTCTGCCTCGGGTGCGATGACACCGGACGTATACACGGTTCCGGGCGTGTCCATTTTATACGCCCGGAACCTTGAGCTCTCGCCTCCCCTATTTGGGAGGCATGAGCTCACTCAACAGCAGCGAGTCTTAGGCCTGGTTGCCAAAGACCTCGATGGTGTCGCCCTCGGCCAGCGTGACGATGGCCTTCTTCCAAGAACGGGTCTTGCCGGCGACATAGCGCACGCGCTTGGTCTTGGGCTTGACCGTCAGGGTGTTCACGCGAACGACCTTGACGCCGAAGATCTCCTCGACAGCGTCCTTGATCTGATACTTGTTAGCATCCTTGGCGACCTCGAACGTGTACTTGTTCTGCTCCATGCCGGAGAAGGAACGCTCGGACACGATCGGACGGATGATGATCTCGTGGGCGGTCATTTATGCAAGCACCTCCCCGAAGTGAGCGGCGATGTCGGCGGGCATCAGCACGGCGTTGTTGTTGACGAGATCGTAGGTGTTGGCCTCGTCGGCAGTGATGATGAACGTCTTGGGAATGTTGCGGAACGACAGGTAGGCGTTGACGTCCTCATCGCGAACGATGATGGTCAGACGCTTGCCCTCAAGGCCGAGAGCCTTGAGCATGGCGACGGCAGCCTTGGTGGAAGGCTTCTCGAAGCCGTAGTCGTCGACGAGCACGAGCTCGCCATCGGCCAGCTTGGCGGACAGCGCGGAGCGCATAGCCAGCTTGACCTCCTTGTTGTTCATACGCTTAGCGTAGGAACGGGGCTTGGGGGCGAAGACAACGCCACCGTGACGCCACTGGGCAGCACGGATGGAACCCTGGCGGGCACGGCCGGTGCCCTTCTGACGCCAAGGCTTCTTGCCGCCACCGGAAACCTCAGAGCGGCCCTTAGCAGACTGGGTGCCCTGACGCCAAGAGGCCATCTGGCACTTGACGATGTGGTGCATAACGTGGATGTTCGGCTCGATGCCGTACACCTCAGCGGCGAGCTCGGCCTCGGCGACCTTCTTGCCCTCGCTGTTCTTTACTTCAAACTTTGCCATTTAAGTGTTCTCCTTGGTATGACGCTGGGCTAAATGGGCTGGGCCCTTAGGCCATACGGATGGCGACGAGACCATTCTTGGCACCCGGGACAGCGCCCTTGACCAAGATGAGGTTCTGCTCGGCATCGATGCGGACAACGGAAAGGTTCTTGACGGTAACGCGCTCGTTACCCATGTGACCGGCCATCTTGACGCCCTTGAGGACGCGTGCAGGATAGGCGCACTGACCGATAGAACCGGGGTGACGCTGGAAGTGAGAACCATGCGTCATAGGACCGCGGCGCTGACCCCAGCGCTTGATGCGACCCTGGAAGCCCTTACCCTTGGAGGTACCGATGACGTCGACCTTCTCGACATCAGCGAAATCAGCGACGGTGACGACCTCGCCGACCTTGTGCTCCTCGCCGTTCTCGACGCGGACCTCACGAAGGAAGCGGACAGGCTCGACGCCGGCCTTGGCGAAGTGACCAGCCATGGGCTTGTTCACGTTCTTGGCCTTGATGTCGCCGAAACCAATCTGGACGGCGTCATAGCCGTCAGTTGCCTGAGTTTTAACCTGCGAGACAGCGCAGGGGCCAGCCTGGATGACCGTGACGGGAACGACGTTATCGTTCTCGTCCCAAACCTGGGTCATGCCAATCTTGCGGCCGAGAATCATGCTGATCAAGATATGATCCCAACTCTCGCGTGGTCTTGGGACAATGCGTACACCACCGAGCGTACGCCCCTAGAGGACCACTACTTACACGACGTGCTCCCCAGCCTTGTATTTCGCCCAGACTACCTGACAACCCTATTAAGCAGGCATTTTGTCCAGCCAGAATACTCCCCTGGTTACACACAGCTGTTTAGTATACACGGCTGCGGGCGTATCCATCGAGATTCATATTTCACTCACATTGTTTACGCAGGTAAAGTGCGTGGATGGCTCCCGAGCACGGCGGAGGGCCGGAGAAATATATTAAGGTCCCTGCTCTACAGTCCTGCGCAAGACGGAGAGCACATTAAGTGCTCTCCTTTGCGTGCGGAACTCGCGATGACCTTAATATACTTCTCCGGCCCTCCGCCGTGCTCGGGAGACGACACGTTGATGTCTGCTTAACTCTGCTCGCTCAGCTAATTACTTTGTTGAGGATCGATGATTTGCTGCAAGATGAACTTGGATTGGGGCGCGTCGCCTTCTTCTCCCGACTTTGCCTCATCAAAATCGAAGATCATGATGGCGCAGTTGGGGAGTTTTGTTGGGAGCTCGAAGCCCTCTGGAGCTGCAGCCTTGATGAATTGGCGGCTGGCGCTTCCGTGGCTTACTGCTAGGAGGGTTTCGATACCATCGGCGCCCATAAGATTGGTGAGGGTGCCTACCATGCGTTCTTGCAGCGCGCGGCTTCCTTCTCCGCCAAAGGGGACCAAGTCCTCGCCCGGATCCCAGACGTCGGTGGGAAGGGCATCGTGGGGGCCTTCTTCGAAGGTGCCGTAGCTGCGCTCAATGATGCCTTCGCAGGGCTCGACTTCTGCATCAAGGCCGAGGAGTTCGGTTGCGACAAAACTTGCCGTGTCCATGGCTCGGCCTAAGGGCGAAGAGACCACTTTGTCGGGAACGACGCCGTGGTCCTTGAGCCATGCTGCTGCCATTCCCGCTTGCTTGCGGCCCAGGTCGGTCAACGGAGAATCGCAGCGGCCCTGGACCAGCTTTTTAACGTTGAATTCTGTCTGGCCGTGGCGGAGTAGATATAGGCGCTTCATGCTCTCCCCTTCTGTATAACTTGCTTTGCCGGCACAGCCCTACTCGTGGGTATGGCCTACATAGTCTTCATCAATCGTGATTTTGGCGACCGACTTGGGATATTCCAATTCGACCCGTTGTGCCAGCGCGTGCTTTAAGTCTTCGGCACTCATCTGCAGATCCGAGGGACGCACGCAGTCAAAGATCACGTTGGTGTGCGTAGGACCCGGCACACAGCGCAGGTCATGAATCGAAAGGCGGCTATCAATCTCGCGAGCCATTGCGTTGATGCGCAGGCGCATGCTCGCCACCTTTGGATCGTCGGTCACAATGGGATCGTAGTGAAGCGTGACGATCATGCCGTCTTCGTCCTTAAACGACTGCTCGATGTTGTCGAGTGTGTCGTGGCTTTCCAGCGGGCTGGTCTCGGCTGCCATCTCGGCGTGGGCGCTCGCAAACTTCCTGCCCGGACCGTAATCGTGAACCATCAGGTCGTGGACGCCCAAGACGCCGGGGTAGCTCATGATCTTGCCACGGATATGCTCGACCAGCTTGGGGTCGGGCGACTGACCCAAAAGCGGGCTCACCGTATCTTGAATAAGTTCAAAGCCGCTCCAGCCAATATAGGCGCCAACGGCAAGGCCGACCCAAGCGTCAAGATTGATGTGCGTCACCTGCGAAACAATTGCGCACGCTAACACGGCGCCTGTGGCAAGGACATCGTTCTTGGAATCCTGAGCGGTCGCATGCAGTGTCTCGGACTCAATGCGATCGCCGAGCTTTTGGTTGAGGGCCGCCATCCACAGCTTAACGACCATCGAAAGCGCAAGGACTGCCACCAGAGCAAGTGAGAACTCGACAGGTTCGGGGTGGATAATGCGCTCAACCGAGGACTTGATAAGCTCAACGCCAATCAGCAGCACGAGCGCCGCCACGACCAGACCCGAGAGATACTCGTAGCGGCCATGGCCGTAAGGATGCTCAGGGTCGGCCGGCTTGCCCGCCAGCTTAAAGCCCAGCACGCTCACGATGTTCGAGCTGGCGTCGGACAGGTTGTTCATAGCGTCCGCCACGATCGAAACCGATCCCGACAGCACGCCAATTGCACCCTTCGCAGCACATAGCGCCACATTGGCGAGAATACACACCACACCCGTCAACGTTCCCACGCGCGCACGGTCGCCCTGCGCACGACGAACGATCCACTCGACCATCCTCATCAGTCCCCACGGTACTACCTAATATCTATTGCTCAAACGGATTGTAGTGTAGCCACTTTGTCCTCCAGATACAAAAAGGCCGCAACCCACACGAGCCACGGCCTTGGAACATGACAAAGGAATCGTCCTTTGTCGCACAAGTTTATGCGCTTACTTCAGCAGCGCTCGCCACTGTTTCGGGCGAATCGGCTTCGTCTTCTGCCGCCCACCCCTTCGCCGGCACCACGCCAAAGCAGTAGCTCAGCGCCGCAGACGCCGTAAATGCAGTGCCGCCGGCAACGCAGCACCACAGCAGGTTCGAGATGCCGCCCGTGGCAAAGCCAATGACCATGAGGACATTCGTCATGCCGATGGTATAGGCCGTAACGTGGCCCACGGCCGCAACAAGGCCTCCGACGGCGCCGCCAACGGCCATGCACGTCAGACACCTGCCATATTTAAAGCCGCATCCGTACAGCGCTGGCTCGCTTACGCCGCCAAGAATCCCCGAGATTGAATAGCCCAGCATGAGCGCCTTCTCGTCCTTATCCGCAACGCGGAGCGACGCGCCAAAGGGCATACCCCAAACGGCGAACGTTGCCATCGTCGCGGCGATCAGGATGCACGAATCCGTTCCCACACTCATAAACTGCGCATAGGCGAGCGATAGGACAACGTTGCTGACACCCGCGATCTTAAGAAACTCCCAGCCCGCGGCAAGCCCCATGAGCGTGAGCAGCGACACGATGCCACCGGAATTGCCAAGCATAAACATAAGCTGTCCCAACAGCATGCCCAGATAGCTGCCTGCCGGCGCCGTAACACACAGCGACACCGGAACCATGACAAGCATGGTTGCAAACGGTACAAAAGAAAACGCCACAGCCTGAGGGATAGTGCGCTTAAAGAGACGCTCCACCTGCCATAGCACGGGCACCGAGATGAGAACCGGAATAACAGTCGTCGTGTAATCGTTGACCGGCGCGGGAAGTAGATCATACACGAAAGTCATCGATGCCCCCGTCGTCGATGCGGCATCAACGAGCTTAAGCAGATCGGGCACAATCAATACGCCGCCCAGCATCATGCCCAGCTGCTCCGAGCAACCGAGCTGGCGGGCAGCGGCCCAACCAAGATAGATGGGCAAAAAGTAATAGCCAGCGTTATACAGCCAGCTGTAAAACAGGCGATAGATTTCGGAATCGGCAGGCCATAGACCAAGCATGCCTTCGCCCATAATGACGGCAACGGTGCGGAACAGCGCCGCGCAGACAATAAACGGCAACGCCGACATCATGCTTTTGGACAGATAGTCCACCACGGCCATGGCGTTTGATGAAACCGTCGTTGTAAACGAGGTGTTAGAAACTTGTGACATGGAACGCCTTTCCCAATGTGACATGCGGACTGTCCCTTTGTCACATCGTGCGGTACTGACCGATTGCGCGGTACTTTTCGTAGCGGAGGTTTGTGAGGGTCGCGTCGTCGAGCTGCCCAAGCGTATCGAAGGCATCAAATGCCGAGGACATGACGACACCGGCGATCTCCTCATGCGACAGGCCCCTATCGTCAACAATGCCGTCGATGATGCCGAGCGCCAACAGATCGGGGGCCGTGAGCTTAAGCGCCTCAGCGGCCTCATTCGCGCGCTCGGTATCCTTCCACAGGATCGACGCACAGGCCTCGGGGCTCACGACCGAATAGGCCGAGCTCGAGAGCATCAGGATGCGGTCGGCCACGGACAGCGCCAGCGCGCCACCAGAGCCGCCCTCGCCTGTCACCACCGAGACAATCGGCGTCTTAAGGCCGCTCATCTCCATGAGATTCTGGGCAATCGCCTCGCCCTGGCCGCGCTCCTCGGCACCGATGCCGCAAAACGCGCCCGAAGTATCGACCAGGCACAGAACCGGCCGATCAAATTTCTCGGCTTGGTGCATCAGGCGACGTGCCTTGCGGTAGCCCTCGGGATGTGCCATACCAAAGTTGCGACGCATGCGCTCTTTGGTCGTGGTACCGCGCTCGATGGCGATAACCGTCACGGGTCGCCCGTCTTTCCAGCCGATGCCGCCCACCACGGCAGCATCGTCGCCAAAGTAGCGGTCGCCGTGCAGCTCTACGAATCCGTCGAGACCCAACGAGATCATCTCGCCTGCCGTGGCGCGGTTCGCCGAGCGAGTCTGTTTGACGATTTCGAGCGCGCTTTTTGGTGCGGCCGAGCGCTTAAACAAGTGTCCCAGCTTTTTGTCGCGACGACCCGTATGCACGATCTCATGCGGTGCCCCCAGGCCGGGCGCGTGCCCTTCGTGCAGCGCCAGCAGCTCGCCTACCGTGAGCGCAATCTCACCACGCGGAACAACGGCATCGCAAAAGCCGTGCTCCAGCAAAAACTCGGAACGCTGGAATCCCTTGGGCAGACGCTTGTGCATGTTCTGCTCGATCACGCGCGGGCCGGCAAATGCCGTCAGGGCATCGGGCTCGGCCAGGATAATGTCGCCCTCCATGGCAAAGCTCGCGGTTACACCTCCGGTCGTGGGATCGGTGAGCACCGTGATATACAGGCCGCCCGCCTCGCTGTGGCGCCTAACCGCCGCAGAAATCTTGGCCATCTGCATGAGCGAGGTCACGCCCTCCTGCATGCGGGCGCCGCCCGATACGGTAAAGCCAACGACCGGCAGCCCCAACTCGGCCGCGCGCTCAAAGACACGACAGATCTTCTCGCCCACCACGGAGCCCATCGAGCCCATCATAAAGTTGGCATCCATAAAGAAGAGCGCGGTATCGCAACCGCAGATTTTGCCCCTGCCGCACACAACGGCATCGCGCTCGCCCGAACGCTCGCTCACGCTCTTAAGCTTGTCGGCATAACCGGGAAACGAGAGGAAGTCCTTCGACGCCAGATTGGCATCCCATTCCTCAAAGGTACCCGCGTCGACCGTCATGCGCATGCGCGCGCGACCGCTCACGCGAAAGTGTTTGCCGCAACGAGGGCAGACCTCGAGGTTGTCGTGCAGGCGCGCCTCATCGATCACACGGCGGCACTCCGGGCATTTGACAAACACGTGGCGCGCGGGGAACTCGGCGCACGACTCGGTTATCGGCCCCTCAAGGACATTGACCGTCTTCGCTTTTCTATTCATCAGCATAGAGATGCCCCATCAGATCGGTGTGATACATGCCCGACAAAAACTCGTCGTTTGCCAGCACGTCGAGCTGAAGCTCGCTATTTTCGCTCACGCCCTCAATCACGAGCTCGCCCAGGGCCGAGCGCATCTTGCGAATGGCACCGTCACGCGTGGGCGCGCACACGATGAGCTTGCCGAGCATGGAGTCGTAGTACGGCGGAACTTTCGCTCCGGTAAACATGGCGGAATCCCAGCGCACGCGCGGACCACCCGGCACACGCAACGCGGTGACCGTTCCGCACGACGGCAGAAAGTCCGGCGTTTCGGCATTGATGCGGCACTCCATGGCGTGGTTGCGCACCGGCATGTCCTCCTGCTCAAAGGGCAGAGGCTGGCCGGCTGCCACGCGCAGCTGCCACTTGACCAAGTCGGTATCGGTTACAAACTCTGTAACCGGATGCTCCACCTGCAAGCGCGTGTTCATTTCCATAAAGTAGAAATTGCCGTCGTCCGAGTACAGAAACTCGATGGTGCCAGCGCCCTCATAACCGACGGCACGAGCCAAGTCGCGCGCCGCCTTGTGCATACGGGCACGAATATCGTCGCGTCCGTCGAGGCACGGCGCGGGACTCTCCTCGATCAGCTTTTGGTTGCGGCGCTGCACCGAGCACTCGCGCTCGCCGAGTGAAAACACATGGCCCTGCTTATCGGCCATAATCTGTACCTCAACGTGATGCGCCGGCGCAACGAACTTCTCCATGTAGCACTCGCCGTCACCAAAAACGGCCTCACCCTCGGCACGCGCCTCGATGAACGCCTTTGCCGCATCTTCCACGCGCTCGACCTTGCGAATACCGCGACCGCCGCCGCCCGCGCGCGCCTTAATAAGCACGGGGCAGCCGATGCGCTCGGCCTCGGCCGTCGCCTCCTCGGGGCTTTTGAGCAAATCGCAGCCCGGCACGATGGGCACGCCCGCAGCAGCGGCCGTTCGGCGTGCGGCGTCCTTGTCGCCCATGCTGTCGATCACCTCGGCCGAAGGACCGACAAACGCCAGACCGAACTTGTCGCAGTCGCGCACGAAGCTCGCCTTCTCGGAAAAGAAGCCATAGCCGGGATGAATTGCCTTAGCTCCCGACTTTACGGCACAGGTGAGCACGGCATCGTCGTTGAGGTAGCTCTCGGCAAGACGCGGGCCGCCGATGCAATACGCCTCGTCGGCAAGCTGCACGTGTAGCGCGTCCGCATCGGCCGTGGAATAAACGGCGACGGTCTTGATGCCCATATCGCGGCACGCGCGGATAACACGGACCGCGACTTCGCCGCGGTTGGCGATGAGCACTTTGTCGAACATGGAGCCTTCCTTAACTTTCGTGCATGAGTGCAAAAGACATATCGGCGCGGCAGCAAACCTCACCGTTGACGCTCGCAGTACCCGTCGCAAAGCGGAACGGCCCGCGCGCACGCGTGATGGAGCACACTAGATCCACCGTGTCGCCCGGGCGCACCGGACGCTTAAAGCGCACCTTGTCCAGACTCGTGTAGAACGGCGTCGCGCCGCGCGCCTCCTCATCGCCCATCAGCAGCACGCAGCAGTTCTGGGCGAGCATCTCGCACTGAATCACGCCGGGAACGACCGGGTTTCCCGGAAAATGTCCCTGCAAAAAGTACTCGTCGCCTGTAATCGTGATCTTGCCGTGGGCCTCGTCGCCCACCAGCTCGGCTTCGTCGAGCAAAAGCATCGGCTCGCGATGCGGTAACAGCTTCTTGAGCTCTTCTTTGTTCATGGATATCACCTATCCGATCCTCATGAGGCAGCTGCCAAACTCCACGAGGTCGCCGTCGGCCACGCAGATCTCGAGCACCTCACCGTCTGCCTCGGCCGTCACCTCGTTGAGAACCTTCATGGCCTCGATGATGCAGAGGGTCTCGCCGGCCTTGACCTTGGAGCCCACGCGCACAAATGGCTCGTCGCCCGGCGCAGGGGCAGCATAGAAGACGCCCACCATGGGAGCAGTCACCTCGGTGCCCTTGGGCTCCGGCGCGGCGGCAGGTGTCTGCGTGGCGGGTTCCGGTGCGGCAGGCGCGACTGTGGGAGCTGCAACTTGAGCGGCCATGGCGCTCGGCATAGGCATGGGCACGGCAACCGGCTGCGCCACACTCGCGCGCTCGAGTTCGACCGCGGTGCCATCGGGCTCCTCAACGCGTACGCGCGTGAGGCCGCGGTCCTCCATCACATCGGCTATCTCGGCAAGTCTTTTGGAATCCATGCTCTAGCTCCTCGTATATCTACGCAGCGCGATGGCGGCGTTGTGCCCGCCAAAGCCCAGGTTGGTCGAAAGCGCCCAGGTAAGGTCGGCGCGAACCGCGCGATTGGGCGTGTAATCAAGATCGCAGGCGGAATCGGGCGTGTGGTAGTTAATGGTCGGCGGCACCACGCCCTGCTCGAGTGCCATGGCGCAGGCCATGACCTCAATGGCCCCCGTGGCACCGATCATGTGCCCCGTCATCGACTTGGTCGACGAGACATGTGCGGCGCGCGCCGCGTCCTCGCCGAGCGCTCGCTTAATGCCCGCCGTCTCGGACGAATCATTAAGCTTGGTCGAGGTGCCGTGGGCATTGATGTAGAGGCCCTCGGAAGGCTTGACGTCGCCCTCGGCCACCGCCAGCGATATCGCGCGGGCAATGCCGGCAGCCTCGGGATCGGGACTCGTGATGTGATAAGCATCATCGGTGTTGCCGTAGCCCACGACCTCGGCATAAATGTGCGCACCGCGCGCCTGCGCATGTTCCATGCTCTCGAGTACCAGCACGCAAGCGCCCTCGCCCATCACAAAGCCGTCGCGGTCTGCATCGAACGGGCGGCAAGCCGTCGCAGGATCGGGGTTGGTGGTCAATGCGCGGCAGGACGTAAAGCCTGCAACGGCATCGGGGATAATGGCCGCCTCGGCGCCGCCCGCTAGGATCGCGTCGGCATAGCCGTGCTTGATGGCGCGGAACGCCTCGCCCACCGCATGGGCCGAGGTCGCGCACGCGGTCACCACGGGCAGGGTCGGTCCCTTTGCCTTGTGGCGGATCGCGATATTGCCCGAAGCCATGTTGGGGATCATCATCGCAATCATATAGGGCGATGCGCGGCGAGGTCCACGATCGGCGATCGTGTGGACGTTGTCGACGAGCGTCGTCATGCCGCCCACGCCCGAGCCCACGTAGACGCCCAGGCGCTCACGATCGATGGCGCCTTCGACATCAAAGCCCGCATCGTGCATTGCCTCGTCCGAAGCCGCCATCGCAAACTGAACGCAGGGGTCCAGATGTTTGGCGTCACGCTTGCCAAAGTACTCGTTGCCGTCAAAGCCCTTGACTTCGGCCGCCACCTTGACGGTAAACGCATCGGTATCGAAGTGCGTGATCGGGCCGATGCCACAGGTCCCGGCGCACATGGCCGCCCAGGTGGCAAGCGCGGTGTTGCCGAGCGGCGATACGGCACCGATGCCGGTGATTGCAACTCTCTGTTCCATCATGGTCTCCTCATCCAAGCCGTTCTTCGGCCCTGGTTTCTACATCGCCATTCCGCCGTCGACGCGCACGACCTCGCCCGTAATGTAAGCAGCCGCATCGCTCGCTAAAAAGCGCACCACGCCGGCCACTTCCTCGGGACGTGCCATGCGCTTAAGGGGAATCTGTTCCTCGGTTGCCGTACGCACCTTCTCCGAGAGCTTTGCCGTCATATCTGTCTCGACAAACCCGGGGGCGACCGCGTTCGCTCGTACGCCACGAGGCGCAAGCTCGCGCGCCACCGCCTTGGTAAGCCCTATCACGCCCGCCTTGGAAGCAGCGTAGTTGGCTTGCCCGGCATTGCCCATCAGGCCCACGACCGAGCTCATGTTGACGACGCAACCGCCGCGCTGGCGCATAAAGGTCTTGGTGAGCGCGCGCGTCATATTGAATGTTCCCTTGAGATTGACATCGAGCACGCGATCGAATGCGTCATCGCCCATGCGCATGAGCAGGCCATCGCGGGTGATGCCGGCGTTGTTGACGAGCGCCCAAATGGAACCAAAGTCGTTGAGGACCGCTTCCACGCACGCGTTGACAGCAGCGGGATCGGCCACGTCGCATTGATATGCGCGTGCCGTGGCGCCAACCGCCTCACAGGCTTCGCACGTCTTGCGCGCCGCATCGACGCTGCCGGCATAGACGACGGCGATATCAAAGCCGTCCTCCGCCAGACCGACAGCGCAGGCGCGGCCGATACCCCGCGAGCCGCCCGTGACCAGTGCCACGCGACGTGAGTCGTTGCGCTCGAGCGCGCCGTTGTTCAAGTTGCCCATGTCATTCCTTTCGGGTTACAGCCCTGTGGACTATGCGAGCTCGTCGGCAATAGCTGCGACCTGCTCGGCCGTTTCGCACGAATACACGCGAACGTCGCTCAGCGTACGCTTGGCCAGGCCCGACAGCGTTTTGCCAGGGCCGACCTCAATAAACGTGTCGATGCCCTGATTCTGCAGAGCATGCAGCGTGTCGACCCAACGAACGGCATGACTCACCTGATTGGCCAAGACATCCGATGCCGCTCGCGGGTCCGCCGGATAGGGCGCCGCCGTCATGTTTGCCATGACCGGAATCAGCAGCGGTGACGGCGCGTGGCCGGCTTGGATATACGTCGCCAGCCCCTCAGTCGCCTCGGCCATATAGGGGCTATGAAATGCGCCCGACACCGCGACTTTCATAGCGCGGCCGCCAGCCTCTTTTACTAGGACGTCGAGCTCCTGCAGCGCCTCGGGCGCTCCGGCAACAACCGTCTGCTGCGGACTGTTGTAGTTGACCGGCCAGCAGTCCTCGCCGGCCTGTTTTGCCAGGTTCTCGACTTGCGCCGCATCGAGCTTGATGACGGCGCGCATGCCGCCCGGATGGCGCTCGGCAGCCGCGGCCATCAGCGCCGCGCGCTCGCACACGAGCTCAAAGCCCGCTCGCGTATCGAACGCCCCCGCAAAGGTGAGCGCGGCGACCTCGCCAAGCGAAAAACCCGCACAGGCGGCAGGTACCACGCCGCGCTCACGCAGGGCGGCAGCCGCTGCCAGATCGTGAACGAACACGCACGGCTGCGTGTTCTCGGTCTGCGAGAGTTCCTCCTTGGAGGCGCTTCGGCACTGCTCACTGGTCCCCGGGCGCACCTCGTCGGCAATGGCGAACACCTCGGCGGCGGCCGGCGATGCCTCGATCAGGTCGACGCCCATCGCGGGGTGCTGGGCGCCCTGGCCGGCAAACAGAAACGCTACGCCACCCATGCGCACGCACCCTTCAGGACGTGCTCGGCGCCATCGACCAGGTCGTCAACGATTTCACGTGCACTTTGGCGCTCGTTGACCATGCCGGCAATCTGTCCACACAAAAACGAGCCCTCTTCGTAATTGCCGTCCTTGGCGGCCTTGCGAAGGGCGCCCGTGCCCATGGCCCCGAGCTCCTCGACGCTTACGCCCGCCGCCTCGCTCTTGGCGTAAGCGTTGGTGAAGGGGCTCTTGAGGGCACGCACCGGGTGTCCCGTCGAGCGGCCGGTCGCACGCGTCGAGGTGTCGTTGGCCTTCAGGACCATCTCCTTGTACTGCTCCGATACGGTGCACTCATCTGCGATCAGAAAGCGCGTACCCACCTGCACGCCGGCGGCGCCCAGCATAAAGGCGGCCGCCACGCCGCGGCCATCGGCGATACCGCCAGCCGCAACCACGGGAATATCGACCGCATCGACAACCTGCGGCACCAGTGCCATCGTCGAGGTCTCGCCAATATGGCCGCCTGATTCGGTACCCTCGGCAACCACGGCAGTGGCTCCACGACGCGCCACGAGGCGCGCCAGCGCCACCGAGGCAACGACCGGGATGACCTTGATGCCCGCCTCGTTCCACGCCTTCATGTACTTGGTGGGATTGCCGGCACCCGTCACGACGACCGGCACCCGCTCGTCAATCACGACCCGCGCGACCTCGTCGGCAAACGGGCTCATGAGCATGACATTGACGCCAAAGGGCTTATCCGTCCTGGCGCGCAGCTCATGAATCTGGTCGCGCAGCCAGTTGGCGTCGGCGTTCATGGCCGCGATAATCCCTAAGCCGCCCGCCTCGGACACTGCGGACGCCAGCGAGGCGTCGGCGATCCAGGCCATACCGCCCTGGAACACGGGCTTTTCGATGCCGAGCAGATCGCAGAGAGGAGTCTTGAGCATCTCTACTTCTCCAATGCCGCCTCGACCGTATCGGCGAACTCGCCGACCGTCTTGGGGTTCTCCTCGGTATCGAGCTGGATGCCAAACTCGTCCTCAACGGCGACGAGGATCTCGACGGTGCCCAGACTGTCGAGACCAATCTCCTCGAGCGTGGACTCGGGCTTCATCTCGACGTCGTCAAGACCGGCGGTCTCGCGGATAACATCGCAAACGCGCTCGAAGGTCTTCTGATCTGCCATGGTAGTTCTCCTTTGTTTGTGCCCTAGGGGCGTTTTTATTTCCTATGTGCGACTACTTCCAACGAAGTAGATAGCCACCTATATCCAGACCGGCGCCAAATCCAACGAGGGCGATGGTGTCGCCCGTGTGAAGTGCACCGGCGTTTGCCAGCCGGTCGAGGGCAAGCGGAATGCATGCGCTCGAAATGTTGCCGGTCTCGCGCAGCGTTCGAACCACGCGCTTGTCTGGCACACCGAGGCGCTTGACCGCCTGACTCAGGATTCGTTCGTTAGCCTGATGGAATACAAAATGGTCGATGTCCTCGACCGAAATGCCCGCATCGCTCGCAAGCTTATGGACCGTGTCGCAAATCGCGTTGACGCCGAACTTGAACACGCGGCGGCCATTCATGGACAGCACGCTCTCGCTATCTGCGGAGGCCTTAAACGGCGAGGTGCCGACCAGACCGGGAACGCACAACGTCTCGACGTTGGGCGCCGTCGAAAGCTCAACGGCAAGGGGGCTGTCTCCCCCAGCCTCAATCACCGCGGCGCCTGCCCCATCGCCAAAGAGCACACAGGTGGCGCGGTCGGTCCAGTCGAGCGCGCGCGTCATCTGCTCGGCGGCAACGACAAGCACATGCTTGGCTCGTCCTCGGGCGATATAGCCCTCGGCAACATCGAGCGCAAATACGAAGCCGGCGCAGGCAGCCGAGACATCGAAGGCAGGGCACGTCGCGCCCAGTCGCTCAGCAACGGCACACGCCTCGGCGGGAACAAGGTGGTCACCCGTCGTCGTCGAGCAGACGATCAAATCCAGCTGGCTCGCGTCGATTCCGGACACCTGAAGTGCCCGCTCGCTCGCCGCTACGGCAAGGTCGTCAAGTGACTCGGTGGTACAGACGTGGCGACTCTTAATACCTGTGCGGGTAAAAATCCACTCATCCGAGGTATCGAGGAACTCGGACAGCTCGTCATTGGAAACACTGCGCTTGGGAAGCGCCGAGCCTGTTCCAAGAATCGTGAAACCCATCACTAACCTCCTTTGAGTTGTTGACGTGTTTACATCGACCAAGAGAGGATAGCGCATTTCAGTCGTTGTTGACGTGTTAACATTAAATTGTCCAAATGCGACAAAGGCTTCACATTGTGTCTGCCTCTCGACACCATTACGTTATTCACTTATTCATTAAGGAGGTAGCAGCCGTTATGGATGCCAAATTAACGATAGTCGACGTAACCGGATCGACCAACGATGACCTGCTCGAAGCAGGTAAACAGGGAGCGCCGCATGGCACGGGACTTGCCGCCCGGGCTCAGACAGCAGGACGCGGCCGGCGCGGCCACAAGTGGGATTCAACCGCCGGCAACCTATTGCTTTCGATTGCCCTGCGTCCATGCGTTAATCCTGCGAAGTACTCTGGTCTTGCCGCCGTCAGCGGCCTAGCGGTGCTCGAGGCGCTCGAAAAACAGGGTCTTGCAAACGAGATTGGCCTCAAATGGCCCAACGACCTGGTCGCGCGTGGACGCAAACTCGGCGGCATTCTGGTCGAGGCCGCACGCGATAACGAAGGCAAACCTTTCGCCGTCTGCGGCATTGGTGTCAATGTGAACTATGCGCCCCAAGAGATGCCCGATGGCGGCCTGCCGGCAATCGGTCTCTCGGACCTTAACGAGAACGTTCCTGCTGTCGACATGCTCCTCGATGAGGTCTATCACGCAGTTATAGACGCTGTAGATGCCTGGGCAGAACGCCTCAACGCCATGGAAGAAAACACCGGACCGCTCGCGCCCGTCCACGGCGAATATGTCGCTCACCTCAATTGGATCGGGGAGCACGTTATCGCCCGCTCCCCCGCTGGAGACGAACTGGCGCGAGGCATCTTTAAAACCGTCGATAACTTTGGACGCGCGCGTATCGAAACGGAAGACGGCTTGCGATCCTTCCATTTTGAGGAGGCGTCGCTGCGCCCCTTGGGCGAATAGGGCGCCGCAGCCACCTACTCAGCAGCATTACCAGGCGGTCAAAACCCATCATGCAAAACAAAAGAGCCCCGCTACCGTAATGGCAACGGGGCTCTGTAAGCTATGAGCGATATCGCTTAGAGCTTGATGTCGATGTCGACGCCAGCGGGGAGGTCGAGACGCATGAGCGAATCAACAGTGCCCGAGGTGGGGTCGAGGATGTCGATGAGGCGCTTGTGGGTGCGCATCTCGAACTGCTCACGGGAGTCCTTGTTCACGTGCGGCGAGCGGATAACCGTGTACAGGTTGCGCTCGGTGGGCAGGGGGACAGGACCGGAAACGCGAGCACCGGTCTTCTGAGCGGTCTCGACGATGAGCTTCGCGGACTGATCGACGACCTCGTGATCATAGCCCTTGAGGCGAATGCGGATCTTCTGGGTAGCCAACTTAAACCTCCAAAGAGTGCGAGAGATGTTCTCGCGGATTACGTAACAGGGAGCTCGAACTTAGGCGTTCTTGCTCATGACCTCGTCCACGATGGACTTGGGCGCGGGCTCATAAGAGTCGAACTGCATCGTGTAGGATGCACGGCCCTGGGTCTGGGAGCGAAGGTCGGTAGCGTAACCGAACATCTCGCCCAGCGGCACCTTGGCGCGGATGAGCTTGCTGTTCTTGCGATCCTCCATGCCCTCGATCTTGCCGCGGCGACCGGAGAGGTTGCCCATGACGTCGCCCATGTACTGCTCGGGGGTCTCGACCTCGACAGCCATGATCGGCTCGAGCAGCTGCGGGTCGGACTTCTTGAGGGCGTCCTTGATAGCCATGGAACCGGCGATCTTGAAGGCGGCCTCGGAGGAGTCGACCTCGTGGTAAGAACCGTCGAACAGGGTGACCTTAACGTCGAGGACCGGGAAGCCGGCGATAACACCGGTGTTCAGGGCCTCCTGGATGCCCTTGTCGATGGACGGGATGTACTCCTTGGGCACGACACCGCCGACGATAGCGTTGACGAACTCGTAGCCGAAGCCCTCCTCCATCTTCTCGAGCTTGATGACGGCGTGGCCGTACTGACCGCGACCACCGGACTGACGGACGAACTTGCCCTCAGCCTTCTCGACGTCGTGACCAGCGGTCTCGCGGTAGGCAACCTGGGGCTTACCGACGTTAGCGTCGACCTTGAACTCGCGGAGCAGACGGTCGACGATGATCTCGAGGTGCAGCTCGCCCATGCCGGCGATGATGGTCTGGCCGGTCTCGTGGTTGGTGGACACCTGGAAGGTCGGGTCCTCCTCGGCGAGCTTGGTCAGAGCCAGGGACATCTTGTCCTGCTCGGCCTTGGTCTTGGGCTCGATGGCAACGTCAATAACGGGCTTAGCGAACTCGATCTTCTCGAGGACGATCTCCTTGCCCTCGGCGCACAGGGTGTCACCGGTGGTGGAGTTCTTGAAGCCGACGCAAGCGACGATGTCGCCGGCGGCAGCGTCGTCACGGTCGATACGCTCGGCGGCGTTCATCTCGAGGATGCGGCCGAGGCGCTCGCGCTGACCGTTGGAAGCGTTGACCACGTAGGAGCCGGACTCGGCGCGGCCGGAGTAAACGCGGACGTAGGTGAGCTTACCGACGAACGGGTCGGTCATGATCTTGAAGACCAGGCCGGAGAAGGGCTCGTCGAAGGAAGGATGACGCTGAATCTCCTCGCCGGTGTCCGGATCGGTACCGGTGACGGCCTCAACGTCGAGCGGGCTGGGCAGGTAGTCGACGACAGCGTCGAGCAGCTCCTGAACGCCCTTGTTCTTGTAGGCGGAACCCACGAAGACGAGGTTGAGCTCGTTGGCCAGAACGCCCTTGCGCAGAGCAGCCTTGAGCTCCTCGACGGTGAAGTCCTCCTCCATGAGGATCTTCTCCATGAGCTCGTCGTCAAAGCTGGCAGCAGCGTCGAGGAGCTCCTCGCGCTTGGTGGCAGCGATGTCGGCGAACTCAGCCGGGATCTCGTCCATCGGCTCGGGGTAGGTCATGCCCTTCTCGTCGGCCTTGAAGTCCCATGCAGTCATGGTGACCAGGTCGATGACGCCCCAGAAGTTGTCCTCGGCGCCCATCGGGACCTGAGCGGCCACGGCGTTAGCGTCGAGACGATCCTTCATGGTCTCGATAGCGTTGAAGAAGTCAGCGCCCACGCGGTCATACTTGTTGATGAAGGCGATGCGGGGAACGTTGAAGGTAGAAGCCTGACGCCAAACGGTCTCAGACTGGGGCTGAACGCCGGCAACGGCGTCGAAGACGGCGACAGCGCCATCGAGGACGCGCAGGCAGCGCTCGACCTCGGCGGTGAAGTCAACGTGGCCCGGGGTGTCGATGATCTGGATGCGGTAGTCCTTGCCGTCCTTGTTCCAGAAGCAGGTGGTAGCAGCGGAGGTAATGGTTACGCCGCGCTCCTGCTCCTGAACCATCCAGTCCATGGTGGCAGCGCCCTCATGGACCTCACCGATCTTGTGGGTCTTACCGGTGTAGTAAAGAATACGCTCGGTCGTGGTGGTCTTACCGGCATCGATGTGGGCCATGATGCCGATGTTACGGGTATCGGAAAGCTTGTACTTAGGCTTAGCCATGTTAGTTCCTTACCTTAACTTACCAACGATAGTGAGAGAACGCGCGGTTGGCCTCGGCCATCTTGAAGACGTCCTCACGCTTCTTGACGGAAGCGCCCAGGCCGTTGGAGGCGTCGAGGATCTCGTTGGCGAGACGCTCGGCCATGGTCTTCTCCTTGCGAGCGCGGGAGAAGTTGACGATCCAGCGGATACCCAGAGCGGTGGAACGACGGGAGTTGACCTCCATCGGGACCTGATAGGTAGCGCCGCCGACACGCTTGGGCTTAACCTCGAGCGTGGGCTTGACGTTGTCCATAGCCTTCTTGAAGGTAGCGAGAGCGTCGCCACCCTCGGACTTCTCGGCAACGATCTCGAAAGCGGTGTAAACGATGCGCTCAGCGGTGGCCTTCTTGCCGTCAAGAAGGACCTTGTTGATGAGCTGAGTCACCAGGCGGTTGTTGTAAACGGCGTCAGGCTGAACCTCACGACGATTAGCTGCTGCACGACGCGGCATGTGAAATCTCCTTAAGTGTCTACCGTGCGGCGCTTAGGCGGCACACGGCGAAAGTATCAAAACGTTATCTGGCTTATTTAGCCTTGGGGCGCTTAGCACCGTACTTGGAACGGGCCTGCATACGGTTCTGGACCGGAGCAGCGTCGTAGGCGCCACGGATGACGTGATAACGGACACCAGGGAGGTCACGGACACGACCGCCGCGGACGAGCACGATGGAGTGCTCCTGCAGGTTGTGGCCCTCACCCGGGATGTAAGCAGTAACTTCGATGCCGTTGACAAGGCGAACACGGGCAACCTTACGAAGAGCCGAGTTCGGCTTCTTGGGGCTCGTGGTGAAGACGCGGGTGCACACGCCGCGCTTCTGGGAGTTGTGCTGCAGAGCAGCGTTCTTGGACTTCTTGGGCACGGAACGACGGCCCTGGCGAACCAGCTGGTTAATAGTAGGCAAAGCGTACTCCTTCTCGAATGATTCCAGCTTTCTGTAAAGTGCAACGGCTTGAATCGAGGGGTCAGCATCCCCCTACGAAACACGCAGTTCGATAGGATACGTGGCGTTAGCTGTGCCGTCAACAGACCACGCCGCCGGGCGTATCCCA
Source organism: uncultured Collinsella sp. (assembly GCA_938039325.1). Taxonomy (GTDB): domain Bacteria; phylum Actinomycetota; class Coriobacteriia; order Coriobacteriales; family Coriobacteriaceae; genus Collinsella. The sequence goes on along the minus strand of CALHUX010000036.1, from coordinate 11,681 downwards.
AAATAGCTATATTTCCGCAAAGCCTCCATAAAAGGAATCCCCGCCTGTGCGCAAGTGCCCATTCCAGCCGTCCATGTAACGCAAAAATGGCCGCTTCCTCTAGCAGGAAGCGGCCTCAGACCTTACGAATAGACGATGGTAAAGGGTACTTCTGTTTCGGTCTCTCCTGTTGATGTGCACCTCGTTCCCTCAAGGGTTACCGATACAACCTGATCGACATTGATGAGCCTTGTCGGAACCCAGATGTTCTCTCCGCTATTGCGTCCCATCGAAACATAGAAATTGTACGCCCCTGCGTCGTCATCTTCGATAATCTGCTCTGACCCATCCTTGTAGGTGACGGTCAGTTTATGATCAACTGCTTCATAGCCCAGATCATCGATGTGCGTCTGGATGGAAAACGAACTGATCTCGAGAGGCGAGTCATCGGAGCGGAGTTCTTTTGTATCGACGTGCGCTCCGACGTTAAACTCTGGCGTCGATACCTCGATCACCTTCGCATCCTCACCTTTGCCCTCCGTCCAACTGATATTCCAGGTGACCGCATGTCGTAAATCTCGATCGCGATTCCAAGATGCAAAGTACATCGTGCCGTTAATGACCGTGTCGCTTGATGTGTCTTTATCAATGGTGCAGCGTGTATCAGCCCATTCCTCGCCGAAGTTCATGCTGGGTGTACTGACGCCCCCTTCTTCTTCACCATAGAGAACAAGTTCGCCAAGCTCTGCCGCCGGCTTGTAGTAGTTAACGCCATTCGGATTGGACAATGTAAACGTCACAGCACCGCAACCGTTCTCGTCGATTGCCATCTCATGAATGTCGAGCGTATAGCCGTTGCCCTCGACGGACAGATTGACCTTCTGGACTGCACCCTCCAGGCTTTGGGGCGCGATACCATCACCAAACTCTCTGGTGTAGGTATATTTCGTCCCCGACGAGCCGCCATTTGTCCAGGTAACGGACTCTCCGTTGCCATGGTTTCCCCAGGCAGAGGCAAAATAACTGGAATTGACAACAGCGTAGGCGACCCCTCCGGTCGCCAGCACTCCGGCAAGACATCCGATTACGGCAACATACAGAGGCTTCGCGTGACCCTTTCGGCGAAGCGGCTCGCCAGCAGCGGCATAAAGAACACGGTCAGCAAGATCGCTATCGGCTTGGACGGACTCGAAGGCCTGCTTGATCTGGTTGGATTTCACGGTCGCCCTCCTCTAGGATGAACTTGAGCTTCGATCTGCCGCGAGCTAAACGCGTTCGAACGGTCGCGGCTGGCACATGCAGTAACTCGGCAATTTCTGAAGTCGAGAAGCCCAGATAGTAATAGAGCACGATAGGAATACGGAATCGCTCCGGAAGTCGCATAACGTCTGACAGGACCGCCTTGGTCTCCTCCTGCGCCGTCGAAAGCGAATCGGCCAGATTCTCAATATCCTCCACGCGCCTCCACGGCTTTCGAAAGAGAGATTTACATTCATTGATCGTGACCCGGATAAGCCATCGACGAAGATGCTCCCAGTTTTCAAATTGCGCGTCGCTTTTGAGCAACTTAAGAAAGACGTCTTGAGCGACATCGTCGGCGTCAGCGCGATCACGCAGATACGTCAATGCGATCCGAAACACGACATCCCGGTGGTCTTCGACCGCCTGTCTAAAAGCTTGTTCTTCCATAATCACCTCCCGGTGACATTAATGGTTCTCGATGAGGCCCTCACCATAGATACGCTCTTGTCGGGCGAAATGTTTCAAATTCAAGCATGAAAAACCGACCAAAATAAACCTGTCCCTTTTTGGCAAGGGATCAACGGAACGCAACAGGTTGAGCATACGCAAGCGAGCGGCCCCCAGAGCGTACAAGGTGGCATGAAAAAGGCAGGGCGTTGACCTTTTGGTCATGCCCTGCCTTTTGAATGACAGATTGTAGCTCTGGGGGCCGCGCAGCGACGGAGGTCGCCGCCGTTCGTTAGAACGGCGGAACTAATTACTCCTCGTCGTTGTCCTTGGCCTCTTCGGCGTCGTCGGTGTCCACGAGCTGGTTGAGCAGCTCGTCGAGGGAAGCCATGTCCTCGTTGATCGCGCCGTTGGCGGGAGCCTTCTTGTCGTCGATCGAGGCGCCCAGGAGCTCCTCGTCGGCGTCGGCGTGATGCGTCGGAGCGGAGGTACCCAGCAGGATGTCGTCCGGACCGTCGGGGCTAAAGACCATCTGCAGCAGCTGCGAGAGGTCTTCCTCGTCGGCAACGTCGTCGTTGTTCTCGAGGATGTAGAGCAGGTCGTGGGCCTCGAGGCCGTCACGGAGCTCCTCGATCGCCTTGGCGCCGATGCCATCGATGCGCAGCAGATCCTCCTCGGACTTGCCAACCAGGTCGCCGACCGTCTCGATGCCAACCTCGCTGAACTTGTTGGTCCAGCGCTGCGACACGCCCAGGTCGTCGAACAGGTACAGACGAGCCTTCTCGGCGGAGATGGTGTGGCCGTTGCGGGTGAACGAACCGTCAGCACCACCGAACTCGTCGTAGCCGGCCCAGTCGAGCTGCTGCGGGAGCTGCTCGTCCAGGTCCTTGAGCTCCACAGGAGCCCACTCGGGCAGCGACTTGGCGTTGGGCGAAGCCGGGCCGTCGATGTCCACGTAGCCGTCGGCCGTGCGATACGTCAGCTTGGCGTTGGCGTACGGCTTGAGGCCGGTACCAGCCGGGATCTTCTTACCGACGATGACGTTGGACTTAAGGTCGAGCAGGTGGTCGACCTTGCCCTCGATGGCAGCCTCGGTAAGGACGCCAGCGGTACGGATGAACGAAGCGCTCGACAGCCAGGAGTCGATGTTGGACGCGACCTTGAGCGTACCCAGGATGACGGGCTCGGCCACGGGAGCCTGACCGCCCAGACGGGCAACGCGCTCGACCTCGTCGGCAAACTCGTAGCGGTCGACGTACTGACCAAGCAGGTACTTGGAGTCGCCGGGGTTGGTGATCTGAACGCGACGCAGCATCTGACGTGCGAGCACCTCGATGTGCTTGTCGTTCAGGTCAACGCCTTGGCTGGTGTAGACGTCCTTGACGCTCTCGACGAAGGTGTGCATCGTCGACTCGATGTCGGTCAGCTTGCGCAGGTTGCGGAAGTTAACGAAGCCCTTGGTGATCTGGTCGCCGGCGCGAACCTCGCAGCCGTCCTCGATCTCGGGCATGAAGCGCACCGAAGCGGGGACGCGACGCTCGTCGAGGACACGGGTGTGATCCTCGGAGTCGGTGAGCGTCAGCACGTACTCGGACTTCTCGGGCTTAATCGAGAGGTGGCCGGAGTACGGAGCCAGCTCGGCCTCGCGACCCAGGATCTTCTCGTTGACGTTGCCGACGATATCGAACATACGGCTGACCGTAGGCAGACCCTGCGTAATATCGTCGACGCCAGCGACGCCGCCGGAGTGAATGGTACGCATCGTAAGCTGCGTACCGGGCTCGCCGATGGACTGGGCGGCAATAATGCCGACCGCGGTACCGATGGCGACCGGACGACGGGTGGAAAGATCCCAGCCGTAGCACTTCTGGCACACGCCGTACTTGGAGCGGCAGGTGAGCAGCGCGCGAAGCTTGACCTTCTTAAGGCCGGCATCGACCATCTTCTGGATGTCAGCGACCTTCTCGATGTAGCCGTCCTGCTCAAAGAGCACGGTGCCATCGGGAGCCACGACGTCCTCAATGAAGCAACGGCCGACGAGGTCGGTGTTGAGGTCGGTGGTGCCGGGGATGATGAGGTTGTAGGTGACGCCCTCGTGCGTACCGCAGTCCTCCTCGCGGACGATGACGTCCTGGGCCACGTCGACCAGACGACGGGTCAGGTAACCAGAGTCCGAGGTGTGGGATGCGGTATCGACCAGGCCCTTACGGGCGCCGTAGGTCGAAATGAAGTACTCGAGCGGCAGCAGGCCCTCGCGGAAGTTCGCCTTAATGGGAAGGTCGATCGTCTCGCCGGACATGTCTGCCATCAGGCCACGCATGCCGCCGAGCTGACGCAGCTGGGTCTTAGAACCACGGGCGCCGGAGTCGGCCATCATGTAGAGCGGGTTCTCCTCGTCGAACAAGTCGAGCATGAGCGCTGCAACCTTATCGGTACAAGCGGTCCACTCGTTAACGACTTCGATGTGGCGCTCCGTCTCGTTGATGAAGCCCTCCTCGAAGTACTCGTTGATCTGGTCGACGTTGGCCTGGGCGCGATCGAGCAGCTCCTGCTTCTCGGCAGGGATGAGAGCGTCCCACACCGAGATGGTGAGGCCGGCGCGGGTAGCGTAGTGGAAGCCGGAGTACTTGATGGCGTCGAGGATCGGGCCGACCTTGGCCTCGGGGTAACGATCGCAGCAGTCCGCAACCAGCTTGGCCACATCGCCCTTGACCATCTTGTAGTTCATGAACTCGTAGTCTTCGGGCAGGCACTGGCGGTTGAAGATGATGCGGCCGATAGAGGTCTCGAAGCGCGCGGTCTTGTTGCCGGTGACGTCGTAGTCGACGAACTCGTTCTTGCCGTTCTTGACGCGGAAGATACGGGTGCCGTCCTCGTTGATGACATTGGCGTCGGCAGCGGACACGCGGACCTGAATCTTGGCCTGCATGTCGACCTCGGAGCGGCAGTCATAGGCGTGCAGCGCGTCGTCGAAGCTGGCGAACACGTGGTTCTCGCCCGGCAGACCGTCGCGGACCTGGGTCAGGTAGTACACACCAATGATCATGTCCTGCGAGGGGATGTTGACCGGCTTGCCGGATGCCGGCGAGCGCAGGTTGTTCGCAGAGAGCATGAGCACGCGAGCCTCGGCCTGAGCCTGGCTGGACAGCGGCACGTGGACAGACATCTGGTCGCCGTCGAAGTCGGCGTTGAAGGGCGAGCAGACCAGCGGGTGCAGGTGGATAGCCTTGCCCTCGACCAGAACCGGCTCAAAGGCCTGGATAGACAGACGGTGCAGGGTCGGTGCGCGGTTGAGCAGCACGACGCGGCCGTCGATGACCTCTTCGAGGATATCCCACACAAAGGTGGCACCGCGGTCGATAGCGCGCTTGGCGCCCTTGATGTTCTCGACCTTGCCAAGCTCGACCAGGCGCTTCATGACGAAGGGCTTGAAGAGCTCCAGCGCCATGGTCTTGGGCAGACCGCACTGGTGCAGCAGCAGCTTGGGGTCGGTAACGATAACCGAACGGCCGGAGTAGTCGACACGCTTACCCAGCAGGTTCTGGCGGAAACGACCCTGCTTGCCCTTGAGGGCCTCGGCGAGCGACTTGAGCGGGCGACCGCCACGGCCAGAGACCGGGCGACCACGACGGCCGTTGTCGAACAGGGCGTCCACGGACTCCTGGAGCATGCGCTTCTCGTTGTTCACGATGATCGCAGGGGCGTCCAGGTCGAGCAGGCGCTTGAGTCGGTTGTTACGGTTGATCACGCGACGGTACAGGTCGTTGAGGTCGGACGCGGCAAAGCGACCGCCGTCGAGCTGGACCATCGGGCGCAGATCGGGCGGAATGACCGGGATAACGTCCAGGATCATGTTCGCGGGGCTGTTGCCACCCTTCAGGAAGGCGTCAACGACCTCGAGGCGCTTGACGGCCTTCTCGCGCTTCTGCTTCTGGGAGTCCTCGTCGGCGATGATGGCCTTGAGCTTCTCGGCCTCGGAGGGGAGGTCGATGGCAGCGAGCAGATCGCGGACGGCCTCGGCACCCATGCCACCCTTGAAGTACATGGAGTAGTAGCGGGTCATCTCGCGGAACAGCGGCTCATCGGAGATGAGGTCGCGCTCGGTGAGCTTCATGAAGGCGTTGAAGGCGTCCGTGCGGAGCTGCTTCTCGTCCTTGCACTCTTCCTCGATGTCGACGATGCCGGAGGCGATCTCCTCGGGGGTCAGCGGCTCCTCGTCGGAGAACTCGTCAAAGTTCTCGGGGTCGCCCTGCTCCTTGAGGGACTCGATCTGGCGGGCGCACTCGGCATCGATCTCTTCCAGATCGGCGGCGAGCTCCTCGCGCAGGTCGTCGGCGTCGGCCTCGCGGGCCTCATAGTCAACCTCGGTGATGATGTAGCTGGCAAAGTACAGAACCTTCTCGAGGTCCTTGGACTTGATGTCGAGCATACGGCTCATCGGGAAGCTCGTGGGGCTCTTGAAGTACCAGATGTGGGACACGGGAGCGGCGAGCTCGATGTGGCCCATGCGGTCGCGACGCACCTTGGCCGAGGTGACCTCGACGCCGCAGCGCTCGCAGACGATGCCCTTAAAGCGAATGCCCTTGTACTTGCCGCAGGAGCACTCCCAGTCCTTGGCGGGACCGAAGATCTTCTCGCAGAACAGGCCGTCCTTCTCGGGCTTGAGGGTACGGTAATTGATGGTCTCCGGCTTCTTGACCTCACCGTGCGACCAGGAACGGATCTGGTCGGCGGAGGCAAGGGAGATCTTTACCGAGTCAAAATCAGTAGCTTCGAAATCTGCCACAGTCAACTACTCCTTATCAGTGGTCGTGGCGGCGACAGCCTCGGGTGCCTCGGCGGTCTCGGCATCCTCGGCCTCGACGTCGGCGTCAACGCCGGCGAGCGCAGCCAGGTCGTCGAGAGCAGAGGTCTCCTCGGCGGTCACAGGGGCGGAGGCGTCCTCGTCGGCATCGTGCATGGGCTCGATATCCAGTGCGAGGGAGCGAATCTCCTTGACGAGAACCTTGAAGGACTCGGGGATACCCGGGACAGGAACGTTCTCGCCCTTGACGATGGACTCGTAGGTCTTGACGCGGCCCACGGTATCGTCGGACTTGACGGTCAGGATCTCCTGCAGGACGTTGGAAGCACCGTAAGCGTACAGTGCCCAAACTTCCATCTCGCCGAAGCGCTGGCCGCCGAACTGAGCCTTGCCGCCCAGAGGCTGCTGGGTAACCAGGCTGTAAGGGCCGGTCGAACGGGCGTGGATCTTGTCGTCGACCATGTGGCCGAGCTTGAGGATGTAGGACGTACCCACGGTAATGGGCTCGCGGAACTCCTCGCCGGTGCGGCCGTCGAACAGACGGGTCTTGCCGCGCTCGTCAAGCTGGGTGACGAACTCGGGGCGCATGTGATCGCCAAAGGCAGCGGTGGCCTTGTTGAGCATGTTCTTGTTGGCACGACGGATGACCTCGGCGATCTCATCCTCCTTGGCGCCGTCGAAGACGGGCGTGGCGGTGAAGAACGGACCGGGGACGTACTTGTCGGAGTCGGCCTGCTCGGTATCCCAACCGCAGGCAGCAGCCCAGCCAAGGTGGCACTCGAGCAGCTGGCCGACGTTCATACGCGAAGGAACGCCCAGCGGGTTGAGGATAACGTCGATCGGGGTACCGTCAGCCATGTAGGGCATGTCCTCGACCGGCAGAACGTTACAAATAACACCCTTGTTGCCGTGACGGCCGGCGATCTTATCGCCCTGCTGGATCTTACGACGCTGGGCGACGTAGACGCGCACCTGCTCGTTGACACCGGGGGCCAGGTCGTCGCCGTTCTCGCGGCTAAAGCGGACGACGTCGATGACGCGGCCGTAAGCGCCGTGAGGCATCTTAAGGGAGGTGTCGCGGACGTCGTGGGCCTTGGCACCGAAGATGGCGCGCAGCAGGCGCTCCTCGGCGGTCAGAGCGCTCTCGCCCTTAGGCGTAACCTTGCCGACCAGGATGTCGCCAGGGCCGACCTCGGCGCCGATGCGGATGATGCCGTCCTCGTCAAGGTTGGCAAGCATATCCTCGGAGAGGTTCGGGATCTCGCGGGTGATCTCCTCGGGGCCGAGCTTGGTGTCGCGGGCGTCGATCTCGTGGCGGGTGATGTTGATGGTCGTCAGCAGGTCCTCGGCCACCAGGCGCTCGGACACGACGATACCGTCCTCGTAGTTGAAGCCTTCCCACGGCATGTAGGCCACGGTGAGGTTCTGGCCCAGTGCGAGCTCGCCGTGATCGGTCGAAGGACCGTCGGCCAGGGGCTCGCCCTGCTCAACGGTGTCACCGACGCGCACGAGCGGACGGTGGTTGATGCAGGTGGACTGGTTGGAGCGCTGGTACTTGGCCAGGTGATACTCGTCCATGCCGCCGGCATGCTTGACGATGATCTTGGCGGCGTCGGCAAAGATGACCTCGCCGGCGTTCTTGGCCAAGGTGACCTCGCCGGAGTCCAGAGCGGCGCGACGCTCCATGCCGGTACCGACATAGGGAGCGGCGGGGTGAACCAGCGGCACGGCCTGACGCTGCATGTTAGCGCCCATCAGCGTACGCTTGGCGTCGTCGTGCTCAAGGAACGGGATCAGCGTGGCTGCGACGGAGAGCATCTGACGCGGCGAGACGTCCATGTAGTCGACGTCCTCGACGGGCACGTCGGCGGGAGCGCCGAAGGAGCCGTCGAAGTCGCGGGTACGGGCGATCACGGTGTGCGGACGGACGATCTTACCCTCGGCATCGGTCGTGATGAACTCGTTGGTCTTGGGATCGAGCGGCGTGTTGGCCGGCGCGATGACGTGCTTCTCTTCCTCGTCAGCGGTCATCCAGTCGATCTGATCGGTGGCAACGCCGTTCTCGACACGACGGAACGGGGCCTCGATGAAGCCATACTCGTTGACGCGGGCGTAGAGGGCGAGCGAGCCGATCAGGCCGATGTTGGGGCCTTCGGGGGTCTCGATCGGGCACATGCGGCTGTAGTGCGAATTGTGAACGTCGCGGACGGCCGTCGGCACGTTGGTGCGGCGGCTGGAGCCGGACTTGTGGCCGGCAAGACCACCAGGGCCGAGTGCGGACAGACGGCGCTTGTGGGTCAGACCGGTCAGGGGGTTCGCCTGGTCCATGAACTGCGAGAGCTGCGAGGAACCGAAGAACTCCTTGATGGAGGCCACGATCGGACGGATGTTGATGAGCGACTGCGGGGTGATCTCATCGATGTCCTGGGAGCTCATGCGCTCACGGACGACGCGCTCCATACGGCTCATGCCGATACGGAACTGGTTGGCGACGAGCTCGCCGACGGTACGGATGCGGCGGTTGCCAAAGTGGTCGATGTCGTCGACCTTGAAGCCCTGCTCGCCGGCAGCGAGGGACAGCAGGTAGCGCAGCGTCGCGACGATATCCTCGTCGGTGAGCACCGTGACCTCTTCCTCGGTGGTGAGGTTGAGCTTCTTGTTGACCTTGTAACGACCGACGCGGGCCAGATCGTAGCGCTGTGGGTTGAAGAGCAGACCCTCGAGCAGGCTGCGGGAAGCATCCACGGTGGGAGGCTCGCCCGGGCGCAGGCGACGGTAGATCTCGATGAGAGCGTCCTCGCGGGTGAGGGCGGTGTCGCGCTCCAGGGTGCGCTTGATCACATCGGAGTTGCCGAGCAGCTCGATGATGTCGTCGTTGGTGACGGCGATGCCAAGGGCGCGCAGGAACATCGTGGCGCTCTGCTTGCGCTTACGGTCGATGGAGACCATGAGCTGGTCGCGCTTGTCGACCTCGAACTCGAGCCAAGCACCGCGGGACGGGATGATCTGAGCCTTGTAGATCTGCTTGCCCGAATCCATCTCGGAGCTGTAGTACACGCCCGGGGAACGGACGAGCTGCGAGACGACGATACGCTCGGTACCGTTGATGATGAAGGTGCCTTGATCGGTCATCATGGGGAAGTCGCCCATGAAGACGAGCTGCTCCTTGATCTCGCCGGTCTCCTTGTTGGTGAGACGGACGTCGGTCAGAAGCGGGGCCTGATAGGTCATGTCCTTCTCGCGGCACTCCTCGACGGTGTGCGCGGGATCGCCAAACTGATGCTCACCGAAGGTAACCTCGAGAACATGGTTCTGGCTCTGGATGGGGCTGGATTCCTTGAACGCCTCACGAAGGCCCTCGTCCTTAAAACGCTCAAAGGATTCCCTTTGAACAGAGATAAGGTTGGGGAGCTCCATGGCCTCCGGGATTTTCCCGAAGCTGACGCGCTTGCGCTCAGTGGCAGTGTATGCGTAGGTCACCAGGTTTTTCCTCCTTCACGGAAATGCTCGGTGGGTTGGCGAGGCATAGCTTCGCCAGTTATCGCAACCTAATAGTTTATCAGGTACCGACCGTTGAGCAAGAAAAGCCTTGACGCGATTGAGTTTTTGGAGTAGCAAAGTTTTTCGACAGAAAAGGTGCAGGTAGATATATGCGTATCGAACACCTGTTCATATATTTTCTGTGAACAGAGAGCCGGCGATCGCAGCTCGCATAAAAAACGGGTGCAGACCAAAGTCCGCACCCGTAAATGTCGATGCCCGAAGGCTTACTTACGCATCAAGCCGCCACGCTCGTCGATGGCGTCCCAGAAGGCGCTGGCAAAGCGAGGATCGCTTGCGGCCATGAGGGCGTTGGTGGCCATCCAGCCAGACGGGGTGCCGGTGTCGTAGCCCGAGAGCGGGTCGATGACGACAGCGTACATGGCCTCACGATCGAGCGAGCGGGCCATGGCGTCGGTAAGCTGGATCTCGCCGCCCTTACCGGCCTGCTGATCAGCGAGCAGGTCCATGACCAGCGGGCTCAGCAGGTAACGACCGACGATGTACAGGTTGGACGGAGCCGCCTCGGGAGCAGGCTTCTCGACCAGACCGCCGATGCGCCAGACAGCGCCCGGCTCGGCATCGGCAACGCCCTCGGCGCCCTCGAGCGAACCGACGCGCTCGCCGGCGATAACGCCGTAGCGGCTGACTTCCTCGGGCGAGCAAGCAGCGACGGCGATAACCGAAGCGCCACCGTGCTCCTTGGAAACGGCGAGCATCTTGTCGCAGATGTCGCGGTTAGGCACAACGTAGTCGCCCAGAAGAACCAGGAAGTTCTCCCCTGCCACGGCGTCGGCGGCAGAGCGGATAGCATGGCCGAGGCCCTTGGGCTCGTACTGATAACGGAAGTCGACCGGCATACCGCCAGCATGGGCGACGGCATCGGCATAGGCATTCTTGCCGCGCTCGCGCAGCAGGTTCTCGAGCGAGCGATCGAGCTGGAAGTAGCTCAGCAGCTCGGGCTTACCGGGAGAGGTAACGATGATGGCGTCGTCGACCTCCTCGGGGTCGAGTGCCTCCTCGACGACATACTGAATGACCGGCTTGTCGAGCACCGGCAGCATCTCTTTGGGCGTGCACTTAGTGCCAGGCAGAAAACGCGTGCCAAGACCGGCGGCGGGGATGATTGCCTTCATGTTATTCAAGGATCCTTTCGCAGGCGCAGAATGCGCCCTGTGCGTGCGGCACAGCGGCCGCAGACCAAATTGCGATACCGAAGTATCTTACCGCCGAAGACATACGTCACCGTAAGGCAAACGCAATTCTTCAGCAGGTCAACGCAAATTATTGCTCGAATGGTGCAATTTTACGCCCCAGCGGTAACGGGATTGACACGGCGAAGACAACGGTGTTCTGCGTGCCGAGCAATGGGAATGAGAGGCCAAAACAAAAAAGACGGGGCTCGCATAGCGAGTCCCGTCTGCAAAGAAATCTGGCGAGAAAGCCTGATTACTTGAGGGTGACAGCAGCGCCAGCAGCCTCGAGCTTCTCCTTGGCAGCCTCGGCGTCCTCCTTCTTGGCACCCTCGAGAACAGCCTTGGGAGCGCCCTCGACGACCTCCTTGGCCTCCTTCAGGCCAAGGTTGGTGAGCTCACGGACGGCCTTGATGACCTGGATCTTGTTGTCGCCGAAGCCCTCGAGCACGACGTCAAACTCGGTCTTCTCCTCG
>CALHUX010000035.1:0-236237 GCA_938039325.1 uncultured Collinsella sp. | reverse complement strand
TCACGAGCGGGGGCTCCTATCTTTTTAGTGCCCTCGGATTGGGTCATAGTGTCTGTCGCTTGCGGCCGAGCTGCTCGATCAGCAGGAGGGCTATGCCGATCTTGCCGATATGTATGCCGGTATTGCCGAGATGGATAAGATTCTTCCCCCGGCACGCGAGAAGGTAAATGCCGAGCTGGGCGATCGCTTTGCCAAGCTTTGCCAGGAGCACGAATTCCTCTATATTCTGGGCAGCGGTCCCAACTTTAGCCAGACCTACGGTTTCGCTATCTGCTCTCTTATGGAGATGCAGTGGCAGCACTGCAGCTACATCCACTCTGCCGAGTACTTCCACGGTCCCTTCGAGGCTACTCAGGATGGCGTTTTTTACTTCCTGCAGATGGGCTCCAGCGAGTGCCGTGCTATGGACGAGCGCGCCCTGGCGTTCCTTAAGACGCATACCGATACGCTGATGGTGCTCGATGCCAAGGAGTACGGTATGGAAGCTGTGCCGGCGAGCGTCCGTGCCTATCTGGACCCGGTGCTGTTCTACGCCATGAACTGCGAGCTGCGTGCCGCACGCGGCAAGGTGTTTGACCATGATCCCGATTTCCGTCGCTACATGGGCGTCGTTGAGTACTAGATGGGTAAATACCATGGCATTTAACGTTAACGCGCTCGGATTTGGCGACAACGTCGTCGATCGCTACGAGCATATCCACACCATGTATCCTGGCGGCAATGCGGTGAACTTTGCCGTTTATGCCAAGAAATGCGGTGCCGCACGCTCCGCATACATGGGCATTTTTGGCAATGACGCCGCTGCCGAGCATGTCATTGCAAGCCTCGAGGATGAGGGTATCGAGCTTGACAAGTGCGAGCAGATGATTGGCGAGAGCGGAGCGGCTTGCGTGACCGTCGTTGACGGTGACCGTGTCTTCCTTGGCTCCAACGAGGGCGGTATCCGTGGCGATGCGCGCTATGTCCTCGATCGCTTTGACCTTTCGTATATGAAGCAGTTCGATGTAGTTCATTCGGGCAACTATTGCTTTACCGAGCGCGAGCTGCCCAAGTTGAAGGCAGCGGGCGTTACGGTCTCTTTTGACTTTTCGGACGACTCCACCGACAAGTACTACGAGCAGATTGCGCCCTACGTCGATTTTGCTTTTTTTAGTGCGGCGGATGCTACGAGTGAGGGCGAGATTCGCGAGCGTCTGGCATGGGTGAAGGGCCTGGGTCCGCGTTTTGTGTCGGCTACGGCGGGCGCCGAGGGTTGTATTGCTTACGACGGCGAGCGTTATTACCGCCAGCTGGCTAAGCCGGTAACGGACATGAAGGACACCATGGGGGGCGGGTGACTCGTTCCTCACCTCGTTTTTAATGTGCTATCTCGATTCCGCCAAGCGTGGTGAGGATGGCGCCGAGGCCATCGAGCGCGCGCTCGACTTTGCTGCCGGGTTTGCCTCGACCGTGTGTGGCATGGAAGGCTCTTGGGGCTACGGAGCACCAATCGCTGAATAGCTTAAGAAAGCGTGCGGCGGTCTGGCTATGAGGCCTTGGACAGCTGATGCAAAACAATAAGCGAAACGCGAAAAGGGGCTCGCTATGTGGTGCCCCCCTGAACATTGGAGAAGACTATGGGTATTAAAGCATGTGCGGCTGGTTTTTGCTGCGCGGACGTCTATCAAAACATCGGCGTGTTCTATCCGACTGGTAATGGCATTGACTGGGGTATCCATCTTGCGCGAATGGGCGTTTCGGTATCCGCCGTGTCGGTTGTCGGCAAGGACGAGTACGGAGACAAGATGAGAGAGGCGCTGGCCGCTGAGGGGTTCGACATCTCACATCTGCGGGTGGAGGATGGCAACACCTCGGTGATGCTCATGGAATTGAAAGACGGCGTCGATCGCGTGCATCTCGAGGCAATCGATGGCGTAATGGAGACATATCGACCGAATGAAGATGACCGGGCGTTTATCCTAGAACATGACATCATTCATACCGATCTGTTTGGCAATTGTTTGGACCTCCTGCCCGAATGGCATGATGCGGGCAAGACGGTGGTTATGGACTTCTCGGTGTTCAGCCAGGATCCCGAATATGCCTGCGAAAATCATTTTCCCTATGTTGACTACGCATTTATGTCGTTTGAAGATGACACTCCGGAGCTACGTGATTGGGTGCGTCACGTACAGGAGTTGGGGCCGCGCGTTGCGGTTGCCACGCTTGGCGAGAAGGGAAGCATTGCCTATGACGGTGAGCGCTTCTATGAGTGCGGGATCGTACCGGCGGAGAAGGTCGTTAACACCGTGGGTGCCGGCGACTCGTATATTGCCGGGTTTACCAAGGGCGTGATCGATGGCCTTGATATTCCCGCGTGTATGAAGGCGGGCGCTGAACTATCGTCCCGAGTGATTGGTTCGTTTGAGCCGTACTAGGGTCAAATGCCTGGAAAGGAGTACGAAATGGTTATCGACATGTTGGTTCAGCCCATGCTCTACGGCGAGATCTATACGCCGGGTGATGAGCCTGATGGATTTGGTTTTTGGTCACGAGAATTTGGTATGGGGCATATGGGCCCCATGGATTGGGATGAGCTTCAAGTCGAGATGGACGTCTGCGATGTGCAGAAGAGCGTGCTCATGCCGCTTGATGTAACCACGGCATGCGGAGGGCATTTTGGCACCAATGACCAGATTGCCATGCTGGTTGCCGCGCATCCCGATCGCCTGTGGGGATTTGCGAGCGTAGATCCGCAGGTGAGCGGTGCCGCAGGCGAATTGGAGCGCGCCTTTACCGAGTTGGGGGCAAAGGGGCTTTGCCTGCATCCGGCAAAACAGGGTTTTGCCCCCGATGATGCTGTGGCCGAGCCGCTTTACGAGCTGTGCGAGCGCTATAACAAGCCGGTGGTTTTCCATGCCGGTATGTCTTGGGAGCCGGGTGCAGAACTCTCGCGCAGCAACCCGCTTGCATTTGAGCACACAATCGCAACGCATCCAAATGTGCGTTTTAGTTTGACCCACTTTGGCTGGCCCTGGGTGCGCGAGACCGTGGCGATGCTGCTCAAGTATCCCAACTGCTACACGGACACCTCTATCACTTACATCGATTCGCCCGAGGAGATGATGCAGCGTCTTTTCACGGTCGATATGGGGCCGCTGTGGTATGACCGCGCGCTATCGCATCAAGTGATGTTCGCCAGCAATACGCCGCGCTTCCGTGCGTTCAAACTCAAGCGGGCGCTCGATACCGTGTCCATGCGCGATGATGCACGAGAAAGGCTTTACTGGGGTAATGCCCTGCGTTTTCTTGAAGGGGATGAGTGAATATGGTGACGCTCGAGACATTGAGCTATCTATCGACTGCTCCGGACCAGTTCATCGATATTACCGAAGACGTGCACGCTGCCATCGAACGCAGCTCGGTGACGAATGGCTTGGCAGCGATTATTTTGTCGCATACGACCTGTGGAATCGTGGTAAACGAGGGGCTGCCCTGCGTGGAGACGGATCTTATGGAGACGCTTGATCGCATTGCCCCGCTCGATGCCCCCTATGCGCATGCACGCTTCCTGCCGAGCTATGGAGCCACCAGCAACAACTCCTGTGGGCATATCAAGAGCATGATTTGTGGAAACAGCTGCTTCTTTCCCGTCCAAGATGGCCACATCGTGTGTGGAGGTGCCCAGAACATCTATCTTGCGGAGTTTGACGGTCCGCAGAAGCGAAAAGTGTACGTCGAGGTGCTGGGGGAATAACGTTCCTGCAATAATGAACTGCACCCCAAAACTTGGACGGCTTAAATAAGAACTACGCCGCAAGGGACTGGCTCCGGAACTCCTCCGGGGTCAGTCCCTTCAGTTTAGTCTGCGTCCTCTGCCAGGTGATCCGTTGTATTATCCGGGCGGAAGCGTGTCGCAAGTCGTGGAAGCCGCCAAGCGCAGTTCACGCGCTGCATTTTTTGCGGTGCCTGGGCCGGTGATCTCGGGCTGATTGACCGAGATTTCACTCACACCATGCGTCGCAAGGCGGCGCTGCGCTTGGACGACCTCAAGCTTTTTCACTTCATTACGAGCGAGGGAGGGGGGGGGTTATCTCAACGACCGTACGACTGCGGACATTGCCGATTCGCTTCTCTTTAATTGCTTACCGGATGCGATGGTCATCGGCGGTTCGGCTGCCGATCGGGGCGCTTCGGGCGAGCTTGTCGATGAGGTCTGCGAGCGTCGCAGCGTGCGGCTGAGGCGACGGGGCTCGCGGCAGGGACACCTGTCTTAGTGGGAACGGGCGACTCTGGTGCTGAGGCCATTTCGACGGGTGTATTCCGTCCCGGCGATATGATGGTTCAGTTGGGGAGCACGGCGTATTTCATCTACCTAGCTGATCATATGGTCGATGATGCCCGCCTGTGGCCAGGGACGTTTATCATTCCCGGAACTTACGGGATCTGCGCGGGGACCAATACGGCGGGTGCGCTCACATCGTGGCTGCGCCAAGAGCTGTATCGCGACGCCGTAGAGGCCGAGGCCACGATGGCCCCGATGCATATTCGGTTATGGCGCATGATGCCGCCGATGTGGCGCCGGGTGCCGATGGACTCCTGTGTCTGCCGTACTTTGCGGGGGAGCGTACTCCGCTCAACGATCCCGAGGCGCGTGGCGTCTTCTTTGGCCTGACCGGAAGGCATACGCGAGCCCATATGGTTCGCGCCGCCTTGGAAGGCGTCGCGTATACCGTTGCATCCCATGTCGACATTATCGAGCGAGAGCATGGACTGCCAATTGGGCGCATTATGCTTGTCGGAGGTGGAACCAAGAATCCAGTTTGGATGCAGGCTATTGCCGACGTATGCGGGCGCGAGGTCTCGGTTGCCAAGGTTACGGTGGGCGCATGCTTCGGTGATGCCATCATGGCAGCTCTCGCAGGTGGCGCCTATGCATCATGGGATGAACTCGCCCAAGTCCTTGGCGTTGCGCAAACAATCGTGCCCGATATGACTGCCCACGAGTTATATGCGTCGCGTCGTCATATCTTTGACGAATTGTATGCACGTAACCGTGATCTCATGCACGAATTGGTGTAATGCTGCCGAATTGTACTGCCTGCCAATAGGGACTGCGTTGTGCGATTCGCATGTCCCTTGGCATTTTTTTTGCACACCGAGGTTAGCGAAGATCAAAAACAGTGCGTGCATTTGTTAAAGCCGCCGATTCGATATGCTTTGCGTCGCAGTTTTTGAGTGAGGCGATGCGTACCGAGGTCCTTGTGAGCGATCTGATGAGCGATTGCGTGCTTGTTTCTGTGTTTGACTCAGCCGGAGCATCGGTCTCGAGCAGTAGACGGTCGAGTGGAATCTGTCGTGCGTATTCGCGACCGCGCTTGGTGGCGAGCATGCGCTCGTTCACGGAAAAATAGCAGCCTGCGTTTCGCGCGCGGGCGAGTTCGTCCGAAGTGCCGCTAAACCAGTGAAAGATGATAGCGGGGGAGTCGGAGATTGGGATGAGTAATCCGTGCGATTCGAGGACGTCCAGTACGGTTCCTGCCGAACGAACGGCGTGAATTGATATCACGCGCCCGGCAAGAGGACGCTGCGCGAGCGCATCGCAGAGCTGGTCGAGTGCCTGTATTTGAAGTGGTTCGCTTCCGGCAAAGCGCGCGGAAAAGTCGAGTCCCACCTCGCCGATCAAGCGTTCTTGTGCAGCGACTTCGCAAAGCAGATTGATTTCAGCGTTGCCACATCGTCCGTCGGCGAGCCACCAGGGATGGAGGCCGATGCCGGCAAAGATATTTGAACGGCCGCAGGCGCGCTTCTTGGCGCGTGCAAAGTCGTGCGGATCGACGCCGCAGTCAAATAGAATCAGGCCCAGCGCCGTTGCCTCATCGGCAACGGCGTCCGGGTGAGCCATTAAATCAAGATGGCAGTGTGCATCAAATAACCGGGGCTCCATCTCGGCGCGCTCCGCTAGTCTAGGCGCTGGCCATCGGAGCGTACGCGTTCGGTGCCGCGCCCACTGATCTGGCGGATAACCTCGCCGGCAATCATCTGACCCATGATGGGCGGCATAAAACTGGCAGTTCCCAGCTCGGTGCGCTCGTGGATGTTGGAAGGGTCGCGGG
The DNA here is from genome assembly GCA_938039325.1 of uncultured Collinsella sp. GTDB lineage: Bacteria > Actinomycetota > Coriobacteriia > Coriobacteriales > Coriobacteriaceae > Collinsella. Next base: position 230,142 of record CALHUX010000035.1, on the reverse strand, counting down.
GCTGTGTCTTAACCGATTCCTCGCAGCTAAACAGTACATGTAGGCTCTTGATTCCGCGCTTCTTACATTCTTTGCGCATAATGCGGCTCATGGGGTCACGTACCGTATCGAAGATGTTGGCAAAGCGCAGGCACTCGGGATGGAGCTTGTTGGCCCCGCCCATGGAACTAACCAAACGAATGCCGTGGTCCTGAGCATATTTGGCAATGGTGAGCTTGGCCGAGATGGTGTCGATGGCGTCGACGACGTAGTCGAGCTTGCCGCCCGTCTGCTCCAAAACGCTCGCGAAGAAATCATCGATGTTGTCGCTCAGCAGGTATTCGGTACGTTTGATAACGGTGGCGGCAGGATTGATATCGTGGATCATGGCTTCCATAACATCGACCTTGCGCTTGCCGATGGTGCTGTGAAAGGCGATGGCCTGGCGATTGATATTGCTGGGCGTGATGATGTCCTTGTCCAGAATTACAAAATGACCAATGCCGCCGCGGGCGAGTGCCTCGCAGCAGTTGGAGCCCACACCTCCGCAGCCGAGTACCAGCACCGTGGCATCGGCGAGCTTGTCGAGTGCCTCGCGGCCCATGATGATCTCGAGCTTGGCATCGCGCGTCTCGTTGGGAGTTGCGGCTGTGGTTTCGGTCATAGACATCCTCCGATGGGGAAGCGAATCGTGTTTTAGCTATCGCCATTATAGGTATTATCGCGATTCCATTTGAGCCCTAGGGGCTTGTTGAAATGAGGCAGTGATTCGCATAAGATGAAGCAGATGGCACCCGTTGCAGCGGGTTGGCCAACTCCCAAACACGTTTGTAGCGTGAGAAGTGGCCGTCTTCGCATTACGCGGGGGCGGCTATTTCATTCGACCTCCAATGTGGATGCCGAGCTCCACAGCCGCGATTACAAGCAACAACAACGTCAGGACATCGTTAATACTCATAGTCCATCTCCTTCTTGGGAAGAGGGAGCTGGCCCATCTGCTTCTGGACCCATTGTATCTAAAAACGAACGAATGTTCTATATATAACATTGCTATTAGATAATTAGACAAACATCTAAATATCGAGTATAGTGTGCACGTCGCGAGAGATAGCGAGAGGAGGTTCTATGCCGGGAGAAGGTTTTAAGGCGCTGGCGGATCCAACGCGGCGGCGCATTTTAGAACTGCTGCGCGAGGGCAATTGCACGGCGGGGGAGCTCGCCGAGCATTTCGACATAAGCAAACCGTCGCTCAGCCATCATCTGGCAACGCTTAAAAACGCCGGGTTGGTGACCGACGAGCGCCATGGCCAAAACATCGTATACAGCTTAAACACCACCGTCATGCAGGATTTAATTGGCTGGTTTATGGGTTTTACAAACAATGAAGGTGATAAGGATGAATAACGAAAACAAGGGCATTCACCCCACAGGGGTATCGTCGCGCGTGTGGATTGCGCTGGTCGCTCTGTGCGTCGCCAATGTCGTAGCGCACCTCATGGTGATGCCGAGCTTGCCTGCGCAGATTCCCACGCACTGGGGCGCGAACGGCGCTGTCGACGGTTGGGGTCCTAGCTGGATGGCCTCCGCGCTCGGCGTGCTGCCTCTGGCGCTTCTCGCAATGTTCTGCGTGGTGCCGCGCATCGATCCCAAAGGTGAGGCATATCGAACCTCGGGTAAGTTCTATCAGGGCTTCGTAATTGCCTTCACCTTGTTCATGTGCGCCATAAGCTGGCTGGGAGAGCTTACGGTCTGGGGCGTGGTGCCGGCGGTCGGTTCGGTCAACGTGCTGATTTCCGGTGCTGTCGGTTTGCTGTTCATTGGTGTGGGTAACTACTTGCCGCGTGTGAAGCAGAACTATACGCTCGGTATCAAGACGCCCTGGGCGCTTGCCGATCCCGAGAACTGGCGCCGTACGCAGCGCTTTGGCGGTGCCTGCTTTATGGTGCTGGGTGTTGGCCTGATTGTGATGGGCGTGGCGGGCAGCGTGCTTTCGAGTGAAGTCGTCGCCGCGGTGATTGCGGCTCTGGCGTTTGGTTCGGCCGGAGCTGCCTACGCCTATTCGTATCTGCTGTGGCGTAAATCGCAGCGAGCCGTTCGCTAAGGTTGCGGAAAACTAGCGTACGCAGTTCATAGTATGTTCCGGGGGACTTTTCCCAGGTAGTATTAGGGGGTGTGGGCAACCATGCCCCTTTTTCGTTAAATTTCAGAGCTGGTTACCTCATTTCGTTTCCACTAAAACGAAAACAAGAATAGGGAAACAGCAGGTAGAAAGGATAAAACAGGCAAATGGCGGAGTTTATCTACCAGATGTATCAGGCTCGTAAGGCCCATGGCGACAAGGTGATTCTTGACGACGTGACCCTGAGCTTCTACCCCGGTGCCAAGATCGGCGTCGTGGGTCCTAACGGCATGGGTAAGTCGACCCTGCTCAAGATCATGGCTGGCATCGAGGAGGTCTCCAACGGCGATGCCAGGCTCACCCCCGGCTACACCGTGGGCATCCTGCAGCAGGAGCCGCCGCTCGATGACGACAAGACCGTTATCGAGAACGTGCGCATGGCGTTTGGCGACATGATCGCCAAGGTCGATCGCTTCAACAAGATCGGCGAGGAGATGTGCGACCCGGATTGCGACATGGACGCCCTCATGGCCGAGATGGGCAAGCTCCAGGACGAGATCGACGCCGCCGACGGCTGGGATATCGATTCCAAGCTCGGCCAGGCCATGGACGCCCTGCAGCTGCCCGATTCCGACATGCCGGTTAACGTGCTTTCCGGCGGCGAGCGCCGTCGCGTGGCCCTGTGCAAGCTGCTACTCGAGGCTCCCGACCTGCTGCTGCTCGACGAGCCCACGAACCACCTGGACGCTGAGTCGATCCTGTGGCTCGAGCACTTCCTGCATAACTATCAGGGCGCGGTGCTTGCCGTCACACACGATCGCTACTTCCTGGATAACGTTGCCGAGTGGATCTGCGAGGTCGACCGCGGTCACCTTTATCCCTACAAGGGCAACTACTCCACGTATCTGGAGACCAAGGCCGCCCGTATCGAGGCTCAGGGTAACCGCGATGCCAAGCTCGCCAAGCGCATGGAGGCCGAGCTCGAGTGGGTGCGCAGCTCGCCCAAGGCTCGCCAAGCCAAGAACAAGGCCCGCCTGGCTCGCTACGAGGAGATGGAGGCCGAGGCCCGCGCAAGCCAGAAGCTCGACTGGACCGACATCCGCATCCCTGTGGGCCCGCGTCTGGGCAACAAGGTGCTCGAGGCCCATCATCTGCACAAGGAGTTCGATGGCCGTGTGCTCATCGACGACCTTTCGTTTACCCTGCCGCGCAACGGTATCGTGGGCGTCATCGGCCCCAACGGTGTCGGTAAGACCACGCTGTTCAAGACGATTGTGGGTCTGGAGCCGCTGACTTCGGGCGAGCTTGAGGTGGGTGAGACCGTCAAGATCTCCTATGTCGACCAGAACCGTTCCGGCATCGACCCCGATAAGAACTTGTGGGAGGTCGTCTCGGACGGCCTGGACCACATGATGGTCGGCGAGACCGAGGTTCCGAGCCGTGCTTATGTGGCGAGCTTTGGCTTTAAGGGCCAGGACCAGCAGAAGCGCGCTGGCGTACTCTCCGGTGGCGAGCGCAACCGTCTGAACTTGGCGCTTACGCTCAAGCAGGGCGGCAACCTGCTGCTCCTCGACGAGCCCACGAACGACCTCGACGTCGAGACGCTGTCCTCGCTCGAGGCGGCGCTGCTCGAGTTCCCGGGCTGCTCGGTGGTCATTAGCCACGATCGTATGTTCCTGGACCGCGTTGCCACGCACATCCTGGCGTGGGAGGGCACCGATGAGAACCCGGGCAACTGGTATTGGTTTGAGGGTAACTTCGAGGCCTATCAGGCCAACCGCATCGAGCGCCTGGGCGAGGACGCAGCCCAGCCGCATCGTATCCACAGGAAACTTACCAGGGACTAGTTTGATGTGGCAAAGGGACAGCCCCTTTGTCACACGAACTTATGCTCAACCTGGGAAAATAAAAAAACGCGGCGAACGTTTTTGTGACGTTCGCCGCGTTTTGCTATTCGTTGGATTCTTCAACCTTGTCGACGGTCCAGGTGGCTCCGAGGCCTCCGGTGGTGTTGCGGCGGATGCGCACGGTGACCTCGCGGCGCTCGCCGGCCTGCGTGTAGCGCAGGGGGAAGCTTGCGCGGTTTCGCGCGGCCTCGATGGTGCCGCGTTCGCGGGCGATCCAGTAGTACTCGCCGACGATGCCGAGCGTGTCGGCGCCGTAGGGGAGATAGGTCGACAGCTGGTGCAGAAGCGGGCCGGGGCAGAAGACTTCGGTTGCGAAATCGATGGGGAAGTCCTCGGGGATGGCGGGCGCTGCAGGTGCAGGGGCCGGTACTGCAGCGGGGATCGGAGCCGGTGCCGGTGCGGGAATTTGGTCGCAAGCAGCGGCGGGCACGGATTCGATGACGGGTGCGGGCTCCGGCGTTACTTCCGGCTTGATCTCGGAATCTGCGGGCTTCACGGTGACGGGCGCGTCTGCAACTGCGGTTTCAACCTCAGCCTGCGTCGCGTTCTTATTCTCGACGCTCGACTTTGCCTCGATGGGCGTGGATGCCATGGTGGTGATGCCGGCGCTGGCGTTCTCGGGGTCATAGACGACCGTAAGCGAGATGGCAGGCTGCGGCGTCTCGGGTTCCGGCGTCGACTCGGTAGCGTCTTGATCGGCGGACTCGTCGGGCTGATCGTCCTCGGCCTCGTCGCCAAAGACATCGCTGTTTTGGAACGCAGACGTCTCGGGTTGGTTGGTGACTTCTTCGGTTGTCAACTTGGGAGCCTCGTTGAGCCCAGCAGTGGCTTCCTGCTCGGATATGACTTCGGGATCGGTCGTGGCGGCGATTTCGGTTTCGGCTTCTGCTGTTACCTCAATAGTGACTTCGATCTCTGCCTCGGGCTCGGGTTCCGGCACGGCTTCAACCATAGCTTCTGGCTCGGGACGCTTAACGTGCTTGGGACGCACGGCCTTGAGGTCCTTCTCGCCGCGCTTTTTCTTTTTGTAGGACTGTTTGGCGCCCTTGGCTGCCTTGGGCTTGTCCTCGCCCCTGGCAAGGGCGGTATCCCAGGCCTCGTTGGCGATGACCGTGGCATACAGGCGGCCGCCCTTAAAGACAGTCAGCTTAATGCAGTCGTCGAGTTCCTCGAGCAACTCGCGCGTGGACTCGAAGCCCAGGTCATAAGCGGCCATGTCGCCGGTGGCGAGCGCCTCCTCGACCTGCGTCATAAACGTTTGCTTGCCGCATCCAATCGCATCGCGCAGCAGGCGATACAGATAGATGTGGTTGCCCAGCGATAGCGTGGGCTTAACTATTGTCTTGCTCATGGCAAATCTCCTCTTTACACACCAAAGCATCTTACCATCGCACGGGGCGTGCTACCTCGGCGCCCAAGGCAAACGGGCGCGACCGTTGCCGGTTCGCGCCCGTTATACAGATCGGTTCTCTATGAGAAGCAAACGTGCTTAGTTGCCCGATGCCGTGCCTTGGCTCGAGCTGTCAGATGCCGTGCCGGACGCGGTTCCACTCGAGCTGTTGGTGTTGCTGTTGTCGGTAGATCCCGTACTCGATGCATTGCCGTTCGTCTGGTCGCCCGTGCTCGGCTGAGAACCGTCGGTCGTTTGGCTTGAGTCGGTCGTGCCGGACGGCGCGCCACTGTTGGACGTAGAGGAATCGGTGCCCTGCGATTGGTTTTGGGTGTTCGAGGACGAATCGGCAGAGGTAGAACTGTCTTGCGTGCCGTCCGTCTGTGCCTGCTGGTCTTGCGAATGGGTGTTGCCATTTGCGTCACTCTCCGTCGTGCGCGACGAAAGGATTGGTTCGGGGCGCTCGCCCAGGCCCTCACCGGCTGTGGTGATAAGGATGGCGCCGGCGCAGGCGATGACCGCGACGATGGCGATGGCGATCGAGAAGACGATGACCTTCTTTTGCGTCTGGCTGCGCTCTGCCGCCGCCTTGGCGCGCAGGCTGTCGGGAGCGACGCGCGCCGTGGTCGCGCGCCCCGCAATCTGGCGCATCTCCTGCGTAGTCGCGGCGCCGCCCAGGTGCTCCTCGGCATTCAATTCAACGGGCTCATAGGCGCCGGCGGGGTAGTCGACGGCGGCGTGCGTACCTTTGAGGGCTTCGGCGCTGGCAGAGATAAAGTGGCGGTAGACCTGCGAGGACACAACGGTGATGACCGAGCTCACGGCGGCGCCGATTACCGATCCGGCGATACCGATCTTGGAGGCAAGCGCGACGCTCGTGGCGGCAGCTGCGGCGCCGGCGACGATCTGGGGAATGGAAATATCGTCGAACAGGCCTTTTTTGGGCGCGATGGCCATGGTCTGTCCGATGGAATGGTTCTCGTGCACGCCGTTGTTGAGCGCGGCCGGTGTCATGACGCGCGTGCGCGGCGCGTCGGTGTACTTGGTTGTCATACGGGGCCCTCCCGGTTCGTTTAGTGCTACAACAAGTTGTTTAGCCCCAAGGGTACCCATCTCGTGTGGACCGAAGATGGACTCGCCCGCAACATCACCAACTCACCAAAGCCGCGAAGCTTCTCCTCAAGCTTGTCAAATGAAGACGGGGAGACGGGGAGAATCGTCCGGTTGTCGGAAGGAAGGTTGACCGGATTTGAATTCCCGTGGAATAATCGAGCTCGCGGCGCTGGTGCTTGCGCCGGGTAGGGAGCGTCATGAAAATCCTCAAGCGGATCAACAATAATACGGTTATCTGCGTCAATGCAAAAGGGCGCGAGCTCGTTGCGCTCGGCCGCGGTATCGGGTTTCCCGGTGGCCCCGACGAGGTCGCGCTCGACAAGATTGACCGAACCTTCTACGGTGTCGACTCGCGCTACCTGGCGCTGCTCGACGAGATCGACCCTCAGGTGATGGAGTTCTCCGCTCAGATCGCGGATATCGCCCGTTCCAACATCTCGCGTGAGCTCTCGGCAAACCTTCCCTTTACCATGGCCGACCATGTCGCTTTTGCCATCAAGCGCTGCCGCGAGCATATGTTTGTGCAGATGCCACTCTCCTATGACGTGCAGCAGATGTATCCCATCGAGTATAAGATCGCCAAGTTCGCGCTCGAGGGCATCAATCGCGGCTTCAATATCAAGATGCCGCCAGGGGAGGCGAGCGGTATCGCGCTCTGCATCGTCAACAGCGTGGTCGCCTCGTCTTCAAAGGCCAAATCCAATACGGTGCGCAAGGACGAGGCGATGCTCGAGAAGTTCACCAAGATCATCGAGTCCGAGCTGGGAGTTTGCGTGGACCGCGACGGTTTTGACTTTTGCCGCTATGCCACGCACGTCCGCTACCTGCTGGAACGCGTACAGACAGGAGAGCCCCTCAACACGGATAACGGCGCGCTCTATGGGCCGCTCTGTGAGCAGCATCCCGATGTGGCTGTGTGCGTCGATCGCATGGCTGCGCTTATCGCAGAGCGTTTTGGCGCCGCGCTTGCCGATGAAGAGAAAGTCTACCTGATGCTTCACGTCAATCGCGTCTGTGCGGGATCCAGGCCTTAATCGACCGCTCGCCGCTGAGATTCGACCGTTTGCCGGTTTTGACTTTCGCAAAGGCGTCCGTTGGATGTAGTTTCATAGTCACATAAGGTGTTATTCGAGAAGAGCCTCGAAGCATGACGTAGACAGTTCCCTTGTCCGCATTGTGCTTCGGGGCTCTTCTGTTTATGTTGCCCTTCCCGCCCCCTCGATTCGCCTTGTGCCAGGCCTGCCGTAATCGGACCTCGTGCATGCGCAGGCGCGAGGCGGAAAAGCAAGGGAGTTCAGCTATGGCTGATAACAAGAAAATCGCAGCCGATGTGCTCGAAGCCGTCGGAGGCAAGGAAAACGTGACGTTTGTGGCGCATTGCATGACGCGTCTGCGCTTTAATCTTAAGGATATCGATATGCCCGATATCAAGGAGATAAAGAAGATTAACGGCGTGCTGGGCGCCCAGATTTCGGGAACGCAGTTTCAGGTGATCGTGGGCCAAAACGTGCCCAAGGTCTACGATGAGCTCTGTAAGCTTGGTGGGTTTGCCAAGCAGGATGCCATCGATGAGAACCTCGACACCCCTAAGCAAAAGCTCACGCCTAAGGTCATAGGCAATAACATCCTCAACTATCTCTCGAGCTCCATGGTGCCTATGATCCCCGTGCTCATGTGCGCCGGCCTCTTCAAGACCGTCGCCGTGGTGCTGGGCCCCACGATGGCGGGCGTGCTGACCGAGACGAGCGACCTCTACGTTCTCATGAACATGGTCTACGACGCTGCGTTCTACTTCATTCCCATTTACCTCGGTTACAACGCGGCCAAGAATATCGGTGTGACACCGGTTCTCGGTGCCTTTATGGGCGGCATCCTCATCGACCCGACCATGATTCAGATGGCAACGGATGGGGCGCAGTTCTCCGTATACGGCATCCCCTGCGTTGCGGCAAACTATACGCAGTCGGTGATTCCCATCCTTCTGTCCGTGTGGGCGATGAGCTACATCGAGCGTTTTTTCAAGAAATATGTGCCCGATACACTCACGACGGTCTTCACTCCTTTCCTGACAATGATCGTTTCCCTTCCCGTATCCCTCTGCGCATTGGCCCCTCTTGGCTCTTGGCTCGGTAACGGATTTGCGGCATTCTTTGAGTTCATCGGTTCCCAGGGCGGAGTGGTTGCCGTTTTTGGTGCGGGACTGCTTGCGGCTCTTTGGCTCCCCATGATTATTTCTGGTATGCACGTTGCCGTTATCATGGTCGCGATTGCCAACTTCATGCTCACAGGTGTGGACAGCTTCATCCTTCCGGCTACAACTATCTCTCTTTGGTCTGTCTATGGATGCGAGGTTGCGTCATGGATTAAGCTCCGAAATAAAGAAGAGAAAAGCCTCTGCCTGGGCTATGTGACTGCCAATATGATCGGAGGCGTTGGCGAACCCTTTATTTACGGCATGATGTTCCGCTATCGCAGGCTTTTCCCTTGCACTATGGCCGGTTCGTTTGTGGCTGGTGCCGTTGCCATGGCTCTGGGAGTCAACGTTTATGTTATGGCCGCCTCAAATGTTCTGAACGTTTTAGCTTTTGTGGGCGGAGATGCACAGAATTTCATCAACATGGCGATTGCCGCAGCCGCAGGTTTTATCGTTTCATTCGCTCTCTCGTTCTTTATGGGCTTTACCGAGGACGAGCTCGAGAATGGTCCGGTGTCTGAGCGCTAGTCTGGGGTCTGGTCGCAAAGAGCCGGTTTGGCTAACCGCAATGGGGGACGCTTCGTGTCCGCGGGGCGTCCTTTTCAATCGAGAAAGGAAATAGGCATGTTCATCAGCGAGGTAATCGAGGCTGTGAAAGGTTACTGCGGCAACGACGATGCGTTTACTCATAAACCCATCGAAGCCTCCTCTACCCGCGACCAGGTGCTCTACGGCAACGTTGACCAGGAGTGCACGGGCATCGTTACCTGCATTTGGGCTACCGCGAACGTGATTCGCCGGGCCCAAGAGCTTGGGGCCAGCCTGATCATCGCGCATGAGGCTCTCTTTTGGAACCACGGGGACCATCAGGATGTCGTTGCCGGCAACAGGACTTTTGAGGCCAAGCGTGCGCTTCTTGACAAGTGGGGCGGTGCCGTATGGCGTTGCCATGACTACATCCATGCCGGTGTGCCCTTGGAGGCTGACGGCTCTATGGTCGATGGAATCTTTTACGGGTTTGCTTGGAAGATGGGTTGGCTTGACTGCCGATTGGGCGGGGACTGTATGGAGTATCGTATCCCCGCTACCACGGGTCGCGGACTTGCGCGGGAGCTTGTCGCTAAACTCGGTCTTAACGGCACGCGTTTGGTGGGGGATGGCGGTGCGCGTGTTGAGCGTGTACAGATTCCGATGCATATTTTCGGCCGTGACGAGCGTGAGATCGCGCATATCGATAACGAGGAGATTGACTGCATCCTCGCCATGGAGTTTATCGATTTCACGGTGAGCGAGTATATCCGTGATGCCGGAATGCTCAACCAGGGTAAATGCGCCATCCATATGGGGCATTTTAATGGAGAGGAACCGGGTATGGAGTACATGGCCGCCTGGGTGCCGGATGCGCTTGGCGAGGCGGGCGCTTGCATTCCGGTGACGTTTGTGGCCATGGGCGACACGTATCAGTATGTGCTTGCTCGCTAGTTGGAGCGTTAGCGGGTGAAGCGTTCGGAGCGGTCAATTATCTGAGGTAACAGATACCATCAACTCATCAAGGGGGCTCGCTGTCTTTGGTGTAATAGCTTGATGCTAAACTGGATTTATGATTGCGAGGTGGTTTATGTGATGTACCCGTATATGACATTCGAAGATGGTACCGAGGTCATTCACTCTGACTTGATTACCGATGGCGATACCGAAAAGGTTTTCGTGCATTTTGAACGACCGACGGCAGAGGGTTTCGACTCCGCTCGCTGTGAGTTGCCTTCTTACAGTTGGACTATGTGGGAGGGGCGTTTCACCGACGAGGAGAAGCGAGGTTTTGAGACTTTTCTGAGCAATAACGCCCATCTGCTGTATCGCTACGCCGCAAACGGAGGAGCTAAAGTTGCCTAGCCTTTTTCTTATTGGCGGCTATCGGGTCTTCTTTTGGTCCAACGAAGCGGGCGAGCCAATCCATGTCCATGTTTGCAAGGGGGCGCCTTCAGATAACTCGGCCAAAATCTGGCTGACTCGCAGGGGAGGTTGCATTGTTGCTAATAACAAAGCGAAGATTCCCCGGAGCACACTTGACGACCTCTGTGAAATTATCGCCGCTCAGCATGAATTGATTTGCTCTAAATGGAAGGCATTTTTCCTTGTGGACGAGATTTCGTTCTACTGCTAAACGCCATTCCGGCCTCTCTTTTTCAATCTTAATCATGAGCCTGCCCCATCAGCGCTGATTGAACTTGACAGTACAATGGGAGCGGACTTTATCGCCGCCGCTTGTTGCGGCTAAACGGATGTGTTGGAGCTCGCATGAACGATTTTCTAAACGGCCAAGTTGAGAACGATGGCTTTTTGCGTGTGGCGGCGGCGTCGCCGCGGATTCGCGTGGCCGATGTCGAGGGCAATGCCGAGGTGGCGTTGGCGGCTGTTCGCGATGCTGCCGAGCGCGGCGTTCGTGCGCTGGTACTGCCCGAGCTTAACCTGTGCGGCTATACCGCGGCTGATCTGTTCCATAACCGCACGCTACTGCATGCCTGCGAGGCCGCACTGGCACATATTCTCGATGAAACCCGCGAGCTGCCGATTGTCTTTACCATTGGTCTTCCCGTTGCGGTTGCCGAGAATATCTACAACTGCGCCGCTGTGTGCTGCGCGGGCGAGCTTTTGGGCCTCACGGCCAAGAAGTATTTGCCCAACTATGGCGAGTTCTATGAGCGCCGTTGGTTTGCTCCGGCACCTACCGATCCCGTTTGGCTTGAATTTGCCGGTCAGGGTCCGGTCCCGTTGGGCTCGGGGCTTGTCTACCGTTGCTGTGATGAGGGCGCCGAGGACCTGGTGCTGGGCGTTGAGGTCTGCGAGGACCTGTGGGTGCCGGCGCCTCCTTCGACCGAGATGGCGCTTGCCGGTGCGACGGTGATTCTCAACCCGTCGGCTTCGGACGAGATTATCGGTAAGGCAGACTATCGCCGCAGCCTCATCTCCAATCAGAGTGCGCGCCTGTACTGTGCCTATGCGTATGCAGACGCGAGCGAGGGCGAGTCCACGACCGATATGGTCTTTGCGGGCGAGAACCTCGTCTACGAAAACGGCTCCAAGCTCGCCGCGACCAAGCTGCTTACCTGCGACATGGCCATCGCCGACGTTGATCTTGACCGCCTGGTTGCCGAGCGCCGTCGTTCGACGACGTGGACGCGCGCGGACGATGCGCCGGAGGCCACGGCCGTTGAGTTTTCGTTTGAGGGCGTGTTGGCCGAAGAGCCTGTCCTGCGCGATGCCTGCGATATCGACCGCGTTTTCCCGCGCGCGCCCTTTGTACCGGCCGACCATGGTGACCTGGCCGAGCGCTGCGAGACCATCCTCGACCTGCAGACCGCCGGCCTCAAGACCCGCCTGGCCCATACGGGCACCAAGGCGGCCGTCATCGGTCTTTCGGGCGGCCTTGATTCTACACTGGCACTGCTCGTGACGGTGCGTGCCTTCGATGCACTGGGGCTGCCGCGCACGGGTATCACGGCGGTCTCCATGCCCGGCTTTGGCACGACGCATCGCACTAAGTCCAACGCCGAGTCGCTCGCGCGCGACCTGGGCGTGAGCTTCCGCGAGGTTTCGATCCACGCGGCTGTGGAGCAGCACTTCAAGGACATTGAGCACGATCCGACCGTGCAGGACGTGACCTACGAGAACAGCCAGGCCCGCGAGCGTACGCAGATTCTGATGGATCTGGCCAACCAGGCTGGCGGTTTTGTCATCGGCACGGGCGACCTGTCGGAGTTGGCACTCGGCTGGGCTACCTATAACGGCGACCACATGAGCATGTACGCCGTCAACGCGAGCGTGCCCAAGACACTCGTGCGTCACTTGGTGCGTTATGCGGCTGATGTCTTTGGCGGGCGTATTGCCGAGGTTTTGCTCGATATCCTCGACACGCCGGTGTCCCCCGAGCTTCTGCCGCCCACGGGCGACGGCGAGATTGCGCAGAAGACTGAGGATTTGGTGGGCCCGTACGAGTTGCACGACTACTTCCTCTACTACTTGCTGCGTTTTGGCTTTGAGCCGGGCAAGATCTACCGCATGGCGCTCAAGAGTTTCGAGGGTGTCTACGACGCCAAGACCGTCCACACGTGGCTGCGTACGTTCTATCGTCGCTTCTTTGCCCAGCAGTTTAAGCGCAGCTGCCTGCCCGATGGCCCCAAGGTTGGTTCGGTGACGCTCAGCCCGCGCGGCGATTGGCGTATGCCGAGTGACGCCAGCTCGCGTCTGTGGCTTGCGCAGATCGACGCGCTCAATCCAGTTGACTAAGGTTGGCTAAATTGAACCAATACGGGGGTTGCAAGCGTTACACTTTTGCAATCTGATGGCCCGTATCGCGCGGCGCTCTTGTCGGAGCGCCGCTTTTTTATATCGGAAGGTGGCACCATGCAGGCATCGCAGCGTCTCGACCGCTTTGGCGCGGAGGTCTTCGCCTCGCTCAACAACAAGCTGCTCGCGCTGAAGGCTCAGGGCAAGACCATTTACAACATGAGCGTGGGCACGCCCGACTTTAAGCCGTACGGCCACGTGGTCGAGGCGCTCACACAAGCAGCCCAGGATCCCGAGATGTGGAAGTACGCCTTGCGCGACCTGCCCGAACTCAAGCAGGCCGTATGCGATTACTATGAGCGTCGCTTTGGCGTTTCGGGCATTACGCCGTCTATGGTGCAGTCGTGCAACGGCACGCAGGAGGGCGTTGGCCATTTGGGCCTGGCTCTGCTCGATCCGGGTGACACCATTCTGGTTCCCGATCCGTGCTACCCGGTCTTTGAGGCGGGTGCCAAGATCGCCGATGCCAAGCTCGAGTACTATCCGCTGGTTGCCGAGCATAATTACCTGCCCTATGTGGCAGGCATCGATCCCGAGGTGGCTGATCGCGCCAAGTATATGATCGTATCGCTGCCCGCCAACCCGGTCGGCTCGGTGGGCACGCCCGAGGTCTACGAAGAGATCATCGCTTTCGCCCGTGAGCACGACCTGCTCATCGTCCATGACAACGCGTACTCCGACATCGTGTTTGACGGCGAGCCCGGCGGTAGCTTCTTGCAGTATCCCGGTGCGCTTGAGGTGGGCGTGGAGTTCTTCTCGCTTTCCAAGTCGTTTAACGTCACCGGTGCCCGTATCGGCTTTTTGGTCGGCCGTGAGGACGTGGTCTCTGCCTTTGCCAAGCTGCGCGGCCAGATCGACTTTGGCATGTTCTTCCCGATCCAGAAGGCTGCTATCGCCTGCCTGAACGGTCCGCGCGATGAGGTCGAGGCGCAGCGTCTGAAGTACCAGGAGCGCCGCGATGCCCTGTGCGACGGTCTTGAGGGCTTGGGCTGGGAGCGTCCCAACGCGCATGGCTCTATGTTCGTGTGGGCTAAGCTTCCCGGTGGTCGCACCGATTCCATGGCGTTTTGCGAGGAGCTTATGGAGAAGGCTGGCGTTGTGGTGACGCCGGGCGCGAGCTTTGGTCCTTCGGGTGAGGGACACGTGCGCATGGCGCTGGTCCTGCCGCCCGATCAGATTGCTTTGGCTGTCGAGGCCATTCGCGAGGCGGGCCTGTATTAGAAGGCTGTTTCGACTCGTCAATAGCTCGAAACCGATTTCGTGCAGTTATTTTACGAATCCTGCAAACAATTTCGGTAAACGGTCGATTTTTGGCTGCGAATAGGAGCATAATCAAAGTCCCGATTGGATGTATTGGGATTACGGCAAGCCGCTCGGGTCGTTCCCGGGCGGCTTGCTTGTGGAGAGAGATGGGAGTTTCTAATGGTTAACGAGAAGAAAGTCGCTATTGTCGGCTGCGGTTTCGTCGGTTCGTCTTCGGCGTTCGCGCTGATGCAGAGCGGCCTGTTCTCCGAGATGGTCCTCATCGACGTGGACAAGAACCGCGCCGAGGGTGAGGCTCTGGATATCGCGCACGGCATGACGTTTGCCGAGCCGATGAAGATCTACGCCGGCGATTATTCCGATGTCGCCGACGCCGCCATGATCGTCGTCACCGCTGGCGCTGCCCAGAAGCCCGGTGAGACCCGCTTGGACCTGGTTAACAAGAACGTCAACATCTTTAAGTCCATTATCCCCGAGATTAAGAAGTCTGGCTTCGACGGCATTCTGCTCATCGTCTCCAACCCGGTCGATGTTCTGACCTATGCCGCCATCAAGATGTCCGGCCTGCCCGAGGGCCATGTCATCGGCTCCGGTACCGTGCTCGACACCGGCCGTCTGCAGCAGATGCTCGGCGCTCACGTTGAGGTCGACCCGCGCGATGTCCAGGCCTATGTTATGGGCGAGCACGGCGACTCCGAGTTCGTCGCTTGGTCCAGCGCCCAGGTTGCCGGCGTTCCGCTGAACACCTTCTGCGAGCTTCACGGCCACCTGGAGCATGAGGCTGCCGAGAAGCGCATCGCCGAGGACGTTAAGAACTCCGCCTACACCATCATCGAGAAGAAGCACGCCACCTACTATGGCGTCGCCATGGCCGTCAAGCGCATTTGCACCGCCGTCATGCGTGACGAGCAGACCGTTCTGCCCGTCTCCTCGCTCATGGTGGGCGAGTATGGCCTGTCCGATCTTGCCATCTCCATGCCGACCGTCGTTGGCCGCGACGGCGTTGTCTGCCGCGTCCCCGTGCCGCTGAACGATGACGAGCAGCATGAGCTTACCGCCTCCGCCAAGGCCCTCAAGGACATCATCGACAGCGTCGACTTCTCCTGCTAAATCCAGCTCTTTTGGGCAACAGGCTACAATGAAAGGCGTCCGGTCCACACGGTCCGGGCGCCTTTTTGGTGCAAAGTAACCTGACCCCAATGCGCCATAGTTGATGGGAGCGCCATGTCGGATTCGCCTAATTTTTTGACATATGCCCAGACGGTGTTTGATCCGTTTGGGGAGCGGTCGTTCTGCGCGGTGGATAGCCTGGTCTTTGCGTGGTTGTCCTATTTGCGTTTGCCGGGTGATATGGCGGAGCTGACGAACTGGCAGGGCCTAGACGTACGCGAACTGCTGCGTGCCGAGTGCTACCGGGACATGATTGACGACTTGTGGGATCCAGAGGGGAGCAGGGCCTTGTTGGAGGCCGTGGCAGCAAACCCTCGTTACCGTGGCGTGCACGTTTGCGGCTATCGTGCCGTGAGCGATGTGGTAGCGACAGAGCAGTTTGCAGCCATGGCGTTCCGGTTTCCGGCGGGGTTTAGTTATCTTTCCTTCCGGGGGACCGACAGCACGATTGTGGGCTGGAAAGAGGACTTTAACATGGCGTTCCGGTGTCCTGTGCCGGCCCAGGAATCCGCGGTACGTTATGTGGACGAGGCGGCGGATGCGATTGACGGGCCGCTTTTGTGCGGAGGTCATTCCAAGGGTGGAAACCTTGCGGTGTACGGTGCGGCGATGTGCTCCGATGTCGCCCGCGAGCGAATCGAAC
This sequence comes from uncultured Collinsella sp., assembly GCA_938039325.1. Classification (GTDB taxonomy): domain Bacteria; phylum Actinomycetota; class Coriobacteriia; order Coriobacteriales; family Coriobacteriaceae; genus Collinsella. The sequence goes on along the minus strand of CALHUX010000035.1, from coordinate 214,017 downwards.
GGGTGTATTCCCATGATGGTCCGGGCTTCGTCGAGGAGTTTCTGAACGGCAACGCCTTTGCCGATCTTTGCGGTCGAATCGACAAGACGCTACCTCGGTCGTCGATCTTTGGCATGATGTTCGAGACACAGGAGGACTATGCCATCGTTGAGAGCACCGAGTTCAGCCTGCTGCAGCACAATCCCTTTAGCTGGGTGGTTGATGGTCGCGACTTCGTGTACTGTGAGCGCCTGTCCGCCGGTGCTCGATACGTTGATGGCTCCATTCGCGAGATGCTGCTTGCAGTGGGGCCTGCCGAGCGCGAGCGTTTTGTAGATGCATTGTTCTCCGTGTTTGAGGCTACGGGTGCTGAGCGGTTTGCGGATATCGCTGGGAATCTGCGCGAGAGCCTGCCCGTGATGCTCCAGACTGCGCAAGGTTTCGACAAGGATACACGACGCTTTGTCTCGCAGACCATCGTGGCAATCCTTAAGTGCGCACTGCTGCCCAAACGACCCCAGATCGACATGTCCGCTGCCGGTAAGAGTCTGGCAGAACAGCTCGAGGCTTGGCAGTCCGAGCTCCTGCGCTAGCCATTGGTGCAAAGCAACCTGTCCCCGATGCACCAATCTTCGATGCGCTCGGGGAGGGCTCGACCGCTATACTGGTTCGTGCCGAAATCGATCTAGAACGGAATGCCGTATATGAAAATCAATCACGCGATTCTGCATATCCTGGACTTTGACTCTGCCGTCAACGTCATGAGCCAGCGCGAGCTCGATATCGAGAGTCGTACCGTGCGCAACTTCGTGACCACGCATCTGCGCCGCGCACGTACCTCGGCCGACAATAAACGCGCCACGTTTGCCGAGAACTCTGCGTTTGGCGGCGAGCTCAAGGGCTATTTCTTTGGCGAGCGCGAGTTCGTGGACCTGTCGCAGCAGATTGCAGAGTTTATCTCCTCCGAGCTCACCAAAGCCGAGAAAGCCGAGTCCACCGACGTGCTCGTGGCCGATTTTGACGACGATGAGGATGCCCGCTGGTTTGCCGTGATGCTGCTGGGCTCCAAGCAGGCTTTTATGCACGAAGTGGGCCGCGAGGAGGGAGAGGTGCGCAACGACATCGCGCGCCACTACGCCATTCTGCCGAACCCCTCGCAAAAGGTGCCGAGCTATGCCATCGTGCGCGCGAGTACCATGGAGATCGGCTACGTGGACAAGAAGCGCAAGATTGCCGGCGAGGACCGTATGCTTATCCCCGATGGCCTGCTGCAGTGCGACACGGGCGTATCGGGCAAGGAGGTCATCGACACCGTGACGCGTGTGGTCGAGGAAGTCGCCGAGGAGCACGGTGCCAATACGGCCGTAGCGCTCGCTAAGGTTAAGGCCGCCGTTGCCGAGAAGGTTGAGGATGACGAGGAACTGCCGCCTTGGGATATCGTCGATGAGGTCTTTGAGGACGAACCGGTCATCAAGGAGAGCGTACGTGCGGCGCTGACCGAAGAGAAGGTGCCCGAGCGTGTGCCCGTGGAGCGCAAGCAGGTCGAGCGTGCGGCCGTGCGCAACCACAAGATTCGTACCGACACGGGCATCGAGATCAGCTTTCCGGCCGAGATGGGCTCGAACTCCGAGTACATCGAGTTCGTCAACGAACCCAACGGCCTCATCTCCATCGAGCTCAAAAACATCGGCAGCATCGAGAATAGATAAACTGCGCTTGGACGCTGCAGAAAAACAAAGGTCGAAACCCTTCGGGACTTCGGCCTTTTTGCTTGGAGCTGAATTGAGTTGCAGACTGAGCATACGTCAGCGAAAACGCCCCTAGGCGAGCAAGGTGACGTGAAAGAGGAGGGAAGCGTACTTTGGTACGCGACCGACGATTGAACGTCAGATTGCCGCTTAGGGGCGTTTGTAGCGTCGACCGGTCCGTCGTTCGTTAGAACGACGGAACCAAAGGTGCAGCGTCGAGCCGTTACGCGGGTTGGTAAACCCGCGCAACCCTACAGCTGACGCAGATCTTCCTCGAGTCCGGTCTTGCTGTCGGTCTTCTCGTCGCGCATCTTGATGACGCGGGCGGGGACACCGGCCACGACGGCACCAGCGGGGACGTCCTCGACGCACACGGCGCCGGCGGCAACGACAGCGCCCTTGCCTACGTGCACGCCTTCCAGGACCACGGCGTTGGCGCCGATCATGACATCGTCCTCGATGATGACGGGCGTGGCGCTTGCGGGTTCAACGACGCCTGCCAACACGGTTCCAGCGCCGATGTGGCAGTTCTTGCCCACTGTGGCGCGGCCGCCCAGCACGGCGCCCATGTCGATCATGGAGCCCTCACCGATGACGGAGCCGATATTGATGATGGCACCCATCATGATGACGGCGCGATCGCCGATCTCGACGCGGTCACGGATGATCGCGCCCGGCTCGATGCGGGCGTTGATGCCCTTAAGGTCGAGCATGGGCACGGCGGAGTTGCGGCAATCGTTCTCCACATCGTAGTAATCGATGGAATCGGCATTGGCATCAAGGATAGCTTTGAGCTCATCCCAGTCACCAAAGACGGTCTTGCCACGACGACCGCCGTAGACGTGCGCATTGCCCCACTGGACCTTCATGCCGGGCTTCTCGCGCACGTACAGTTTGACGGGCGTCTTTTTGGGCGCTGTGGCGATGTAGTTGATAATCTCCTGGGCATCCATCTCGGCTGCATTGCTCATTTGCTGTCTCTCCTTTGGGTGGATCCGGTTGATACCTGGTTAGGCAAACATGACCTGGTCGAACGTATAGAAGCCGTGCTCGCGGGTGACGAGCTTCTGCGCGGCTGCCAGGGCGCCGTTGACGAAGATCTGACGGCTTGTGGCGCGATGCGTGAGCGTGACTTCTTCGTCCTGGCCAAAGAAACTCACTTCGTGCACGCCGGCGACAGTGCCACCGCGCAGCGAGTGCATGCCGATCTCCTTGGGGTCGCGCGCTCCGCACATGCCCTCGCGGCCATAGACGGGGTGGTAGCCTGCCTCGGGCTCGGTTTCGACTACGGCATCGAGCAGCAATTTGGCAGTGCCGCTGGGGGCATCGACCTTTTGGTTATGGTGCGTCTCGACGATTTCGCAGTCAAAGCCGGGCAGCTCGCGTGTGGCCTGTGCTACCAGATGACGCAGGGCTGCGATACCGATGGAGTAATTGCCGGAGTGCATGACGCGGGCGTTCTGACCCAGCTCGCGCAGGCGATCCATCTGCTCGGGTGTGTAGCCTGTAGTGCCCGAGACCAACGCCGCGCCCGTGCACTCGACATAGGCGACGACGGCATCGAAGGTCACGACGTTCGAGAAGTCGATGATGACGTCGGCTGCCGGGGCGCTCTCGAGCTCGGACAGATCAAAACCGATCTGGGCCACGATATCAAAAACGGGCTGCCCGGCGGCGTCGATAATGCCTTCGGCGGTAGTGCGGATGAGCGAGCCCATGCGGCCCGTTCCCATAATGACGGTCTTAATCAAGCAGACCAGCTCCCTTCAGAGCATCGGTAAGTGCGGCACGTGTGTCGTTGGCCATGGGGCACAGCGGCATACGGTAGTTTGCCTCGATCATGCCCATCTGAGCGAGCGCTTCCTTAACGGGGATGGGGTTGACCTCGCTAAAGAGGGCATTGATGAGCGGCTGGCCGGCAATCTGGATATCGCGGGCGCGCGCTACGTCGCCGTCCAGATAGGCGCGGCACATGTCGTGCACGAGCTGTGGCTGAACATCGGCCCACACACTGATGGTGCCCGAGGCGCCCAGGCTCATGAGCGGCACGGTGAGGGCGTCCTCGCCCGAGTACATGCGGAAGTCATCGGACAGCAGGTGGGCGATCTTGGCTGCGTAGGCGACGTTGCCCGAGGCCTCCTTGATGCCCGTGATGTTGGGGTGCGCGGCCAAGCGCTCCACGTTGTGCACGCTGATGCCGCAGCCGCAGCGGCCGGGGATGTTGTACAGGATGCAGGGGATGTCCACGGCGTCGGCCACGGTCTTAAAGTGCCGGTAGATGCCCTCTTCGTTGGACTTGTTGTAGTAGGGGGTAATGAGCAGCAGGCCGTCGGCGCCCAGTCCCTGATAGGTGAGCGACTTGGTGAGCATGGTCTGCGTGGAGTTGGAGCCCGAGCCGGCAATGACGGGGACGCGTCCTGCAACCTGCTTGACCACCGCGGCGACAACGGAGTTGTCCTCGTCGTCGGTCATCGTGGCGCTCTCGCCGGTGGTGCCCAGGGTGAGGATGGCATCGGTGCCATTTTGCAGGTGGAAATCGATAAGGCGCTCGAGTGCGTCAAAGTCGACGCTGCCGTCCTTTTTAAACGGCGTGACGAGGGCGACGATTGAGCCCTCGAGATTACGGATGTCCATGTTCTTCTCCTTCGCTTCCGCGATCTGGATGCGTTTGTTCCACTGAGCGGCGACGGCCGGGCGTTCGTCCTGGGCGCGACGGCGGGCGCTTTCGGCACGCGATTTGGCCAGTAGCTCACGGCCGCACGGCAACACGTCGAGTGTGGCAAAGTAATCGACCGGGCGCTCGGCGCGGCGGATGAGGTCGGCCGAGCCATCGGGACGCAGTAGGACCTCGGCGGAGCGAAGGCGTCCATTGTAGTTGTAGCCCATGGAGTAGCCATGCGCGCCGGTATCGTGGATCACGAGCAGGTCGCCCATGTCGATATGCGGCAGCTCACGATCGATGGCGAACTTGTCGTTGTTCTCGCACAGATTGCCCGTGATGTCGTACGTGTCCGTAATGGGCGCTGCGGTCTTGTCGGCGCCACCCGGCTGACCCATCACCGTGATATGGTGGTAAGCGCCATACATGGCGGGACGAATGAGGTCGACGGCACTGGCGTCCACGCCGATATAGTCCTTGTAGATTTGCTTCTCGTGGATGGCCTTGGTGACCAGGCACCCATAGGGGCCCATCATAAAGCGGCCCATCTCGGTGCAGATGGCCACATCGCCCATGCCGGCAGGAACCAGGATCTCGTCGTATGCCGCGTGCACCCCCTCGCCGATGGCGTGAATGTCGTTGGCCTGCTGCTCGGGCAGATAGGGGATGCCGACGCCGCCGGACAGATTGATGAAGGCGACGTGTGCGCCGGTCTCGCGCTCCAGGCGCGCGGCAAGCTCAAAGAGGATGCGCGCAAGCTTGGGGTAGTAGTCGTTGGTGACGGTGTTGCTGGCAAGGAAGGCATGGATGCCAAAATTCTCGGCACCCTTGGCCTTGAGCATGCGGAAGGCCTCGAAGAGTTGCTCGGTGGTCATGCCGTATTTGGAGTCGCCGGGGTTATCCATGATGCCATTGGAGAGCTGGAACAGGCCACCCGGATTAAAGCGGCAGCTGACCGTCTTGGGGATTGACCCCGCAACGTGCTCAAAGAACTCGATGTGGCTGATGTCGTCAAAGTTGACGATGGCACCCAGCTTGTCGGCGAGCTCAAAGTCGGCAGCCGGCGTGTCGTTGGACGAGAACATGATGTCGTGTCCCGTGATACCCAGTGAGCGGGCGATCATGAGCTCGGTATAGCTCGAGCAATCGCAGCCGCAGCCGTATTCGTTGAGAATGGAGATGAGCGCCGGGTTGGGGTTGGCCTTGACGGCAAAGTATTCCTTAAAGCCCGGGTTCCATGCAAAGGCGTCGCGCACTTCTTGCATGTTGCGGCGGATGCCCGTCTCGTCGTATAGATGAAACGGCGTGGGGAACTGCTCGACGATATGCTCGAGTGTCTCCTTGTCCACAAACGGCTGCTTGGCCGCATACGCCTCGTTGGGAGTCAATGACATGTCCCGTAAACCTCGCTATCCAGACGGCGCTACCTGCGCATCGAATCCGCATAGCGTGGACCCAATGTCCGGATAGCGCTCCCGCATTGCTGCAGACAGTCCTGCGGGTGTTTCCCGCAGGCCCACCAGGCTGTTCGTGCCCGAAAAACCCAGTTCGGCGGGTTTCGCCTCCCCACGGGGTCAAAGCCTGCCGGCTCGCCCGCGGCTCTTCGTGCCCGCGCCTCTATCAAGTGGTAAAGACCCTATCACGTTGCACTTTACCAAACAAGAGTATTCGTATATAACGTTTAAAAAATGCAGGGATATGCTGGAAATAAGGGTGTAGCAATCTTGCGGCACAATAGATAGCAGCCGACGCGCACCTACGAAAGGAACCAATATGGCCGAGCTCCAAGAACTCCGTCGCTACCGCCGCGACTTGCACAGGATCCCGGAGCTCGACTTCGATCTTCCGCAGACGATCGCCTATATCGAGGGCGTGTTGGCACCGCTCACCTGCGAGGTGACCCATCCGTGCCCCAGCTGCGTCTGCGCTTTCTTCGACGCTGGCGTTGGCGCCGCGCATGCCACGGCGATTCGCGCCGATATGGATGCGCTGCCCATTGCCGAGGCAACGGGGGCAGCGTTCGCTTCGACCCATCCCGGCAAGATGCATGCTTGCGGGCACGATGGACACATGGCCATGGCGCTTTCGGCGGCAACCTTTGTCGACCGTACGATCCGTGAGCAGCCGGGCGCCATTAAGCGCAATGTGCTCTTTGTGTTTCAGCCGGCCGAGGAGACGACTGGTGGTGCCAAGACGGTGTGCGAGAGCGGCGTGTTCGAGCGCTACGGGGTGGATCGCATCTTCGGCTTCCACGTGTGGCCCGATCTGCCCGCCGGCACGTTGGCGAGCTGCTCCGGTCCGTTGCTGGCGCGTTCGAGTGAGGCACACATTCATATCCATGGCACGAGCATCCATATCGCTAAGACCTATGGCGTTCCGGTCGAGGAGTCGCACGATGCGGCGCTGGCGGCTGCCAAGTTCTTGGTTTCCGAGCGCGAGCTCATGGACGAGTTGGGTGTCGACGAGCCCTGCATTGGTAAGTTCGGCCTGCTGCAGGCCGGCACCGTCTGCAATGCGGTGGCGGGGGAGGCCCATGTTGCCGGCAGCCTACGTGTGTTTACGGACGACATGTTCGACCGCGCGCGCGAGGGCGTGCGCCGCGTGCTGGACGATGCCTGCGCCGCAACGGGCTGCACATATGACCTCGATTTTGCCGAGGGCTATCCGCCGGTCGATAACGACCCCGAGCTGTTCGCCCACATTGCGCCTGTCTTGTCCGAGCTGCAACTCGTGGATGAGCCTTTGCTGATTGCCGAGGACTTCGCTTTCTATCAGCGCCATCTGCCAGGCGTGTTCTTCCTCCTGGGTACGGGCGTGCCGGAGGGACAAGATAATCCGATCGATTCGGATGGCTGTCCCGCCTATGCCACGAGCGCCCTTCACACTGATACCATGCTCTTTGACGAGGAAATCCTACTCAAAGGCCTCGATGTCTACAAACGATTGCTTGGCTTGGAGTGACGATGGAACGACGCCGACAGTCTGCCGTATATAGTCCGGGTGGATGCGGATGCGGTTTGCTGCTGCTTCCGGTCATCGCTGTGAGCATTGGCGTGATGTTTGTGTTTGCTGGGCTGGCTGCGGCGGCACTCGTACTGTTTATCACCGCCATCGGCGTGACGGTCTGGCTGTGCCGTTCTCGCGAGCAGCGCCGCGCCGACGGTAAGACCAATGTCGGCTGGGTCGTCTTCCTGATCATTGCGTACCTATTGAGCATCAGCTACCTGGTGTTCTTTGTCCTAATGATGATCAGTGCCTTTACCGGGAAATCCGTCACGGTGGGTTGATGCGCTGCCAGCAGACGGTCACGCAAAGTGCGTTTGCTCGGCGTCTGGATAGCTGCATTGGCCGTTTACCGCAACCTTAGCTCTCAGCTAATGAATTCAAGTTCAATCCTTTCTACGATGTGCTGTGTGCCGGCACGGTAGCCGGATCGTAGGAAGGATGAATAATGGCAAAAGAGGGAAAGAAGCCGATCGGCAAGATTGTCCTAGGCGTCATCGTGGTGCTGGTTATCGTCGGTGCCGTGGGCTCTATGGGTGGCAATTCAACCGATTCGTCTGCGAGCGATTCGGCAAAACCTGCCGAGGCGACACAGCAGGCTGAGGAACAAAAAGAATCGCAAGAACCGTATACCATTGCTGACGAGGCTGAAGACACCTCCAGTCAGTTTGCCTATAAGATCACGGGCACGCTTACCAATAACACGGACAAGGAAAAGAGCTACATTCAGATTGAGTATGTTCTGTATGATGCCGATGGCAACCAGGTTGGAACGGCTCTTGCAAACACCAATCATCTGAAGGCGGGCGGCTCCTGGAAGTTAGAGGCGCTGGGCACGGTGTCTCCCGACCAGGTTGCTAGCTGGGAGCGTTCGGACGTAAGCGGTTTCTAGCATGTTGCATGCACTGGGGGAGGTGAAGTCGTATGCCCGATAAAAAGCTGACCGAGGAGCTGCTCAATGAGCTTCTCGATGCGCCGAACATCGATGGCTATATCAGGGAGCACGACTTTGCCGCCCCGTCGCTTTCGGACTACCTGAAGCAGCTGCTGCAGGAAAAGGGCTTGGAGCGCTCGCGCGTGGTTCGTATGGCCGATCTCAATGAGACCTTCGGCTATCAGATCTTTACCGGTGCGCGTCACCCGAGTCGCAATAAGGTGCTGCAGATTGCCTTTGCGATGGCGCTGACGCTCAAAGAGGCCAACCGTGCACTGACGGCTGCCGGGGTAAGCGTCCTCAACTGCAAGGATCGCCGTGATGCGATTATCATCTTTTGCATCGATCGCGGGTGCAGCCTCCAAAAGGTCAACGAGGAGCTGTATCGCTTTGGCGAGGAGACGGTGAGTTAGCGGCTGATATCTGAGCCGGCGGAGCTGCCGAACAACGATGCAAGCGAACGGGGCGCGGATGCCATGGGGTGTCTGCGCCCTGCGCTATGATGGAGGCTATGGATACTCAGACCACAACATATTCCGATGACGAGCTGACCGCAGCGCTTGCCGAACATCTGGCGTCGCTCGATCGCGACGACAGCTATCGCGTGGAGCGTGTACTTAAGCGCTCGTCCGTTGAAACAACCGAGCTCGTGTACTTTGAAGGAACCGGCGGTGGTTCGCTCGGCCCCTTTGTCCGTAAACGCATCGATGCTTCGGCTCAAATCGGCGGGGCATACGAGCGTCTGTTTGCCGCCCAGCGGGCAGGCAGGCGTTTTGAGCACCTGCCCAGAATCGTCGATTGTCGTCGTGTGGGCGACGAGCTCAACGTGGTTATGGAATACATCGAAGGGGAGACGCTCGGGGTGCTGGTGGACCGTCTGGGAGCCACCCCCGATTATGCGCGTGAATTGTATCCTGCCCTATGCGATGCCGTGGGCGAGCTCCACGCCGGTTTTGCGATGGCGGGGGAGACGTCGGCGCCGGTGATCCATCGCGACCTCAAACCGTCGAATATCATCGTGACGGGTGCGAACTGTACGCTCGATGAGGGCCTGACGTTTTCGTCGCTGGTGATTATCGACTTGGGGATCGCGCGCGTGTGGCGCGATGGCGCCGATGCCGACACCGTCAAGTTTGGCACGCGACCCTATGCGCCGCCCGAGCAGTATGGGTTTGGGCAGACGAGTGTGCGCAGCGACGTCTACGCACTTGGCGCCCTGTTGTTCTTCTGCTTGACGGGAGTCGACCCTAAACCAGGGCTCGACATGCGCGAGCAATGCGAGGCGCGTGGCATTCCCACTCCACTTGCCGATGCCGTCTGCATGTCGATGGCGCTCGACCCGGCCAAGCGTTTTGCGAGTGCGGAAGCGTTGGGACGGGCGACGCGCTCGGCATACGATCTGAGCCGCCCCGTGCGGCCTTCTACACCTGCGCCTGTCCGTACTCCGGCCTCGGAGACGGTGTTGACGCTCCAAGGGCTCCAGAACCCCGCAGGGCTTCCTAGGCCTGCCGCCTCCGCTGCATGCGGTCCGCTCTCTCGCGTTCCGGAGTCTCTGGGGCGCATTTGGAATACGCTTGTCTGCTTCTCCCTACTTGTGTTCTTTGCCGGAAGTCACTTTGCCGTCTTTCACCCCACGGGAGCAAACCAAAGCTACCCGACGTGGTTTCTCATAATCGAGTATTTTTTCTTTGTCGATGGCCTTATGGTGCTTATGCATTTTGCGCTGCTCGATAAGCGCCGTCTTCGTCGGCGATTCGCACTGCTCGACAGCTATCGCGGCAAGAAACTCGCGAAACTCTGGCTCAAGGCATTGGGTGTGCTGCTCCTATGCATGATCGTCATAGTCGCGATTGCCAATGCGACCGGCGTCGTCGATACCTCCGCTACCTAAAAGAAAAGGGCCCCATTGGGGCCCTTTGCAGTTGCGCTTAGATGCGGTTCATCTGAGCGGCGACTTTGTTGTACCAGTCCTGCCACGTGGGCGGGCAGTACTTTTTGGCCGCTGCCGGGGTAAGGGTGGAGCCGTAGTTGGCGCCCAGATAGGCAACGTGAGCGGAGATGCCCTCGCTCCAGCTGCCAAAGCTGCGCCAACCGCCGCCACGGGCACTCCAGCCCCAGGCGTTGTAAGAATTGGCGCAATAAGCACCCTTGGTGCTCTCGATGCAGGCGATGGCGGGGGACCAACGGGGGTCGACACCGGTATTCCAAGCGGCGACGGCAAAGTTATAGCCCTGGCCTGCCATGGGGGAGCCGGCGAGATAATTGTCGATGCGGCTCGTCCACTCATTAATGAACGAATCGTAATCGGAGCTACCGGTATTGGCGTTGTTCACCGTGGTGTCGATGGTGGTGTTGGTGTTGGTGGCCTGGCTGCTGGAATTGCTGCCGCTTACGCCCTCGCCCGAGAGCTTCTCGGCGGCAGCGGCCTTATCGGCCTCAAGCTTGGCAAGCTCGGCGGCATTTTCCTGCTCGGCTTTTGCCTGTGCCTCGCTGCGGAGCTGCTGGGCCTGAGCCAACGCATCCTCGGCGTTTTTCTGCTCTGCCTCAAGCTGAGACTTGGCCTGCTGGAGCTCAGCCTTGTTCTGCTCGAGTTCGGTTTGCATGTTATTGAGCTGTTCGATCTCGTCGACGCTCGAGCTCGTGATCTGGTTGGTGTATTTGCAGGTCGTGATGAACTCACCCAGGCTCTGCGCGTTGACCAGGAAGCTCACGATGGGGTTGGTGCCCTTCTGATACTTGTACAGATCGCGCATGGCGGAGCTTGCCTTGGCCTGCTGCTCGGGAAGCTTAGCCTCGATTTCCTCGATGCTTGCCTCATTGGAGTCAATCTGCTTTTGCAGGTCATCGAGTTTGGTGCGGGCGTCGTTGTAGGCGCTCGTGGCGGCTTCGATCTTCTGCTGGGCTGCGGAAAGCTGGTCCTGCGTTGCCTGCGAGGCGGCATACGCCGCAACGGGGGAGAGCATCGGCGTGGCCGTCAGCGCAACGGCGAGCGCGGCGCTCGTGATGATACGAGCCGGCTTCGACGCAATGAGCGCTGCGGCGCGATGATTCGAATGCTGCATCCAGTCCCTCTGCAATCAATCGTAGGTTATGGTTCGAACGGTATTCTACTACTGCTTTCGACCTCAACTTGAACCTTAAAGGTTCCAAAGGGTCAAGTTGAACTTGAGGCTTTGGCTTTGACCTGCAGTTATGATGAATTGTTGAGAAACCATAGAGTTCAACTTTAACGTTACGGAGCCCTATTTGAGAGGTGTTTTGGGCTGTAAAAGCTATCTCAACGTGGGGTTTTACAACTACAGCGTGCCCTCCTGACGAGCCCGCTCAATCTCTTCGAGGGCCTCGGCAGGGGTGAACGAGCAGGTGCCGTCGCCGAGCTTGACCACCTGGATGTCGTCGCCGATATGGACCTCTCCGCCCTTTAACACCACGCCAAAAACGCCCTCGTGGGGAAAGATGCAGTCGCCGGCGAGATAGTAGATGGCACAGCGTGTGTGGCAGACCTTGCCGATTTGGCTGATTTCGACAAGCACCTCGCTGCCAAGCTTGAGCTGCGTGCCCATGGGGAGCGAGAGTAGATTGATGCCTTGCGTGGTGAAGTTCTCCCCAAAGTCACCCTTGCGCACATCGAGTCCGCGGGCCTGCGCCGTCTGGATGGACTCTGCGGCCAAAAAGGAAACCTGACGGTGCCAATGCCCGGCGTGTGCGTCGGAGGCGAGGCCAAATTGTTCTATAACGGTGTCGTGTCCATCCGCGACGGGCGACTTGCGTGTGCCCTTGTGCGCCGACGTGTTGATTGAGACGATGCGGGCGGGCCTGTCGTAGGCATCGTTTGCCGTGCGTAGGGGAACGGCCGTTTGTGCGCGTTCCGCCAGCTCGCGCTTCGTGGCATTGAGGATAGGATTATCGGTCGGATGGTCTTGGGGCACGTGCGCGCCTTTCGTTTGAGGATGTCAATACGCTGAATCCTACAACAATGGTAGGTTCATTGCCCATTGTCATACAACGGTGAGCGCCGTCTTCGTGCTGGACGATTGCGTCGATTGCCATAGATACGGTGGAGCTTTGGGCGCCGGCGGCTTGGCACGCTAGAATAAATCAGTTGCGCAAAGACCGCCCGTTGTGTGGGCAGTTCATGATAGGAAGTTTCCATGGCATTGCAGTTTACAGAGCGCGAGTTCATTCCCGTGCTGCTCGGTGGCGACATCAACGCCTATTCGGTGGCGCGCGCCTTCTATGAGGAGTACCAGGTCAAGAGTCTGGTCTTTGGCAAGTATCAGACGGGTCCCGCGTACCGCAGCCAGATTATCGACTACACGCCCAACGTGGATATCGATACCATGCCCGTGATGCTCAGGACCGTCAACGGCATTGCCCAAGCGCATGCCGATAAGACGATTGTCCTTGTGGGCTGTGGCGATAACTATGTTGCCCTCGTGGCTCAGGCCAAGGATGCCCATGAGTTGGCGGATAACATCGTCGCGCCTTACGCTCCCTATAGCATGCTTGAGCAGTGTCAGAAGAAGGAGATCTTCTACGAGCTGTGCGAGAAGCATGGCGTGCCCTATCCGCATACCTTTACCTTCACCATGGCGATGCTGAACGCCCAAGGCGAGGCGCCTGCCGAAGTGCTCGACCAGATCGATTTTCCCTACCCGATGATTCTGAAGCCTTCTGACGGCATCATGTGGTGGCAGCACGAGTTCGAGGGCCAGAAAAAGGCCTATGAGATTGCCGACCGTGCCGAGCTGGAACAGGTCATTCGCGACTCGTATGCCAGCGGCTACACCGACGACCTGATCTTGCAGGATCGCGTGCCCGGCAATGACGAGTACATGCGCGTGCTCACCAGTTATTCCGACCGCAACGGCAAGGTGCGCATGATGTGCCTGGGTCACGTGCTGCTCGAGGAGCATCAGCCTCACGGTGTCGGCAACCACGCCTGTATCATCACCGAGCCCAATGACGAGCTCATGGGCGGCGTGCGCAAGTTGCTCGAGGACCTTCACTTTGTGGGCTATTCCAACTTTGACGTTAAGTACGACGAGCGCGACGGCTCGTTTAAGTTCTTCGATTTCAACACGCGCCAAGGTCGCAGCAACTACTACGTCACTAACAGCGGCTTTAACGTTGCCAAGTATGTGGTGGACGAGTATGTGTTCAACCGCCCGTTTGAGCCGGAGTTTGTGACGGCGCAGGACGAGGCGCTGTGGATGGTCGTCCCCATGGGCGTCGTCGACAAGTACGTCAAGGATCCCGAGCTGCGCGCTAAGGTGCATCGCCTGGACAAGGAAGGCAAGGGCGCCGACCCTTCGTTTATGAAGGGCGACTTTGTCTTTAACCGCTGGCTGCGCATGTGGCACACCAAGCTGCGCCACTTTAAGCTGTTCAAGACGTATTACAAGTAGATGAGTGCGGCGCCCGTCCGGTTTACATCGGGCGGGCGCGGGTATGATACGCGCAATTGCGCAAGCGTCACCAAGGAGGCGGCGATGGAAAAGCTGGGAGTTATCGGCGGCATGGGCGCCGAGGCCACGTCGTATTACTACGACCAGGTAGTGCGTCATACGGCTGCTGCCTGCGATCAGGATCATATCGACATGGTGGTGCTCTCCAAGTCGACCATGCCCGACCGCACGCTGGCCATTAAGACCGGCGAGCACGCCAAGCTGCTGGCGACCATGAAAGAGTGTGCCCAGGCACTCGAGTCGCTGGGCTGTGCGCACATTGCCATTCCCTGCAACACGTCACACTACTTCTACGACCAGATCCAGTCGTTTACGAAGGTGCCGATTATCCACATGCCGCGTGAGTCGGTGCGCTATGCCCTTGCGGGTGCGGTGATGGGGGAGTGCGAGTTCGACCCCAACCTGAGTATGCCGGCCGAGCCGGTGCGCAAGATTGGCATCATGGGCACCGACGGAACCGTGGGCGCGGGCGTCTACGGCCGCGAATGCGAGGCTGCGGGTGTTGAGGTCGTCTATCCCAGCGAGAAACGTCAGAACGATGTGATGTCGCTTATCTACGATGATGTGAAAGCCGGACGTGAGCCCGATATGGATAAGTTCGACCGCGTGATGTGGGAGTTCGCCCGTAGCGGCTGCGACCGTGTCATTCTGGCCTGCACCGAGCTATCGGTGCTGCAGAAGTATCGAGAGATGCCCGAGATCACCCTCGATGCTATGGATGTCCTGGTGCGCGAATCCATCATCCGCAGCGGCGTCCCCTACCGCCTCTAGCTTCCGACCCGTCAAAAAGGGACAGGTTAATTTTGGTAGGTTTTATCTGGTGAAACAATAAAGGCCTCGGCTCGTTTGGTGCGAGCCGAGGCCTTTTGCGTTGGGCGGTTGCTGTCGGTGGCGAACTAGAACAGGAAGCCGATGGCGATGAGGGCGATGCTGACGATGAGTACGGCGATGTCCAGGCCCTTGATGGGGTAGCGCTTGTACGAGCTGGCGCGCGTGCGCAGATAGAAGCCGCGCTGTTCTGCCGCCAAGGCCGTGGCATCGGTCTTGCCCACGCTCGAGATGAGCAGCGGCACACACAGTGGCAGCATGAGCTTAAGCTTCTTGATAGGGTTCTTGGTGTCGTACTCGACGCCGCGCGCGGTCTGCGCTTCCATGATGGCGTTCATCTCCTGACCAAACACCGGCACAAAGCGCAGCGCCGTGGTAAAGGTGAAGGCATAGCGATACGGTACGTGCAGCACCTCGACGCAGGCGTTGGCAAGGTCGTTGAGCTTGGTCACCATGAGCATGAGGATGAGCGGTAACGCCACGCCCAGCAGGCGCAGACAGGCCTTCGATCCTGTGATGAGGCCCGTGTCGGTGATAAAGCCCCACACAACGTTGCCATCGCGCATAAAGGCCAGCTGGAGCACCAGCATGATAAGCGCGAGCGGAATCAGCAACTTGAGCAGCGAGAACAGGCGGTCGACGACACCGGCATAGGCACCCAGCGCAAGGGTGAGTGCCAAAAAGCCCAGCAGCGCCACGTAGGTGTCGGACAAGAAGATGCCGACGATGATGGCGGCGGCGAGGCCCAGTTTGACGACGGGGTTCAGGCGATGCAGCAGCGTATCGCCCGGCATGTAGTCGATGACGTTAACCACGGCGGACCATCTCCTTGGTAATGCGAACGACATCGGTGACCTCGCTCACCTGCGCAAAAGCGGGCGAGACGGAAGATGCCAGACGGCGCGAGAGTTCAATAACCTGGGGAGGCTCCACGTAGGCACGCCGCATGAGATCGATATTCGAGAATAGCTCGTGCGTGCGGCCGCGGTCGAGGATGCGATCTTCGGCCATTACTACGATACGCTCAGCAAAGTCGGAAACAACTTCCATATCGTGGCAGACCATGATAACGGCGCAGCCGCGCTCGGCCATGGTGCGCACCGTTTCCATGACGGTCATGCACTCGCGGTAATCAAGGCCGCTCGTGGGCTCGTCGAGCACGACGATCTTGGGCTCAACCACTACGACGGAGGCAAGCGCCACCATTTGTCGCTGGCCGCGCGAAAGTGAGAAAGGTGCCTCATCGGCAGGCAGGCCAAAGCGGTCGATAACGAGTTGAGCACGACGCAGAGCCTCGGCACGGTCGATGCCGGCAAGCTCCAGGCCAAAAGCGACCTCGTCGAGTACGGTATCCTTGCAGATCTGGCGGTCGGGGTTTTGGAAGAGCGTTGCGACTTCGCGGGCGATGCGGCTCGTGGGAACGGCCGCGGTATCCAGTCCCGTGACGCGCACGCTGCCCGAGGCGGGCTTGAGCAGGCCTGTGAGCAGCTTGGTGAGCGTGGTCTTGCCGGCACCGTTTTGGCCGACGATGCCCACGAGCTCGCCGGGATAGAGCGTCAGGTTGAGGTCGTGTACGGCGGCGCCGCCATTGGGATAGGCAAACTCAACATGGTCGAAGGTGAGTACGGGTTCGGCGTCCTTGGCATGAGGGCGCAACGACGGTGCGTGCGGTGAGCCGGCGGGCGCCTGGGCTTCGCTGGCCGCGTGTGCGGGGTCGACGATGCCCGAAATCAGGCGCTCGGCCTCATCGACATCCAAGCAAGGGGTACCGCTTACCAGGCCATCGGCCTCGAGGCTATTGAAGATACGCGTGACGCGAGGGCAGTCGACGCCGATGGCACGGAGCTCGTCGGTATGCGCGAAGACCTCGTGTGGTTCGCCCTGCAGCGCGATTTCGCCATGGTTGAGCACGAGCACGCGGTTGCAGTACTCCGAGAGCAGGGCGACCTTTTGCTCAACGACGACGATGGTGATTCCAAGTGTGCGGTTTGCCTCACGCAGCGTCTCGAAGACCAACGTGGAGCTGGCGGGGTCGAGTGCCGCGGTGGGCTCGTCGAGAACCAAGACGCGCGGACGCATGGCGAGGATGGCGGCGATGGCTACCTTTTGCTTCTGTCCGCCCGAGAGGGTGGCGATCTCGCGGTCGCGCAGGTCGCTGATGCCGACGGTCTCGAGCGTTTCGCTCACGCGCTGCTCGATCTGGTCGTGGGGAACGCCAAAGTTCTCGAGGCCAAAGAGCATCTCGTCCTCGACGACCGAGGCGACCATCTGCGTGTCGATATCCTGCAGCACGCTGCCGACGATTTGCGACACGTCGGTGAGCGAGGCTTCGCAGGTGTCGTGGCCGTCAACCATGACGGACCCAAAGAACGTGCCGGTGTAGTGGTGGGGCACGGCACCCGACAGGCAGGCGGCAAGCGTGGACTTGCCGGCGCCCGAGGGCCCGATGATGCCGATGAAATCTCCCTTGTTCACGCTGAGCGAGATGTGGCTGAGCGCCTGCTCGGTCTGCGTGCCATAGGAGAACGAGACATCGTCGACGTTGATGATCGTTTCCATGGATACCTTTCATGGTCATTGGGGACGTTCTTTAATGACTAGTCGTTTAAGAACGTCCCCAAGAGCTAGTTGTTGGGACAGTCTTTGGTGGTGGAGCACGGAGACGGCTTTACGAGGGGCCCCAGGTTGGCGCGAAAGAGGAGCGAAGCGTACTTGGGTACGCGAGCGACGAATGAACGCCAAGATGGGGTGGCTCGTAAAGCCGAGTGGGTTAGTTGAGCTTCAGGGCCTTCTGAATGGGCAGGTAGAGGGCGCCGACCAGAATGGCGTTAAAGACGGCGGTCATGGCGACGACGGGCAGCATGGCGGCGGCGAGCTCGCCCACCACGCCGAGCATGGCCATCTTGATGACCATGAAGATGACGCCGGAGACAAAGGTGGTCACGAAGGTTGCGACAATGGCGATGGCGGGCTTGACCTGACCGTTCTTGCCGGCGGCGTTGACGATGCCGGCCATGAGCATGGCGGCGATGCCCTCGGCGGCAAAATCGACGAACGGCGAAGTGGTGGTGATCTGGATCACGGCAGCCGAGATGAGGCCAATGACGAGCGCCTGGCCGATGTTGGGGCGAACGACCAGGATGGTGAGGCAGAAGGCCGAGATGATGAACTCGGGGCTGATCATGCCGCCCGAGATGCCCGAGATTGCCTTGCCGACGGTGAAGTTGAGGATGAAGCCGGCGGCGAGCAGGATGGCGAGCAGGACGAGGGCGCGGACATCGAGTTTGCCACGGTCGGCGGTCTGGACGGTGCGGGGCTGGGTGGCGGTGGTGTTCTGAGACATGGTGAAAATCCTTTCGGAAGGGGATTGCAAGAGAAAAGCGGAGGCGCGTGATGCGAATGCGATCGGGCTCGAGATAGAAAAAGGCCCCCGGTCGAAACCGGAGGCCTTCCAATCACCTAGAGCGCAAAAACAGGCGTGAGGGACTCACTGTCGACCGATCGTATTCGCATCACGCCACCACCAGTTGTTGAGAGACGTCATCGTGTTCTTCATGTTGGTGGCTCCTTTCGTGATGCCGTGGCGCGGTCGCACCTAGTTGCTGTTGCGCTGCACTATAGCACAGCGAAGTGTGTGCGGGGAAATCTTTTTTAAAAAGATTTCAGGCGGGTTTCCCGTCGGTCAAAAGAGCGGGCTAAGCGGGCGAGGCTGCCATTGCTGCCTTGCCCGCTCAGCTAGGACGTTACTCCTTGTTGCGACGGTAGAGGAAGTAACCACCGGCGGAGATGACGGCAACGCCAGCGATGGCGAATGCAGCCACCATGCGGCCATCAAAACGATCGCCAGTGGTGGGCAGGCCGCCCTTGGTGTTCGTCTTGTTGGTGGTTACCGTGGTCGTGGTGTTGTCCGACTTGCCGGGCTTCTCAGGCTTGGCAGCGGGCTGCTCGGGCTTAGTGGGCTGCTCAGGCTGCTCGGGGGTGCTGGGCTGTTCGGGCTTGCCGGGCTGCTCGGGAGTGCCGGGCTGATCTGGGGTGACCGGGTCGGTGGCAAGGGCGTCCTTGGCGTAGGTGATGGACACCTTGAGGCCGTTGGTCTCGGTGCTCAGGTCGCTCGGGGTGAAGGGCTCGTCAAAGTTTCCGGCCTTCTGATAGGCGCGCATCTCCTGGAGCAGGGCCTTGCACTTGACGTAGGTGTTCTCGGTGGCAGCCTTGCCGGCCTTGTTGGCCAGAGCGGTGCGGCCCTCGGTGGTCGTCTCGGCCAGCATGGCGGCGTCGACTTCCTTGTTCTGTTCGATGAGCTCGTTCTGGAGTGCATCGAGGTAGGAGCGGACGCTGATACCAAGGGTATCGGGATTCTCAAAGCAGAGGGAGCTGATGTCCATGAGGACGTAGTTGATGGAGTTCTCGGGCTCCTCGTTGTTCACGATGTCCGTCTCTTTGCAGTGGTCGAAGGAGACGGTCTGGTCGCTGAAATACGGGCTAACCTCGGTGAGCAGTGCGGAGTAGAAGGGGATGGCGACGGAGTACGCGGCGCGGGAGAGCATTTCCCACTGGATTGTTGCAACCTGGGGATCAAGACCGTTGCGAACCTGGAAGACGTGAATCTCGGTGTTGCGCTCGGTGCCGATGGCATAGGCACCGTCAGTGTTGGCGTTAAGGCCCGGGGTATTCTCGCCACGGTTACCGAGAGAGCGAATCATCTCAAAGGTAGTCCAGTCTGTCTTTCCGGGCTGGAAGAACAGCGGCTGCATCTCGTGGACCAAGGCGCCGGTCGTGGCGCGAGCCTCTTCGCGCTCGTCCTTGACGATCTCGTAGTCGGTGCCCTCCTGGAGCTCGTTGCCAAAGTAGTTACGGCCCTGGACGTAGCGGGTCCACTGGTGCATACCGGAATTCTGAATGGTCTCGCCATAGGTTGCGGCGACGTCGAACTTGCCGTCGGTGTACTCGGCAAAGCCCTTCTCCTTAGGCATGGACTCGATGCCCTCGGAGTGCAGGCAGTTCTCGGGGTCGTTGAGGTCGACATCGTAGTTGAGGTTGCCGATGTTGGGGTTGATCGAGGCGACGTCGTCGGCGAGCTTCATGCCGATCCACTGGTGACCGGAAAGCGCGGCAAACAGCCAGGTCTCGTTGTTGTCGGCGATGATGATCTGGTCGTTGGAGCAGACGCCCTGCTCGTCAATCAGGCTGCCGAGGAGCTCGACGCCCTCGCGGGCCGTGGCGCTCTCGCCCAGGATGACGCTGGCGTAGTTGTACTCGCCGATGCCGGTGTTAGTCAGGGGGTCTGCTGTCTCGGCATCTGCATTCATACTGGTGCTTAGCGTGGCGGAGCAGGATACGCCCTTCTCGTTGATGCCTGCTTCAGAGTAGGCATCCCAGCGGTTGTCCCACTGGGAGGGATGGTCGCGTACATAGGTGTAGCGATACGTGGTCTTGGTCGAGGTGTACATGAACGAAGACTCGTCCGAGCTGTACGTATGTCCCGGGCCGTGAGAGGGCTCAATGCCAAAGTGCTTAAGATAGCGCGGGCCATAGTCCTCGGAACGGCCGTAGTACGTGTTGCCGTCGGCCGTAAGGTTTTTGCCCATGTAGACCTGCGTGCAAGCGAGTGCAGAGGTCGGCATGGACATGATGGTTGCAGCTCCAAATGCAAGGCCTATACCAAGCTTCTTGAGCGCGTTGACGGGATGAGTTTTACTCATGTTCCCTCCCAGCGTGCGAAAGCCCTCTGTCTCCAGAGGGCTTCAGCCAATAAATACTCTCCCCAAGCGTAACGAATTCGAAACAATATACATTTATGAAAGATTTTTACTCGATAAGCGTAGTGAAAAATGCGATGAACGGTTAAATGTACTCATTTACTAGGTAATTCAATCTGCATATCGCCAGCAAATGATGTAGCTAAGTAAAGTGTCGCAAAAAATGATGGACCCCTCGCCGCCACGTTGTGTCATGCCGATGAGGGGTCCGGGTTTGCGCGTGCTGTGAAAGAGCGGTGGCTACTTCTTTCGGCGGTGAATCACGTTGATGGCGTAACCGACGAGCATGGCCAAGACGATGACAATAAAGCCGATCAGGGGATTGTCGTTCATGGGGTCCTCCTATTTTCCGAGCGGTGAGAATTCGTCGACGATGAGGTCGAGGCATTGCGGAAGCGCGCGGGCTCCAAAGACGCCCGAATTGCTGGAGATAATCTCGCCATCGAACTGCATGCCCAGCGACGGGGTGCAGGTGATCTTGGCTTCCTTGGTCTGGATGATCTTGAACTGCGGGCGCCCGAGTACCTTGCCGGCGGGGTCAAGCGCAGCGGTGATCACAGTAGGCAGCAGCTGCACGGTGCGCACGGGTTCTATGACCGCAATGTCGACCATGCCATCGTTCATGCGGCAGTCGGGGAACAGGTTGATGTCGTTTTGGATGACCGAGGTGTTGCCGGCCATGCAGCAGATGCCGTCGAGCTCCTCGACAATGCCGTCATGCTCAATCGTAAAGTGCGCCACCGTGGGGTTGGGCGTGGCGAGCGCAGAGAGGAAGTAGGCGATCTCGCCGATGTCGTTTTTGGTGCGAGCGGCCTTCATCATGATCTCGGCGTCGAAGCCCGAGCCGGCGATGATGATAAAGCCGTGGCGCTTCTCGTTGCCGTCCTCGTCGAGCCAAAAGAGCTCGCCCATGTCGACTTTGACCGTGCGACCGGCACGGCAGGCCTTGGCGAGCGCCGCTGCCTCAGGGGCATTGCCGATGTTGTTGAAGAACAGGCAGGCCGTACCGGAGGGGAAGATGAGCGTGGGGACACCGCATCCGCGCATCTGATCGAGCACGTTGGAGACGGTGCCGTCGCCGCCCGAAACGACCACGCGATCAAACTCGCGCACGTCTGCCACGGCGTCCTCGGGCTCCATGCCATCGCCGATAAAGCGCATCACGACCTCGTCGCCGCCTTGCGCGAGGGCGTGCGTGAATGCGTAGATTTCATCTGAGCTGGGGCCCGATGCCGGGTTGTGGATGATAAGGCAGCGCATACTTACGTTCCCGTTCTGTGACTAACCGAGTATAGTTGTAGGGCAATGCCGATATCCTACCCGTGTTTTTCGGGCCTAACCTTATTCGATGGGTTGATATGTACATTTCCGCACATCAGGCTCTACTCGACTTTTGCCAGCGCGCCCGTGAGTTTGACGCGATTGCCGTCGATACCGAGTTTTTGCGCGAGCGCACGTTCCATCCGCGCCTGTGTTTGGTTCAGATTGCCACCCCTGCCGAGAGCGTCGCGGTCGATCCCCTGGTAATCGACGACCTGTCGCCGCTGGCCGAGCTTATGGCCGACGAGAGCGTGACCAAAGTCTTCCACGCCTGCTCGCAGGATATGGAGGTTATGCTCCATACCGTGGGCGTGCTGCCGCGTCCGATTTTTGACACGCAGGTGGCCGCCGCCTTTTTGGGCGAACGCCAGCAGATTTCCTACGGCGCGCTCGTGCAGACGTTTTGCTGCGTCTCGCTGCCCAAGACCGAGTCGCTGACCGACTGGTCGCGTCGCCCGCTGACCGACAAACAGATCGAGTACGCGATCGATGACGTCAAGTACCTGATCGTCGCCTATACCGAGATGATGAGCCGCCTGCGCGAGCTGGGCCGCGTGGACTGGGTGCTCGACGAGCTGCGCCCGCTTGCCGACGAGTCGCACTACCGCGCCGACCGCCATGAGGCATTCCGCAAGGTCAAGCGCATCAACTCGTGCAGCCGCCATCAGCTGGGCATTGCGCGCGAGCTCGCCGCCTGGCGCGAGGACCGCGCCGAGCGCCGCAACATCCCGCGCAAGTGGGTCATGTCCGACGATACGCTGCTGGCGCTCGTCAAGCGCAATCCCGTTCGCGTTGAGGAGTTCCGTAGCATCCGCGGTACCGATCAGCTGGGGGAGCGCGACGTGGACGGCGCGCTCATGGCCATCAAGCGCGGTGCGAGCTGCCCGCACGATCGCCTGCCGCTCATGGTGCGCGGGCATCGCCAGATTTCGCCGGAGCTTGAGAGCGTGACGGACCTGATGTATGCGCTTATTCGCTTGGTTGCCGAGCGCTCGGGGGTGGCGACCTCGGTCATTGCCTCGCGCGATGACCTGGCCGATTACATCGAGCATCCTGAGCAAAGCCCCCTGCGCGAAGGCTGGCGTTTTGAGCTTGTGGGTTCGCGCCTGGACGATCTGCTTTCCGGCAATATGGGGCTCACCGTGAAGGACGGAAAGATTGAGTTGTTATAGGTATATAGTTACGCGGTTTTACCAAACCGCGTAACAGCTCGACGCTGCAAACGGTCGAGAGCGAGCAATCTGACGTTCAATCGTCGCTCGCGTACCAAAGTACGCGTCGCTTCTCTTTCACGTCACCTTGCTCGCTCTCGGCCGTTTTCGCTGACATTGCCAAAACATCGATGTTGATTTGCCTGCTGGGCGAGTGGGTAGAATGCCTCCAACGTGTAACTCGATTCGGAGGAATTCGCATGCCCTATTACTATGGATACGGCTTTGGTATCGACCCGCTGTACCTGCTGGTTGTGCTTGTCTGCACGGTGCTTGGCCTTGCCGCGCAGAGCTATATCAATTCGACGTACAAGACGTGGTCCAAGGTTCGCTCGGACGGCGACACGGGCGCCACGGTCGCTCGCCGCATGCTCGACGCCAACGGCTGCAATGCCGTGGGTATCAAGGGCGTCGCTGGTGAGCTTACCGACCACTACAACCCGCAGGACAACAATCTGTATCTGTCGGATTCCAACCGTTCGGGCGGCTCGGTCGCAAGCGTTGCTGTCGCTTGTCACGAGGCAGGCCATGCCGCGCAGCGTCAAAGCGGCTATGCCATGACGAAGGTACGCACCGCCCTCGTGCCGGTCGTCGACTTTACCCAGAACACTTGGACCATCGTGCTGCTCATGGGCCTGTTTATGAACATCGCGGGACTCACGACCCTCGCACTGATCTTCTTCTCGTTTAGCGTGCTGTTCCAACTGGTTACGCTGCCGGTCGAGATTGATGCTAGCCGGCGCGCCGTGGCGTATATTGAGCAGTCGGGTATGAGCTCCAAGCAGGTCAACGGTGCCAAGAAGGTGCTGACGGCCGCCGCGCTTACCTATGTGGCTGCGGCGCTCACCTCGATTATTCAGCTGCTCTATCTTATGGCTCGATACAACAGAAACTCCAACCGATAACAAATTGGGTCGCTGGGCGCCGCGGGGATTCGTGTCCTCGCGGCGCTGTACTATGTGTTGGACTTGAATTTGCGCAGGGCCGAAGCCCTTGTGCACGATGACGAAAGGAGGTTGCGTGGCAGGTTGGGATCTAACCGGCAATAGCGTTTCCGCCGAGTTCGACGGTTCGGACGAGCAAGAGCGTAAAGAGCTCAGCGTGAGCCAGGCGGTAGAGATCGCCGCCGGTGCGCTCGATGCTATTCCGCAACTGACCGTCCTGGGCGAGGTCACGGGTTTCCGTGGTCCCAATGCCCGAAGCGGCCACTGCTACTTCCAGATTAAAGACGACTCGGCCGCCGTCGACTGCATCATCTGGAAGGGCGCCTATCTCAAGCGTACCTTCGATCTGCGTGACGGCATGCAGGTGAGCTTTAAGGGCAGCTTCAATCTCTATAAGGCCACGGGCCGCATGAGCTTTGTCGCTCGCTCGTTTTCGCTGGCGGGGGAGGGTCTGCTGCGTCAACAAGTGGCGCAACTGGCCGAAAAGCTACGCCGAGAGGGCCTGATGGACGAAGCGCGCAAGCGCCGCATCCCGGTGTTTTGCTCGCGCGTGGCGGTCGTCACCTCGCTTTCGGGTGCCGTAATCGACGACGTCAAGCGTACATTGCGTCGTCGCAACCCGCTCGTCGAGCTCGTTTGCGTGGGCGCCAAGGTTCAAGGCGAGGGTGCGCCGGCCGAGCTCATTGAGGGCTTGCGCCGCGCCGCTTCCATTACGCCGGCGCCAGACTGTATTTTGCTGGTGCGCGGCGGCGGTTCCTTTGAGGACCTCATGACCTTTAATGACGAGGAGCTTGCCCGCGCGGTGGCGGCTTGTCCTGTGCCCGTGGTGACCGGCATTGGCCATGAGCCCGATACCTCGATTTGCGACATGGTGAGCGACCGACGCGCCTCCACGCCCACGGCGGCGGCAGAATCGGTGGCGCCGGCTATGACGGAGTTGGCCGATGTGCTCGAGGCGCGCCATCAGCGTCTGGGTGCCGCGATGGCATCGATGATTGGGTCGGCCCAGGTCGACCTGGAGATGCTCGATCAGCGCGGTCGCCGTGCCTGGGATACCTATACGGCTCGCTTGGGCGATGCGCTCGATGCCGCTGCGTGTCGCCCGTGCCTCAACGACCCCACATTTATGGTCGAGCGTCGCGAATCGGAGCTTGCGCTGACTGCCGATCGCCTGTCGGGCGCCATAGTACGCTCGGTCGGGACATTCCGCTCCAACTTTGAGCGCTTTCCCGAGCGTCTGATTACAAGCACCTCGGGGCTCGATGGTAAGCGTCATGCGCTCACGCTTGCGAGTTCCCGTCTGGAGCATCAGGGGCGCACGATGCTCAACAAACCCGCGTCCGACCTGGGCCGTGCGGCAGCGTCGCTCGATGCCCTGTCGCCGCTCAAAGTGCTTGCTCGCGGCTATTCCATCGCGTACAGCGATGATGGTGTGGCTACGAGTGCCAAGACCTTTAAGCCTGGCGACGCCATTCGCGTGCGCATGGCAGACGGCAACGTGGCAGCAACGGTCGATACGGTCGAGTAGACCGCGTTTCGCAGTGATAGACCCTTAGGAAAGGAAACAGATATGGCAGAGAAGACCCCGGTAGACCAGCTTACGTACAAGCAGGCCTCGCAGGAGCTGGAGCTCATCATCCGCAGCCTTGAGTCGGGCGATATGGAGCTCGAGGAGTCGCTCGAGAGCTACACCCGCGGCGTCGAGCTCCTCAAGAGCCTGCGCACCCGCTTGTCCGATGCCGAGCAGAAGGTCTCGGTGCTCCTTAAGGACGTCGACGGCAACGACGTACTCGCCGACGGCGAGGCCGCCAACACCGACGACAACCTTTCGTTCTAACCATCCCGACCAAATATAATTACCTTGGTCTGTGAGAAAGGAACAACCATGTGTGATTGCATCTTCTGCAAAATTGCCAACCACGAGATCCCCTCGACCGTTGTCTATGAGGACGACCAGGTCATCGCGTTCGACGACCTTAACCCCCAGGCGCCGGTCCACACGCTCGTGATCCCCAAGAAGCACTACAGCGACATCGCCGACAACGTGCCTGCCGAGATCATGGGCGCCATGGCTCACGCCATCCAGGAGGTCGCCAAGGCCAAGGGACTGGAGGACGGTTTCCGCGTCATTTCCAACAAGGGTGTCAACGCCGGCCAGACCGTCATGCACTTCCATATGCACGTCCTCGGCGGTAAAAACCTGGGCGAGAACCTCATCTGAGGGCGCGTAACCCGTCGACTTGGCTGCCTTTGGAGTAATCTATGCAGCTTTCTCAACTCGAATACCTTCAAGCGGTAGCGAACTATGGCGGCGTGCGCAAAGCAGCTCGCGCCGTTCATGTGAGTCCGCAGGCTGTTTCGTCGGCAATCAAAAAGCTGGAATCTGAGTATCAGATTGTTTTGCTCGACCGATCGGCGGGGGAGGCTGTTTTGTCTCCGGCGGGCAGAGAATTTGCGCGTCGTGCACGCGTGATCCTGACACAAGTCGACGATCTCAAAAAGTACGCTCAATCGAGGGGCGACGGCGTTTCGCCCGATGGCCACTTTCGTCTTTACGCCCCCTGCCTTCATGGGCGGGGGCGCCTTTTTGCCGAAAGCTGGTATGACTCGTTTGAACGCTCGCACCCTCAGATTCACCTTGATGTGTGGCATCAGCCAACGGCTACATGCTTTGAATCACTTGTGCTTGGCATTTCGGATGCGGCTATCTCATTCGAGGAACCACGGGACAGCGTCCTTTCTTCGAAATACTTGGGTGAAAAGGAGCTCAAGGTTCTTTCGTGCCCAGCGGGTCATCAATCTGTGGGCGCTATGACCGTTCGTGAGTTACTGGGCGGCAGGCTCGCTGTTCCCATTAATTTGTCACCCTGTCTCAATGCAATCAATCAATGTCCCGAAGCTCAGCTGGTTAATTTCCGCTTCCGTGATGTTGAATACGGAAACAGGGCTCAGACTGAGTTTCTTCAAGCCGGGGGATTGATATTGAGTTTGTCTGGGTCCTCTCTCGCATCGGATGGGTCAGAAGTGAGTGAGTGCTCCATTGAAGGTTCGCGTGATGCAACCTTGCCTATCTACTTTTGCTATCGGCAAAATTCCTGGACTGATCGACACCAGACGGTTTTTCTGCACCTATTGCGTCATCTTGCTTCGTGAGATTAATTGGCTTCGAGGCATCAAGTGATTATTGACGCCTTGTAACACATAGCTGACAGCTTTGCCCTCATGCTTTTCCAAGATTCCGATTTAGATTGCTGACTCTTGGAGGGCGGAGCATGAAAAACCGTACGGTTTTGCTTTATATGACGTTCGTTTTTCTGTCGAACTTCAGCACCATCTTGTATTTTCTAACTGTCTACCTTGAGTTCGTCGGACTTTCGATGGTATCGATTTCTAGCATGATGATTGCATATCAAGTGAGCAAGTTCATCCTTGAAGTTCCCACTGGCTATATTGCTGATAGGTTTGGACGAAAGACAAGCGGTCTCGTTGGCGTCGTGGGAATGCTTGGATACTACGCCGCCCTGCTTCTCGTCCGTTCTCCCCTGCTTTTAATCGGTGCGTTCGCTCTCAAGGGTTTTGCCGTTGCGTGTGTGAGCGGATCCATCGAAGCGATTTACATTGACAGCGTCTCTCAGGACCAGCTCGTAAGACTTAATGTCGTTGAGCGATTTGTTTTCTATGCCTCTTATGCCATCTCCGCTTGCGTGGGCGGTTTCATTTCGTCCGTCGGTGCATATCTCATTGGTCTTTCGGCAGATATCATCGCAATGGTGTTGACGTTGGTTGTCGTTGTCTGCATTCCTGAGATGCGAAGAGGGGGCACTGCGACGACACCTGAACATGGGATTAGCCCGAAGATGATCGGTGCCGCCATTGCGGGTAATGGCATTCTTCGTTTAGCGTTCATCATGGACTGTTCTCAGGCATTTGCTTTTGTCGCCCTGGAAGACTTTTTCTCACTGCTGCTTGCGGGTCGCGGAATGAATGCCGTCGCTTCGGGTGTGACCATTGCGGTCCAGCTCCTTGCCTCGGCCTCCATGGGACTTATTGTGCCCTGTGCGATTGCTCATGTCGACAAGGGCCGCTTTGCGCGTATTTGCGGCATCGTGCGCCTTTTCCTGACAGCTTTGTTTTTGATTCCCCTTACTCCGGCTAATTTGCTGCCCGTGTTCTATGTGCTGCAGACGGTTGCGTACTCGTTATTTGCTCCAATTAAATACTCAATTTTTCAAAAAGCAGCCGATTCTTCGATGCGCTGTTCACTGATTTCGGTTCAAAGCCAGATGGTGGCGGTGGGCGCCATCCTTTTCTATCTGTTCAATGCTGCGTTGAGCAGCATCGCGGGCATTCGAGTCATATTGCTTGTCGCACTCGGAATCTCTTCTTTGGTGTATATCCCCGCGCTCTTTCGTCTTACAAGCCAAAGGACATGGGTATTTAGACACCGATAACTTATATATCAACGCAATAAACCCGAGCGCGAGGGCGTTTGGGTTTATTATTGAAACGTATGTAACCTGGCGGCGCCACACCGCCTGTTAGTAGGGAGACACATGAACGTTCTGGTCGTCAACGCAGGATCTTCGACCCTTAAGTATCAGGTCATCGATACCAAGTCCCACAAGGTGTCCGCAAAGGGCTCCTGCGAGCGCGTCTGCTTTACCGGCGGCACTTTCACCCATGCTGCCAACGGCTCCAAGAAGGTGACCGAGAACATCGAGTTCCCCGACCACAAGGTCGCCATCGAGGTTGTCCTGAAGGACCTCGAGGCCAACGGCGTCAAGATTGAGGGTATCGGCCACCGTATCGTTCAGGGTGGTTGGTACTTTGGCGATTCCTCCCTCGTCGACGAGGATGTCCTCGCCAAGATCCGCGAGGTCGCTCCGCTCGCCCCGCTGCACAACAACCCCGAGGCCAACGTTATCGAGTACTGCCTGGAGCAGTATCCCGACCTGCCCAACGTTACGGTTTACGACACCGCTTTCCACTTCAACATGCCCGAGGTCGCCAAGACTTACGCCCTGCCCAAGGACGTCTGCGACAAGCTGCACATCCGTAAGTACGGCGCCCACGGCACCAGCTACCGTTACATCTCCAAGAAGGTCGCCGAGATGACCAACGGCGAGGCCCGCAAGGTCGTCGTGTGCCATATCGGCTCCGGCGCTTCCCTGTGCGCCATCGAGGACGGCAAGTGCATGGACACCACCATGGGCTTGACGCCGCTCGACGGCGTTATGATGGGCACCCGCTGCGGCTCCATCGACCCGGCTACCGTGTGCTACCTGCAGCGCGAGGGCGGCTACACCTTCGACGAGGTCGACGAGATGATGAACAAGAAGTCCGGCCTTTTGGCTGTGACCGGCGGCAAGACCAACGACTGCCGCAACGTCGAGGAGCTCGCCGCTGCCGGTGACCCCGAGGCCCAGCTTGCCTTCGATATGTTCGTCTACAAGATTGCCGCCAAGGCTGCCGAGATGGCCACCTCCATGTGCGGTATGGACACCCTGGTCTTCACTGCCGGCATCGGTGAGCACGCTCCTGCCGTCCGCGCCGGCGTGGCCGACCGCCTGGCCTTTATGGGTGTCAAGATGGATCATGCCCGCAACGCCCTGCGTGGTGACGGCGCATGGTGCCTGTCTGCCAAGGATTCCAAGGTTAAGATTTTCGTTATCCCCACGGACGAGGAGTTCATGATCGCTTCCGACGTCGAGCGCATCGTCAACGGCAAGTAATTGCAAAAGGGGAGGGGCTGGACGACCGAGCGCCGTTCGGCCCCTCTTTTGTGCTCGTTGGGCGATATGCCTGATAGTAATTTATTAAGTTGTGATAACTTCTTATTAACATGCGGCCGCCTTAAGGGGTCTGCGCCGACCGTATCGCACTGCAAAGGAGTCTCATGAACGTACTTGTTGTCAACGCCGGTAGCTCAAGCCTTAAATATCAGCTTTTGGATACCGATACCCGCGAGGTTTTCGCCAAGGGCAACTGCGAACGTATCGGTTCGGACATGGGCATCTTTGGCCACTCCGAGAACGGTGGCGCTAAGCAAACCGAGGAGGTCCCCTTCCCGGTCCACCGTTCGGCTATCGCACGTGTGCTCGAGGAGCTCGAGAAGACCGACTTTACGATCGATGGCATTGGGCATCGTATTGTTCAGGGTGGCTGGTACTTTGACGATTCCGCGGTCGTCGACGATGAGGTCATGGCTAAGATTCTCGAGGTGGCACCGCTTGCCCCGCTGCACAACTACGGCGAGGCAGCGGCAATCGAGTATTGTCGCGAGAAGTATCCGGAGCTGCCCAACGTGGCCGTCTTCGACACCTCGTTCCACATGACTATGCCCGAGGTCGCCTACACCTACGCCCTGCCCAAGGACGTGCGTGACAAGTACCACGTGCGCAAGTACGGCGCTCACGGTACGAGCCACCGCTACGAGTGGATGATGGCCAAGGAGATCCTGGGTTCGCGCTGCCACCGTCTGCTTTCGTGTCATCTGGGCAACGGCGCTTCACTCGCCGCCATTGAGGACGGTGTATGCCGCGATACCACGATGGGCCTCACGCCGCTCGACGGCCTGATGATGGGCACCCGTTGTGGTTCCATTGACCCGGCTACCGTGTGCTACCTGCAGCGCGAGGGCGGCTACAGCTACCAGGAAGTCGATGACATGATGAACAAGCAGTCTGGTCTGCTTGCCATCTCGGGCATCTCCAACGACGCCCGTGACATCCGCACGCGCGCCTCCGAGGGCGACGAGCGCTGCCTGCTCGCCTTCGATATGTTCGCCTACAAGGCCATGCAGCAGGCCGGCTCCATGATTGCCTCCATGGCGGGCGTGGACACCATTACCTTTACCGCCGGCATCGGCGAGAACGACTGGTCGATCCGCAAGGCTTTCTGCGACTGCTTCGAGTGGCTGGGCGTGCGCATCGACAACAACAAGAACCGCGAGGCCGTGGGTAACGGCCCGCAGGTCATCAGCGCCGCCGGCTCTTCCGTCACGGTCATGGTCATCCCCACCGACGAGGAATACATGATCGCCCACGACGTCGAGCGTCTGACCAAGAACAACTAACGCATTCGTTTGTAATTGACAAAAAGGCCTCCAGAGCAACAGCCCGGAGGCCTTTTTACTAGCAGGCGGAAATTCCAGTTCCAAAGTGATCATCGCCGGCAACGCCTGCGCTCCCAGCAACGTCACCCATCCATTCAGATCCTCAGCCCCAGCTCGTAGCCAAGCCGCCGTCCACCCCAGATGCCCTGATTGCCACGTGGCGGCAGGGACCCTACAGGGTAAAGCTCTGAAAACATTCCGCAGGACGCATGAAGCCCCCGCCGCACGTAGTGCGCAGCGGGGGCTTCATGCATGTCCGAGGACGTTTTCAGAGGTTTACCCTGTAGGGTCCCGAGGGGATACGTCCGCTACTCAGCCATCTGAGCCTGGACGGCGGTGATGGCCACGACACCCACGATGTCGTCGGCAGAACAGCCGCGCGAAAGGTCGTTAACCGGCTTGGCGATGCCCTGCAGGATGGGGCCGTAGGCGTCGGCACCAGCGAAGCGCTGAACCAGCTTGTAGCCGATGTTGCCGGCCTCGAGGTCGGGGAACACGAGCACGTTGGCCTTGCCGGCAACGGAGGAGCCGGGAGCCTTGAGCTGGGCGACGGTGGGGACGATAGCGGCATCGAGCTGCAGGTCGCCGTCGATGGCGAGCTCGGGAGCCTTCTCCTTGCAGAACTTCACGGCCTCTTGGACCTTCTTGGCGACCTCGCCGCCGGCGGAGCCCATGGTGGAGTAGGAGAGCATGGCCACGTGCGGCTCAACATTGCCCATGAAGGTGGACCAGGAGTGAGCGGAGGCGATGGCGATCTCGGAGAGCTCGTCGGAGGACGGGTTGATGTTGAGGCCGCAGTCGGCGAAGATCAGCGTGCCGTCGGTGCCGAACTGCGGGGTGTCGGTGCACATCACGAAGAAGGCCGAGACCAGCTTGGTGCCCGGGGCGGTCTTGAGGATCTGAAGCGCGGGGCGCAGGGTGTCGGCGGTGGAGTGGCAGGCGCCGGAGACCAGGCCGTCGGCGTCGCCCATCTTGACCATCATGGTGCCAAAGTAGGTGGCGTCCATCACCTGGGCGCGAGCCTGCTCGATGGTAACGCCCTTCTTGGCGCGGAGCTCGGCAAACTTCTGTGCGTACTCCTCGTGCTTCTCGGCATTGCGCGGGTCGATGACGGTGGCGCCGGGAACGTTGATCTCGTTGGGATCGCCCAGGATGACGATGTTGGCCAGGCCTTCCTCGATGATCTTGTTGGCCGCGACGATGGTGCGCGGATCCTCGCCCTCGGGCAGGACGATGGTCTTAAGGTCGGCCTTGGCGGCAGACTTCATACGGTTTAGGAAATCGCTCATGTTACTCCTTACAAGCGTTTCGCTAAGCTCCAGGCGCCCGGCTGTTCACGAATAAACCCGCTGCTAGCGGGTGTACCTTTCAATTATGTTCGCCGCTGTGCTTGAGCTTTCCTTGTGTGGCAAGCTCATTATAGGACGCATTAGCGCTATAATCGCTCTGATAAATATGTCTCGAAGAATGTTCGAGAAAAGCCCAGCTAACGAGCCCGTGGCTTTTGACAAGGAGTATCGATGCAGATTACCTCAGGCCTGCCTGAAGGCTTTAACGCCGGCGCGTACGACATGATTGTCGTCGGTGCTGGATATGCCGGTGCCGTTTGCGCCCGCCGTCTTGCCGAGACTATCGGCTATCGTGTTGCCGTTTTGGAGCGCCGTAGCCACATTGCGGGCAATGCCTATGACTGCACTGACGAGGCCGGAATCCTGATCCACGAGTACGGTCCGCATATCTATCACACCTTTAACGAGCGTGTGCATAATTTCCTGTCGCGCTTTACCAAGTGGACGGATTATCAGCACAAGGTGCTCGCCAACATCAACGGTACCCTTATGCCCGTGCCTTTCAACCATGCGAGTCTCAAGCTCGCCTTTGGTGACGAGCGCGGCGAGGAGCTGTATCAGAAGCTCGTGGAGACCTTTGGCAAGGATGTCAAGGTGCCCATCATGGAGCTGCGTAAGAAGAACGACCCGGATCTTGCCGAGGTCGCCGATTACGTCTACGAGAACGTCTTTTTGCATTACACCATGAAGCAGTGGGGCCAGACGCCCGATCAGATCGACCCCTCGATCACCGGCCGCGTTCCCATCTTTGTGGGCGACGATGACCGCTACTTCCCGCAGGCTCCCTTCCAGGGTATGCCGCAGGACGGCTACACGGCGTTGTTCGAGCATATGCTCGACCACGATCTGATCGACGTGTTCTGCGACGTGGACGCCCGCGATCTCTTTGAGATCGACGAGACCACCGTCAAGATCGGTGGCAAGGCCTACGGCGGCGAGATCGTTTATACCGGTCCGCTCGATGAGCTGTTCAACCTCGACCTGGGCGCTCTTCCGTACCGTACGCTCGACATGAAGTTCGAGACGCTCGATATGGATCAGTTCCAGCCCGTGGGCACCGTCAACTACACCACGAGCGAGGACTACACGCGCATCACCGAGTTCAAGAACATGACTGGTCAGGTCCTGCCCGGCAAGACCACCATCATGAAGGAGTACTCCAAGGCCTATACGCCCGGCTCGGGCGAGACGCCGTATTACGCCATTCTTGAGCCCGAGAACCGTGAGCTCTATGAGCGCTATCTTGAGCGCGTCCAGAACCTGACAAACTTCCACCCGGTGGGTCGTCTGGCCGAGTATCGTTACTACGATATGGATGCCGTGACCAATTCCGCCCTCGATCTTTCGGATGAGATTATCGCCTGCCATGCATAAAGTCATAACATTCGGTATTCCCTCGTATAACGCCGCTAAGGACATGGACCATTGCATCACCTCCATCTTGGAGGGGAGCAATTATGCCACCGATATCGAGATTATCGTGGTGGACGACGGCTCCAAGGATGAGACGGCCGCCAAGGCCGACGAGTGGGAGGCCCGTTATCCTGGAATCATCCGCGCGGTGCACCAGGAGAATGGCGGCCACGGTATTGCCGTCCTTTCGGGTCTGCGCGAGGCGCAGGGCACCTACTACAAGGTTGTCGACTCGGACGACTGGCTTGACGGCGCTGCCCTTTCGACCATGCTGTCGATTCTGCGCGGCTTTGAAGAGCGCGACCAGCGCGTTGACCTGTTTATCTCGAACTACGTGTACGAGAAGGTTTACGAGGGTACGCATACGGCCATTGGTTACAAGTTTGCCCTGCCTCGAAAAAAGATCTTTACCTGGGACCAGATCGGCCATTTCCGTTTGGACCAGAATCTGCTCATGCACAGCCTGTGCTATCGCACGGATGTGCTGCGCGAGTCCAACCTGCCCATGCCGCCGCACACGTTCTATGTGGACAACATCTACGCCTACGTGCCGCTGCCGCGTTGCAAGACCATGTACTACGCCGACATCGACCTCTATCGCTACTTTATCGGTCGTGAGGGCCAGAGTGTCAACGAGGCCACGATGGTCAAGCGTCTGGACCAGCAGTTCCGTGTTACGCGTATCATGATGGAGTCGTACCACCTGTACAGCGATGTTGGGTCGTCGCGCCTGCGTTCGTACATGATGGGCTACTTCACCATGATGATGGCGATCTGCTCGGTGCTGACCAAGCTTTCCGAGG
The DNA here is from genome assembly GCA_938039325.1 of uncultured Collinsella sp. Lineage (GTDB taxonomy): Bacteria > Actinomycetota > Coriobacteriia > Coriobacteriales > Coriobacteriaceae > Collinsella. Next base: position 179,488 of record CALHUX010000035.1, on the reverse strand, counting down.
AAGATTGCGCCGACGAGCGCCTAAAGACGCTGTGGAATGATTTGAAGGCCTATGACGAGCGCATGTATCGTCGTGCCCGCTACGGTGTGGTCGGGTTCTTCACTAACCTCCGCGGTCGCGCCGGAGACAAAACCACACTCGGCCTATACCGTCTTGCCTCAAAGATCTTCAAATTCAACTAGCTGCTGAGTAATCGCTGCTGATAGGTTGACTGGGCCCCTTGGCCTTTAGTTTGCTACTGCGAACAGTCCTGCTCGTACGGAAAGCACATTGAGTGCTTTCCGGCTTGTGCGGAACTTGTATCAAACTAAAGGCCAAGGGGCCTCTGCTATAAGAATCGATTGCCAGGTTATTTGAATTTGAAGATCTTCGACGCGCGGTACACAGGGGCCTGGGCTGAAAAGAATTAGATTGGAAGTCGGTCGGAGGCGGGCGGGCATTACGTTTGTCGCGAGTTCCGCATGCAAAGAAGGCCACTTAATGTGGCCTTCGTCTTGCATAGGACTGTAGAGCAGCAAACGTAATGCCCGCCCGCCTCCGACCGACGGTCGAGTGGACTACTTTGCGGCGCCGGGGATGCCGTGGGAGGTTTTGGCGGTTTTGGCTCCGTTTACGATGGCGGTTTCCAGGGCCCTTACGGCGAGCATGCCCAGCAGGTCTAGGGGAACGGCGTTTGCCTGGGCGCCCAATTTGCCGCTGGCGAGGGTGTAGATGGTGTCGCCGTCGTTGGTGGTGTGCGTGGGACGGATGGCGTGTGCGTAGGCGTCTGCGGCCATCTGGGAGACCTTGGTGGCTTGTGCCTTAGTGAGTTCCACGTTGGTGACGATGCAGCTGATGGTGGTGTTGGTGCGGTCGAGCGGCATCTGCATGGATCCGGCGGCGGCAAAGGCTGCGAGTTCCATATCGACGATTTGGTCGCTATCGGCTGAGGCGCGCATGCCGGCGACCCACTCGCCGGTGAGGGGGTCGACAACGTTGCCGCAGGCGTTGACCGAAACCACGGCGCCTACCTTAACGGGACCGAGCGCCACGGCGGCGGCTCCAAGGCCAGCCTTCATGCAGGTGGCAGGGCCCATGAGCTTACCTACGGTGGCACCGGTGCCGGCGCCCACATTGCCTTGCTCGAGCGTGGTGGGGGTGTTGTCGAGTGCCTCGCGCACGGCGGCGATGCCGGCCTCTATGTCGGGGCGTACGGTGGGGTCGCCAAAGGCAAGGTCGAAGATACAGCTGGAGCACACGATGGGCACCTGCGTGGGGCCGACGGACAGACCAATGCCGCGGCTCTCGAGTTCGCGAGCGACGCCGCTTGCAGCCTCGAGGCCAAAGGCCGATCCGCCCGAAAGGCAGACGGCGTGAACCTTGTCGACGATGTTCTCGGGTCGCAGCAGGTCGGTTTCGCGCGATGCTGGAGCACCGCCGCGAACGTCAACGCCGCCGGTGGCACCCTCGGGCGCCACGATTACGGTGCAGCCGGTGCCAGCCTCCTCGTCCGTATAGTTGCCAAAGCAAAAGCCATCGACATTGCAAACATCGATGGCTTCGAGCAGTGTGTCCATGTTTTCTCCTATCGGTTTTCCGCCGGGCCTTATGCCCGGTCGGGATCCGTACGGTACGGCAAAATTGTAGGCGCTGGGGGATAACCAGCGCCAGATGCAATTACGAGAGTTTTTGAATCGCGCGTGCGACGCGAGCGATGGGCAAGCCCACCACGTTGTAGAAGTCACCCGAAATATCGTGCACAAGCATGCGGCCGCCTGTGCCTTGGATGCCGTAGGCCCCGGCCTTGTCCATGGGTTCGCCGGAGGCAACATAGCGCTCGATCTGCTCTTTGGTAAGCTCATAGAACGTCACGTCGGTCACATCGACAAACGACAGGCTCTCGGCGGCATGCGGAGCGGCCGTGTCGCCTGCCTTAACGATGCAGACGCCGGTTGCGACCTGGTGCGTGCGGCCCGAAAGCTCGCGGAGCATGGTGCGCGCTTCGTCCTCGGTTGCCGGCTTGCCCAGAATCTTACCATCGAAGGTGACAATAGTATCGGCCGCGACGGTCAGTTCGTTGGGCTCGGCATGCTCGGCGGCAACGGAGGCGGCTTTGGCGCGTGCTAAGCGTTCAACGAGCGTAAGCGGGGCCTCGCCATCAAAAGGCGTTTCGTCGATATCTGCGGGAATCACGCGAATGTCATAGCCTGCCTCGCGCATCAACTCGATGCGGCGCGGTGATTGCGAAGCCAAAATCATAGCTGAATGCCCTCGGCGACCTTCTCGACGGCCTTGTCGCCGGCGAGTGTGCGCAGCAGCTCAAGCGCAAAGGGGAGCGACTGGGCCATGCCGCTGGCGGTGATGATGTTGCCGTCTTGCGTAACCTTCTCGCCGGTATAGGCGCCTACGGGGAAGCTTTTCTCAAAGCCAGGGAAGCACGTGGCCTGGCGCCCCTCGAGTAGGTCGAGCTCGCCCAGGATAAACGGGGCGGCGCAGATGGCGGCAACGTGCTTGGTCGCGGCGAACTCGCAGACCACGTCGCAGACGCGCTGATCGGCACGCAGGTTGGTGGCACCGGGCAAGCCGCCGGGCAGCACGACGCAGTCGTACTCGTCAAAGTTGATCTCATCAAAGAGCGCATCGCAGGTCACGGGGATCTGCAGCGAGCTTACGACCTCACGTGTGGGCATAATCGAGACGAGCGTGGCACGGACACCGCCGCGACGCATGACATCGACCATGGTCAAGCATTCAATAGTTTCAAAGCCATCGGCGGCGAGAACGGCAACGCTGGGCATGAGGGTTCCTTTCATAGGCGGCATACAATTAGCCGTCTTATACCCCGAAGACCTCCGCTTGCCACGCTCGATTTCTCAATGATTTATCTGAGCAATGATTGAGTGACTAGTTGCGCCTAAGGTGGACGACGGTCTCGCAGTGGAAGGTTTGCGGGAACAGGTCGACTGGCGTGATCTTGACGGGGGAGAAGGTGCCTTTTTCGACAAAGCGTTTGAGATCGCGCGCCAGGGTGGCCGGGTCGCAGCTCACGTAGGCGACATCGCGAGCACTCGTGCTGGCGATAAGGTCGATCGCCTCGGGGGCGAGGCCTGCGCGCGGCGGGTCGACCACCAAGACGTCGGCATCCTGGTCGGGGAACTCGCGCACCGCGTCTCCGCCAATGACGTCGACGTTATCAAGCTTGTTGATCTCCAGGTTACGGCGCAGGTCGCGCACGGCCGGGCCGTAGGCCTCGACGGCGGCGACGAAGTCGCAGCGGCGGGCGAGCGGCAGGGTAAAGGTTCCGGCGCCGCAGTACAGGTCCACGGCAAGCTCGTCTTCCTGCGGGTCGAGGGCGTCCATAACGAGATCAATCAAAATCTCGGCCCCCTTGGTGTTGACTTGGAAAAACGACGGGGCAGACAAGCGCATCTGGCCCTCGGCGATGTTCTCGGTCCACGAGCCCTCGCCGGCGAGCATTTCGACCTTGGAGACACGGCGGGCCTTCTTTTCGCCCCTGCTCATCACGCGCACGATGCTCGTGGGATGAGCGGCGTCCGCCAGCACGCGGGAGACCTGCGAGCGCGGAAAAGAGCCCGTAGGCGTCCAGAGTGCGACCTCGAGCGCCTTGGTGCGGCGCGATGCGCGAATGCCCACGCGTTCGAGCCCCAAGTCATGGCTGCCGCTTAGATAGTTGAGTGCGCCGACGACCGATTTGAGCGCCTTCGGGAAGCGCTTATCGAACAGCGGGCACGCATCGACGGTCACGATTTTGCTGGGGTCGACACCGTGCATGCCAAGGCGCACGCGACCGTTGACGACGGTCGGTTCGAGCTCGATTTTATTGCGGTAGCCCCAGTCGTCCTTGGTGTGGCAGATGGGCTGTACCAACTTATCGACCTGCTCAGGAGCGAACTTGCCGATGCGCTCGAGCGTGGAGCGCAGGTTTTGCTCCTTGGCGGCAAGCTGTGCCGTGCGTGAGAGATTGCCCCACGAACAACCGCCGCAGATGCCAACGAAGGGGCAGGGGGGCTGAATGCGATCGGGGCTCGGCTCCAGAATCTCGGTCGTGCGGGCGCGCATGAACGACTTGCCGTCCTGTACGACCTCGGCCTCGACGGTGTCGCCTGCCACGGCGCCCTGCACAAAGACGGCCTTGCCGTTGTCGGCGTGCGCCAGCCCATCGGCGCCGTAGGTCATCGATTCTATAGTGAGCTTCATATCCCTGCCTGTCATTCGTGTTGTTGTTCGAACCATGGTAGCAGGGAAAAGCGCCCCGCATCCGAGGCTTTCCTCAAATGCGGGGCGCTTCTACAAACTGCTTCTACAAACGACTATTTGGTCTTGCCGGTAATGAGCGTCTTAAGACCCAGGCCGATCAGGCCCAGGCCCATGCGTACACGACCGGGGCGATGGCGCTCGATGGCCTTGGTCTTGCCGGCGGGCTTATCGCGACGGGCGCTCGTCGCGGGTGCGGGCTTGGTGACCTGCGGCTCGGGCTGAGGTACAGGTGCGGGCTCGGGCTCAATGACGGTCGCCTGGACCTTCTGAACCTTGGGCGTGGCCGGCTGCGGCTCAGGAGAAGGGGCGGGCTTTGCCTCAATGACGGGCTCGGGCGCGGCCTCGGCGTTGCGGTAGGCACGCTCCAGCAGGGCTTCCTGCGAGTTGAAGGGTTTCTCACCCCCTGTACGCTCCACGGGAACCCAGGTGCCGTCACTTGTCAGGCTGCGGGCTTTCACGTTGTCGCGCAGCTGCATACCCATGTACTCGTGCACCAGGGCGCGGCAGGTGGGGTCGAGCACGGGGAAGGCGATCTCCACGCGGTGCTCGGTGTTGCGCGTCATCATGTCGGCCGAGCTCAGATAGATCATGTCCGAGTCCACGCCAAAGGCGTAAACGCGTGCATGCTCCAAAAAGCGTCCGACGATAGAACGGACATGCACGTTCTCGGTCTTGCCAGGAACTCCCGGCTTGAGGCACGAGATGCCGCGGATGATCATGTCCACGCGGACTCCTGCGCACGATGCCTCGGCGATCTTGTCGATGACCTCGCGGTCGGTGAGCGAGTTGAGCTTAAAGAACACGCGGGCGGGCTCGCCAGCGAGGGCGCGCTGGATCTCGCGGTCCAGGCCGCGCATGATGAGCGGCTTGAGACCGACCGGCGCCACGCCCAGGAAGCGGTAATCGCCGCGCAGATTGCCCAGCGACAGGTTGCGGAAGAACAGGTTGGCGTCCTCGCCGATACCGGGGTGGGCGGTCATGAGCATAAAGTCGCTGTAGAGTTTGGCCGTCTTCTCGTTAAAGTTGCCGGTGCCCAGCAGCGTTAGGCGCGTTAGCGCCATGCCCTCGCGATAGGTGAGCTGGCAGATCTTGGAGTGGCACTTAAAGCCCTCGGAGCCGTAGATGACGGTGCAGCCGGCCTCTTCCAGGCGCTCGGCCCACTCGATGTTGTTCTGCTCGTCAAAGCGCGCGCGGAGCTCCATGAGCACCGTGACCTCTTTGCCGTTCTCGGCGGCATCGATCAGCGACTCGCACAGGCGGCTCTGCTTGGCCACGCGGTAGAGCGTGATGCGCAGTGAGATGCACTCGGGGTCGTAGGCGGCCTCGTGCACCAGATCCAGGAAGGGGTTCATGGCCTCATAGGGATAAAAGAGCAGCTTGTCGTGCTGAAGTACCTGCTCGCGGATGGAGCGGGTCATATCGATAGTGGGGTTGGGCTGCGGCTTAAACGGCGTAAAGAGCAGCTCGTTGCGCAGGTGCTCGGGAATCTTGCCCTCAATGCCAAAGACGTAGCCTAGGTCGAGCGGGATATCGCAGGTAAAGACAGAGCGGCGCGAAAGCTCGAGCGCCTTGCGGATGGTCTTGAGCGTCGCCTTCTCGAGCGACCCCGAGACCGCGAGCACCACCGGCTGCAGGCGCAAGCGTTTCTTGAGGATGCGCTTCATGTGCTGACGGTAATCCTCTTCCTCCTCGACGCCCTCGCCGTCCGGATCGATGTCGGCGTTGCGGGTGACGCGGATGAGCGCGCGGTCGAGCGGCTTATAGGAGCCAAAGCAGCTGTCCAGGCAGGCGAGGATGACGTCCTCGAGCAGAATGTAGGAGTAGGTGCCGGCGGGCGAGGGGATCTCGACCACGCGGTTCATCGAGGCGGGAATCTCGATTAGGCCCAGCAGACTTTCCTCGTCGGTGACGCCGTCCAGGCCGCAGGCCAGGTAGAGTGCGCCGTTGCGCAGGTTGGGGAAGGGATGGCGCGGGTCAATCACCAGCGGTGAGATGACCGGCGACACGTAGGCCTGGAAGTAGCGGGTTACAAAGGTGCGCTCCTCGGGCGTAAGCGAATCGACACGCGCGCGGTGAACGCCCAGGGCGTCGAGCTTGCCCTCGATGCTCTTAAAGATGGACTCCCATCGGGTAAGGAGCCCGGGCATTTCGGCCATGACGGCATCGACCTGTTCGGAGGCGGTCATATTGCTCTTGTTGTCGACAGGCTGTTTTTTGAGCTCTGCCAGATCGGACAGGCCGCCCACGCGCACCATGAGAAACTCGTCGAGGTTGGACTCGAAAATCGACACGAACTTTAGACGCTCGAACAGCGGAACGGTCTCGTCGAAGGCTTCGTCAAGCACACGGTTGTCAAAGCGTAGCCAGCTGAGCTCTCGGTTCTGCGTGTACGAGAAGTCGCGCGGCGGTTTGCGCAGCTTTGCGGCGGCTTGCTTTTTTTCGATTTTGCTCGGCATATGCATCTGTCCGTTCAGTCCCCGCAGGGGACGGTTGCCTAACACTATTCACTATTGTCTCAATTTAGTCGACCTATGGCACGGACGTATCGCGTGAACGGTATCTTTACCTACTTCTTACGCTGACAAGCCATAGAGCTGACGCCCGTCACGTTGTGAAAAAACGGTCTATATCCTCACTCAACTGGTGAGTATGTGTGAATAAGAATGATAGGTAGCTGAATATCATCGAATACAGACAGAAACACGAACAAGCGTCATTTATATACATAAAACCGTTTTAGATATGCAATTCCTAATCGAAAGATTGGAGTTGTAATTGCGAATGATTTTTGAGAAAAAAGAGCGTTTACCTTAGAAAAGTTACTTTAGAACGCCGAAGTACATCATGGGGGAATCACATGCGATATACCGTTCATCGCACTTTGTTGACCGTTCGGGGGCGAGGTGGAATTGCGGGTGATTTTTGGATATAACTAGAGCTGTCAGCAAGCAGCGTCTCATATGGAGGGGCGCTGATACATTCGGCCAGTAAGGCCCGAAAGAAAGGTAGGAGGCCATGACGAAAGGTCTGCACGTGCCTTCCGAGATCGGCAAGCTCAGGAAGGTCTGCCTGCACCGTCCCGGCGACGAGCTCCTCAACCTGCCGCCCGACGAGCTCGAGCGACTCCTGTTCGACGACGTCCCGTTCCTGGAGGTCGCACAGCAGGAGCACGACACCTTCGCCCAGATCCTGAGGGACCAGGGCGTGGAGGTCCTCTACCTCGAGAACCTCGTCGCCGAGGTGTTCGACCAGGTCCCCGGCGCCCGCGCCGAGTTCACCGACCAGTACATCGCCGAGGCAGGCATCCGCGGCCAGCAGATGCCGCAGATCGTCCGCGAGAAGCTGGACTCCATCGAGGACAACCTCGAGTTCGTCAAGAAGACCATGGCCGGCATGACCAAGGCCGAGATCGACATGCCCCTCACGGCGTCCACGACCCTCGACTCCCTGGTCAACTCCGAGTCCGAGTCCGACCTGATCATCGACCCGATGCCCAACCTCTACTTCACCCGCGACCCGTTCGCGGTCGTCGGCGAGGGCGTCAACCTCAACCGCATGTACTCGGTCACCCGCAACCGCGAGACCCTGTACGGCAAGTACGTCTTCAAGTACCACCCCGACTACAAGGACGTCTCCCTGTACTTCCGCCGCGACTGCCAGTTCCACACCGAGGGCGGCGACGTGCTGAACATCAACGAGAAGACCCTCGCCGTCGGCATCTCCCAGCGCACCCAGGCCGCCGCTATCGACGTCATGGCCCAGAACATCTTCTGGAACTCCGACTCCAAGGTCGAGCGCATCCTGGCCTTCGACATCCCGGTCTCGCGCGCCTTCATGCACCTCGACACGGTCTTCACCCAGATCGACGTCGATAAGTTCACGATCCACCCCGCCATCATGGGCACCCTGCGCGTCTACGAGCTGACCGCCGGCAAGAACCCGGGCGACGTGAACATCCGCCTGATCGAGGACACCCTCGAGCACGTCCTGGAGGACGCCACCGGCGTCGACCAGGTCAAGCTGATCCCCTGCGGCGGCGGCGACCCGATCGCGGCCTCCCGCGAGCAGTGGAACGACGGCTCCAACACCCTGTGCGTCGAGCCCGGCAAGATCTGCGTCTACGCGCGCAACACCGTCACCAACGACGTGCTGTACAAGGAGGGCCTGGACCTTCTCGTCGTGCCCTCCGCCGAGCTCTCCCGCGGCCGCGGCGGCCCGCGCTGCATGAGCATGCCCTTCTGGCGCGAGGACCTCTAAGGTCTTCTAGGACCCGTATAGGTCTTAATACATACATCTAGCTGACGTTAGATGTCTCCCATTGGGGCGGTGCGGGTTTTCGCGCCGCCCCAATCTTGTATGAGGAACGTCAACACGGTTGGATGACTGCTTTTGTAAGGAGCTTGGCCATGGACATTAAGACGATTGGCGTTGAGGAATGGCTCAACGTTTGGGAGAAGAGCGCCACGTGGGACATCGCCCAGTCGACGATCTCGTCGCTCACCATGGGCGAGCTGCGCGCACTCGATGAGCAGGACGGCGCCACGTTCTACGAGCGCCTGGACCGCGAGAAGATGAACTACGGCTGGATCGAGGGCTCTCCGGAGTTTAAGGCCGAGGTTGCCAAGCTGTATCGTCGCGAGGTCAATCCCGATCACATTCTGCAGACCAATGGCTGCACGGGCGCTAACCTCAACGCCATCATGGCCGTGGTCGAGCCCGGCGACCATGTCATCGCCGAGTGGCCCACCTACGCGCCGCTCTACGAGATTCCGCGTACGCTCGGTGCCGAGGTCGAGTATTGGGAGCTTCGCGAGGAGCTTGGCTGGAAGCCCGATATCGAGGAGCTTAAGCGCTTGGCGCGTCCCAATACCAAGCTCATCTGCATCAACAACGCATCGAACCCCATCGGAACGGTGCTCGATGCCGATACGCTCGGCCAGATTGCCGAGATCGCCCGTTCGGCTGGCGCCTATGTGCTGTGCGACGAGGTGTACCTGCCGCTCGAAAACACTGACTCCTATATGTCGATGGCCGACATGTACGAGAAGGCCATTGTCACCAACTCGGTGTCCAAGACCTATTCGACGCCTGCGGCCCGCGTGGGCTGGGTCGTGGCCGACGAAGAGGTGTCCAACCGCATCCGCACCTACCGCGACTACACCATGATCTGCGGCGGCGTGTTCAACGATGCCCTGGCGACCTACGTGCTCGAGCACAAGGACAAGATTCTCGAGCGCAATCGCAAGATCGTGTTTGGAAACCGCGATATCGCGCAGGCTTGGATCGATACGCAGCATCGCGTTTCCTGGACGGCCCCGCAGGGAATATCCACCTCGTTTATCCAGCTGGATATTCCCGAGGATGACGAGGAATTCTGTAAGCGCCTGTTGGCCGAGAGGGGAGTGCTGCTGGTCCCCGGTAGCCGCTTTGAGCTTCCCTGCGGCGCACGCCTGGGCTACTGCGCGAGCAAAGACGTTCTTCGCGAGGGCCTGAGGCTTTTGGGCGAGGCACTGGCGGAGTTCGATCGCTAGGATTCCGACGATCTTCGAGGGCCTTATCCAAATTGGCCGAAGATAATCGAAAACGGACCCGTTTCCCTAGGGGAAGCGGGTTCGTTTTTCTATACCGAGAAGTCAAGTTGTTACAAATGGGGCCGTAAAGCGAGCCGGTATCCGCTGGGCCTTATACTGAGCTTCCGGTGAACGGTATCAAGCGTCTGGTAAACGGTAATTTGTTTACCAGAAATGAATAGGACAAACTTTTTTCTGAATAAAAATGAAAATGGTTGAGACGCGGCATGAATCGCTGATTCTATTCATAGCTTTATTAGAAATATGCAATTTGAGGGTGGTTTAATAAAGTTAAGTTCCATTTGCTATTTGGACTGAAAACGCGTTTTAGCACGTAAATACACTTTATTATATCAAAGTGTGCCATGCGTGAAGTATATGTGTATGCCGTTCACCCCTCATATAAAACCGTTCGGGGGCGAGGTGGAAGTATGGACTGATTTTGGATATAAATATGTCGTCAGCATTAACGCCTCACACGGAGGGGCGCTAACGAATCGGCCCTGACAGGGGCCCGAAAGAAAGGTAGGAGGCCATGACGAAAGGTCTGCACGTGCCTTCCGAGATCGGCAAGCTCAGGAAGGTCTGCCTGCACCGTCCCGGCGACGAGCTCCTCAACCTGCCGCCCGACGAGCTCGAGCGACTCCTGTTCGACGACGTCCCGTTCCTGGAGGTCGCACAGCAGGAGCACGACACCTTCGCCCAGATCCTGAGGGACCAGGGCGTGGAGGTCCTCTACCTCGAGAACCTCGTCGCCGAGGTGTTCGACCAGGTCCCCGGCGCCCGCGCCGAGTTCACCGACCAGTACATCGCCGAGGCAGGCATCCGCGGCCAGCAGATGCCGCAGATCGTCCGCGAGAAGCTGGACTCCATCGAGGACAACCTCGAGTTCGTCAAGAAGACCATGGCCGGCATGACCAAGGCCGAGATCGACATGCCCCTCACGGCGTCCACGACCCTCGACTCCCTGGTCAACTCCGAGTCCGAGTCCGACCTGATCATCGACCCGATGCCCAACCTCTACTTCACCCGCGACCCGTTCGCGGTCGTCGGCGAGGGCGTCAACCTCAACCGCATGTACTCGGTCACCCGCAACCGCGAGACCCTGTACGGCAAGTACGTCTTCAAGTACCACCCCGACTACAAGGACGTCTCCCTGTACTTCCGCCGCGACTGCCAGTTCCACACCGAGGGCGGCGACGTGCTGAACATCAACGAGAAGACCCTCGCCGTCGGCATCTCCCAGCGCACCCAGGCCGCCGCTATCGACGTCATGGCCCAGAACATCTTCTGGAACTCCGACTCCAAGGTCGAGCGCATCCTGGCCTTCGACATCCCGGTCTCGCGCGCCTTCATGCACCTCGACACGGTCTTCACCCAGATCGACGTCGATAAGTTCACGATCCACCCCGCCATCATGGGCACCCTGCGCGTCTACGAGCTGACCGCCGGCAAGAACCCGGGCGACGTGAACATCCGCCTGATCGAGGACACCCTCGAGCACGTCCTGGAGGACGCCACCGGCGTCGACCAGGTCAAGCTGATCCCCTGCGGCGGCGGCGACCCGATCGCGGCCTCCCGCGAGCAGTGGAACGACGGCTCCAACACCCTGTGCGTCGAGCCCGGCAAGATCTGCGTCTACGCGCGCAACACCGTCACCAACGACGTGCTGTACAAGGAGGGCCTGGACCTTCTCGTCGTGCCCTCCGCCGAGCTCTCCCGCGGCCGCGGCGGCCCGCGCTGCATGAGCATGCCCTTCTGGCGCGAGGACCTCTAAGTCTTTCCGTTTCCGGTGCGGTCTCCCTACAACCGCACCGGTTTCGCCCGTCAAACGGGCGACACTAATACTTACGTAATTCATTTCTTCGAAAGGAAACGAACCATGGGTGTTAACCTCTCCGGCCGTAGCTTCCTCAAGCTCCTCGACCTCACCACCGAGGAGATCGAGTACCTCCTCAAGCTCTCCAAGAACTTCAAGGATATGAAGCGCGCTGGCGTTCCGCACCGCTATCTCGAGGGTAAGAACATCGTTCTGCTCTTCCAGAAGACCTCCACTCGTACCCGCTGCGCCTTCGAGGTCGGCGGCATGGATCTGGGCATGGGCGTCACCTACCTCGATCCGGGTTCGTCGCAGATGGGCAAGAAGGAGTCCATCGAGGATACCGCCCGTGTTCTCGGCCGCATGTATGATGGCATCGAGTTCCGTGGCTTTGCCCAGGACGACGTCGAGGAGCTCGCTGCTAAGTCCGGCGTGCCCGTGTGGAACGGCCTGACCACTGAGTGGCATCCCACCCAGATGCTCGCCGACATCCTGACCGTCCAGGAGAACTTCAACTACGACATCAAGGGCAAGACCCTCGTCTTCATGGGTGACTGCAAGAACAACGTTGCTCGCTCCCTCATGGTCGTCTGCTCCAAGCTCGGCATGAACTTCGTGGCCTGCGGCCCTGAGGAGTGCATGCCCGCTGACGACGTCATCGAGGCCTGCAAGCCCATCGCTGAGGCTAACGGCTGCACCATCAAGCTGACCACCGACGTCAAGGACGGCGTCACCGGTGCCGACGTTCTCTACACCGACGTGTGGGTCTCCATGGGCGAGCCTGACGAGGTCTGGGCCGAGCGCATCGCTCAGCTCACCCCGTATCGCGTTACCTCTGAGGTCATGGCTATGGCCAACCCGGGTGCCATCTTCCTGCACTGCCTGCCCAGCTTCCACGACACCAACACCACGATTGGCGCCGAGAAGTGCGAGCAGTTCGGCATCACCGAGCAGGAGGTCACTGACGAGGTCTTCGAGAGCCCCGCTTCCAAGGTCTTCGACGAGGCCGAGAACCGCATGCACACCATCAAGGCTGTCATGTACGCTACGCTCAAGTAAGAGCATCTAGCATCTCGCTCGGGGTGTATTGCTGCGCACCCCGAGCGCTTTTGTCTGGTAAAAATCTCGCACCGAGCGACATGCACGGCACGGAAGAGCCGCTTCGGGCGAGATCAGTAAATGATTTATGAAGGGGGGATGAGAACTATGACTGAGACCGCTAAGAAAAAGCGCGGTATGCCTTCATCGTTCACCATTCTTCTTGCTCTGCTGGCAATTGTCGCGGTTATTACCGTTATCGTCTCCGGTACGTCCGGTGGCGAGGTTACCGCTGCCCGCCTGAGCGATTTCTGCACCGCCCCTGTCAAGGGCTTCGCCGACGCTCTGCCCGTTTGCCTCTTCGTTATGATCCTCGGCGGCTTCCTCGGCATGATGACCGAAACCGGCGCCTTGGACAACGGCATTGCCGTTCTGGTGCAGAAGCTTAAGGGCAATGAGATCATGCTCGTTCCCGTGCTGATGCTCATCTTCTCCCTCGGTGGTACCACCTATGGTATGTGCGAGGAGACTGTTCCCTTCTACGCCCTGCTCGCCGCTACGATGATGGCTGCTGGCTTCGACCCCATGGTCGGCGCCGCTACCGTCCTGCTCGGCGCTGGCTGCGGCTGCCTCGGCTCCACGGTTAACCCGTTCGCCGTCGGCGCTGCCGTCGACGCTCTGACCGGCGTTGGCATCGAGGTCAACCAGTCCATCATCATCGGCCTCGGTGCCGTCCTGTGGATTGTTACCACCGGCATGTCCATCTTCTTCGTCATGAACTATGCCAAGAAGGTTAAGGCTGACAAGGGTTCCACCATCCTTTCGATGCAGGAGCTCAAGGACGCCGAAGAGACTCACGGCAAGGCTGCTTCCGAGGTTAACAAGGAGGTCAAGCTCACCGGTCGTCAGAAGGGTGTTCTGATCGCCTTTGCCTTCACCTTCGTCGTCATGATCGTCGGCTTCATTCCGCTAGCCGACCTCAACGAGGGCGTCGCCAACTTCTTCGATGCTGGCGCTGTCTATGACGCCGACGGTAACGCCATCGTTCAGGGCTGGTCTGCCCTGATCACCGGCCTGCCCATTGGCCAGTGGTACTTCGACGAGGCTTCCACCTGGTTCTTCCTCATGGCTGTCCTGATCGGTATTATCGGCGGCCTGTCCGAGAAGCAGATCGTCAACACCTTCATCACCGGCGCTGCCGACATGATGTCCGTTGTCCTCGTCATCGCTCTTGCCCGTGGTATCTCCGTCCTCATGGCTAGCACCGGCCTCGACGTCTACGTCCTCGACGCTGCCGCCAATGCTCTGGCTGGCCTGTCCGGCGTGATCTTCGCTCCCATGAGCTTCCTGGTCTACTTCGGCCTGTCCTTCCTGATCCCCTCGACCTCTGGTATGGCTACCGTGTCCATGCCCATCATGGGACCGCTGGCTGTCAAGCTCGGCTTCTCGCCCGAGGTCATGGTCATGATCTACTCCGCCGCCATCGGCATCGTGAACCTGTTCACCCCGACTTCCGGCGCCATCATGGGCGGTCTTGCCCTGGCCAAGATCGAGTGGACGACCTGGCTCAAGTTTGCTCTTAAGCTCATCGTCGCTCTCTCCGTCGTCTGCGCCATCATCCTGACCATCGCTTGCGTGATGATCTAAGTACCCAACGGGTACCCCACGGAAACCTTGACGATCCTGTAAAGGATCATCTGGTCATCGTCTGTCCGGTGGGGTCAACCCACCGGTAGACTCCTACCTTTGGCCCCCTCCCGTTCCGTGCGCGGGAGGGGGCGCTCTTGTGTTCCGGCGTTTTACCAAACGCCGGAACCACTCGACGCTGCAAGCCCGCCAGAGCGGCAATCTGACGTTCAATCGTCGGGCATGGCCAAAAGGCCTATGCCCTCCTCTTTCACGTCACCTTGCTCGCTCTGGTGGGCTTTCGCTGACTTATGCTCAACCTGCGGCGCTGCCATTGTTGGCGCAGGGGGCGGCTTGCTCGCTCTGGTGTCTGTTCGCTGTCCGTTCTCTGCCCGCGACGTTTCTGCTGTTGGTGCAAAGGGGTCAGGTTACTTTGCGCCAAAAGGGGAAGTTGCGGTGGAATAGTTCCCGTTTGGCCGTCTTGAGGGGTTAAACAGGAGCTATTTCACCGCAACTTATCGATGGCGTGTTTGGTTGGTGCCTGTTGATGGCCTGGGCATCGGGGAGGGCAGGCTCCGTTATAATCGCCTAAGACATTAAATGGAAACGGGACGGGAGCCATACATGCGTCAGGGTTTCGACAACGCGAAGTATATCGAGCTGCAGGCCGCTCATATTAAGGAGCGCATCTCGCAGTTTGGCGGCAAGCTGTATTTGGAGTTTGGCGGCAAGCTGTTTGACGACTATCACGCGAGCCGCGTGCTGCCGGGTTTTGAGCCGGACAGCAAGTTTCGCATGCTCAAGAGCATAGCCGACGACGTCGAGGTCATCATCGCCATTAACGCGAACCACATCGAGAAGAACAAGGCTCGTGGTGACCTTGGCATTACCTATGACGAGGATGTGCTGCGCCTGGTTGACCTGTTCCGCGGCAACGGCTTTGCTGTCGCGGCCGTGGTCATCACCCAGTACGCCGGCCAGCCCGCTGCCGATGTGTTCCGCAACCGCCTGAACGCGCTCGGCATTCCCGCCAAGCTCCACTATCCCATCGAGGGCTATCCGCACGATGTCGATCTGATTGTGTCCGACGACGGCTATGGCAAGAACGAGTTTGTCGAGACCACCCGACCGCTCGTTGTCGTGACGGCGCCCGGCCCTGGCTCGGGCAAGCTCGCCACTTGCCTGTCTCAGCTCTATCACGAGCACAAGCATGGCACGGCCGCCGGCTATGCCAAATTCGAGACCTTCCCGGTTTGGAATCTGCCCCTTACGCATCCGGTCAATATTGCCTACGAGGCCGCCACGGCAGACCTCGATGACGCCAACATCATCGACTCCTTCCACCTGGAGGCCTACAACAAGACCACGGTCAACTACAACCGCGACGTCGAGGCCTTCCCGGTAGTCCGTGCCCTGATGGAAAAGATCCTGGGCAAGAGCCCCTACCAGAGCCCTACGGACATGGGCGTCAATATGGTCGGTTTTGCCATCACCGATGACGATGCCTGCCGCGACGCTTCCAAGATGGAGATCGTCCGCCGCTACTTTACCGCGGTCGAAAATGTGCGCCGTACCGGCGTGGGCGATGAGCAAGTCGACCGTCTCAAGATTATTATGAAGAAAGCCGGCATCGATAAGAACTACTCACCGGCGCGCTCGGCGGCCCTCACCAGGGAGCAGCTGACGGGTGGTCCCGTGGGTGCCATGGTCATGCCCGATGGCTCCGTGGTGACCGGTAAGACCTCCACGCGCCTGGGTGCCGCAAGTTCGCTCATTATGAACGCCCTCAAGCATGTCTCGGGCGTCGACCTTGAGCTCGAGGTCATTAGCGATGAGGCGATCGAGCCCATCAGCAAGCTCAAGACGCATTTCCTGGGCAGCAAAAACCCGCGCCTCCACACCGACGAGACGCTTATGGCGCTGTCGATCACCTCGGCCACGAGTGAGACGGCCGCTCGCGTCCTTTCGGGCCTGGAGCAGCTGCGCGGTTGCGATGCCTTCTTTAGCGTGATTATCTCGCCGACGGACGAGACGGTACTGCGCAAGTTGGGCATCAACGTGTGCTGCGAGCCCAAGTTTGAGCGCCGCGGTTTCTTCCATCGCTAAGTTTGAAGCACCGCGGTAATTGCATTGCATTTTGGCCGTATCGGGTTAGCGCCCGGTACGGCTTTTTGATCAATAAAGCGTCTATTTCGGCGAAAAATAGCTGTTTACCTGCCTAGAAACAATTTGAGCGGTATACAATAACCGTAACTGTTTCATCCTTAGCGGGATGCCGCATGATGGATATTACCTGCCATCGTGAGGTGTGTCGGTCGCGCACGGCGCGTTAGATGCTCGTGCTCGGTTTGAGGAGGCTGCTATGGCGGGCAAGGGTCGTGCGAGTGTCAACGATATGAAGCGTGTCGAGGTGCTGGTGTTGATGGAGATCGACCAGCAAACCGAAGACAATGGCGGGCCGTATGGTTTCTCGCGCAAAACGCTTGCCGAGCGCGTGGGGGTTTCGCCGTATCGTGCCCGCGCCGCAATCGATCGCTTGGATTCCGAAGGCATGATTGATGTCGTCTCGCGTTATAGCGACGACGGCGGTCAGCTTGCAAATGGCATTTGCCTCACCGAACGTGGTGAGTGGTATCTTGAGGGCGTCCGTACCGGCATGCTCGTTCAAGAAATGCTTGAGGACGAGGTTGCTGATCGATAGCAGCATGTAACCCTTGCCATAGTGACGCCGCCTGGGAAACCGGGCGGCGTTTTGTTTCAAGATTGAGAAATGCAATCGCACGCGAGAAAAATTGCGGACGGTCCGCGGCGCGAGTATTACAATGAAGACCCGTAAGATGTGGATAAACAACTTCTACGGGAAGCGCAGGTAACTCAATATGACCAAGCATGTGTTCGTAACCGGTGGCGTGGTTTCGTCCCTGGGCAAGGGTATCACCGCGGCCTCGCTGGGCCGTCTGCTCAAGTCGCGTGGCTACAAAGTAACGATGCAGAAGGCCGACCCGTATCTGAACGTCGACCCCGGTACCATGAGCCCGTTCCAGCATGGTGAGGTCTTTGTAACCGAGGATGGTTACGAGTCCGACCTGGACCTGGGTCATTACGAGCGCTTTATTGATGAGAACCTGACCCGCGATTCCAACTTTACGACCGGTGCCATCTACAAAAGCCTAATCGCCCGCGAGCGACGCGGCGACTTTTTGGGCGGTACCGTGCAGGTGATTCCTCACGTCACCAATGCCATTAAGGATAAGTTCCGCCGCATCGAGGAGCAGACCGGCTCCGATGTAGTCATCACCGAGCTGGGCGGCACGATCGGCGACATCGAGTCCCAACCGTTTGTCGAGGCCATTCGTCAGTACCGCAAGGAGGCCGGCCCCGAGAACGTCTGCTACATCCACGTGTCGCTCGTTCCCTATATCGCCGCCGCCCACGAGGTCAAGACCAAGCCCACGCAGCATTCCGTCAAGGAGCTCCGCAGCTTTGGCATCCAGCCCGATATCATCGTGCTGCGCTCCGACCACCATATTGACGACGCCATTCGCGGCAAGATCGCAAGCTTCTGCGACGTCGACACCGACTGCGTCTTTACCAACGAGGACTGCGCGAGCATCTACGACGTGCCGCAGCTGCTTGCCGAGCAAGATTTTGACCTGCGCATTTGCGAGCGTTTGGGTCTGGACCCGCGTGAGCGCGACATGAGCCAGTGGAATGAGTTCCTGCGTAAGCAGAACCACGCCAACCATCACGCCGACAAGGTCAAGATCGCCGTCGTGGGCAAGTACACGCAGCTGCCCGATGCGTACCTGTCGGTTATCGAGGCCCTACACCATGCGGGCGTGTTCTACGATCGTCACGTGGACGTGCAGCTGGTCGATGGCGAGAGCCTCGACGAGCAGAACGTGTCCGAGGTGCTGGGCGATGCCTCGGGTATCTTGGTCCCCGGTGGCTTTGGCAAGCGCGCTCTGGAGGGTAAGATCCTCGCGGCCGAGTTCGCCCGCGAGCACAAGATTCCGTATCTGGGCATTTGCCTGGGTATGCAGGTCGCCGTGTGCGAGTTCGCCCGCAATGTCGTCGGCCTTGCCGGCGCCAGTTCCTCTGAGTTTGATCCGGACGGTCCGTATAGCGTCATCGACCTGATGAGCTCGCAGGAGGATGTCACCGAGAAGGGCGGCACCATGCGCCTGGGCGCCTATCCGTGCAAGCTCGCCGCCGACACCCTCGCTCGCGAGGCGTATGGGGAGGAACTCGTCTACGAGCGTCACCGTCATCGCTTTGAGTTCAACAATGCTTTCCGCGACCAGCTCGAGGACGCCGGTTTAGTTATCTCGGGTCTTTCGCCCGACGAGCGTCTGGTCGAGATGGTCGAGCTGCCGCGCGACGTGCATCCTTGGTATGTGGCAACCCAGGCTCACCCCGAGTTCAAGAGCCGTCCGACCAACCCGCAGCCGCTGTTCCGAGAGTTCGTGCGTGCCTCGATCGGTCAGCACGAGGGTGTCGATCGCCTGCAGGTGACGCCCATGAACCTCGCTACGGACTAAGGGTGCCGGCGAACAAAGAACATACCGAAGCTACTCCCTCGTCGCTCGCCGTGGCGGCGGGGGAGTATCTCGATTACCTCGCGGTCGAGCGGGGTTTGGCGCGCAACACGATTGCGGCCTATCGTCGTGACCTGACGACGTACTGCGCGTATCTGGAGCGGGCGGGCATCATGTCTTTTGATGAGGTGACTCGTCAGGTCGTGGAGGGCTTTGTCGCCGACCGTCGGGATGGGGGCTATTCCGATGCCTCGGTGGAGCGTGCGCTTGCGGCCGTGAAGGGCCTGCATGCCTTTTTGGTGCGCGATGGGATTGTGGCCCAAAATCCAACGGCGGCGTTGCGCCTGTCTAAAAAGGCTGAGCGTTTGCCGGAGTATCTATCGGTGGAGGATGTCTCGGCGCTGCTCGATCAAGACTTCCCCGAGGGCGAGATGGGCTTGCGCGACCATGCCATCTTGGAAGTGCTCTACGGATGCGGCTTGCGTGTGAGCGAGTTGGTGGGGCTCGATGTGGGCGATATCCATATCGACGATGGCTTTGTGCTCGTTCGCGGTAAGGGCTCAAAGGAGCGCCTGTCTCCGTTGGTGGGAAGCGCGGCGCGAGCTCTGACGCGCTATATAACTAAGGGGCGTTCTCGCTTGGCGGCCCATGCCCACGGAACCGAGACCTCGGCGGTCTTTTTAAATAAGAACGGCCGCCGTCTGTCGCGCCAGGGCATCCATGCCATCTGTGAGCGCTACGGGCGCCAGGTGGGGCTGGTGGGACTCCATCCCCATACGCTGCGTCACTCCTTTGCCACCCATATGCTTGCGGGCGGTGCAGATCTCCGTGTGCTACAGGAGATCTTGGGACATGCCGATATATCGACCACGCAGGTCTACACGCATGTCGATCGTACGCAACTGACCGAGGTCTATCTGGCGGCGCACCCGCTGGCACATCGTTAACACATCGCTGGCCTGCATATCTATAGGTATTTGGGGACGGGCCCCAGATTGCCGCGGTGTGCTTTTGCGCGCGCATGGGTAATCTGGGGCCCGTCCCATTTTTGCCACTTGTCGTCGCGGTGGCGGGCCGCATGTGCCTTGGGTGGGGGAGTTTGGGGGCGATGTGAACGGCATGTAAAGGGACGCAAAAATCGCCTCAAGGTCAACTTGAAGGTTGAGGTTGAAAGGCGGGGTGCCACAGGTGGCATCCCGCCGTTGCTGTAAACACAACATATTGTGTTTTCGAACATATGATTGGGGGTGTTTTGCAATATATGGTGGGTGGAGTGGTGGGGCGGGGTGGGGGAAGGGGTGGGGAAAGGTGTTGAAAAATGGGGCGGTTCCCCATATTATTAATGACGTCGACAGGCGGGGTGGTTCCCCGCGTACGTGCCATCTGAGTAACCGAGGGGAGGGCGCACATGGGAATGACTGGTGCATACGAGCGCAATCTCGATGCAAAAGGTCGTCTGTCCCTGCCTGCACCCCTTCGCGAGGAGCTTGGAGAGCACGTTCGCGTGTTCAAAGCCCTGGATGTCGATGCTCTGTACGTGTTCTCTGCCGAGGCCTTCGATAAGTGGGTCGAAGGACTCTTCGCGGGTCGTGAGGGCCACGAGGGTTTTAACCCGCGTGACATTAATGACCAGAAGCTCATGAGGGCGATCAACAAGCGCACCACGTCGATGGACGTGGACAGCGCCGGTCGTATCGGTCTTTCCGAGTCTCTCCGCAAGCAGGCGAACCTCGACCGCGAGGTCACGGTTGTGGGCAACTACGACCACCTTGAGGTTTGGGATCGCGCCGCGGCCGATGAGGACGATGACGATGAGGCCCTGCTGGACCTCTTCTTCTCGTAAGGGCAAGGCACGGGTAACGGATGGAGCGTGGGATCTTGACACAAGAATATCGGCATGAACCTGTCATGCTCGGCGAAGTGCTTGAGTCGCTGCGGCTAAAGAGCGGCTCCGTTGTCTGCGATTGCACCCTTGGCGGTGCCGGCCATTCGGTAAAGATGGCCGCGCAGGTGGGGGAGACGGGCCTTTTGCTCGGCGTCGATCAGGACGACATGGCCCTCGAGGCCGCTGGCGCCCGTCTGGACCGCGAGGTTCCCGGCGTTCCGCACCAGCTGCTGAAGGGCAACTTCGGCGACTTGGACGAGCTGCTTTGCTCGGCCGAGGTGCCCGGGGTCGATGGCTTCCTGTTCGATTTGGGCGTTTCGTCACCGCAACTCGATATCCCTGGCAGGGGCTTTTCGTATAACGAGGACGCCCCATTGGACATGCGGATGGATCCGGGTAATAACACCTTAAACGCAGCTGAGGTCATCAACACCTATAACGAACACGACCTCGCCCGGATTCTACGCGTCTACGGCGAAGAGAAGTTCGCCTCGCAGATCGCGCGCGAGATCGTGCGCCGCCGCGAGCAAGAACCGATCGAAACCACCGGCCAATTTGTCGAGATCATCAAGGCGGGTATCCCGGCTGCCGCTCGTCGGCATGGCGGACACCCGGCCAAGAAAAGTTTCCAGGCCATTCGCATCGAGGTCAATCACGAGCTCGATGTGCTCGAACGAGGGCTTGATGCCGCCACCAGGTGGCTCAATCCGGGCGGACGTATCTGCGTCATCTCGTATCACTCGCTTGAGGACCGTATCGTAAAGAATCACTTTAAGGAGATGAGCCAGGGGTGCACGTGTCCGCCGGAGATTCCGGTGTGCGTGTGCGGCAACGTGCCGATACTCAAGGTCATCACCCGCAAACCCTTGGTTGCCCAGCCTGATGAGGTTGAGCGCAACCCTCGGGCGAGATCAGCCAAAATCCGCGTGGCGCAGCGTCTGTAGGCGCGACCGCGCGATATTGGACCTCCCGCTCGCACCATAAACGAAGCTTAAACACACTACCAACGTACTCGGGATGGGAGGCGGCATATCATGGGCTACAACACTTCAAGCGCAGCACTCGCCTATGATATGAACGCCATGCCCGCCTATCGTGAGACGCCGCAGGCCCCCGTTGCTCCCCGTGAGCAGCGCACGCCGCGCTTTGATGTCTACACGGGCGCGGGCCGTCAGGCAAACCAGGCGGTAAGCCCGGTTTTCATGAGCGTTCTTAAAACGTTTTGCATCATTGCGGCTATCTTCATGACGATCGGCGTCGCCCGCGTGGCGCTCGCCGGCGTTACGGCCCAGGTGCTCAACAGCAACGCCGAGCTTACCAACACGCTCGAAAAAGCGACCGATGAGAGCTCCGACCTGGAGGTCATGCATTCGGTCTATGGCGCCGACACGCGCATTCGCGACCTTGCGGGCGCTTATGGCATGGTGGAGCCCAGCGAGAGCGTTACACTTGACTTTTCGCAGGATGCAGCCGCGGGCGCCAATGCGACCGCGACCGCTCAGTAGCAAGACGGTAGCTGAGTATGACAAATGACTATCGCCGCGGTTCCGATGGGGGCCGCGGTTCTGGACGTCCCTCGTCGCGGGGACGTTCTGGTTATCAAGGAACGGGTCGGCAATCTTACAACGCCGGACAGTCCCGTGGGAACGACCCGGCGTCGCGACTTCGCGGCTCGGGCGGCCCTCAAGTGCATAACACCAGGTCGCGCAAGAGCTCGTCGACCGAATGGCTCACGGGCACGCCGCTGCCCCGTCGCAAAGCCGTCATGGGCTTCATCGGGTTTGGCTTGGGCTTGGGCGTCCTTCGCCTTGCCGACTATCAAATCGTGGAAGCCGATAAGTTACGCGACCGTGCCGATGCACGTCGCTTGCTTGCGCAGACGCTGTATGCCAAGCGCGGTACCATCTACGACCGTAACGGCAACGTGCTGACGTCGTCGGTCGAATGCCGCAACATCGCCGTGAATCCTCAGCTTATCGAGGATGTTGACAAGACGGTCTCGGCACTGGTCAAAGCTACGGGCATCGATAAGAAAACCTGTCGTGATCTCGTTATGTCCGATGGCACCTGGGTGTATATCAAACGCCAGGTGGACGAGGACGATGCTGCGGCGCTGGAGAAAAAGAACCTGCCCGGCGTGCTCTTTGAGCAGGCCATGAAGCGCGTGTACCCCTACGGCAACCTGGCATCGCAGGTGCTTGGCGTGGTAAACGTGGACAACGACGGTCTGACGGGCCTCGAAAAGCAGTACAACAAGCTTTTGACCGGAACCAACGGTTCGCTGGTGCGCGAGCGGGCGAGGGACGGTAGCTATATCGCGGGCGGCGCCTATAAGAAGGTTGCCGCGGTGGACGGCGTGGACATCGTGACGACGCTCGATGTCAATATCCAGCGTGCCGCTGAGGACGCCCTGGCCGAGGCGGTCGAAAAGACCAAGGCCAAGAATGGCTCGGCCCTGGTCACCGATCCCACGACGGGCGAGATTCTGGCGGCATGCTCGTATCCGACATATGACCAGACCGATCTGGAAAACGCCAAGACCGAGGACATGAACTTGCGCCTGGTTACCGATGCCTACGAGCCCGGCTCGGTCTTTAAGACACTTGTGGCCGGTGCCGGTTTCGACTTGGGCGCCGTGCGTTCGAGCACGTCGTTTGAGGTGCCGGCGAGCATTAAGGTTGGCGACGACACCGTTACCGACGCCGATAAGCGCGACTACACCATGACCATGGACGTGCGCGAAATGATGCGCCGTTCGTCCAATGTGGGCTTTGTCCTGGTGGGACGCAAGATCGGCGCCGATGATTTTGCCACCTATGTGGACAAGTGGGGCATCGGTCATAGCTCCGGTGTCGATTTTCCGGGTGAGAGTCTGGGTATCGTCAAGGAGCGCGACCAGTACGACGGCGCCACGCTGGGCTCGATGAGCTTTGGCCAGGCGCTGTCTGTCTCGCCGATTGAGGTCGCACGTGCCGTGGGCGGCATCGCGAACGGCGGCGTGATGATGACTCCGCACTTCTATAAGTCCAGCAAGGGCGATGAGAAGGACTGGGGCGAAGGCGAGCGTGCGATATCGGACGACGCTGCCGCCCAGGTGACATCGTGCATGCAGACGGTCGTGTCCGAAGGCACGGGCGTTGGCGGTGCGGTCGATGGCTATGACGTGGCGGGCAAGACCGGTACGGCTGAGCGTGCTGACGAGAACGGCGGTTACCTCAAGGAGAACTATATGTCGTCCTTTATGGGCTTTGCACCGGCACAATCGCCCAAGGTGCTGTGCTATATCACACTCGATGGAACGCCGAGCGGCTCGGATGCCGCCGCGGTGCCATTCCAGTCCATTATGGCCAACGCACTCGACGTGCTGGGTATCCCGCGCACGAAGTAGGGGGTTAGAATCTTGAGCGTGGTCTGCCGTTTGATCTGAAGGGTGTTCACATGCCCTGCACCACGCGCGCATGGCACTGGGATACAATACGCCGATAGCATTATTAGGTTTACAGGGGAGCTGCAATGATAGAGATCGCCGTCAACAACCTCGCGGCCTCAACGGGGGCCCGAACCGTGACGGAAGAAGTCGATCGGGTATGCCGCGGGTGCGTTATCGACTCGCGTCAGGTCGAGGAGGGGACGATCTTTGTCGCCTTCCCCGGCGAAAAGGTCGACGGCAATGATTTTGCCTCCCGTGCCATCGAGTCGGGTGCCGGTGCCGTCGTGATGACGCGTGAGCCCGATGCCGAGCTGGTTTCGCTGGCGCAGGACAAGGGATGCGCCATCTTGATGACCGACGACCCCGAGGAGTTCTTGCTGCGCCTGGCGCATGTATATCGCTTGGAGCTTGGCTGCCTGGTCGTCGGCATTACCGGTTCGATTGGCAAGACGACGACCAAGGACGTGCTCGCCGCCGTGCTCGCCAAGCGTTATCGCGTCTGGGCCACCAAAGGCAATTTCAACAACCTGATTGGCATGCCGCTCACGGTGCTTTCTGCTCCGGCCGATACCGAGGTTCTGGTGCTCGAGATGGGCATGAACCATTTTCATGAGATTGAGCGCCTGTCCCAGTCTGCCAACCCCAATCTTGCCATCGTGAGCAAGATCGGAACCTCCCACATCGGTATTCTGGGCAGCCGCGAGAACATCGCCCGCGCCAAGTCCGAGATTGTCCAGGGCATGTGCGCCGCCGGCGACTTCTCGCCGTTGCTGGTTTTGGGCGGCGAGGACGACTTTACGCCGTTCATTCGCGATACGTTCGCCCAGCCTGCGGGTATTGACGTGATGCTGGCCGGCGTCTCGGACGACGACGAGATCCGCGCGCGCGACATTCGCGTCGACGACGAGGGCCATCCGGTCTTTACGCTCGACTTTGGTCAGGACGACACGGTCGATACCATGCTGTCCATTCCCGGCGTGCAGTCCGTGCCCAATGCCGTCAAGGCCGCCGCGGTCGCCTATCGTCTGGGCGTGACGCCCGAGCAGATCGATGCTGCCTTTAGGGGTCTTACGATCACCGGCCACCGTCAGGAGATCAAGCGCGCCAAGAGCGGAGCACGCATCATCGACGACTCCTATAACGCCAGTGCCGAGTCTATGGCTGCCGGCCTCGATTTGCTGTGCTCGCTTTCGTGTGACGGTTCGCGCATGGCGATCTTGGGCGAGATGGGCGAGATGGGCGACGAGGCTCCCCGCATGCATGAGCTCGTGGGCGCCTATGCCGCCGCCAAGAAGCTCGACATGCTCGCGTGCGTCGGTGGTGAGCTGGCTCAGCTCATGGCCGATGCCGCACGCATGATGGGCATGGATGAGGACCGCATCCAGGTGTTCTCCGATTATCAGCAGGTGCTCGACCGCATGGGCGGCGCGCTTGAAAAACATGATGTTGTACTGGTCAAGGGTTCCCGCTTTGTTGAGCTCGACCGCTTTGTGGAAGGTGTGTGCTAGCCCATGTTCGGCAATCCCTCGTATCCAACGTATCAGGCTTTTTTGGGGCTTGGCATCGCCGCAGCCATTGCGCTGCTGCTCATGCCGTGGTGGATCAAGCTGCTCAAGGTCGAGGGTATCGGCCAGCAGGTTCGTGCCGACGGCCCCAAGCGTCATTTGGTTAAGCAGGGAACGCCCACCATGGGTGGCGTTGTCATCCTCGTCGCGATCTCGCTGACCTGCCTGCTGATGGGCAAGCTCACCACCGAGCTCGTACTCGTGCTGCTCGCCACGCTGGCGACCGGCGTGCTGGGCCTGATCGACGACCTGACCTCCGTTACGCATGGGCGCTCGCTCGGTCTGACGCCCCATGCCAAGATGATCGGCCTAACCATTATCTGTGTCACCTTTACGGTACTTGCCGTCAACTGGTGCGGTGTCGCCCCCGAGATTCGTTTTCCCGGTGGGTTGACGATCGACCTTGGCGTGCTTTCGACCACCATCTGCGGCTATTCGTTCCCGTGGCTCTATATTGTCTTTTGCTGGCTGATGATTGCCGGTCTTTCTAATGCCGTGAACCTGACCGATGGCCTTGACGGTCTTGCTGGCGGCACCTCCATGATCGCCATGCTCGCCATGGCTGCCATGGCGTTTTTGCACGGAGACGTGAACCTGTCCATCTTCTGCACCGCGTGTGCCGGTGCCTGCTTGGGCTTTCTGTGGTTCAACTGCTATCCGGCGAGCATCTTTATGGGTGATACCGGCTCGCTTGCTCTGGGCGCCGCGTTTGCCTGTACGTCCATCATGACTAACACCGAGGTCGTCTCCCTCATCATCGGCGGCCTGTTTATCGTTGAGACCCTGTCGGTCATGATTCAGGTTGTCTACTTCCACTTTACGCACAAGCGCGTCTTCCTTATGGCGCCCATCCATCATCATTTCGAAAAGAAGGGCTGGGCCGAGACCAAGGTCGTCATCCGTTTTTGGATTATCGCCGCGGCATTTGGTGCCGTTGGCCTTGCTCTGTTCTTCCAGTTGGGATAGTGGTCTTTCATGCCTCTTGCTGATGTCTTTAGCCTGCTCGTTTTGGGTCAGGGCAAATCCGGCCTCGATGTCGCCCGCTGGGCGCTGGCACATCCAGAGCGCGTAAGCGCCGTTACCGTGTATGGCGGCGGCACCTCTGAGCCCAATGACGCCACGCGTGCGCTCGAGGCTGCTGGTGCGTCGTTTGTCTATGGGACCGAACAGGTCGAGGGCGCCTATGACGTATGCGTGACGTGCCCGGGCATCTCGGAGTTCTCGGGCTTCTTTAAGGCCGGGCGCGAACATGCCGCTCAGATTATGGGTGAGCCAGAGTTTGCCTATCGCCTGTCGCCCGATAACTGGATTGCCATCACGGGCACCAACGGTAAGACGACCACCACGTCGCTGACTGATTATCTGCTCAAGGCTGCCGGCGAGGCCAGCGTAGCTGTCGGCAACATCGGCGAGCCGCCGGTCAACGAGATTGACGGCCGAGCCCACAACGAGTGGTTTGTGGCTGAGCTCTCGAGCTATCAGATTGCTACGACCACCGAGCTCCACCCTCGCGTGGCAGTGCTGCTCAACATCACTCCCGACCACTTGGGCTGGCATAAGAGCCATAAGAACTATGCGCTTGCCAAGATCAAGCTGTTTGACAATATGGTCGATGACGATCTGGTGGTTGTCGACGTCGAAGACGCCGGCATTCACGAGTTCGATGAGTACATCTATACGCCGGGTCGCCGCATCTGCAAGGTCGCTTTTGACGAGCCCGAGGGTGCAGACGCCGCCTTTGTGCGCGACGGCAAAATGGTCGTGCGCCTGAAGGGCGTCGAGACTCAGCTTGTCGCCACGTCCGAGCTCAAGATCTCGGGCCACCACAATGTCATCAATGCCTTATGTGCCGCCACGGCTGCTCTGGCCGTCGGTGCCGATGTCGATGGTGTCCGCCGCGGTCTGGCCTCGTTCCAGCCGCTCGAGCATCGCGTGGAGCCGTGCGGCGAGATTGACGGTGTGCGCTACGTCAACGATTCCAAGGCGACCAACACCGACGCGGTCGAGAAGGCACTGACGGCATTTCCCGATGACGACGTGATCTTGCTGCTCGGCGGCCACGATAAGGGCACGCCGCTCACGGACTTCGCGCGCGTTGTTATGGATAACGTGCGCTCGGTCGTCTGCTTTGGCGATGCGCGCGAGCGCTTCACCGCCGCTATGGACGAGGCCGATGTCGATGGCGATGTGGATATCGCCCAGGCGGATGACCTACGCGATGCCGTGGACGTTGCCCGTTCGCTGTCGAGCCGTGGCGACGTGATCTTACTTTCTCCTGCCTGCTCTTCGTTCGATGAGTTCTCGGGCTATGAGGAGCGCGGCCGCGTGTTTAAGGACTATGTGGCGCAGCTTGCCGCTGCGGCGAAATCGCAAATGGAATAGGGGTTGCCGGTGAGAGAGGAGAGCCCCCGACAAGGTATGAGGAGGCCCGACTCGGACCGTGCTTCCTCGCGGCGCAGCACACCGCGTTCCGGTCGCGGCGGGCAGACGTTTAGCGAACGCTATATTGCCGGCGTTCCCGCCCGTATCATGCGCCCCCGTCTGATATTCATGGCCTGCCTGTTTACCTTGGTGTGCTTTGGCCTGCTGATGGTGTACTCGGCGTCTTCGGTCGAGGCGCTGCACGAGAATGGCTCGGCGACGTTTTTTCTGTTTCGGCAAGCCGCGTTTGCCGGAGTTGGCGTGCTGGCTATGGTTGCCATCGTGCGCATCTTGCCGGACAGTTGGTTTGGGGAAGACGTGCTCAGGATCTTCCTCATAGGCATGATAGGGCTACTGTTTCTGGTGTTCTTGGTGGGCAGCGGCAGCCGTGGCGCCACGCGCTGGCTCAACATCGCCGGCATTCAGTTCCAGCCTTCCGAGTTTTTAAAGCCATTTGCCATTGCGTATTCGGCCATCATGCTCGATCGCTTCTTTTCGCCCGGTGGCAACATCAACGAATTCCTTCGCAAGATGGGCATCTACCTGGGCATTTCGCTCTTTCTGATCTTTATCCAGCCCGATTTCGGTACCGTCCTGATCATCCTGTTGACCCTCATGTGCATGGCGTTGTTTGCGGGTCTCGACCCCAGATTTATCATCGGCGTGCTAATCTTCGGCATTCTCGTGATCGTGATTGCGCTTGTCGCAGAGCCATACCGTATGGTGCGTATTCAGGTTGCCTTGAACCCTTGGGCCGACGAGTATGGTGACGGCTATCAGGCCACGCTTGCCATCATGGCCTTTGCCTCGGGCGGTCTGTTCGGCCGTGGCATCGGCAACTCAACCATGAAGTACTCGTATCTGCCCGAGGCGCACAATGACTACATCCTGGCCATCATTGGCGAGGAAGTCGGTTTTGTCGGAACCGTGCTGTTCTTCTTGGTGTTTGCGATGCTGATCTACTCGGCGTTTCGCATTGCCGAGCAGGCGACCGATCGTCGGGGCGCGCTCATGGCGTCTGGCTCCGCGGTCATTCTCGCGGTGCAGTTTTTGATCAATGCGCTGGGCATCCTCAACGTGTTTCCCATGACGGGCAAACCGTTGCCGTTTATTAGCTACGGCGGTTCGTCGATTATTGTGTCGCTTATGCTTGCCGGTCTGATCCTGCGCGTTTCGTACGAGAGCGCTCGTCGCGATGAGTACGACCGTCGCCGCGAGAGCTTTACCGTTATGGATGAGAGTACCGCCGGCGTGCCCCACGTACGCGGCGAGCGATCTTCGCGTAACGGCTTTACCGTTCTGGATGGTTCTGCATCCGAGCCGGCAGCTCGTCCACGTCCGCGGACGGCGCCGCAAGGTCGTCCGCAGCGCCCCAGCCCTCGCAGCGCGGGCGGCGGATATAATCGAATCGATTTGAACTCGGACCCGTCGGCGCGTTTGCGCACCGACGACCAGGGACCGCGTGTACGAAGGGACTACCATGACCGATAAGATGACCGTTGCTATTGCAGCCGGCGGCACGGCAGGACACATTAACCCCGCGCTCGCTTTGGCCGAGGAGCTGCATGACCGTGGCCACCACGTTGTGTTCGTGGGCCAGTCGCGCAAGCTCGAGGGTCGTCTGGTCCCCGAGGCTGGGTTTGATTTTGTGCCCATTACGGTCACGGGCTTCGACCGCTCCCGTCCCTGGACGGCGCTGACCTCGCTGTGGCGTGTCAACAAGGCCAAGCGTGCGCTCGCCAGCCATTTCTCAAAGGTCGGCAAGCCCGATGCTGCCATCGGTTTTGGTGCCTATGTCGAGGTTCCGCTGCTGGGGTGGTGCAAGGGCGCAGGCGTTCCGTATCTGCTACATGAGCAGAACTCTGTTCCGGGCCTGGCAAACAAGATGATGAACTCCCACGCCGCTCGCGTGTGCATCTCGGTGCCGGCAGCGCGCTCGGTCTTTGAGCGCGAAGGTGACCCTGACCACGTGCTCATGACCGGCAACCCCGTACGTCGCTCGGTGATCGAGGGCGATCGCGCTCGCGGCCGCAAGGCACTTGGCGTTCCCGAGGACGCTACGCTGCTGCTCGTCTTTGGTGGTTCACTTGGCGCCCAGCACCTCAACGAGCGCGCGGTTTCGCTCAAAAACGAGCTGCTTTCGCGCAAGAACCTCTATGTGTTGCATTCGACGGGTGCCGACGGCTTTGAGGAGACCGAGCGCGCTTTGGCGCTGACGCCCGAGGAGGCGAAGCGTTACCGTGTCCAGCCTTACATCGACAACATGGGCGATATGCTGGCTGCTGCCGATTTGGTGCTCTCGCGTTCGGGTGCATCGAGCGTGGCCGAGATCGCTGCGCTCGCCGTGCCCTCGATACTCGTGCCGTATCCGCATGCGACGGCTGACCACCAAACCACCAATGCCCGTTATCTGGTCGACGCCGGGGCCGGCGTGCTCTGCGCCGATGCCGATATCGACGGTTCTGCCTTTGCCGATGAGCTGCTGCACCTGGTCGATGACGCGGCAGAGCGCGACGTCATGCGTCAGGCGGCGCGTGGTCTGGCTCAGGATAGGGCCGCCGCTCTTCTGGCCGATGCGGTAGAGGGTTTGCGTTAGTTAGACGGGATATCGTCGGTCGCCCTCGCGCTGATGCGGTAGGTGCGGTACAGTTAACGGGTTACAGGCAGTGTTTACGCAAGGAGTACACGAGCACATGGCTGATTCCCAGACTGCAACCTCCGCGCCCGAGTTTAAGAGCGCCCACTTTATCGGTATCGGCGGCGCCGGCATGAGCGGCATCGCCCTCGTTCTGCACGAGCGCGGTTATGCCGTTACCGGCTCCGACCTTAAGACGTCACGTTATATCCGCCAGCTTACCCGCGCTGGTGTGAAGGTGCATGTGGGCCATGAGGCAGCCACGATCGACGAGGTCAAGCCCGACGTGGTTGTTGTCTCCACCGCTATTCCGGAGTCCAACCCTGAGCTCGTGCGCGCTCGCGAGCTGGGCATTCCCGTGTGGCCCCGTGCCAAGATGCTCTCTGCTTTGGGCCACGGCTACACTACCGTCGCTGTTGCCGGCACGCATGGCAAGACCACCACGTCTTCGATGTGCGCCACCATGCTCGACCGCATGGGTCTGGATCCGAGCTTCTTGATCGGCGGCATCGTCGAGGGCTATGACACGAACGGCAAGAACGGCTCGGGAGACTACTTTGTCGCCGAGGCCGACGAGTCCGACAGCTCCTTCCTGTTCCTGAACCCCAACGTGGTCATTGTGACCAACGTCGAGGCCGACCACCTCGATCACTACTCGGGTATCGAGGAGATCGAGGCAACTTTCGCCAAATTCATGAGCCTGGTGGGCGAGGACGGCACCGTCATCGTCTGTGGTGAGGACCCGCATCTGGTCGAGCTCGCCAAGTCGACGGGCCGTCACGTGCTTTCCTACGGCTTTGCCGAGAGCAACGACATCGTCTGCGTGCACCCGGATGTCAAGGGCATCCAGAGTGACTTTATCGTTCGCTTTGAGGACGGCACTGAGCACGCTGTGGAGATCAAGAGCAACCCCGGTCGCCACAACATGCTCAACGCCACGGCGGTGCTCACCGTCGCCCATGTCCTGGGCCTTGACATCGACGTCGCCGCCAAGGCGCTCTCGAGCTTTGAGGGCGTCCGCCGTCGCTTTACCCACGTGGGCGATATCGATGGCATCACCGTGGTCGATGATTACGGCCATCACCCCACCGAAATTAAGGCGACGCTTGCTGCCGCTTCGTCGCTGGGCTACAAGCACGTCGACGTCGTGTTCCAGCCGCACCGCTATTCGCGCCTGCAGGCCCTGTGCGACGACTTTGCCGATGCATTTGCCAATGCCGATAAGCTGCTGCTGATTGATGTGTTCTCGGCTGGCGAGATGCCCATTCCGGGTGTCACCTCTAAGATGCTCGCCGATACCGTGCGCGCCAAGCATCCTGGCAAGGAGGTCGTGTACTGCTCCAGCCGTCTTGAGCTCAATCAGGAGCTCGAGCAGATGGTGGGCGAGGGCGACCTGCTGCTTACCATGGGTGCCGGTGACGTTACGACCGTCGGTCCCGAGTTCATTGAGTATCTGACTGCCAAGAAAGACGCTTAAGTCTAATGGGTCTGTTTAACGCCGTCATGGCGCTCTCGGGCATGATCGACACGGATGTGATCGAGGACGAGCGCCTTGCGCGTCATACGAGCTATCGTATCGGCGGCAAGGCCGACCTCTTTGTGACGTGCCATAGCTATCATGCCCTCCGCCGCGCCGTGGCGGTGCTCGATCGCGAGCAGGTGCCGTGGGTCATCATCGGCAAGGGCTCCAATCTGCTGGTTGCCGATGGCGGTTATCGCGGTGCCGTCATTTCGCTCGGACGTGAGTTTCAGCGCACGGTTGTTGCCGATGACGGTTGTACGCTGACGGTCGGTGCGGGCGTGATGTTTGCGCGCCTGGTCAACGATGCCCTGTCGCGTAGCCTCTCGGGCCTTGAGTTTGCCGTTGGCATTCCTGGTTCGGTCGGCGGTGCGATATCTATGAATGCCGGCACACGGACCGAGTGGATTGGCTCGCTGGTTGAGGATGTCGTAACGTTTGACCCGGCATCCGGTATCAAGCATTATGCGGGGTCCGAGATCACTTGGGGCTACCGCGAATGTAGCCTTCCCCGCAATGAGATCATCCTCGAGTGCGTGTTCAAGCTTAAACCGGCGCCCAAGGCCGACATTCGCGAGCGCATGGAGCGGTACCTGACGAGGCGCAAGCGTACGCAGCCCATGGGTCGTGCATCCTGCGGGTCTGTCTTTCGCAACCCGCCCGATGCGAGTGTGGGCAAGCTTATCGAGGATTGTGGATTAAAGGGTTTTTCGATTGGCGGCGCGGAAGTTTCGCCCGTTCACGCTAATTTTATCGTTAATAACGGAACTGCCTCGGCCGATGACGTTGCCGCGGTTATTAGACATGTGCACGGAAAGGTGAGGGAGGCGTATGGCATCGAGCTCAGACCGGAAGTTAAATTCCTCGGCTTCTAGAGCATCGAAACCCACCTTCCGCCGCGCCGGAGGGCGTTCCGGCGCGCCTGCCAAACCTCAACGCAATACCGTCGCGCACTCTAAGTCTGTCGGGCATGCTCGACAGACCAGTCGTCCGGTCGTCGGCTCGCAGCTCGGTAATCGTCCGGCCGCAAAAAAGTCCTCGCGTCCCTCGGTGACGTCAAAGCCTGTTATGGGCGCCAAGACTGCCCGTCCCATGGCAGCTCCCAAGCCCTCGACGGGAACTAAAGCGGCGCGTCCAGGTCGCACGCCGGGCGCATCGAAACCGCGCTCGCTGACATCGGTGCCGGCTACCGCCAAGAAGCCTTCGAGTAAAAAAGGTTTCAACCCGTTATCTTCACTTGGAGCGATGGCAAATAAAACATCAGACGCCGCTTCTGTCGTTACAGGCAAAGGCAAAATCGTGGGCGGCGTTCTGGCCGTCTTGGCCGTGCTCGTCGTCGTTGCCATCGTGGTGATCAACTCTGGACTGTTTACTGCCACTGATATTCAGATTCAAGGCAGCGAGCATGTGACGAAGCACGATGCTATCCAGCTGATCGACTTGCCCGAGGGAACGTCGCTTTTCAACGTCGATCCCGACCAGATTACCGAGGATCTCAAGCAGAACCCGTGGGTTTCGGGCGTGGATGTCCAGCGCCAGTTTCCCCATACGCTTATCATCACGCCGACGGAGCGTAAAGTTATCGCCATTGCGTATATCAGCTCCGACGACCTTGCCTGGGCTATCGGAGACGATGACACCTGGATCGCCCCGCTGTCGACGTCGGTCGAAGTGGACGACCAGGGCAACGTCATCACGACAGGGCAGGGCTCAAATACCTTGACCGGAATCGATGCCGCGCTGGCGCTCGCCAAGCATTATGGCGCGGTGTTGTTGACTGATGTCTCGGCGGATGTCGCTCCGGTTTCCGGCCAGGCGGTTAACTCCAAAGCCGTTAAGGCTGGCCTGGATTATGTGCGTGGTTTTTCGAGCGAGTTCTTGGGACAAGTCAAGGATATTTCCACGCCTTCGGTCGAAGCCATCTCGGCAAACCTCAATAACGGCATTGAGGTGTCGCTGGGCGATTCGGACGATATCGCCAAGAAGGAACGCGTAGTCACCAAGTTGCTTTCGCAGGTAGAGGGCGTAACGTATATCAATGTGCGCTCTCCGGGCAACTACACATTTAGGAATGCTCCGACCTCGTAGCGCTGGTTGATGCTTTGTTGAGGGGCCATACCACGCCGTTTATCTGGTTTGTTTGGTTTTCACGGTCAATTATTTGACTGATACGTTCATAATGTGCAAACATAATACGGTTTACCTTTGCATTTACTTTCAACCTGAAGGTTAATGTGCGCAGGGGTCGACCCATGCTATGGCTATAACCTTTGTTCGGAGGACCGACATGCACGAGACAGAGATCAACAACTACCTTGCCGTCATTAAGGTGGTCGGCGTCGGCGGCGGCGGTACCAACGCGGTCAATCGAATGATCGAAGAGGGCATCCGCGGCGTCGAGTTTGTTGCCATCAACACCGATGCTCAGGCACTCGCGATCTCTGATGCCGATATCAAGGTGCACATCGGCACCGACCTTACCCGCGGCCTGGGCGCCGGCGCCAACCCCGAGGTTGGCCGCAAGGCTGCCGATGAGTCCCGTGACGACATTGCCGAGGCGCTCGCTGGCGCCGACATGGTGTTTATCACCTGCGGTGAGGGCGGTGGCACCGGTACCGGCGCTGCTCCCATCGTTGCCGATATCGCGATGAACGAGGTCGGCGCACTGACCGTCGCCGTCGTGACCAAGCCCTTCACCTTCGAGGGCCGCAAGCGCAAGAAGAGCGCCGAGGAGGGCATCAAGACCCTCTCCGATTGCGTCGACACCATGATCGTCATCCCTAACGATAAGCTGCTCGACATCGCCGAGAAGAAGACCACCATGCTCGAGGCCTTCGCGATTGCCGATGGCGTCCTTTCCCAGGGCACCCAGGGTATCACTGACCTCATCACCGTCCCCGGTATCATCAACCTGGACTTCGCCGATGTTAAGACCATCATGAAGCAGGCCGGTACCGCCATGATGGGTATCGGTACCTCTTCTGGGGATACTCGTGCCGTCGACGCTGCCCAGCAGGCCATCTCCAGCCCGCTGCTCGAGAGCTCCATCGATGGTGCCACGCGCGTGCTGCTCTCCATCGCCGGTTCCAAGGACCTGGGCATCCAGGAGATCAGCGACGCCGCCGACGTTGTCGCCAACGCCGTCGACCCCGAGGCCAACATCATCTTCGGTACCGTTGTCGACGAGTCCCTGGGCGATCAGGTGCGTATCACCGTCATCGCTACGGGCTTCTCCGACTCCAACGTCAACCGTCAGGATGAGCTCTTTGCTGCTCAGCAGTCTCAGAGCAAGGCCGCTGCCTCCGCTGAGCCGCAGCGCACCGCTCCGGCTGCCAGCCCGGCTCAGGCCGCTCCGACCCGCAACGTCGGTGGTACCGAGCTGCCCAACTTTGGCAACGACCAGTTCGAGCTTCCCGACTTTCTGAAGCGCGGTAGCTTCTAGTTCGTTTTTCTCAACGACCTGCACGGGGTGTGTTCATTTGGATGCGCCCCGTTTTGTTTCTCGTTTGTAAACGAAAGCCTCCAATCTCCTTACGTTCCCTTTACGTTTGGTCCCTACCGCTGCGGGTATCCTTTTAAGGAAGTATGACAGCCGTATAAACGCGGACTGCGCGGCGACGCCGCGGTACTTGTGTTATTAGGAGGCTTTAGTATGGCAGCACGTGCGGACAGGGTTTCGCGTGTCGACCATGATGGAGTTACGTTGGTGGAGGGCGCGACATCCGATGTCCGCTTTGCCTTTACCGAGCGCACCGGTGGTGTTTCCGAAGATGCGTACTCCTCGCTCAACCTGGGCTCGCATGTAGGCGATGACCCCTTTGCAGTTCAAGAAAATCGTCGTCGAGCGCTCGAAGCTATGGGCGCCACTGAGTGCGAGCATAATCTGCTCGTGCCCAATCAGGTACATGGTGACCATATCGTTACGGTGACTTCGAACGGCGCCGACGATCTTGAGGCTGTTCGCGAGCAGATTGCTGAGGGCTGCGATGCCATCGTCTGTACGGCCCATGACGTGCCCGTGCTGCTCTGCTTTGCCGACTGCGTTCCCGTGGTGCTGGTGGCCCCCGGCGGATTTGCCGTGGTGCACTCCGGTTGGAAGAGCACGATTGCACGTATTTCTGCCAAGGCGTGCCAGGCGCTTTGCGATGCTGCCGGCTGCGATGCGAGCGACGTTTCCGCCTATATCGGGCCCCATATCCTGGGTGACGAGTACGAGGTTTCCCAGGAGCTCATGGATCGCTTTGCCGCCGAGTTCTCTTGCATCGATGCGAGTGCCTCTCGCATGCTCGATCTTTCCGCTGCCATTTGCGAGGCGCTGGTAGATGTCGGTGTCGACGCGGATAATATCGTGGATACCCAGCTTTCGACCGTGCGTCAGAACGACCGCTTTTATTCCTACCGTAACGAGGACGGCACCTGTGGGCGCCATGCCGCGATCGGCGTGATGCTATGAGAAAGATCGTATCGGTCCTGAGCGCCGCTGTGCTTACGCTTACGCTGTGCGCCTGTTCTTCGGGATCTTCTACCTCTTCCATTACCGTGGCCGGCTCCACGACCTGCCTTCCTATCGCCGAAATTGCGGCAGAGGGCTTTAAGGAGGAGACCGGCATCGACGTGCTCGTTTCCGGTTTGGGCTCTTCCGCTGGCATCGAAGCCGTCAGCGCTGGCACGGCCGATATCGCCAGCTCCTCCCGTGGACTCAATGCCGACGAACAGGATCTGGGCCTGACTCCCATCGTCATTGCCCACGACGGTATCGCGGTCATCGTGAACGAAGACAACCCCGTCGATAACCTCTCGACCGAGCAGCTCCGCGATATCTATGCCGGCAAGATCACCAACTGGAAAGAAGTCGGTGGCGAGGACCTGAGGATTCAGGTTATCAACCGAGATGAGGCGTCTGGCACGCGTGAAGCCTTCCGCACCATCGTGATGGACGGCACCCCGTTCGATCGCCGCTCGGCCGTTCTTTCGGGCACGGGCCAGGTGCGCGACGTGGTATCTCGTTCGCGCGGGGCTATCGGCTACATTTCGCTGGGCTTCGTCGATAGCCTCAACGCCAAGACCTCGGTCAAGGCCGTCTCGGTCAATCATGTTGAGGCGTCCGAGAAGACGGTCGCGAGTGGCGGCTATCCCATCTCGCGCGACCTTTACTTCTTTGTGAAGGGTGCGCCTTCGCAGCAGGCGCAGGATTACATCGACTACGTGACGTCCGAAAAGATGGACAAGCAGATTCGCGAGGCGGGCTTTATTCCCGTCACCAACGACGAGAAGGGGAGTGAGTAGCATGGAAGCACAGGAAAACTCCCAGACTGAGCAGAATGCTCAGGCGCCCAAGAAGCGCGAGCTGGCGCTCGTATCGCGCAGCACCTATATCAAGGAGAAGGCGCTGCAGTGGATTTTCTTTGCCTGCGCGTTCTTGGCGGTTGTTACCGTCATCCTGATTTTTGTCTTTACCACGTACTCGGCGCTGCCCGTCTTTACCGACATCGGTCTGGCGGACTTCTTTAGCTTTACGTGGGCGCCCTCTGAGGGCCACTACGGCATCGTGTCGCTGCTTGCCGGCTCGGGTCTGGTGACCGTCGGTGCGCTCGCCATGGGTGTGCCCCTAGGCGTGGGCACGGCCGTGTATCTGGTCGAGATCGCCAGCAAGCGCGTGCGCAAGCTCATCAGCCCTGCCGTTGACCTGTTGGCCGGCATCCCTTCTATCATCTATGGCTTCTTTGGCATGATCATCATCCGTCCGTTTATCGCGCAACTGACCGGTGGTCTTGGTTTTGGTGCGCTGACGGCGTGGTTCGTGCTTGCCATCATGATCGTCCCTACCATCACCACGCTCACCATCGATGCCCTCAATTCCATTCCCATGGGTATTCGCGAGGCATCGTATGCCATGGGCGCTACTAAGTGGCAGACCATCTATAAGGTCGTGCTACCTGCCGCCAAGCTGGGTATCGTGGATGCGATCGTGCTGGGTATGGGCCGTGCCATCGGCGAGACCATGGCCGTGCTCATGGTCGTGGGTAACGCCCCGGTTATTCCCGACAGCATTGCGAGCCCCATCTCGACGCTCACGAGCCAGATCGCGCTCGACATGAGCTATTCCTCGGGTCTGCACCGCTCGGCGCTGTTCGGCATGGGCGTGGTCCTGTTTATCATCTCCGCCACGCTGGTGGGCGTCGTCCGTCTGATTTCCAAGAAGAAGAGGGGGTAGGCTATGTCCGATTCCGTTGACACGACGGTCGATACGACCTCGTCGCGCGAGCGCATCAAGCGTGCCCTTTCCCATGGCAAGAAGGGCCGCATCAACAAGGACCTGTCCAACAAGATCATGCTTGGCGTGTTCCGTGCCGCGGCATACATCACCACGCTGGTGCTTGTCGCTATCATTGCCTATGTGGTCATTAACGGCCTGCCGCATATCTCGCTCGACTTTATCTTCGGTTGGCCTCAGGGCGTCAACGCCGAGGGCGGAATTTGGCCCACGATCGTCTCGACCGTCTATGTGACGGCGCTCGCCATGCTTATCTGCACGCCGATCGCTGTGCTGGCAGCCGTCTATCTGGCCGAGTACGCCAAGCAGGGCAAGATCGTTGAGCTCATTCGCTACGCTGCTGACGCTTTGGCCTCGGTGCCCTCCATCGTTATGGGCCTGTTTGGCTACGCCTTGTTTGTCGAGGCCATGGGCCTGGGCCTTTCGATGGTCTCGGCCGCTCTGGCGCTCGCGCTCTTGATGCTTCCCATCGTCATGCGCACCACCGAAGAGGCCATTCGCGCCGTCCCGCGCTATATCCGTTGGGGCGCGTACGGCCTGGGCGCCACCAAGTGGCAGGTTGTCTCCAAGATTGTGCTTCCTTCTGCCTTTGGCCGTATTGCCACGGGCATTGTCCTTGCCATCGGCCGTGCCATTGGCGAGACCGCCGTGGTGCTCTACACCATGGGCCAGGCCATCAATCTACCTATCTCGCCGCTCGATTCCGGCCGCCCCATGACCGTTCACCTGTACCTGCTTGCCAACGACGGCATCAACATGAACGCAGCCTACGGCACCGCGCTCTTGCTGATGGTGATCATTCTGGCCTTCAACCTGTTTGCGCGCTTCCTGTCGCGCAAGCGTCGCTAGTTAAGGAGTCCCATGTCCGTTTATCAGTCCGCTCCCACGCTGGAGCAAGCGGCCATTACGGCCAAGGATTTCAACTTTTGGTACGGTGACTTTCATGCGCTGACGGGGCTCGACCTCAACATCGCTAAAAACGCTATCACCTCCTTCATTGGCCCTTCGGGCTGCGGTAAGTCGACGTTTTTGCGCTGCATCAACCGCATGAATGACCTGATCGAGGGTACGCGCGTCGAGGGCACCATGACGCTCGACGGCAACGATATCTATGCCGAGGGCGTCGACCCGGTCGACCTCCGTCGCCGCGTGGGCATGATTTTTCAGCAGCCCAACCCGTTTCCCAAATCCATCTACGAGAATGTCGCCTTTGGCCCTCGTCTGCAGGGCGTGACTAGCAAAAGCGACCTCGATGACATCGTGGAAGAATCGCTCAAGCGCGCCAACCTCTGGAAAGAGGTATCCAATCAGCTCAACAAGGATGGTTTGGCGCTCTCGGGCGGTCAGCAGCAGCGTCTGTGCATCGCGCGCGTGCTTGCGGTGCAACCCGATGTCCTCCTGATGGACGAGCCCTGCTCCGCCATCGACCCCACGTCCGTCTCTAAGGTCGAGGATCTGATGGCCGAGCTGGCGCCCGAGATGACGATCATCATCGTCACGCATTCAATGCAGCAGGCAGCTCGTATCAGCGACTACACCGCATTCTTCTTGCAGGAAGTTGCCGGCGAGCCCGCCACGCTCATCGAGTATGGTCAAACCGACGCGATCTTCACCAGCCCGGTGGACTCGCGGACGGAAGACTATATCACCGGCCGCTTTGGCTGATCGGTGCGACTAGTCCCAAGCCGATCGGACCTGGTCCGGTGCGTATTCACTGTGCGGGCGGCATGACCGCACCCAACTGATTGGAGTGAACCATGCGCAAACTGTTTTCCCGTCAGCTCGTCGAGGCCCGTCACGAGATGCTGAGCATCTATGAGGCCGTCGATCTGGCTCTCCACGATGCCGTGAAGGCCTATGTGACCGACGACCGCAAGCTCGCCACCAAGACCAAGAAACGTACGCTTTCGATTGACGCGCGCTGCGCCAACCTGGAGGCCGTCTGCTACAACCTGATCGCCACGCAGTCACCGGTCGCCTCCGACTTCCGCCTGCTTCAGACGATCATCTACGTCGACTTTAACCTGCAGCGCATGACCGATAAGGTCCGTCAGATCTGCCGTGCCACGCGTCATATGATCAAGGCCGACATCTCGCTGCCCAAGGAGCTTGTCGGCACGGTTAAGGCCGAGGCTGAGGCCGTCTACCGGGTGCTGGGCTCTTCGCTTTCTGCGCTCGTCACCAATGATATGTCCATCATCTGCAACCTGGCCGTCGAGGACGAGCCAGTGCACGCCGCCTACGAGAAGTTCTTCCGCACCTTTAACCGTATGGATACGGGCGACTTTATGGACGACGACAGCAACTATGACGACCTGCGCCGCGCCATCATGGTTTCGCGCTACCTCGATCGTATCGCTTCCATTTCCATCGATGCCGCTTGCCGTCTGACCTTCCTGTTGACTGGTCAGCGTATGAACGCCGGCGATATCGCCCGTGTGGACGAGGATGAGCTCGAGAGCATGCGCGTGCCTTCGGGCGAGGGTGTTATCATGAGGCCCGCTGTCGACGCGCGCTACGTTGCCAAGGTGCCCGCCAACGAGCTCAGCGAGGGTCTTCGCTACCTGCTCGATCATCTTGAGGACGAGGACGATGGCGAGGACGACGAGGAGTAACTAGCCCCGTTCGTCGAAAGATTGTAAATACCTAAGTGAGCGCGGCCTTGCACATGCGGGGCCGCGCTCTTGCGTTAGCATGGGACTACTTGTTTGGCTGTCAGCGGAGGCGATTGGCAATGGATAACTATTTGGACTTGATGCGCGCTCGCCGCGAGCAGATTCTGGAACGTTTTTATGCGGCGCTCGATCGCGCGGGCCGCCCCCACGACGCCGCGCGCCTCATTGCCGTGTCCAAGACCGTTGGTGTCGATGAGACTGTTGCTGCCATCCAGGCGGGGTATCGCCATTTTGCCGAGAACCGCCCGCAGGAGCTGGTTCGCAAGCTCACGGGTCTGGCGGAGCATCCGGAGCTGCCCGAGGTGCGCTTCGATATGATCGGCAACCTGCAGACCAATAAGATCAATGCGGTGCTGGGCTCAGCCGAGCTGATTCACTCGGTGGGTTCGCTGCATCTGGCACAGGCGATCTCGAGCCGTGCTGTCCGCAAGATTGAGGCAGGCGAGCTCGCCGGCCCCCAGCGCGTGCTCATTGAGGTCAATGTGAGTGGTGAGGAGTCGAAGGGAGGCTTTTCGCCCGATGAGATTCGCGCCGCCGCGGGTGAGCTTGCGGAGCTCGAGGGAATTTGCGTGCAGGGGCTTATGACTATGGCGCCCCGGGGGAATAAGGATGTGGCACGCCGCACCTTTGCGGGGCTTCGTGAGCTGAGGGATGAGCTGGAGGCGGCGCATCCCGATTTGAACCTGCCTGAGCTTTCCTGCGGCATGAGCGAGGACTTTGAGCCTGCCCTTGAGGAGGGCTCTACGCTCGTTCGCCTGGGCAGGGTAGTATTTAGCCCGGAGTTTGCAGTAAAATAAGGCTCTGAAGTGCGCACTGATTATCGGGGCGCCTGCACTAAACCGCGAGAGGACACAACCATGGGCTTCTTTGACGAGATTAAAAATAAGATGCACCTGGGCGGCCAGCAGGGTTACGACCAGGGTTATGGCCAGGACGACGACTACGGCTACGATGACGGCTATGACGATGGTTATCAGGGCAACGGCTACAGCGGTGCTTCGGGCGAGGGCTTCTACACCCAAGACGAGCCGAGCAACGGCCTGCTTGGTCAGACGCGCCGTGGTGAAGCTGAGTCGGTTGCCGTGTATACGCGCTCCGGTCAGCTGGTCGGCGATGACTCCCGCCATGCCACGACGTATAACCCGCCTTCGCGCTCGCAGGACAGTGTTGCGAGCGGTTATCGTCCTGGTGCCTATGACACGCCGTCGAGCTACGCCGAGAACACCCGCGCCCGTGCCGCCGCTGCACCCGCGCCTGCACCGAGCGATGCCTCGGCCTATGCGAGCAATATCATCAACGCCACGCCGCAGCTGCCGGCCTATGTCCTGCGCCCCGAGAGCTATGACGACGTGGAGACCGTGGTGCGCCGCGTTCGCACCAAGCAGCCTGTCGCACTGATTTTTGTGGGCGTACGCACCGAAGTTGCCAAGCGCGTCTTGGACTTCTCTTACGGCTTTGCCTGCGGTCTGGGCGCCACGGTCAAGGAGGTAGGCGACCGCGTGTTCATGGTGCTGCCCGCCGGTTGCGAGGTCAAAGATTCCGATCTCAAGAAGCTTCGTGCCGACGGCTACCTTAAGTAAAGACAAGACGAGGAGATTCCCATCAACATCTACACTATCGTCCAGCTGGTCAACACGCTGTTCAACTTCTATTCCACGCTCATTGTCGTCTACTGCTTTATGACGTGGATTCCCATGAAGCAGGGTGGTTTGCTTCAGGATATTGCCGCGGTGCTTGATAGTGTGTGCGGTCCGTGGCTCAACCTGTTCCGTCGTTTCATCCCGCCGATGGGCGGCATCGATTTTTCGCCGGTCGTTGCGATTATTGCGTTGCAGTTGGTGCAGAGGCTGGTTCTGCAGCTTCTTATAGGTATACTCGTGTAGAACTGACTTAGTAACTTACGTCGGGCGTGTAGCGCCGAGGCGATGAAAAAGGAGACTTGTTATGGCTATTACCCCTGCAGACATCCAGGCTCAGACTTTCTCTGAGGCCAAGCGTGGCTACGATCCTGCTGAGGTCGACGTCTTCTTGGAGACGCTGTCCTCCGAGGTTGACGCTATGCTCGCTAAGATCGTCGACCTTAAGGGTCGTCTGACTGCTACCGAGCAGCAGCTTGCCGATGCGCAGGCTCAGCTTGCCCAGGCT
Organism: uncultured Collinsella sp.; assembly: GCA_938039325.1. GTDB lineage: Bacteria > Actinomycetota > Coriobacteriia > Coriobacteriales > Coriobacteriaceae > Collinsella. The sequence goes on along the minus strand of CALHUX010000035.1, from coordinate 136,091 downwards.
CAGGATGCCACCGCCCAGGCCGTTCCTGCCACCCCCGTGGCTGCTCCCGCCCCTGACTTCTCCGCTCAGGAGCGCCAGATTTCCGCTGCCCTGATCGCTGCCCAGCAGACCGCTGAGACCATCGTCAACGATGCCAACGAGAATGCTGAGCGTATCCGCAACGAGGCTGACGCCAAGGCCCGCGAGGTTATCCGCCAGGCTCTGACCGAAAAGCAGGCCGAGCTCGAGGAGATCGATCGTCTCAAGGCTTCCCGTGAGGAGTTCAAGGCCGAGTATCTCAAGCTTATCCAGCACTTCATGGACGATGCCCAGAACTCCTTCCCGGCCGACCTCATGGCCTCCACGCCGGTCGGTTCTGCCGCTTCTCCTGCGGTGACTGTTCCCGCCGAGCCGCTGCCCGTCGCTGACCCGGTTGTCCCCGTGGCCGATCCCTTCGCCCCGATCGACAACTTTGCTGCCGACGACCTGGACTAACATTCGGTCTACAATTTAGTGCCTAGAAAGGACCCGCAGCTTGCGGGTCCTTTTTTATGACTGTGCCGGGGTGCGTAACATAAAAAACCGAGCCCTGCACATAGTGGCGCAGAACTCGGCGAACGGGTGAGCGGTCAAGGGTAGGTTTTAAGGCATGTCCCAAAAATCTACTTGAGGAGGAAGTCGGAGAGGGGAATGGTACGGGCCTCGCGATGCTCGGGATCGGCGATGTGGTCGGCGGGATAGCCACAGACGAGCATGTGATAGGGATAGACGCCCTTGGGCAGATTGAACTGCTCCTGTGCCACCTCAGGCTTAAAATGGCATACCCAGCACGTTCCCAGGCCCTGCTCGGTGGCCTCCATCATCATCTGGTCGCACACGATGGACGTATCGATTTCACTGGAATTCATCTGGTCATACGGGCGCACCCAAGCATCATCGGTAACGCTGCAAATAAGGAAGACAAGCGGAGCTCCAAAGATAGACCCATCACGAGCAAACCGAGGCTGACAAGCAGCAGCCTTCTCCAACAGCTCAGGCGTATCCAGCACCATCACACGGGCTGGATGATTATTACAAGCAGAAGGAGCAATACGCCCAGCCTCAACAATGGCATCCACCACAGCCTGCTCAACAGAACGGTCCTCAAAAGAACGACAAGAATACCGACCACGAGCCAGATCCAAATAAGACATACAAGCCCTCCTAAAATTAAAAATCAAACAAACCAAAAGTAACCCAAAGAGTACCCAAAGCAGCAATCAGCCAAACGCTCATCAAGGGCCAAAGTGTCCGAACGGGTACCATAGGTCCCTTCAGCCAAACCCCCGTCGCGCTAAATCTATCAGCCAAAGTTCCCAATGGTGGTGCATAAGGGAGCGGGCCCGGCCACTAATAACCTTTTGAACGACTCTGCTTGCAGCCGGAGTGAAAAAGGTTATTAGTGGCCGGGCCCGCGACCGGTGGGACATGTACCCCCAATTAACTGTTCTTCATGACAATCGAATCCACGACATCGGCCACATTCTCGCAGCAGTCGGCGCAGTACTCCAGGAAGGCGTACACGTCACGCCAGGCGATGACCTCGAGCGGGTCCTTGCCGTTAACGTGCAGGTTACGCATGGCGTTGATATAGAGCTCGTCGGCCTCGGACTCGATGGTGTTGATCTGGATGACGAGCTCGCGCAGCGTTTTGGACTTGCGGTAGTTAGGCAGCTCGACCATCAGGTCTTTCATGGCGCGGCAGGCGTCGGTCACCTTGTGGGCGATCACGATGGCATCGGGATGGATGCTCTGGATGTTGGTGAAGTAGACGCGCTGCACGACGCCCTCGATGCGGTCGAGCACGGTGTCGAGCGAGCAGCTCATCAGGTCCAGATCCTCGCGCTCAAGCGGGGTGATAAAGGCGGTGAGCAGGGCGTCCTCAAGCTCATGGTGCTTCTTGTCGGCCGCATGCTCGATCGCATGCATCTTGTCGAGCATATCGTGAATCTTTGCGGGATCGAAGTTCTCGAAAATCTTGGTAAGCAGCTCGGCGGCCTGGACGGCGAGGTCGGCGCAGGCGACGTAGTTGTCAAAGTAGAACGAATCGGGTTTCTTTGCCATGAGTGGGTCCTTTCGAGGCGAAGACGGGTGGGCGAAGTTTTGCGGTCCGGATGGACGCTCGGTGTGGCTAGAGGAACATCATGAACAGCTTGGCCATGACAAAGCTGATGAGTCCGCAGGCGGGGAAGGTGAAGAACCAGGTGAACATCATGTCCTTGACGACGCCGAAGTTGATGGCCGAGAGGCGTTTGACGGCACCGACGCCCATGATGGCGCAGGTCTTGATGTGCGTGGAGGACACGGGGATGCCGGTAAGGGTGGCAAGCAGCAGGTTCGCGGCGCCCGCCAGGTCGGCGGAGAAGCCCTGGTACTTTTCGAGCTTGACCATGCTCTGGCCAACGGACTTGATGATGCGCTCGCCGCCCACGCTGGTGCCGATGCCCATGGTGGCCGAGCATAGCAGCATAATCCAGATGGGGATGCCGGCATCGCCGACGCTCGTCTGGCCGCTGGCAAAGGCCACGCCTAAAAAGAGCACGCCGATGAACTTCTGTCCATCCTGCGCGCCGTGCATAAAGCTCATGGCCGCAGCGCTCGCGATCTGAGCGTATTTAAAGAAGACATTGGCACGTCGCCTGTTGGCGGCGGCGAAAAGAATCGAGACGAGCTTGCACAGGACCCAGCCCATGACAAAGCCCAGACCGATGGAGAGCGCCAGGCCGTAGATGACCTTCATCCACTCGTGGACGTTGACGCTGCTCGCACCGCCGAGGGCGATGGCGGCACCGGTCAGGCCGGCGATAAGGCTGTGGCTTTGCGAGGTGGGGATGCCAAAACGCGACGCTGTGGCGCCGTAGACGACGATGGAGAACAGCGCCGCGCAGAGGCACGCGAGCGCCATGGTGCTGTTTCCGCCAAAGTCGACGATATGTGAGATGGTGTTGGCGACGCTCGCGTTAAAGTGCGTCATGATGAGCACGCCCAAGAAGTTGAATGCGGCACTCATGAGAATGGCGGCGCGGGCGGGCATGCAACGTGTGGTGACGCAGGTCGCGATGGCGTTGGGTGCGTCGGTCCATCCATTGACGAAGATGGCGCCGAGCGCGAGGATCACGGTGACGGCAAGGACTGGGTTCGACACAAGTTGGCCGAGGAAGGTTGAGAACGTTACGTCCATATATGGGCTTTCTCGAAGTTTGCAGGCACGTTACAAAAACATGATAAATCGTATCACCTCCTGCTGGTTTCTTTACCGAGTTCTGATGGGAGAAGTGAATTTTTTGGCACTAACATTGAATATTAGCCCTGTTGACCGCGGGTGTTCTTTTTGCTAACGCGTCGTGCGGACGTGCGCCTGCGGTCCGACACGCCAAAACCACAGCCTGTTCGCTTTACAACATACAAACATGCGTTCGATAATAGGGGGCATGGAATATCGACAGACAGATGGCAAAACTCGACGCGTGCACAAGCAGTATGTGGACGTCGTGGCCCGCATCCTTGCGGGCGGGCAAGTCGTGCCGGTCACCGTCTGCTGGGTCGACGGCCGTTGTTTTACGATCGACGAAATTATCTCGACCACCGGGTTTGGCCTGACGGTTCACGGCGTTCGTACGGCAACCTATAAGGTACGTTTTGGCGGACATGCGACCGAGTTGTATCTGGAGGACCAGACGCGCGAGCGGGCGGATGGCTCGCAGGCGCACGTGATGCGTTGGTGGGTATGGGCGTTTGACCGTACGCTTGAGGGCGAGCGCCGCAGGTAAGAGCGCACGGCATTCGGGTACAATGGCAGGGATATTGTCGCCTACGGCGCCGTTATTTGTGGCGCTTTTTGAAAGGACGAAGTATATGAACGATATCCAGGGCTATCAGAACGGCCCCGTCGAGACCGGCGCAAGCCGCGCCAAGGAGATGTCGCCGCGCGCGTACAATCTCGCCATGTCTGCCCTGATCTTCTTGGGCTTTTGCGCCATGGGCGCCGGCGCCTACTTTACGAGCACCATGTCGTTTGCGCGCATGATGATGAGCGGTGCCGCCCTACCGCTGGTCTTTGGCTCGTTTATTTTGACCATCGTCGGCATGGTCATGATGTCGGCTGCTGCGGGCAAGCAGTCCGTGGGCCTGTCCCTTGTGGGCTACGTAATCTTTGCGAGCACCTTTGGCCTGACCGCGTCGTTTGGTCTCGCCAACTACGACCTGCCTACCATTAACACCGCCTTTATCGCCACGGCCGCCATCACCTTTGTCTTTGGTGCGCTGGGCGTGACCTTCCCCAAGTTTTTCCAGCGTGTGTATGGCATTGGTTTTGGCATCCTGCTTGCCACGATTCTGGTCGAGATCGTGCTGATGTTCATGGGCGTTTCGCAGTCCATCACCGACCTGATCGTGATCGTGGTGTTCGCCGGCTTTATTGGCTACGACACCTATGTTGCCACGACGGTGCCGCCCACGCTTCCCAATGCGGTGCTCATGGCATCCAACCTGTTCGTGGACATCATCAACGTGTTCCTGCGCATTCTGAACATCCTCGGCCGTCGCGATTAAAGCGCGGCATTGCGATGCTTCCTGCCGGACACGGTAAAACGATGCGAAAGGCGGTCCTTCGGGGCCGTCTTTTTTGTGCGCGGCGGGGTATCATGGATGAGAAAAGCCGATAGCGGCAGCGACAGGAAAGGTGGCCATGTATGGCAGACGTCGACAACAGGAACCGTAACCGCAGGTCCAACCGAGCGGGTCAGCCCAATCCCAAGCGCGAGGCGCGTGCGAAGGCCGCCGAGCGCCATGTGACGGCTGTGTCCGAGGCCTGCGCCAAGGACATCGAGCGTTCGCTTGCCGGCGTGCGCGAGTTCGATGGTATGCCTGCCGGTTTTGTCGCGGCGATGAGGGTCAAGGTCCAGAAGGCAGTGGCTGCTGAGGAGCAGGTTGCCGAGGAGTCTGAGGCCGCCGAGGTCGAGACCGCTGAGGTTGCGTCCGCCGAGACCGAGGCCGTGGCCGAGCCTGCGCCCGCAGAGGAGGCCGCGGAGACCGAGCCCGCGCCTGCCGCCGAGGAGCCCGCTCCGGTCCTGCCCGAGGTCACCGTGCTCGACGCCTCTGCCACGCAGGCCATTCTGGACAACGGCCGCGGCTATGCGCAGTTCTGCGACATGGCTGTGCTCGCCTTTGCCTCGTTCACCAATCCGGGCGGTGGCTACATCCAGGGCTATTTGGGCCAGGAGGCCACGCTGTGCGCTGATTCGTATCTGTACAACGTCCTCGATAAGCAGCGTAAATGGTACGGCGAGAACCGTCGCCGCAACATCAACTGTGAGCTGTACCGCAACCGTGCGCTGGTGGTGCCCGCGGTGCGCTTCGACCGCAACCATGTGCACGCCTATGCCGACGTAATCGTCGCCGCTGCACCCAACGCCAAGCGTGCTCGTCAGGAGTACCGCGTGAGCGAAGACGCCCTGTTGGATGCCCTGCGCGACCGTATCCGCTTTGTCCTTGCCATCTGCGATGAGCTGGGTCGCGAGAAGCTCGTGCTGGGTGCTTGGGGCTGCGACAATAACGGCTTTGATGCCGAGGCCGTGGCCGAGCTCTTCCGTAAGGAGCTCGCGTCGGGCGACTTTAAGGTCAAGCAGGTGTTCTTTGCCGTGCCTTCTACGCGCTGGGATGAGGACTTTGCCAAGTTCGAGCACGTATTGGCAAGCTTCCCCGAGCGTAACGAGGAGTCCTATGCTCAGGTTGCCGCTCGCGCCGCGGCCGCCCGTGCCGCCGAGCAGGCTCAGGCCGCTGCCGAGGACGACGAGGATGACGACGACTGGCGCAAGTACCTGTAATCGGTGCGCGTGATGTGACATGCCGAGCCGACGGGGGCTGCTACCGTCGGCTTTTTATTGAGTGGGGAGCTTACGATGAAAAACGTTCTGTGCTTTGGTGACAGCAACACCTATGGCTATGATCCGGCTGGCATGCGCGATGGCACCGCGGTGCGCTATGCGCAGGATGTGCGCTGGTGCGGCGTGGCGCAGCGTGACCTGGGCGAGGGCTGGCATGTGATTGAGGAGGGACTCAACGGCCGCACGACGGTGCGCGACGATATGTGCCATCTGGACACCAACCTCAACGGCATTCGCGCGCTTCCGATGTTGCTCGAGGCCCATAAGCCGCTGGACGCCATTGTGATCATGCTGGGCACCAACGACTGTAAGACGGTCTTTAACGTGACAGCTTCCGATATCGCTCGTGGCGCCATGGCGCTGATTCGCGCCGTCCGCGCGTTTCCGTGGACCGACGCCGCGCCTTGTCCGCGCATTCTGTTGATGGCTCCTATCAAGATTAAGCCGCAAATCGCCGATGTATATATGACCGACTTTGACGAGCATTCCGCAGAAGCTTCGGAGCATTTTGGCGAGTACTATGCGCACGTGGCCGAGCAATTTGGCTGCGACTTTTTGAATGCCGCCGAGTTTGCCGAGCCGGGCGATATCGACTATCTGCATATGATGCCCGAAAGCCATGAGAGCCTGGGTCACGCCGTGGCAGCCAAGCTCCAAGAGATGCTCGGTGAGTAGCGCGACCCCAATTCACCGCAAAGGGGACAGGCGCCTTTGCGGTGGTTTTGCCCGGGTAAACGAACGGATTGGCTGCCATATGGGCATGGACGAGCTCATCGACCTCTTTGCCGAGGGCGATGAGCTCGTCTCCAATACCGCTTTTGAGGATTTGGATCTTGCCTATGACGTGGCGAACGGCGCGACCTTCGATGGCGTTGTGTTCCGATCTTGCGAGTTCGATGGTGTTGACTGGAGCGGTTCGACGTTTCGCGACGTCGTGTTTCGCGGTTGCCGCTTTATCCGCTGCAATATGGAAGGTTGCTGGCTCAACCGCTGCGACTATGTCGATTGCTCGGCGCCGGGACTCAACTTGCTCAAGGCGCGTCTGTCGAGCGTTTCGTTTGTATCGTGCGATCTGAGCTATGCGAACTTTTCGGAGGGACGCATCGGTCCCATGACGGCGCGCGATACGCGTTTGACCGAGGCTGCACTCCAGGGGGCAAAGCTGGGTCAGATACGCCTGGATGGCTGCGACCTGACGCGAATCGATGTGTTCAAGACGCCGCTTTCCGGCGTGGATGTATCGTGTTGTACGTTCGCGGCTCCTGTCGTCTCGGGCGACTACCATGAGCTGCGTGGCCTGACGGTTAATGCCGAGCAGGCGTTGGCACTCTCGGGCCTGCTCGGCATCCAGCTCGCCGACGAATAGGCGCCCCGGTCCTTTGCTCGACCGCTATCTAAAATCAAACCGTCGCAACATTCGATGATTTTTCGCGTTTGCGCGATTTTCATCGAATGTTGCGACGGTTTTTGGTGCAAGGTAGCCTGTCCCTTTTTGGCAGGTTGCTGGCTATTTAGTACTGCCACATATGGTTGACGGGGCCGGAGCCTTTGCCCATGTCCAGGCCGGCGGCGAGAGCGCCGGTTAGGTAGGCCTTGCCGGCATTGATGGCGTCGGCAAGTTCCATGCCCTGGGCCAGCGCGCAAGCGATGGCGGATGAGAGCGTGCAGCCGGTGCCGTGCGTGTTGTCGGTCTCAATGCGCTTGTGGCGAAACCACGTGGTGAGCGGATCGCCCAGGTGGTTGCCCTCGTCATCGAGGGGCGCAGGCTCGGCCAGTACGTCGTTGGCCTCGTTGACGAAATGACCGCCCTTAACCAAGGCTGCGCAGCCAAAGCGGCGGGTGAGGAGCATAGCGGCATTTTGTTGTGTGCGCTCGGAATCGACCTCGTAGTCGAGCAGCGCCATAGCCTCGGGAATGTTGGGGGTGATGACCGTTGCCAACGGGAACAGGCGGCGGGTGAGTGCCTCGGCGGCATCCTCGGCAATCAAGCGCGCGCCCGAGGTGGCAACCATGACGGGGTCGACGACCACGTTCGTTGCGTTCCAGGTGCTCAGGCGGTCGGCGATGACTTCGATAATCTCGACAGAAGAAACCATGCCGATCTTGACGGCGCTTGGGCGGATATCGTCAAAGACAGCGTCAATTTGCGCGGCTACGATATCTGGCGAGATATCCTGCACGGCGGTGACGCCCAGTGTGTTTTGCGCTGTGATGGCGGTTATGGCCGTCTCGGCATACAGGCGGTGCGCCGTGATGGTCTTGATGTCGGCCTGAATGCCGGCACCGCCGCTGGAATCGGATCCCGCGATGGACAGAACGGCGGGTACCTTACTGCGATCCATGCTCACTCCCTTGTCCGGTCGGATTCAAATGGGTCTTTAAGTCTGCATTATAAAGATGCCCGGGCCGGCTGTATTCCGAACCCGGGCGGGCGATGCAATCTTTACGCAAATGTAAGCAAATGTTCACACGTCAACAATTGACGAACACCATGTTACCGATTGTGGCTCCGGTGACGCGTTAATCCTCCATGCCGAGGTCGATCGTTGTGCCTTCGAACACCTTGTTAACGGTACGGACGGCGCACATCTTGCCACACATGGTGCAAGTGCCCTCGGTGGCGGCGGGAGACTCCTCGTAGCGCTTCTTGCCCGTAACTGGGTCGAGCGCGCACTTCCACATGGCGTCCCAGTCGAGCTTGCGGCGTGCCTGGCCCATCTTGTCGTCCATGTCGCGGGCGTGCGGCACCTTTTTGGCGATATCGGCGGCGTGTGCGGCGATCTTGGTAGCCATGAGGCCATCGAGCACGTCCTGGGCGTTGGGCAGGCACAAGTGTTCGGCCGGCGTCACGTAGCACAGGAAGTCGGCGCCGGAGCTGGCGGAGATGGCGCCACCGATGGCGGCGGTGATGTGGTCGTAGCCCACGCCGATATCGGTCACCAGCGGCCCGAGCACATAGAACGGGGCGTTGTGGCACAGGCGCTTCTGCAGTTTCATGTTGGCGGCGATCTCGTCGAGCGCCATGTGGCCCGGACCCTCGACCATGACCTGGACGCCGGCGGCCCAGGCGCGCTTGCACAGCTTGCCCAGCTCGATCATCTCGGCGGTCTCGGTGGCGTCGTTGGAGTCGTAGAGGCAGCCCGGGCGGCAGGAGTCGCCGAGCGAAATCGTCACGTCGTACTCGTGGCAAATCTCGAGCAGCTCGTCAAAGTACTCGTAGAAGGGATTTTCATTGCCGGTGACCTCCATCCAGCCAAACAGCAACGAACCGCCGCGACTGACGATGTTCATCAGGCGGCCGGTCTCCTTAAAGGTCTTGGTGACCGACTTGTTGATGCCGCAGTGGATGGTCATAAAGTCCACGCCGTCCTCGGCATGCGCGCGCACGACCTCGAACAGGTCGTCCTTGGTCAGCTTGACCAGTGGCTTTTCCATGTAGCCGATAGCGTCGTACATGGGGACGGTGCCCACCATGAGCGGCGTCTCGTCGATGAGCTGCTGGCGGAACTGGCGCGTCTTGCCCGAGTTGGAGAGGTCCATGATGGCGTCGGCGCCAAAGTCCTCGGCGATCTTGACCTTCTTCCACTCCTCGGCGGCATCGGCCTTGTCTCCCGAGATGCCCAGGTTGACGTTGACCTTGGTGGACAGGCCCTCGCCGACACCAAAGGCGCGCATGCCCTTTTTGATATGCACGATGTTGGCGGGAATGGCGATGCGGCCGTCGGCCACGCGCTCGCGGATGTACTCGGGGTCGCGATGCTCGCGCTCGGCAACCTCCTTCATCTGCGGTGTGATCTGCCCGGCGCGGGCGAAGTCGATTTGCGTGACGAGCTTGGGCTCGGTCTGTGTGCTCATTGGCACGGCTCCCTTCGTTGGCATTACCCATATCAGGTTTGCGGGTCAGGGCGGGCGCGCCCAATCTCAGCCTGCCGTCTTGTCCTGCAAGCTCCCCGTTATGTCATGGGCTCAAGTATAGCCTGAATGGGTACGATTGGGCCAATGAGCGTGCCTGTGGGGAGGCGAACATGGAAGACAAGCATCTATATCGAGAGACGCAATGGGATGTATCGGCCGAGGAAAGCCGTGCGCACCATGGCCTTGTCGCGATTGGCTTTGCGGTGCTTGCCGTGCTGGTGATTGCCTTTTGTACCTGGACGTTTGGCGGTCGCGGCGGCGCTGCCTGGGAGTTTGAGGCTGATGACGCCCTGCCGATCATGACGGTGAAGGTTGCGGGCGGCAATACCGTTGCCGCGCCGGGCGATTATTGGTACCCGCGCGATGAGTTTGTGCAGCTGCAGCTGAGTGGTGGGTCCATTCCAGGTGAAGAAATCGAACGCGTGACGTTTGACGCGGCGCTCAAAACGCTCACGGTGAAGCTCAAAGATCAAGGAGATGTGCCCACGACCATGGATATCGCCCTGACGGAATGGCGTCTGGAGCCTCCGACGGGTGTTGCGGTGTCCGAGGTGGAGCATGTCAAGATTACCTATCAGGACGGCTCGACAAACGAAGTTGCCAAAGCCGACGGCTTGGCGGAATAGGCGCCGTGCCTAGGCAGCACATTCAAAAGTAGCAGTGGTCCTACAAGGGCTGTTCGTTCAGGAAGACCAAAGTGTTCTTATTTGAAAGCTCGGGAAGGTGACGATAACCAACGTCGAACGCGGTGAGCCCGCTTACATCCTCGAGCTTGTTTTCTGCCATCCAGCGCACCATGGAGCCGCGCGCCTTTTTGCTGGCGGTCGAGCGCTGGATGGGCTTGCCGTTGCGGATGCCTTCGCCAAAGAGGCATGTGACGACCGTGGCATCGGTGGTGAGGCGGGGCAGAACGGCTTTGGCGTATTCCGCGCTCGCGAGGTTGACGATCGTAGCGTTGGAGCCCGCCGGAGCGATGGCCCGTGCGAGCTTGTCGCCCCAAAACGCATAGAGGTCTGGGGCATCGTCGACGGCAAGCTTCGCGCCCATCTCCAGCCGATACGGTTCAACGGCATGAAAGGGGCGTACGCATCCGTAAAGGCCCGAGAGGATCCACAGATGGTCTTGCAGCCATGCGAGCTGCGCGGAATCCATCACCTCGGGCGCCATGCTCTGGTATTGAATGCCGTGGTAGGACATGACGGCAGGGGAGAGGTGACGGGCGAGTGCGGGATTGTCGAGATCGCCGTTTTTCAGGATGGGCCCAAACTCATGCAGGGTGTTGAGGCAAGGCCCCAGCAGTTTGTCACTCACGTTCCATAGCGCCTGCAGGCCGCCGCTGCCTTCATTTCGTTCGATATCTAGCAGTGCGCGGTGGAGGCGAGCCGTCTCGTGCACAAAAGGTGGAATGCCCAGGACTTCAAAAGCATCTTGGGCCACGCGCATCTGCTTGGCGGGCGAAATGATGACCTGCAGCATGGACTCTCCTCTGCCAAAAAAGGAAGTTGCGGTGGAATACGGTCTGTTTTGGCCGTTTATGGGCCAGTTTAGTCCGTATTCCACCGCAACTGATGAAGGGTTGGTTAGGCGCGCTCGAGGAAGGCCTTGTAGCCGCGGTAGGCCTCGTAGATGTCGGCCTTGTTGGCGACCTCCCACAGGGCGTGCATGGACAGGACGGCAACGCCGGAGTCGATGACGTTCATGCCGTACTTGGCCATGATGTAGGCGATGGTGCCGCCGCCGCCTGCATTGACGCGGCCGAGCTCGCAGGTCTGGAAGTCCACGCCGGCCTCGTCCATGATGTCGCGGACGAGGGCCACGTACTCGGCGTCGGCGTCGTTGGAGCCGCCCTTGCCACGGCTGCCCGTGTACTTGTTAAAGCACAGGCCACGACCCATAAAGGCTGCGTTCTTGGTCTCGAACTTGCCGGCGTAGCCCGGGTCGAAGCCGGCGGACACGTCAGAGGAGAGCATGCGGCTGTGGGCGAGTGCACGGCGCAGGGCCAGCGGGCTATCCTCGCCGGCGAGCGTCATGATCTCGGCGACGGTGTTCTCGAAGAAGCGGCTCGTCATGCCGGTGGCGCCCACGGAGCCGATCTCCTCCTTGTCGACAATGAGCGTGATGCTCGTGCGCTCCACGTTGGCCACATTGATCTGGGCGAGCATGGAGGGGTAGGCACAGACGCGGTCGTCGTGGCCATAGCCCAAGATCATGGAGCGGTCGAGGCCCATGTCGCGGGCGGGGCCGGCGGGCACGACCTCGATCTCGGCGGAGAGGAAGTCCTCCTCCTCGACGTCGTACTGCTCCTTGAGGATGTCCAGGAACATCTGCTTGACGGGCTCCTTGGGAGCGTCCTTGTCGTCCTCGTCAAACTTGACGGGGCGGCCGCCCACGATCACGTCGAGGATCTCGGCGTCGACGGCGTCCTTGGCGGGCTTGGCCATCTGCTCGCTCGAGAGGTGGATCAGCAGGTCGGAGATGGTAAAGACCGGGTCGTCGGCCTTGTCACCGATGTTGATGTCGACGGTGGTGCCGTCCTTTTTGCAGATGACGCCCACGAGTGCGAGCGGGGAGGCCACCCAGTGGTAGCTCTTGACGCCGCCGTAGTAGTGCGTGTCGAGGTAGGCCATGTCGCCGGCCTCGAAGGCGGGATTCTGCTTGAGGTCCAGGCGTGGCGAGTCCACATGGGCGCCCAGGATGTTAAAGCCCTGCTCGAGCGGGGCGGTTCCCAGGTTGACGAGCATCAGGTCCTTGCCGTGGTTGACGGCGAACACCTTGTCGCCGGCCTTGAGCTCGCGGCCCTCGGCGATCACGGTCTCCAGGTCGACGTAGCCCGCCTCCTCGGCCATCTTGATGCCGGTCTTGACGCACAAGCGCTCGGTCTTGTTCTCGCTCAAAAACTGCTTATAGCCGCGGCAAAGCTCCTCGAGCTCCTCGATTTGCTGTGGCGTGTACTTTTTCCATGCGCAGGGACGCTCCATGACGCAGGCTCCTTTCGGATCGATCGTGCTGGTTGATGTACCGTGAGCCATCGTATCACGCGCGGGCCCGCGGCGGCAGGGAAGCCTGATGTGCGGTGGCCGCGGGGCGGGGAGCGTGTAAACTGGTGTGAGCAAACCGTGCCCAGCCCAAAGCGAGGTATTCAATATGTCTGACAAGCGCCGTACCTTTGCCGTCATCGACGGCAACTCGCTCATGCACCGCGCCTTCCACGCCGTGCCGCCCACCATGAACGCGCCGGACGGTCGTCCCACCAACGCAATCTTTGGCTTTTTAAATATGTTCCTCAAGATGATTGACGCCTTTAATCCCGACGGCGTTGTCGTGGCGTTTGACAAGGGCAAGCCGCGCGTGCGCATGGAGATGCTGCCGCAGTACAAGGCTCAGCGCCCGCCCATGGACCCCGATCTGCACGCACAGTTTCCCATGATTAAGGAGCTGCTCGCCGCGCTCAACGTGCCGATTTTGCAGTCCGAGGGCTGGGAAGGCGATGACATCCTGGGCACCATGGCGCGCTTGGGCGAGCAGGCCGGTTGCGACATGTTGCTGGTGACCGGTGATCGCGATATGTATCAGCTCGTGACCGAGCACGTTAACGTGGTCTCGACCCGCAAGGGCCTGTCCGACGTGGCGATCATGACGCCCGAGAGCGTGGACGATCTGTATCACGGCATCACGCCGGCGCTCGTGCCCGATTTTTATGGTCTGAAGGGCGACACGTCCGACAACATCCCCGGCGTGCCGGGCATCGGCCCCAAAAAGGCGAGCGCGCTCATTGCGCAGTACGGTAGCCTGGACGAGGTCATCGCACACGCCGACGAGGTCAAGGGCAAGATGGGAGAAAACCTGCGCGCACACATCGACGACGCGCTGCTGAGCCGCAAGGTCGCAACCATCCGCACCGATGCACCCGTTGAGCTCGATTTTGAGGCGACGTCCTTCCCGGCGTTTTCCGCCGATGAGGTTTCCGCGGCGCTGGGTACGCTTGGTATCACCGCCATGCAGAACCGTTTCTTGGCGCTGATCGGCGGCGAGGGTGGCGCTGCTGCCACTGTCAGCACGTTTGAGATGCCCGCCGTTTTGCGCGCAGCCGCCGGCGATACTGACGCGCTTGGTGCCGTTGCAGATGAGGTCTCCCGCGCGATTGATGCCGGCGAGTGGGTCGCCGCCGTGGTGGACGATGACAAGGAAGAGGGCGCGCTCTTTGGACTGACGCGCACGCTGTGGTTGGCGACGTCCAAGGGCCTGTTTGCGCTCGAGGAGGGCGACAGCGGTGTGGCGGCTGAGGTTGAGGGCTTCAACTTCGCCCACGGCGTGATTGCCGGCGTGCTCGCGCGTCTGTTTATGGAAGGCCGTGTGGCGAGCCCGGATACGAAGGCGCTGCTGCATGAGCTTTCGCCCGTCGACTCTTCTGAGCCCGAGCTCATGGACCCGCTGTCCGCTGATTCCACGCGTATCTTCGATACCGTGGTCGCTGCCTATCTGCTGGATTCCGATCGCTCCGAGTTCGATGAGGCGTATCTGGCCGATGCCTATCTGCAGATGGCGCTGCCTGCGGCGCGCGGCGCAGAGGGTGCCGGCGAGGACGCTCCTGCGCCTGCCGCCCGTACTGCGGCCTTGACGCTGGCGCTCGTGGCACCGTTGCGCGAGTGCATGGCCCGTGAGAATGCCGCCAACGTGTTCGATGGCATCGAGATGCCGCTCGTGCCGGTGCTTGCCAAGATGGAGCGCGCGGGCATGCTCGTGGACCCCGACTGCCTGCACGGTCTGTCCGAGGGCCTGGCGACCCAGATTTCCGAGGTTGAGCGCAGCATTCGCGACCTGGCCGGCGACGAGACCTTTAACATCGGCAGCCCCATGCAGCTCTCGCACGTGCTGTTTGATGTTATGGGGCTTCCGACCAAGGGCCTCAAAAAGACCAAGCGCGGCTACTATTCGACCAACGCCAAGGTGTTGAGCGACCTTGCCCGCGACCACGAGATCGTGCGCCTGATTTTGGACTGGCGCGAGAAGTCCAAGATTAAGTCGACCTATCTGGACACGCTGGGCCCGCTGCGCCGTGGTGACGGTCGCGTGCACACCACGTACAACCAGACCATCACCGCAACGGGGCGTCTGTCCTCGAGCGATCCCAACCTGCAGAACATCCCGACGCGCTCTGAGCTGGGGCGTACCGTCAAGACGGCGTTCTCGGCGGGCGAGGGCAGCGTCTTTTTGGCGGTGGACTACTCGCAGATCGAGCTGCGCCTGCTCGCGCATCTTTCGGGTGACGAGCACCTGGTGCGCGCCTTCAACGAGGGCGAGGACTTCCATGCCGAGACGGCCGCGCGCGTATTTGGCGTGCCGGTGTCCGAGGTGACACCCGACCTGCGTAGCCGCGCCAAGGCCGTGAACTTTGGCATCGTGTATGGTCAGCAGGCCTATGGCCTGTCGCAGTCGCTGCACATCTCGATGGCCGAGGCGCGTGACATGATCGATCGCTACTACGAGGCCTACCCGGGTGTGCGTACGTTCCTCGACAACGTGGTGGCACGTGCCAAGCAGACGGGCTACGCCGAGACCATGTATGGCCGCAGACGCCATATTCCCGAGCTCAAGGCCAAAAATCCGCAACTCCGCGGCTTTGGCGAGCGCACGGCCATGAACCACCCCATGCAGGGCACCGCGGCCGACATCATCAAGATCGCCATGGCCCGCGTAAGCCGCCGCCTGGAAGAAGAGGGTTTTGCCGCCCACATGATCTTGCAGGTACACGACGAACTGGACTTTGAGTGCCCCGTCAACGAAGTCGAGCGCCTAACCACCATGGTCCGCGACGTCATGGAGCACGTCGTAGACCTACGCGTACCCCTCATCGCCGAAGCCAGCACCGGCATAACCTGGGCCGACGCGAAATAGGGAAGCGCCCACAGTTCCAAAGTAAACAGACCAGAAGGGAGTCCCTTTCAGCAAGGAACTCCCTTCATCCATAACTATTCAGCTAAGTATCTAGATGCTCAAGACACTATCTAGGCGGCAAGCAAGTTAACGTAGCCATGCCCGGGGCCGGCCGTTTGATTTTTGTAGATTCCGCACGAGCCGAAGGCCACTTAATGTGGCCTTCGAGCGAGCCCAGGACCTGACCGAGCAAAAATCAAACGGCCGGCCCCGGGCATGGCGACGAGATAGATTAACGTGCCGCCAAGATGGCGTCGATGAGCGTCAGTACGCCCCCGTCGTTGTTGCTCGGAATGCGCCACTTAGCATGCGCGTTCATATGCTCCTCGGCGTTGTCCACGATAAAGCTGTGACCGACGCGCTCAAGCATGGGGATGTCGTTGTACGTATCGCCCACGGCGGCGGCATCGGCGATATCAATGCCCAGCTGCTCGCACAGATGCGCGACACCGGCGCCCTTGTCGACACCCAGGTTCATAAAGTCGATCCACTCGCGGCCGGCATTGGTGACATAGAGCTGATCCGAGAACGCGGGGTTATAGGTCTCGCGGAACGCGGGCTCGGCATCGTAGGCAGGGAAAAAGATCGAGATCTTATTGGACTCGATATCAATGCCCTCAAAGGTGTCGACGTAGTTGATCGTGTTGTAGTACACGCTGATCTCGTCGTGGTATTGATGGTCGCGGGCGAGCACATAGAACTCGTCGTAGCAGCACAGGACGGGAACGGCGCGTGGGTCCTCCGAGGCACGAGCGAGCACCTGCTGATACAGCGCCACATCGATGTTGCTCTGATAGATATAGCTGCCGCGATAGATGACGCAGGCTCCGTTGTCGGGACAAAAAGCAAGGCGGTTTTTGATGCCCTCGAACATCTCCTCGAGCTTGGGAGCGGGACGTCCGCTGGCGGGGCAGAATACGATGCCGGCGTCGGCGAGCTTGTCCAGACGCTCATCAAGACCCTGCGGCAACACGCGCTCGTCGGTGAGCAGCGTCTTGTCCATGTCGACGGCGATGAGTTTAATGTTGCCGATGTTGGCGTCTGATTCATAAGTCTGCATAAATGCGCCTTTCCGTTTCCAGATTGTTTCGGGCGTAATGACCCTCTGCTATGTAATCGAGCGTATTGTCGCAGGAACGGAGCGTATTTGCACCACGCTTCACAAAGTAATGAAAAAACTTTTCAGAAATTTGAATTTGTCGCTTGTGCTGCGGGCACTTTAGCGTAATATAGCGACCATCGAAAACGGAGACGGAAATACAACCGCTTACCGAAGAAAAGGTACCGTTTACGATATTAGAATTGCGCCCGGCGATAGGTGAAAGGAGAGGCAGATGCAGTTCGTAAAGATCATCACTACTGCAGACAATGCCATCCGACGCCAGCGCGCAATTTCCCGACGACGATAACAATCGTCTCTGTCCGTATGGGGCGAATTGCCTCAACAGAGTCATTTTGAGGTCGTTGGGTTTTAGCACGACATTGCTGCATGTTTCTAGGGCATGTTGTGCTGCTTTTTGCTATTTAACCTGATATTGCACGGTTTTTGACCTCGAAATGACTTGCAACTGACCGATGTTCTAACTAGCTACCAAGGGCGAAAGGAAACAGCCATGAGCAAGGAAAAAGTCGTTCTCGCATATTCCGGTGGTCTTGATACATCCGTATGTGTCAAGTGGCTCCAGGACGAGAAGAATCTCGATGTTGTTTGTGTCTGCGGCAACGTGGGCCAGGAGGAGACCGGTCTGGACGCCAAGAAGCAGAAGGCCCTCGACCTGGGCGTTCTGGATTGCCAGGTGCTCGATCTGCGCGACGAGTTCTCCGATGAGTTCCTGACTAAGGCTATCGCCGCAAACTCTATGTACGAGAACAAGTATCCGCTGCTCTCCGCCCTGTCCCGCCCGTTGCTCGCCAAGAAGCTTGTCGAGGTCGCTCACGAGTTTGGCGCGACCTACGTCGCTCACGGCTGCACCGGCAAGGGTAACGACCAGGTTCGTTTTGAGGCTGCCGTCAAGGCCCTCGACCCCGAGCTCAAGGTTATCGCCCCGGTTCGCGAGTGGGACCTGAAGTGCCGTCCCGACGAGGTCGCCTACGCACATGCCCACAACGTGCCGGTTCCCGAGGGTGCCAACGACAACCCCTACTCCATCGACGACAACCTGTGGGGTCGCGCCATTGAGTGCGGTCACCTGGAGGATCCCTGGAACGAGCCGCTCGATGACGCCTGGGTTATGACCAAGAACCCCGAGGACGCGCCCGACACCCCGACGTATACCGAGATTGAGTTTGAGGCCGGCAAGCCCGTCACCGTCGACGGCAAGAAGATGAAGCTCTCCGAGATCGTCATCGCCCTCAACAAGATCTCTGGTGACAACGGCTTTGGCCGTCTCGACCTGGTCGAGGATCGTCTGGTGGGCCTCAAGAGCCGTGAGTGCTATGAGGTTCCCGGCGCCCTGACGCTCATCACCGCCCACAAGGCACTTGAGGACATTTGCGTCGAGGGCGACCTGCTCAAGACCAAGATCAAGCTCGAGCAGGATTGGGCCACCGCCGTGTACAACGGCCAGTGGTACAGCCCGCTCAAGAACGCGCTCGATGCCTTTATGGCCGATACCCAGAAGTTCGTGACCGGTACCGTCCGTCTGAAGTTCTTTAAGGGCAACTGCCATGTCGTCGGTCGCAAGAGCCCGTTTAGCCTGTATGACTACGGTCTGGCTACCTACGACCGCGACACCACGTTTGACGAGAAGGCCAGCGCCGGCTTTATCGAGATCGATACGCTGTCGCTCAAGACGTGGGCAAAGGTCCAGGGTCCCAGCTCCGCTGCCGCCCAGGCCTAACGCCTCCTTTCCTTGGTATCCGCGCGGCCCATCCGCGTGATACAAAACGGGCGCACGGGGTCCCTACCTTTCGTTATGCTTGCTGACACTTCTTAACATCGGTGGCCCCTACGTTCCGCCCGCATATATGACGCCGCGCCTGCGGCTGAGTCCGAGCCCCGCCGGGGTTGTCCGGCGGGGCTCCTTCTATCAATTTGGCGGCTCTGTGCCTATATATATGAGGAGTATCCATTATGTTCAACGCTATCGCGCATGCCTTACTTGCCCTCGCGCCCGAGTTCGATGCTGCAAAGGTCGAGGACGTTCCTATGAGCCTAAAGGCCTGGATCGATGGTTCGCAAGGCAACATCCGGAGGGAGACGTTGGGCGCCAAGTGCCTGGTGCGTCACTTCTTTGCAAATTAGCAACATGGTCCCGCGCACGGTGGGGATTGTGTAAAACTAGCGGTTGAAAAATCGCTTTAGCGACATGGCGCATTGCTTTGGGCGCTTGTTTTGGTATTTGGAGAAAGGGGACGGTTCCATGGCTCTTTGGGGCGGTCGTTTTGAGGCGGGAGTGGCCGAGGTCACGCAGGAGTTTGGCGCGTCGCTGCCGGTCGACAAACATCTCTATAAGCAGGATATCGCCGGTTCTAAGGCGCATGCCAAGATGCTGGCGGCCCAGGGCATCATCAGTGCCGAGGATGAGCAGGCGATTGCCGAGGGCCTGACCGGAATCGAACAGGATATCGATGCCGGCAACTTCACCTTCGATATCAACGACGAGGACATCCATATGTCCATCGAGAGCGAGCTGACGCGTCGCATCGGCGAGGCCGGCAAGCGCTTGCATACCGGACGTTCGCGCAACGACCAGGTGGCGACCGATACGCGCCTGGGCGTCAAGGCGTTGGCCAAGGAGCTCATGGAGGCCAACCTGCAGTTGCGCCACGTGCTGGTGGATGCGGCCAAGAAGTACGACAAGGTGATTCTGCCGGGTTACACGCACATGCAGCATGCTCAGCCCGTGCTGCTGTCACATCATCTGCTGGCGTATTCCTGGATGTTCGCGCGCGACTTTACACGTCTGAAGGCCGCCTTTGATGCCGCCGACAACTGCCCGCTGGGTGCTGCCGCGCTTGCCGGTACGAGCTATCCGCTCGATCGCCAGATGACGGCTGCCGAACTTGGCTTTGCGGGCGTGATTCCCAACTCGCTCGATGCGGTTTCCGACCGTGATTTCCTGCTCGATCTGCATTACGCCGGATCCGTCATGGCGATGCACCTGTCGCGTCTTTCCGAGGAGATCGTGCTGTGGTCGAGCTCCGAATTTGGCTTTATCACGCTTTCAGACTCCTACTCCACCGGCTCGTCTATCATGCCGCAGAAGAAGAATCCCGACTTTGCCGAGCTTATCCGCGGTAAGAGCGGTCGCGTGTACGGCAACCTAGTGCAGCTGCTGGTAACCATGAAGGGCCTGCCGCTCGCTTATAACAAGGACTTGCAGGAGGACAAGGAGGGCGCGCTCGATACCGCTCACACGCTCATGCAGTGCCTGTCCGTTATGGCCGGAATGATTTCGACCTGGACCGTCAACGAGGATGCCATGGCGCGCGAGTGCGGCGTGGGGCATCTTGCCGCCACCGATGTTGCCGATTACCTGGCTAAGCGTGGTCTGCCGTTCCGTGAGGCACATGCCGTGGTGGGCCATCTGGTCCTGATGTGTGAGAAGCACGGCTGCAATCTTGAGGACCTGCCGTTTGAGGTGTTCCAGGAGGCAAGCCCGCTCTTTGAGCGCGACATTACCGAGGCGCTCGACATCCCGTCGATTGTCGCCGCACGCACGACCGAGGGCGGTACCGCCCCTGCCGCCGTTGCCGTGCAGCTGCAGCGTGCCGAGGCGCAGCTCGTGGCCGACGAAGGCGTGTTTGGATCGCTAACCAAGGTTGTCGAGATGGGTCACGGGGCAAAGTAAAGGTTTGGCTGAAGACGTATTGTCCATTTATTGATAAATCGTTTTTGCTTTACGGGCGTCTGCTGATGCGGGCGCCCCTATTTTGCTGCTATGGGGGAGGGGCTTGTCGAGAACTTCTGTAGGACCTTTGGGCAGGTTGTGAAGGGGGTACGTTCGCGGGTGGCAACCGACCGCCCGCTCTGTTCGATGTGGTTGATGAGCGGTCGGATGGTACTCTAATCGGGCTTCGAAACAGAAGTGACACATATGGAGCGCTTTAATAAATTGCAGCGTTTCAATAAACAGCTTTTTGTTTAACTGCAGCTAAAACTCTGTTACGATGCAGTCCAGGCGGGTGCCGGAATGGGACTTGGGCACGCGCGAACCTACTTGAAAGGCTACCTTATGGCTATCGAGAAGACCTTCATCATGATTAAGCCCGACGCCGTGCGCGATCGCAAGATCGGCGAGATCGTTGCTCGTATTGAGCGTAGCGGCCTTGTCATCGAGCGCATGGAGATGACCACGCTCGAGCGCGCTACCGTCGAGGAGCACTACGCCCATCTGGCCGACAAGCCCTTCTTTGGCGGTCTCTGCGACTTTATGACGAGCGGTCCGGTCGTCAAGATGGTCGTTTCCGGTCTCTCCGCTGTCTCCAAGATGCGCACCCTTATGGGCGCTACCAACCCGCTTGATGCTGCTCCTGGCACCATCCGCGGCGACTTCGCCGTCGATGTCAACGCCAACGTGATTCACGGCTCCGACTGCCTGGAGAACGCCGAGATCGAGATCAAGCGCTTCTTTGGCTAAACCAGCTTTGACTCCTTAAAGCTGTTAGCGTGTGGCTTGGGCGCCGCGGAACTCCATCCGCGGCGCCCTTTTATATTCCAGTAGATTTTTGGGACATGCCTAGAAATCTACTAAAGAGCCCCCGCCTGGAATGTGCGTGCATTCCAGGCGGGGGCTGTCGCTAGCGTATGGCGTTGTAAGTCTTTAGGCCTCGTCGACGACCTTGAGACCGCGGGTCTGGTCGATCTCGTTGAGGAGGTTGACGCGACGCTCGTGGCGGCCGCCCTCGAACTCGGCGTCGAGCCACTCGTCGACGATCATCTTAGCGAGCTCGGAGCCAACGACGCGGGCGCCAAAGGCGAGCACGTTGGTGTTGTTGTGCATGCGGGAGAGCTTGGCGCTGAAGGGCTCGGAGCACACGACGGCGCGTACGCCCTCGACCTTGTTGGCAGCCAGGCTGATCCCGACGCCGGTACCGCAGATCAGGATGCCCAGGTCGACGTCGCCGTTGGCAACGGCCTTACCCACCTTGTAGCCGGCGATGGGGTAGTCAAAGCTCTCGGAGGTGTCGGTGCCAAAGTTCACGACCTCGCAGCCGCGCTCCTTCAGGTGCTCGGAAATGATGTTCTTGAGCTCGACGGCGGCGTGGTCGTTACCGATACCGATCTTCATAGATGGTTCCTCTCTGGTCTGTGCGGCGCAAATGCTAAAGGTGTTTACCGCGTTCGACTGCATGATAGCGCGACTTTTGTGTAAACGCTCGGGCGTTTTTTGATCAAACGCTTTAGCAGGCAACAAGACCCGCTTTTCATGAATGAATGCCGCCAGTTTGTGCTTGAGCGCCGTCCGCCGGAACCATGGTTGCGGTTTTTGATGCATTGTTATCAAATAGAAGAGCTAATTATTTTTGAGAGACCAGCCCGTTATGCAAGCAGGAGATACCTATGCCTACCGATTCCCTTCGTGATGCCGCGTTTTGCGATGTTTTGAACCGCGAGCTTGTCTGTGCGCTCGGCTGCACCGAGCCTATTGCCGTTGCCTATGCAGCGGCGTTGGCGAGCCAGACGCTCGGTTGCGAACCCGATCATATGGACGTTGCCTGCTCGGGCAACATCATCAAGAACGTTAAGAGCGTGACCGTGCCCAACTCGGGCGGTATGCACGGTATTGAAGCCGCGGCCGTGCTGGGTGCCGTGGGCGGCGACGCTAAGAGCGCGCTCGAGGTGCTCGAGAGCGTTAACGATGAAGACCGCGCTCGCGTGGCCGAGCTCCTCGCCGACGCCGGCTACTGCGATGTGTCGCTTGTCGAGGGTGTGCCCAACCTCTACATCAAGGTGACTGCGACGGCCGGGGGCCATACCGCGGTCGTCGAGATTACCGATCACCACACTAATGTCACGTGCCATACGCTCGATGGTATTCCGGTATGCGGCAAGTCGGCGGGGGAGTGCGCCGCCTGCGCCGAGCGCGTGGTGGCCGAGCGTGCGGCAGATAACGCCGATACGCCCATGTCCATTGATTCCATCATCGACTTTATCGAGGACGGTGACATTGAGGGCGCCCGCGCTGCCGTTGAGCGTCAGATTGAGCTGAATGGCGCAATCAGTGCCGAGGGCCTTGCGCACGCTTGGGGCGCCGAGGTGGGTCGTACGCTGCTGGGTGCTCGTGCCGATGACGTCGCCTGCCGTGCCCGTGCCCGTGCGGCCGCCGGGTCCGACGCCCGCATGAACGGTTGCGCGCTGCCGGTCGCCATTGTGTGCGGCTCGGGTAATCAGGGCATTACCTGCGCACTGCCCGTCATGGAGTATGCCGAGTACCTGCGCTGCGACCACGAGCGCCTGGTGCGTGCCGTGATGCTGTCCGATCTCATTGCCGTGCATATCAAGAGCTACATTGGTGCGCTCTCGGCGTTTTGCGGCGCTATTTGCGCTGCGTGCGGTGCCGGTGCCGCGATTACCTGGCTGTGCGGTGGCACGCGCGAGCAAATCGGTGCGACGGTCTCCAATACGCTCGGCAATGTGGGCGGCATCGTGTGCGATGGCGCCAAGGCGAGCTGTGCCGCCAAGATCTCGGCTGCCGTCGATGCAGCGATTCTGGGCCATGATATGGCCATGCAGGGTCGCGGCTTCCGCGCCGGCGAGGGCCTGATCCAAGATACCGTTGAGCAGACAATCGCCAGTATGGGCTACGTAGGCCGTGTGGGCATGAAAGATACCGACGTCGAGATCCTCAACATCATGATCGGCAAAACCCAAGTGTGCTAGGACAGTTCGTCGGCTACTTGGTGTTCGTAGAAGGCTTCTACTACGGCGTTGAATTCGCGGGCGAAGTCTTCCATGGTTCCTCGCCAGGTGGCTCGGCCGGGTTTTCCCTGACCAACATAGGCAGTCTGAATGCCGCAGGCGGGGCTGGGGAAGTCACGCTTGGGGTCGTTGCCCACCATAAGGACCTCGTGCGGCTCGAGCCCCATCACCTGAAGCTGCTCTAGATAGTAGGTGGCATCGGGCTTGCAGCGGGTGGTGTTTCCCATGTGCGTGACGAGCTCAAAGGGGGCGTCGGCCAGGTCGCCCCAACCCATGCGGCACTCGATGGCCCCCTGCGGAAAGCTGGGGTTGGTGAAGAGCGCGCAGCGCAGCCCTGCGTCCTGTACGGCCTGAAGCGCGGCGTGTGCGCCCGGCATGGCGTGGGCGTTGATGACGTCGTCATTCTTATGCGGAAGAACTTCGCGGTCGTAGTAGGTAAATGCCTCGTAGATGATAGGATCGGAGAGGCAGATGCCGCACCTGCGTTCGACCTCGGTGCGGTAAAACTCAAGATTGGTGCGGTTGTCCGTGCCGCTTCGGCGGTTGGCGTTGAGGTCGACCAGGATGGTGCCGAGGCGTGCCATCGTGCCACCGCGGCTGCGACGTCCGATGTCCGCGAGCATCGACGAGACATCCTTAAAATAGCGAAGGATGAACGCGTTGAGGTTGATGCTAAGAAGCGTCTCGTCCATATCGAAAACGACTGCTTTGAGCACGCGGGCACCTTTCTCGAAAAATCGTTCCAGAATCGTTGGTTCCGGATACTTTACCCCAAAGCCGTATACCTAACGGCCTATCGTCAACTTACGGAGACGGTCGTCCACAAGATTGCGAAAAAGTCTCCATACGAGTAAAAAATCGCAGTTCGCGCTTGAAATCGAAGTAATTTCCCCGTAATCTATACGAACGTGATTGCATAAGCGTCACATTAGTATCTGTCGGCTCCCGAGTGTTCCTAAACGTTGTGTGCTTGTCGCACCCTTCTGTAGGTCCTAGCAATCGGGGCCCCGTAGTTCGAAAGGGGTCCACCTTTGAGTGAGATTCAGAACTCGTCCATTTTCTCTCTTGACGATGTCAACGAGGAGGAGATGAACAACCTCATCGACGGTACGATTACCGACTTTGATGAGGGCGATCTCGTTAACGGCACTGTCGTTAAGATCGAGCATGACGAGGTGCTCGTTGACATCGGATTCAAGTCCGAGGGCGTTATCCCGGTCCGCGAGCTGTCCATCCGCAAGGACGCTAACCCTGCAGACATCGTTGCACTCGGTGATCCCATCGAGGCCCTGGTTCTCCAGAAGGAGGACAAGGACGGTCGTCTGGTCCTCTCCAAGAAGCGTGCCGAGTACGAGCGTGCTTGGAACCGCATCGAGGAGAAGTTCAACTCCGGCGAGAACGTCGAGGGCGAGGTTATCGAGGTTGTCAAGGGCGGCCTGATCCTCGACATCGGCCTGCGTGGCTTCCTGCCCGCTTCCCTCGTCGACCTCCGTCGCGTCAAGGACCTCACCTCCTACATGGGCACCCGCATCGAGGCCCGCGTCATCGAGATGGACCGCAACCGCAACAACGTTGTCCTCTCCCGTCGCGTCGTGCTTGAGGAGTCCCGTAAGGCCGAGCGCTCCGAGATCCTGTCCAAGCTCAAGTCTGGCATGCGTCTCCAGGGCACCGTTTCCTCCATCGTCGACTTCGGCGCCTTCGTCGACCTCGGCGGTATCGACGGCCTCATCCACATCTCCGAGCTCTCCTGGAACCACGTCAACCATCCTTCCGAGGTTGTCAAGGTCGGCCAGGAGGTTGAGGTCGAGGTTCTCGACGTCGATCTCAACCGCGAGCGCATCTCCCTGGGTCTCAAGCAGACCACCGAGGATCCGTGGCGCGCACTGGTCAAGAAGTACCCCGTCGGCGCTATCGTCGAGGGCACTGTGACCAAGCTTGTCCCGTTTGGCGCTTTCGTCGACCTGGGCGAGGGCATCGAGGGCCTGGTGCACATCTCCGAGATGGCCAACAAGCACGTCGACCAGCCTTCTCAGGTCACCCACGTGGGCGACAAGGTTCAGGTCAAGGTCATGGAGATCGACCTCGACCGTCGTCGTATTTCCCTGTCCATGAAGTCCGCTGCTGAGACTCTGGGCGTTGAGATCGAGGTTACCCCGCTGCCTTCCGAGAAGAAGGACGAGGAGACCGACGCTGAGTAAATCGGTTTGACGATCACTTGTTTTAAGGGATCCGTCCGTAATGGACGGGTCCCTTTTTGCATTTGGCACCGAGATGCGCAATGCTGCCGGGCTGTCCACAGGCTATTGGATTGTCGGTGCATGAAAAAAGCCGACATCCCGCCTCGGGGAGGAGGCGGGAACGCACCGAGTAGACGGAGGGGTGCGGAGCGCGGTCGCGTCTCGACTGACAACGTTGCCCATCGACGGGATTATTGTAGCGCATGGGCGCTTCTTGGTTTATCGTGTCGAGCGCTTGTGTTGTGCCGTTGCCTGTGGCGGCGGTGTGCTACACTCTTGCACTGCTGAGTGGGCCAGACGGTCGCGCGATGTACTGCTTGCGGTACGCGTGAGGAAAGTCCGGGCTCCAGAGGGCGGGATGCCGGCTAACGGCCGGGCGGAGTGATCCGACGGAAAGCGCCGCAGAAAAGAAGACTCCCACCTGCGTCGCAAGGCGTAAAGGGAAAAGCTGAAACGGTGGTGTAAGAGACCACCAGCGTCGTGGCAACACGGCGGCTTGGCAAGCCCCATCCGGAGCAAGCGCGAATAGGAACGCTATGGGCCGGCCCGGTCCGCGTTCGGGTAGCGTGCGTGGAGCTGCACGGTAACGTGCAGACAAGATAAATGACCGTTCACGACAGAACCCGGCTTATAGGCCCACTCAGCTTTCTTGTTGACGCTGCGACGACGTCAGCTGGCCGATTTGGCGCTCATTCGTCGGTCGCCGCCATAAGGCGTGCTCCCTCCTCTTTCGGGCCAAATCGACTCAGCTGACGCCTTCTCGCTGCTTTTACCTGGTCATCGGCAGCCTCATTTTTGTTGCGATCTCGTCTTCCAAGGCACTTTGCTCGCGCTGACGGGTTCTTGCTTTCGTTTACGGAATCATCGGCGTCGCCGTTCTATTTACCGGGGTTGTCGGTACGGGCTTTGCCGTATTATTGAGGCTGTTTGTTGCTTTGCTTGTTGTTGAGGGGCTTTGTTGGACAGCTATTTTACTTTGCAATCGAATATTGAGGCTACGGGTGAGTTCGTCGATCGCAAGAGTCGGTTTATTGCCCAGCTGGTCCATATTGAGTCCGAGGACGAGGCGAATGCCTTTATCGAGATGGTTCGCAAGCGTCATTACGACGCTCGACACAATGTTCCCGCGTGGATTTTGGTCGATGGGCGTGAGCGCCAGAGCGATGATGGTGAGCCGAGCCGTACGAGCGGCATGCCGACGCTCGAGGTGCTGCGCGGAGCGGGGCTCAAAAATGTTTGCTGCGTAGTGACGCGCTATTTTGGTGGTACGTTGTTGGGACCTGGTGGCTTGGTACGCGCCTATACCGCGGCGACGCAGACGGCGGTGGCCGCGGCTCAGGAAGCCGGGCAGATCGTTGAGATGACGAGCGTCGTGCCGGTTGATGTGCGTGTGGCCTATCCACAGTATGAGCAAGTGCTTCGTTTGGCCCAGGATTCGGATGCCAAGGTTTCGGATACCGATTACGCGGATGCCGTGACGATTCATTTGGTGTTTAAGGCGGGGGAGCAGGAGCCATTTTGTGCCAAGATGCGCGAGCTTATGGCGGGGCGCGAGGAGATTGAGGTCAGCACTCCCGAATTTGCCGAGTTCTAACGACGACGGCCGGCGTGCTTTTGGATGGATCCCAAGCGCGCCGGCCGTCTTTTATGTTGCTGCCGTCTACTCGGCGAGCTGCTTTAGCACATCACAGGCGATCTCGACGGCATCGTCGATGCAGCCGGGGCAGCTGCGGAGCGGACCCTTATCCGATCCGACGCCCTTGAGCGTGCCGCAGACGGTCGTCGTGTTCTTCTCGCCAAAGCGCTTGGCAATCTCGCGCGACAGTTTGTAGGTCTGGCCCTTGGTCTTGGGGTTTTCCATGCCATCGCTCATTACAAAGCCCATGATGGCCACGGCGCCCGAGATGGCACCGCAAGTTTCGGTCATGCCGCCCATGCCGGCGCCAAAGCCCTCGGTGAGGGTAAAGGCGACCTGGGGGTCGAGCCCGACGGCGGGCGCGAGCGTGCAGGCGACGGCCTGCGCGCAGTTAAAGCCGCGGGCGTGGTATTCGGCAGCCTGAGCCTGGCAGGTGGCAGTGTTGAGCTGAGTGGTATCAATCTGCTTCATCGGTGTCTCCTTGATTGCGGTGTACCCGCCTATGGTACCCTTGCTGGCGCATTCGCTTATCGAGACCGCAGTGCATATCTCATTGTTTTTCGCCATCGAACACTTTCTTAAGATTTGGGACAAATAAACCTGATTAATTTGTCCCATAACCTATCGGCGGGATGGGTTGAGAGGGGTGCGGGGTAGCGGTATCGTGAACCGAATAAAAACAAAACCCAAGTAAGGGAGTTGGATATGAGCGAGCAGACTATCGGTACCACGTGCGTTCAGGGCGGCTATCATCCGGGCGATGCGGAGCCGCGCCAGGTGCCCATCTACCAGTCCACCACGTGGAAATACGACACGTCCGAGCACATGGGCAAGCTGTTTGACCTGGAGGAGTCGGGCTACTTCTACAGCCGTCTGCAGAATCCCACGTGCGATCTGGTTGCCGCCAAGATCTGCGAGATGGAGGGCGGCACCGCTGCGATGCTCACGAGTTCGGGCATGGCCGCGAACTTCCTCGCGATCTTTAACGTGGCCGGTGCCGGTGATCACGTGGTCGCGAGCTCTGCTATCTACGGCGGTACGTATAACCTGCTCGCCCACACCATGGGCCGCATGGGCGTGACTTGCACGTTTGTAGCCCCCGACTGCACCGATGAGGAGCTGGAGGCAGCCTTTGAGCCCAATACCAAGCTCGTCTTTGGCGAGACGATTGCCAACCCTGCCCTTGCCGTGCTCGATATTGAGCGCTTTGCCAAGGCCGCGCATGACCACGGCGTGCCGCTGATGGTCGACAACACCTTCCCGACGCCCGTGATGTGCCGTCCCTTTGAGTGGGGCGCCGACATCGTTACGCACTCCACTACCAAGTACATGGATGGACATGCTGCCTACCTGGGCGGCGTGATTGTCGACCACGGCCAGTTTGACTGGATGGCCCATGCGGACAAGTTCCCGGGTCTCACCACGCCTGACGAGAGCTACCACGGCGTGACGTATGCCGAGAAGTTCGGTCGCGAGGGCGCCTTCATTACCAAGGCCACCGCGCAGCTCATGCGCGACCTTGGCCCCATGCAGAACCCGCAGGCGGCGTTTTTCCTGAATAGCTCGCTCGAGAGCCTGCATGTGCGCATGCCGCGTCATTGCGAGAACGGCCTGGCCGTTGCCAAGTTCCTGCAGAGCCATCCCAAGGTGCGCTTTGTAAGCTATCCGGGCCTGGAGGGCGATAAGTACTATGACCTGGCTCAGAAGTACATGCCCAACGGTACCTGCGGCGTCGTGAGCTTTGGCTTTAACGGTGGTCGCGCGGCGGCCGAGACCTTTATGAAGAGCCTTAAGCTCGCCCAGATCGCCACGCATGTGGCAGACGCCCGCACCTGCTGCCTGCATCCCGCTAACGCCACGCATCGCCAGATGAACGATGAGGAGCTCATCGCCTGCGGCATCTCCGCCGACATGGTGCGCCTGTCGTGCGGCCTCGAGGACACGGCCGATCTGATTGCCGACCTTGAGCAGGCGCTCGAGCAGTGCTAGGCTAGCCTTCGCACAAGTCGCCGATGCTGACAGAAAGCTTCGGCGGCCTTTCGTTCCGATTCCGTAGGCGGGACCCCAATCGCGACTGTTCGCAGGCGATTGGGGCCCCGTTTTTGCGTTGCACCACTCGAAAGGATGGATATGGAGAAAACTGCAGAGCAGCTGCGCCGCGAGCGCATTGCCCTTGAGGGCGACACCCATGGCAAGAACAAATGGGCGATTCTGTTTACCGTGCTCATCATGACGTTTATGGTGTGTCTGGATTCGACCGTCGTGACCGTGGCACTGCCCGTGATGCAAAAGGAGCTGAGCGTGGGCCTCGATCGCATTCAGCTGGTGAGCTCGGTGTATCTGCTTGCGACATGCGTGGCTATGTTGTCGTTTGGCCGTCTGGGCGACGTGCGCGGCAAGGTGAATGTGTTCCAGCTGGGCGTCATCGTCTTTTCGATCGGTTCGCTGCTGTGCGGCCTTTCGGCCTCGCTCGAGGTTCTTATCCTGGCACGCATTGTTCAGGGCGTCGGTTGCGCGGCGGCCATGGCTAACAACATGGGTATCATCACCGAGTCGTTTCCGGCGCGCGAGCGCGGTCGTGCCATGGGTATTCTCGCGACCTTCGTGGCCCTCGGCATGATGTGTGGTCCCGTGCTCGGCGGCATGCTGGTGGCGAACTTTCCCTGGGAGAGCATCTTCCTCATCAACCTGCCCATTGGCGTCATCTCGTTTATCGTGGGGCTCTATACGCTACCGCATGTTAAGCCTGAGGCCGGCGAGCGCCCCATGTCCCTGATCGAGGCTGCTCGTCGCTGCTTTGCAAATTCGGCCTTCACCATCAACCTTGCCTGCATGCTCATCGTGTTCGTTGGTATTGGCGCATCCGAGTTTATTCTGCCGTTCTATTTTCAGGACGCCCACGGCTTTGGTTCCGACATCTCCGGACTGCTCTTTTTGGCACTGCCGATGGTAAATGCCTTTATCGGCCCGCTTTCGGGTACGGTTTCCGACCGTGTTGGCTGCGAGGGCCCCACGGCCGTGGGCCTGGGCGTGTACGTGTGCGGCCTCTTTGCGGTGAGCACGCTCGACGAGCACTCTTCGATCCCTGTCATCGTGTGCTGCGTCGCATTTATGTCGTGCGGTACGTCGATCTTCCAGAGCCCCAACAACTCCCTGTACATGGGGTCGGCCCCGCGCGAGGCGCTCGGTTTTGCGGGCAGCTTGGGCAGTTTGGCGCGCTATGCGGGCATGGCGCTGGGTATTACGGCGGCGTCGCACATCCTGTATGGCCAGATGAGCGTGGCGATGGGCGAGGCTGTGACCAGTTTTGTTGCAGGCCGTCCGGATGTGTTCCTGTTCGGCTTTCGCTCGGTGTTCTATGTGCTCATGGCTGTGGCCGCTGTGGGCTTTGCGCTCGCCATGGTGCGCTTGATGAGGATGCGCGCCCGCCATTAGCGTGTTGGGAGGCTGCCTGCCACGTATCCGCGCCGTCCCAAAAAGACTGGTTTGTGGTGCGATGCGGCTTGTGGGGCGGGCGGGGGTCGGTCCGTGGTAGACTATCGAACAACGTTTATTAATCGCGCGGTATCCTTGCCGCGAGAAGGGGTTGCGCCATGCAGGAGCTTGAGGATCGTATTCGCCATGACGGCATCGTAAAGGCCGGTAACGTCCTTAAGGTTGATGCCTTCCTCAACCACCAGTGCGACGTTGAGCTGTTCGACCACATGGGTGCCGAGTGGGCCCGTCTGTTCAAGGATGTCGAGATCAACAAGATCCTGACGATTGAGGCTTCGGGCATTGGTATGGCTTGCATCGCGGCTCAGCATTTTGGCGGCGTGCCGGTGGTCTTTGCCAAGAAGGCACAGTCCATCAACCTCGACGGCGAGCAGTACGCCACGACCATCTACTCCTTTACCAAGCAGAAGGAGTACCCGGTCATCGTTGGCAAACGCTTCCTGTCCGAGGGCGACAAGGTCCTGATCATCGACGACTTTTTGGCCAACGGCTGCGCGCTCGAGGGTCTTATCAAGATCTGCGAGGCTGCAGGTGCCGAGGTATCCGGCATTGGCATTGCGGTGGAGAAGGGCTTCCAGGGCGGTGGCGATAAGCTCCGCGAGCGCGGCTTCCGCGTTGAAAGCCTAGCCCGTATCGCCGATATGGACTGCGATACCGGCGAGATCACCTTCGCCTAAGCGCGCAACACAAGCGATTGGTATGCGATGTGACAAAGGGACTTTCCCTTTGTCACATTTTTTATGAGGGGAGGTGTTGATATGGATGAGAACAAGATGGGATGGCGCGAGTATGCGCGCTATGCCGAGATGTCGGTCGAGGAGTTGGCGCGAGATTGCGAGGTGCAGGTGTTTCGCGCGACAGGTCCGGGCGGACAGGGCGTGAACACGACGGACTCGGCGGTGCGTATGAAGCATGGGCCCACGGGGATTGTTGTGACGGCGCGCGAGAGCCGCAGCCAGTTTCAGAATCGCGCGAGCTGCCTGCGTAAGCTGCGCGCTGAGCTGGAGCGTCGCGGGCGTCCACCGCGCCGACGCGTAAAGACTAAGGTGCCTCTGCGCTCTCGCCAGCGCAGGCTCAATGACAAGCACTTCAACGCGATTAAAAAGGCCAACCGCCGCAAGCCGGGCGGGGAGGAATGACCTTCTCAATAAGTTGCGGTGAAATAGGGACTGTTTTGCGGCTTTAGCTGCATAAACAGTCCCTATTTCACCGCAACTTAGGTGGGGTTAGCGGGTTGGGTGCCAGACCTCGAGGACGGCGGGAAGGATGTCGACCTCGATGCGCGAGGCGACAACGGGCTCGCCGTCGGCCTGGATGGGGTAGTCGGGCTCCTCAAAGGTGAACTCGGCATGGCGGCAGCGGCGCATGCGTACCGGCGGCAGCTTGGTGTGGTGACCGTCCTTGGCCGAAAGGAACATGGGTAGGGCGACCGCACGGGGGACGGGGCCGCAGGCGTAGCAGACGTCGAGTATGCCGTCGCAGGGGTCGGCATCGGGGCAGATGCGATAGCCCGAGCCATACGTGGGGCCCAGCTGTATCGCCATGATGATCGCCCTCACGCGCTCTGTGGGCGCGCCGTCAAAGCTGACTGTCATAGGATAGTTGCGATAGCGTAGGCCAAACTGCTCAAGTCCCGAGAGGGTGTAGAGCGGCGCGCCCGTCAAGCCGGTCTTTTTGCGCAGCTCGGTGGTGCTAAGGCCGATGGCAGCATCGATGCCGACCGAGAGCGTCTGGTCGTAGTACTCAACGGTAGCCTCGCCGCTGCCGCTCGAAGGGCTCCACGAGCGAATGCGCCCGATATCCTGACGCTGCAGCTCGCAGGTGAGCAGCGCGCCAAAATCCTTGCCGGAGAAATCGTCGATGCCGAGCGTCTGGGCAAAATCGTTGCCGGAGCCCACGGGCAGGACGGCAAGAGCGGGGCGGGCGTCCTCCTTTTGCGTCATAAGCCCGTTGACGACCTCGTGAATCACGCCATCGCCGCCGAGTGCGATAACGGTGCGATAGCCCTGAGCCTGTGCGGCCAGCTCCTTGGCGTGTCCCATACGCTCGGTCAACACCAGGTCAAACTGGGATGCGCGTGCAGTCATGTCCAAAAAGCGTTGTAGGCGCTCGGCAACTTCGCGTGCCGCACCCGACTGGGCGGCTGGGTTGGCGATGATGAGCGTGCGACCAAAATCAGTTGCGTGCATGGGGCGACTCCCGGCGTGTGACATGACGGTGCGGTCGCGCTCGGGTTACGTTGCCCCGATTGTGGCTGCACGGCGATTATTACATCTACTCTATCAGGTCGTTGTGGCGCTCGATAGCATCCGCTACCGTACCGCCCTCATCCACAATAAGCGAACGGCGCTTGGGTGAGATGATGCGCTGGGCGGGGTACACGCCGCGGTGTCCGCCGGTTAGGTAGCTGATAAAGGCCACGATGACAAAGAACCCGGCGGCCGTGCCGTGGAACAGGTCGATGGCCATCATGCAGGTGGTGATGGGCACGTTGAGGCCGGCGCAGAACACGCCGAGCATGCCGAGAGCCGCCAGAAAACTGGGGTCAAGCCCGGTAAGGCAACCGATCCAGCCACCGAGTGCCGCACCGATGCCAAACAGGGGCGTGACCTCGCCGCCTTGGAAGCCCGCGCCCAGGGTAAGCGCTGTGACGACCAACTTGATGGCTGCGTCCGCCAGGGTGGTGTTGCCTGCAAATCCGGCGCCGGAAAGCCACGTGGAAAGGCCGGCGTAGTTCCAGGCGTCGAGGAGGGCATAGGCGGCCAAAACCACGAGTGCGCCTATGAGTGCGCGGACGAGGTAATTGGTGATAAAGCGACTGTACAGGCTTTTGACGGTTCGAACCGACCAGGCAAAGAGGCGTGCCGTCAGGCCGAAGATAATGGCGCTGATAACAACGATGACAACCGTCCGTGGTGTCATGTTGGGAACGCTGGCGATGACATTCGCCTCGTACTCGGTTCCCAAGGCAAGCGACGTAAAGTAGCCGGTAAACGAGGCGACCAGGCAGTAGATGCCCGCGGTGTAGTCGATCTTGCCGATAAAGCACATCTCCATGCCAAAGAAAGCTCCAGCAAGGGGCGAACCGAATACGGCGCCAAAGGCCGACGAGATGCCGGCGAGCATGAGGTCGTGGTGGTCATGCTTTTTGAGGTGGGCGAGGTTCGAGATGTTGCTGGCGATGGTGCCGCCAATCTGCACCGCGGCTCCCTCGCGACCGGCCGATCCACCCGTTAGGTGCGTGAGCGTAGAGCAGACGAAGGTGAGGACGGCCATGCGCATATGGATGAGGCGTGTGCCCAGAGCGGAGTCGATGACCAGGTTGTTGCCTCGTTTGGCAGCAAGGCCGTGGTTTTTGTACACCCATGCGGTGGCAATGCCCACAACGGGGAGCAATGCGTAGACCCACGCGTGGTGCTCGCGATAGTCGGTCGCGATATTCAGCGAGGCCAAAAACGCCCAAGCGGCAACGCCCATGGCGAGCGAGACGATGACGACGAGCGCGAGCAACTTGGCGCTCGCGAGTAGGTTGCGGGCGTTGCGGCGAGTGTCGGCAGCCAAGAGATGCTCGGAGCGGGTGAGCTGTTGTCTGCCTGCCATGATGACGTCATTAAGGGAGAAAAAGCCGCCGTCGTCGAGTGACTGGGAATGATTCTGCGCCTCGTTTGCGCTTTCGGGTTTGTCGGTAAAAGCCATACGTTCCTCTTTTAGGTTGCAACGCAAGCATTATAGAACGTGCCACACGAGACAAACCGGCAGGTTGGTTTCGGTTCTGTTTCGCCGTCCATTACCGACAGGTGTATTCGCGGCCGCGGGCCAGGTCTTGAGCAGGCGGCGAGGGATTATACTGAGATAAACATAAAGAATCGGCGCTTTTGTTGCGCGCCGCAGCATACTAGAGGTGTATATGGCTGAGAAACTCATTCCGTTGGAGGACGCACAGGCGATCGTCTTGTCGCACGTGAATCGCACCGAAGTTGTCGAGATTCCCGTGTGGCAGGCCGCCGGTCTTCCCTTGGCAGAGGACGCGGTGGCCGATATTGACATCTCGCCGTTTGCCAACAGCGCTATGGACGGATATGCTGTGCGCTCGTCGGACTTGGCGCAGGCATCTGGCGAGGCGCCGGTGACGCTCGACGTTATCGGACACGAGGCCGCGGGCCATGTGTTTGAGAGTGCAATCGGCGCGGGTGAGACGGTCCGCATCATGACGGGCGCGCCGGTGCCCGAGGGTGCGGATGCCGTGGTGAAATACGAGATCGTCGAGGTGCTTGACGGCGACGGCAACGAGGGCTCACACGTGAGCTTCTCGGCGCCGGCCAAGGTGGGGGAGAACGTTCGCTCTGCCGCCGAGGAGGCCCATGCCGGCGATGTTGTGATGCGCGCCGGCGAGGTCGTGGCTCCGGCGGGCGCGGGCCTGCTGGCAAGCGCCGGTTACGCGAGCGTGAAGGTGCACGCTGCCCCACGTGTGGGCATCATCTCGCTGGGCACGGAATTGGTCGCACCGAGTAAAGTACCGGCGCGCGGTCAGATTCGCGATTCCAACTCCTCGGCGTTGATGGCCGAAGCACTCGATGCAGGAGCCGAGCCCGTGTTCTACGGCATTGCGTCTGATGATGAGCAGGCGATTGCCGAGCTGGTGCATCGCGCCGTGCAGGAGTGCGATTTTGTCATAACGAGCGGCGGCGCCTCTGCGGGCGATTACGACTACGTGACGGCGCTGGTCAAGCGCGAGGGCGAGGTGCTCTTCGACCGCATCTCGATGCGTCCTGGCAAAGCCATCACGTTTGGCCTGCTTGGGGGCAAGCCGTATTTGGGGCTTTCGGGCAATCCCGCGGCGGCGTATGTGGGCTTTGAGATGCTCGCCCGCCCCGCGATTCGCAAGATGCGCGGCTTTGCCGAGGGTCCGCGTCCCGTGCAGCAGGCGACGCTCACACACGGTGTGAAAAAGCGCCAGGACCGACGCTTCTTCGATCGCGCCACGGTTTTGCGCGACCCCAAGACCGGTGAGCTGATGGTGACCGAGGCCAAGACGCAGAATTCGGCGCTGCTCGGCACGATGCAGCGGGCCAACTGCCTGCTGCGTATTGACGAAGGACCGTGTGAGCTCAAGGCGGGAGATGTCGTGGACGTTGTTCGCGTCGACCTGCCCGAGGGCACCGTGTTGTAGGAGGAACACTATGGAGCTGAAGATATCGATTGTGACGTGCTCGGATACGCGTGATCTTGCCCAGGACGAGGCTGGAGCCGCACTCGAGGAACTTATCGAGGCACAGGGCTGGACGGTCGCTTCACATGTGGTCGTGCGCGATGACGTCAGCGAGATTGGTGATGCCATTGTGGAAGCCGCCGATGAGTGCCACGCCAATGTCGTGCTCACCTGCGGCGGCACGGGGCTTTCGATGCGCGATGTGACGCCCGAGGCGACGCGTGCCGTCTGCGACCGCGATGTGCCGGGTATTGCCGAGGCGATCCGTGCGTACTCCATGACCAAGACGCGCCGCGCCATGCTCTCGCGCGCTATTTGCATGCAGCGAGGTCATACACTTGTCGTAAACTTTCCCGGTTCTACGAAGGCCGCCCGCGAAAGCTGGGAGGCCATAGCAGACCAGCTGGAGCATGCGGCTCAGATGACAGCGGGCGGCGGACATACCAACTAAGCGGTTTACCTGCGACGGGGCGACCTTATCGGTCGCTCCGCTTTTGTTTTCCGCCGAATCGACGCCGAGGTGCACAGTAACTCGAAACTATATGCTCTGGCGGGAATAATTTCTCACTATCATTATTCGCGCGAAAGTATAATCTGATTGCAGATTATAGCCCGCGGTGGGGTGCCCGGGCACAAGGTCCGAAAGGATTGAACATGTTCGATATGGTTTCTCGCCGCGGATTCGTCTCTCTTTCTGCTGTCGTCGCTGCTGGCCTTGGGCTTGCTGGCTGCTCCGGCAACAAGACGTCTGGGCCGACTGGCTCCGATGCCGGTTCTGCTAAGGCATCTTCCAAGAAGGCTGTCGAGCTTCAGGTCTTCGCTGCCAACTCTCTCGAGAAGGCCCTGCCCGAGGTCCAGGAGCTCTACACCGACCAGACCGGCACTACCTTTGCCGACACGCAGTTTAAGGCCTCCGGCGATCTCGTCGAGCAGATGCGTGCCGGCGCCACGGTCGATGTGCTCATTACCGCTTCCAAGGGCACCATGGATGACGCTGAGACCGCCGAGCTCGTCGAAACCGACACCCGTGAGGATATGTTCGTCAACGACCTTGTGATCATTCGTGCTGAGGGCTCCGACACCAAGATCGAGGCCATCGCCGACGTCGCGAATCTGGACGGCAAGATCGCCATCGGCGACGCCAAGACCGTCCCCGCCGGCAAGTATGCCAACCAGGCCTTAGCTTCTGTGGGTCTCTACACCGGCACCGAGGGCGACGACGGCGAGTATGCACCCGAGCTTGCCGACAAGGTGGCCCTGGCCGACAAGGTCGGCACCGCTGCGTCTTACGTCTCTACGGGCGACTGCGTGGCCGGTTTTGTCTACAGCTCCGATATCTTCCGCTATGACGGCATCGAGGAGGCCTTCGTGTGCCCCGAGGATTCGCACAAGCCCATCGTGTACCCGGGCGCCGTTGCCGAGAGCTCCGAGCACGCCGATGAGGCCAAGGCGTTTATCGACTTCTGTCTGACCAACAAGAAGGCTCAGAAGATTTGGGCTAAGTACGGCTTTGAGCTTTCCGAGTAGTGCGGCTTGGCGCGATAATTCCATCGTTTTGTGTTTCACTTCGTCCTTGTATTCGCTTGGAGCTTTTCGTGCTTAATAGATTCCGCATGCTTGTCGCCTGTGCTTTGACCCTCGCGCTTTGCTGGGTGCCGGGATTTGCGTTTGCTGGGGACGCTGAGGACGGGGCCCAGGTTGCTGCGACCGCTCATGGGCTTTCCTATGGGATCGGGGGTTTTGAGCGGTTGGCCAAGGGGACCGCTCGTGCCATGGAGGGCCAGCCTGAGGGCTACCGGTTTCCCGTTGACGAGGACGTGGACCTTGTAGTGGCGCCCGCTGCCGATCGCGTTGTGGTGTGGATATCGCCCAAGGTGGTCGAGAAGTATGGATTGGATCCGCAGGACAACGAATGCGTATCGGGTCTCAAGGCCCTCGTCTGTAAGCTCGACAGCGCAAACTGCATGGGAGGTGCGCAGCTGGGGGACGTGGATCTTCCTTGGTATGTTACGGCGGAAACAACGTTTGATGCCGGCGGGTATACCTATGGCTTTGACGAGCGCGGTGCGGATGGGGATCGCTATGTGGTGATTGCATCGGCCTCGGGTGATGCCAAGGGCGGCGCGCGTTGGCTTGATAGCGCTCAAATGATAGAGGCATCGTCTGTCGTGTTGCGGGATGAGCAGGGGCCCTTGGCCTCTCTGGCCTCCTTTTTGGGCGACATCGACTATCGCCCGTTTTGGGTGTCCATTAAAACGAGCGGCCTTGCCCTGCTGATTTCCTTTGCGCTGGGCCTGTTCGCCGCGTGGAAGACTATGGGTACCTCGAGTCGCATCAAGGGCCTGCTCGATTCGGTCTTTACGATTCCTATGGTGCTGCCGCCCACAGTGTGCGGCTTTCTGCTCCTCATGCTGTTTGGCCGCTCGACTGGGGTGGGCCAGTGGCTCATCGCGCACGGCATCTCGATCGTCTTTACCTGGCCCGCGGCGGTCATTTCGGCCGTCGTTGTGTCGTTTCCGCTGGTCTACCGCACGGCGCTCGGAGCCTTCGAGAGCCTTGACACGCAGATGCTCGACGCCGCGCGAACCTTGGGGTGGTCCGAACGTCGCATCTTTACCAAGCTTATGATGCCGCTTGGCTGGCCCTCGATTGCCGCCGGGGCGGTGCTTGCCTTCGCGCGTGCCATGGGCGAGTTTGGCTGCACCCTGTTCTTTGCGGGCAACTACGCCGGCATTACCCAGACCATCCCCATCGCCATCTACTTTGAGTGGATGAGCGGCAACACGTCGGTGGCCCTCTTTTGGGTCGCCGTCGTTATCGTGTTCAGTTTCCTGGTCATCCTGTTCATCAATATGTACACCGCTCATTCGCAAAAGTACCGCGAGCGGGGCCTTTCCCGTGCGGAGCGCAAGCAGGCCAAAGATCTCGCCGGACAGGGCGATTCACTCGACCCGGCGGGCGGCGATGCCTTGCGTATCGATCGCGAGGCGCTGGCCGAGCTTATGCGCGATGACGCGGCACCGCAGGGAGGTCGATAAGCTATGTCGCTCGTTTTGGATATCAAAAAACGCTATCCCGGGTTTATGCTCGACATGCAGCTTGAGGCCGGCGAGGAGCGTGTGGCGCTCCTGGGTGCCTCGGGTTGCGGCAAGAGCTGCACGTTGCGCTGCATTGCCGGCGTGGAGACACCCGACGAGGGAAAGATCGTCGTCAACGGCGTGACCTTTTTTGACTCGGCGGCGGGCATCAACCTGTCGCCTCAGGAGCGCAAATGCGCCCTACTGTTCCAAAACTATCAGTTGTTTCCCAACATGACGGTGGCCGATAACGTATGCGCCGGTGTAAAGGATGCGGGCGACGCCGCCGCGAGCAAAAAGCTCGCCGAGCGCTATCTGGGCATTTTCGGTCTGGCCGATTTTGCCGACCGCTATCCCGCGCGTCTCTCGGGCGGCCAGCAGCAGCGCGTGGCGCTCGCTCGTATGGTGGCGGCACACCCGGGCATTTTTATGTTCGATGAGCCCATGAGCGCGCTCGACGCGTATCTCAAGAGCGCCCTCGAACAGAACATGCTCGACCTGTTCGATGTATGCAACCGCACCGTGCTCTATGTGAGCCACGACATCGACGAAGCGTGCCGCCTGTGCCAGCGCATCTGCGTGATGCACGACGGGCATGTTGAGGAGATCGGCTCCGTCGAGGACGTGGTCCGCCGTCCGCAGACGCTGGCGGCGCTGCGCCTGACGGGCTGCAAGAATACGAGCCGCGCGCGCAAGATCGGGCTTCAGGAAGTTGAAGCCCTGGACTGGGGCATGACCTTCAATGTGGGCCGTGAGGTTCCCGATAACGTGGCGTACCTGGGTATTCGTGCGAGCTACTTCCATGTGGACAACCGTGCCGAGCGGGGTCGCAACAGCTATGACCTGCACGTGGCCCGCGTGAGCGATTCGCGTTTTGAGCGCCTGGTGCTGCTGGATGTGCCGCGTGCCGATGCGCCGACGCGCCTGCAGTGGAAGGTCAACAAAGTGGGCATGCCTGTCGACGAGCTGCCGCAAGCAGGCGAGACGCTGCGCATGCATTTTGATGCCAGCAGGATCCATTTGGTTTGTCGATAGCGCCGGGTAATGCCGTCGGGGAATATAAGCCTCCGCGGCTTTGTTTTTGCCGTTCGCCGAATGAGGAATGACAAACTCTTATCAATCAAGATAATTATTTATTAGACGACGGCACACGACGCTGTCGTACGAATGTCAACGGTGTTCGCATGGTCGATGACCGTTGATATAGTTGACCTCAACTGGTTAAGGAGGGTGCGCACATGCCGCAGACGACATACATTCGCCGCGTTGCCGCGCGTGCCCTGTATATGGCTCGGAGCCGCATATGAGCAGGTATGTTCACGGCTCCGGGAGAGACGACGCACAACTAAATAATCGACCGCAAAGCAGGTTCCCTAAAATTCCGGGTTTGAGCACGGTCGGGCAATCGCCGTCCGTCGTGCATCGATACCGCTGTTATCCGTTTTTGGTTCGAGAGGGGAACCGTTATGGCTGAAGAATTTGATTTCCACCCGATGTGGGAGAGCCTCGGCATGAATCTTGCCGACCACGACATGCTGCTGGGCGCCGTGGGCCAGATGTACGGCGATATGTTCTTGGCGCAGAACAATCGCCCCAAGTCCACGTCCTACCTGGACTTTGTGGCCACCAACATCCACAGCGGCCGTATTAAGGAGATGCTCGACAAGAAGGAGGCCGGCGAGGCAACCAAGATCGTCGGTTCGTTCTGCGTGTACGTGCCCGAGGAGATCGTACTTGCCTGTGACGGTATTCCCGTGGGCCTGTGCTCGGGTGCCGATTGGGCAACCGATAAGGTCGAGGAGCATCTGCCGCGCAACACCTGTCCGCTTATCAAGAGCTTTGCCGGCTTTAAGCTGGGCGAGGTCTGCCCCTACATTGAGTCGAGTGACTTGGTGGTGGGCGAGAATACCTGCGACGGCAAGAAGAAGGCCTACGAGTTCTTTGCCACGCAAAAGAACATGTACGTCATGGATATTCCCAACGTACACGACGAGTCGACGCTCGTGACCTGGAAGGCCGAGGTTAAAAAGCTCGCCGCCAAGATTGAGGAAGAGTGCGGCGTCACGATTACGCCTGAGCGTCTGAAGGCCGCCATCCGCGCCGTCAATGAGAAGCGTCGCGCCCTGCAGCGCCTCGCTGCCACGCGCGCTGCCGACCCAGCGCCCATTAGCGGTCTCGACAGCCTTCTGACCGTTCAGGCCGCCTTTATGGACGACACGCCGCGTCTGACCGGAGCCATCAACGATATGGCGGCCGAGTGTGAGCAGCGTGTCGAGGCCGGAGAGGGCGTGGCACCCAAGGGAACCAAGCGCATCCTGTACACCGGCACGCCCATGGCCGTGCCCAACTGGAAGCTGTTCAACCTCATCGAGAAGGCCGGTGGCGTTGTGGTGGGCGAGGAGTCCTGCACGGGTTCGCGCTATTACAAGGACTTGGTCGATGAGTCCGGTGAGACGGTTGACGAGATGCTCGATGCTATCGCCGAGCGCTACTTTAAGATCAACTGTGCCGTCTTTACGCCCAACGACCAGCGTATGAAAGACATTGTCCAGATGGCCAAGAACCTGCATGCCGACGGCATTGTCGACGTGGCCCTGCAGTTCTGCACGCTCTACGAGATGGAGTCGTTTGCCGTGGAGAAGGCCGCCGAGGAGGCCGGCATTCCGTTTATGCACATCACGACCGACTACGCCGGCGAGGACGCAGGCCAACTGCAAACCAGGATAGAGGCTTTCTTGGAAACCATTTAGGGCTATCCGTCTCGGCGGCTTCCCCAGGCACCCGATCTTGCCGTTCAAACCGTCGCTTGCGTACCAAAGTACGCGGCGCTTCTCTTTCACGGCAACCTCGGGCACCTGGGAAAGCCGTTTCCTTGGTCGGTTAAAAGGTTTGTTAAGGAGTTATATGTCGGAAAATATTGAGCAGCCGTTGCCGTCCACGTTTGAGGAGTTCAACGAGCAGCGCAAGGCGGCGTTTATTCGCGTCAAGGATTACAAACAGGCGGGTAATCGCCTGGTCGGCTTTTTGTGCAGCTATACGCCGCTCGAGATTATCGATGCCGCGGGCGCTGCAAGTGTGGCCTTGTGCGGCACATCCGACGAGGTGATTCCCGAGGCCGAGAAGGTGCTGCCGGCAAATCTGTGTCCGCTCATCAAGTCGACCTACGGCTTTGCCTACTCGCAAAAGTGCCCGTTTACGTACTTTAGCGACATGATCATCGGCGAGACCACCTGCGACGGCAAGAAGAAGATGTACGAGCTACTCAACGAGCTCAAGCGCACGCACATTCTGCATCTTCCGCAGGGT
Source organism: uncultured Collinsella sp. (assembly GCA_938039325.1). GTDB lineage: Bacteria > Actinomycetota > Coriobacteriia > Coriobacteriales > Coriobacteriaceae > Collinsella. The sequence goes on along the minus strand of CALHUX010000035.1, from coordinate 93,515 downwards.
CGCGATCGTGCCTACGAGCGTGAAGGCTGGTACGAGGAGTGCCGCCTGCTCAAGGAGGAGCTCGAGGCCTTCTACGGCATCACGATTACCGACGATGACCTGCGCGCTGCCGTCCGTCGTCGCAACCGCTTGCGTGCGGCCCAGCTCGAGATGTTTGCACTGCAGGCCAACCAGCCGGCGGCCATGAGCGGCGTCGACCTGATGAGCACCATGTTTGCCGGTACGTTCAGCTTTGATATCGAGGCCTATACGCAGCAGCTGGAGCAAAAGGTCGCCAAGCTGCGCGAGGCCTACGACGCGGGCGAGCGCCCGGTTGCGGCGGATGCCAAGCGCATTCTGATCACCGGTTGCCCGGTGGGTGGCGTGATCAACAAGATCGGTCGCACCATCGAGTCCAACGGCGGCGTGGTCGTGTGCATGGACGACTGCTCGGGCGAGCGCACGGCGGCCATGATGATCGACCCGGAGGCTCCCGATATCCTGCGCGCCATCGCCGACCGCTACCTGGACATCAACTGCTCGGTCATGACGCCCAACGACGGTCGTATGGAAAACACGCTGGCCATGTGCGAGAAGTATCATGTCGATGGCGTAGTGGAGAGCGTGCTACAGGCCTGCCACACCTTTAACGTGGAGAGTGCGCGCATGCAGGAGGCTGTCGAGGGCGCGGGTATTCCGTATATGAAGATCGAGACCGACTACAGCAACGGTGACATGGGCCAGATCGAGACGCGCATTGCTGCCTTTATCGAGACCCTGTAGGACAAATGCGGCAAAGGGATAGCTGCTTTGCCGCATAGAAGGAGGATGCCGTGGTTGGCATTGGTATCGACATAGGCTCGACGGCCGCGAAGGCTGCGGTGGTGGAGACGGACAACGCCATTGCGTGGACCTGCGTCATGCCGACGGGGTATTCGTCGGTCGATGCGGCCGAGCGCCTACGCGGTGAGCTCGCCGCAGCCGGCTATGACGTGACAGGCGACGATGTTCGCGTGGTCGCGACTGGCTACGGCCGTGTTGCCGTGCCCTATGCCAACAAGGTAGTGACCGAGATCACCTGCCATGGTGCCGGCGCGGTCCGCCTGTTTGGCGAGCAGGGCACGGTGATCGACGTGGGCGGCCAGGATACCAAGGTCATCCAACTCAAGGGCGGCCGCGTGGCCAAGTTCGCCATGAACGACAAGTGTGCCGCCGGCACGGGGCGCTTTCTGGAGATCATGGCCGACCGCCTAGGCATTTCCCAGCAGCAGATGGCCGACCTGGCACGTTCCGGCGAGCCCACCAAGATCAGCAGCATGTGCACGGTGTTTGCCGAAAGCGAGGTCATCAGCCTGATCGGTCGCGGTGAGCCGCGCGAGAACATTGCGCGTGGCGTGATCGACAGCGTGGTCTCGCGCGTGGCGACCATGGCCGGGCAGGCCGCGGGCGCCCCGTACTACCTGACCGGTGGCCTGTGCGAGAACGCCTTCGTGGTGGAGCGGTTGGGCGAGCTACTGGGGTCGCCGGTGACCACCTCGCCCCAGGCTCGCTTTGCCGGTGCCATCGGCGCGGCGATTCGCGCCCGGGCGCTCAATTAATGCATCCACCGTAGGCTCGCATTCATGCGTATACTGGGAGAAAATGATTGACCGATGAGAGAGGAGGTATCGATGGCTGACGATCAGATAAAGCTCACGTCTATGACTGCCGCGAGCGGTTGAGCCGCTAAGTTGGCTCCTGGAGCCCTCGCTCAGGTCCTGGGCGACTTACCCAATGTGCATAACGACAACCTGCTCGTGGGGTTCGATACCTCCGACGATGCGAGTGTCTTTCGTGTTGGCGATAACCTGGGCCTCGTGCAGTCCATCGACTTCTTCCCGCCGATGGTCGACGACCCGTTCCTGTTTGGCCAGATTGCCGCGGCAAACTCGCTGTCGGATATCTACGCCATGGGCGGGCGGCCGAGCCATGCCATGAACCTGCTGTGCATTCCCAGTTGCCTGGGCGTCGAGGTCGCAGGTCAGATTTTGGTGGGTGGTGCCGACAAGTGCGTCGAGGCGGGCTGCTCCATCGCGGGCGGCCACACCATCAACGACGACGAGCCCAAGTACGGCTTGTCCGTGAGCGGCTTTGTCGCGCTCGACCGCATGCTCGCCAACAGCGGCGCACGCGTGGGCGATGTTCTGCTGCTGACCAAGGCGATCGGCTCGGGCATCATCACCACGGCCATTAAGGGCGAACTCATCGAGCAGGACGAGGCCACAGCCATGTTTGACTCGATGCGCACCCTTAACGAGGCCCCGATTCGTCTGGCCGAGGGACTTGAGCTTCACGGCTGCACCGATGTCACGGGCTTTGGCTTGATCGGGCATGCGTGCGAGATGGCCGAGGGCTCGGGCGTGCAGATTGAGCTTGCGTCGGAGGCGGTGCCGCTCTTTGACCAGGTGCTCGACATGGCGCGTCTGGGCATTATCCCTGCCGGCGTCTACCGCAACCAGGACTTCTTTGGCCCGCGCGTGGCGGCCGACGATGGCCTGGAGCCCGGTATGCTGGATGCGCTGTACGATCCGCAGACCTCGGGTGGCTTGCTCATCGCGGCGCCTGCTGCCGATGTGGATGAGCTCGCGCGTCGTCTGCATGCCGAGGATCGCATCGCCGCCGTTATCGGTCGCGTGTGCGAGGCGGTGCCGGGCGGTCCTGCCGTTCGCGTTGTGCATTAAAGAAAACCGTTTATGCGACCGTCCGTTGTTCTGGACGGCCCCTTTCGAAAGGAATTTAATATGTCTACCAAGATTGAAGTCAATGCCATGGGCGATGCCTGCCCGCTGCCCGTCGTCAAGACGCTCAAGGCCCTTAAGCAGCTCGATGGCGAGGGTGCCGTGGTGACCTCGGTCGATAACGAGACCGCCGTCAAGAACATCTCCAAGATGGCGCAGGAGAAGGGCTGCACGGCCTCGGTCGAGAAGATCTCGGACGCCGAGTGGCACGTGACTGTCGCGACCGCCGGTGCCGTGGCCGTTGCGGACCCCGAGCAGGACGGTGCGGCTTTCTGCGACGCCAGCGCCGGCAAGGGCAAACTCGTCGTTTCCGTCTACACCGATTGCATGGGCCGTGGCGACGACGAGCTGGGCCACAAGCTCATGAAGGCCTTCATCTTTGCCGTGACGCAGCAGGAGGAGCTGCCCGCGACCATGCTGTTCTACAACGGCGGCGCTAAGCTCACCGTCGAGGGCTCACCGGTACTCGACGACCTGAGGGGTCTGGCCGAGCAGGGCGCCGAGATTCTTACCTGCGGCACCTGTCTCGATCACTATGGCATCAAGGACCAGCTTGCCGTGGGCGAGGTCACGAACATGTATGTGATCGTGGAGAAGATGGAGCAGGCCGTGCGCGTCGTGCGCCCGTAGCGTTTGGGCGGGATTGCCATGAGAGAAAAGCGCCCTGCGCTTGTCATCACGTTTCCTACCACGGCGGCCGCCATGGGGTGCGAGACCCTATGCATCGAGCGCGGCCTTCCCGGGCGCACGATTCCCGTGCCCGGGGAGGTCGCTGCCGGCTGCGGCTTGGCGTGGAAGGCGTTGCCTGCCGATGAGGACCTGCTGCGCGGCGAACTCGCTGCGGCGGGCATTCCCACCGAGGGCTATACCGTGATTGATATGTGGAAGGTCGTGCGATGATCTACCTGGATAACGCGGCGACGACCATGCACAAGCCGCAGACGGTCATCGATGCCGTGACGCAGGCGATGTGCTCGCTCGGCAATGCCGGGCGCGGTGCCACGTCGGGTGCGCTCGATGCGGCGCGTGCCATCCACGGCTGCCGCGCCAAGCTTGCGCGCTTGCTGGGCTGCCCGCGTGCTGACCATGTTTGTTTTACGCCCAACTCAACCGCGGCACTCAACACCGTCATCAATGGCGTGGTGCGCCGCGGCGACCGTGTGGTCACGACGGTACTCGAGCACAATTCCGTGCTGCGTCCGCTTAACCGCCTGGCGGCAGAGCGGGGCGTGACCGTTGAGCATGCGGGTTGCGACGCGAGCGGCGTGCTCGACTACGACGAGCTCGAGCAGCTGGTCACGCCGAGCACGCGTGTCGTGGTGGTGACGCACGCCTCCAACGTGACCGGCAACGCCGTTGACGTTGCACGCGTGGCGGCTGTGGCCCATGCGGCCGGTGCGCTCGTGATTGTCGATGCTTCGCAGTCGGCCGGCACGGCGCATATCGATATGCAGGCCATGGGCCTCGACATCGTGTGCTTTACCGGCCACAAGGGACTGATGGGCCCGCAGGGGACCGGCGGTCTGGCCGTGGCGGAGGGCGTCGACGTGGCGCCCTGGGCTATGGGCGGCACTGGTGTACACAGCTTCGATGAGCTGCAGCCACTGGAGTGGCCCACGCGCCTGGAGGCAGGTACGCTCAACGGCCATGGCATCGCGGGCCTTTCCGCCGGCCTCGACTTTATCGAGGCCCAGGGTGGGGTCGAGGCGATTGCTGCCCACGAGCGTGCGCTCGCCGATCGCTTCCTTGCCGGCGTGCGCGAGATTCCGGGGATTAAGCTCTACGGTGCCTTCGACCAGCCGACGCGCTCGGCGATCGTCTCGCTCAACGTGGGTGATATCGACTCGGCCGAGATCTCGGACGCGCTCATGCAAGGGTGGGGGATTGCGACGCGCCCCGGTGCCCATTGCGCTCCGCTCATGCACCGTGCGTTAGATACCGAGCGCCAGGGCGTCGTCCGCTTCTCGTTTGGGTATTTCAACGCGACCGAAGAAATCGACACCGCTATCGATGCTCTGCGCGATTTAGCCTGCTAAAGCTGCTGGACGGTTTATACTTGCGGGACGGGTGTTTTGCCCGTCCCATTTTTTGTTTCGACCCGAAAGGTGTGCCTATGGCCTCATCCGCACCGCGCGGTCTGCGCTCCGACCATGTCGTTACCGTCGGCATCGCCCTGTTCTCGATGCTCTTTGGCGCCGGTAACCTCATTATTCCGCCGCTGCTGGCGCTGCAGGCAGGTTCTGCTACGCCGGTTGCCATGATCGGCTTTTTGATTGCCGCTATCGGTCTTCCCGTTATGGGATTTATCGCCGTCGCGCTCGCTGGCACGGCCCGAGAGCTGGCCGGGCGTGTGCATCCTAAGTTTGGCGAATTCTTCGTTGCGGCGGTCTACCTGGCCATCGGTCCGTGCCTGGCCATTCCACGCACGAGTTCGACGGCATTCGAGATGTTGGTGCCGCTGCTGCCTGAGGGCGTCTCGCTCGGCACGGCTCGCCTGGTGTTTGCCGTTGGCTTCTTTATCGTCGCGTTTGCGCTCACGCTGCGTCCGGGCGTCATCACACGCGTGCTCGGCCGCATTACGGGTCCCGCGCTCATTGCGCTCATCGTGCTGGTCGTTGGTGCTGCCGTGATCTCGCCGCTGGGTCCCGCTGCCGCGCCTCAGGCTCCCTACGATGCAGGCGCTGCTGTGCAGGGCTTTCTGACTGGCTATCAGACCATGGACCTGCTCGCGTCGCTCGCCTTTGGCATTATCATCGCCGAGACCATCCACGAGTTGGGTGTTACCGATGACAAGCGCGTGGCCTTCGAGATTTCGCGTTCCGGTGTGATCGCCGGCGTGCTCATGGCCATCATCTACTGCGGCTTGGGCCTTGCCGGTATGCAGCTCGGCACCGTGATGCCCGACGCTACCAACGGCGCCGCCATCCTCGCCCGTTCGGCCTCCATGCATTTTGGGCTTGCCGGCACGGTCGTGGTCTTCGCCATCTTCTTCCTCGCCTGCATGAACGTGTGCATCGGTCTTATTAGCTGCTGCTCGCGTTACTTCTGCGAGACGTATGTGGTCGAAGGGGGAGCGGAGGCCTCCGAGGAGGCCATGCGCCGTCCCTTTGCGGTTCTCGCCTTTGTGTTCGCAGCGTTTTCGTGCGTGCTCTCCAACGTGGGTCTCGATGTGATCCTCATGTTCTCGGTGCCTATGCTCAATGCTTTATATCCCGTTGCCATCGTGCTGGTACTGATGGGCCTGGTGCACGGCTTTTGCGACGCTCATCCGCAGGTGTGGGTCTGGGTCGGCGGCGTGGTTGCCGTACAGAGTGTGATCACCTCGGTCCGCGATGCGTTCTTTGCGGGTGCGTGGCTGCCGTTCGATGCGTTGCCGCTGGCAGATATCGGCGCTGCGTGGGCACCGGTTGCTGTGGCGGCGTTTGTGATCGGTCTGGTTCATAGCCAGTTTGTCACACATTCGAGGAGCTAAGGCATCAATGCTTGCACAGGCGGGGAGTCTCCCCTATAATTTCCTTCGCTTTGGGACACGCAAGGTTTAGACCTTAGCTGCTCAACACCTTCGGGACGTGGCGCAGTTTGGTAGCGCGCCTGCTTTGGGAGCAGGATGTCGCAGGTTCAAATCCTGTCGTCCCGACCATATCTTGCGGGCGTAGTTCAATGGTAGAACCCCAGCCTTCCAAGCTGATGACGCGGGTTCGATTCCCGTCGCCCGCTCCATTAGAATTGTTTTAACGGCTTTGTTTCCTTCTGGGAATCAGAGCCGTTTTCATATACATGCCGGGGACCCCACATCCCCTCCTAAGTTGCGGTGAAATAGTTCCTGGATTAGCTGCAAAAGCTGTTATCCAGGAACTATTTCACCGCAACTTATTGAGGCCGAGTTGGTTGGGCCGATGTTAGGTTCTGTTGTCGAGAAGATGCGTGCCGTTGGTCAGGAGCCGGCGTAAGGTTTTGTTGTCGGAATACCATAGTCGCGCATCATGGCGCCAAATGCTTCGACATCGTAGGTGTCTGACAGCTTGAAGTGTATGACGTTATGACCCATGGCGCGAAGGTTTGCGTCGCGTATGAGGGCAGCTCGATAGGTCTTTGCTGCAGTATGTTCCGGATCATTTTGAGCATCGTCCTCAAACTTGCCTAGTCCATGAAGTTCGGCAAGCATCCAAGAGCCGTTCGGCATCTGCCATCCGTAGTCGGCCAGATAGTAGCCGGCGTTCCCCGGCCGCGTTATCTCAACCTGTAGTTCGGGCGTGGTGACGCCGGCAAGAATCATCGCCGCCCTTGCCTCCGATTCGCCACCGTTGTCCGATTGACCGTCCATATACTCAAAAACATCAAACGCACGCGCGATGCCGTGCAGCCCTCGGCAATTGGCCTGCGCGTATGCCCGCAGTTCTTCGCGCTCGACATCGTACTCACGGGCCAAGCCATCGACATAACCTAGCGCATAGCGAAACGCGGTCGTTCGGGCGATATCGACAACCGTTCGATACGGATCCGTCAGCGTAAACGGACCGAGCTGCCACACTTCGCCCGCCCGCCAGCGACGATACTCAACGAATTCATACGTATCACGCCTGGTAGAACGCGGCAACAGCACTTGCACCTTGTCGAGAAGCGTGTGTGCAGAACCGATGCCATAGAGCAGTGCCGCTGTTGCTCCGCAAAACACGGCATCCGGTTCAACGATCGCAATGGCGGATGCCAGCTGAAAAATTTGACCTTCTATACCAAGTCCATTCCAATATGCAGGGTCGGCATAGACGTGGTTATAGAGTCGAACGATCATTTGTTTTTTCATGAGTGCGTAGGCGCATCGTTCATCCCATTTTTCCGTAGCTACAAACAGGCGCCCGTCATGATGAGCCTCGAATATGGAGAAGAATAGCTTTACCTGTGGCTTAGTACAGCGGTCATCGTTACTCATTGGCGACCCCAAGGCATTGAGAGGGAACGAATGACATCAAGCTATCGCATATTCATTCTGTTGGACCTTGCCATGAACTGACCAAAAGCTTGACGGTGCAGGTCAGGGGCTTATAACGGAGCTGGGTACATCGGCAAACGGTCGATAATGGCCTTTCGGCGGTATTAAAACCTGCCCTTACAGAAAGTTGCGGTGAAATAGTTCCTGAAAAGCTCGAATAAGCCTAAATCCAGGAACTATTTCACCGCAACTTAGGAGGGGATGGTGCTGAAGGGAGGGCGATGCCGTTGTCTGTCGGTTAGTGGCGGGATTGGTGGCGGAGCTTGTCGATGGTGGAGTCGATGCTTCGGCTGCGGGCTTCGGCTGCGGTTTGGCGCTTGCGGCGGTAATCGATCATGCCTTGGATGATGGGCTTGCCAAAGCTCACGACATCATCGTTGTAGATGGCGGTTCGGGCTGCGAGGAGGCAGTCGGTAAAGTCCATATGAGTCTTGCCAAAGAGTTTGACGGCAAGGGCGACAACGGTGGGCTCGTCGACCATGACGTCATCGAGCAGTCTTTTCATGGCCGCAGCAATCTCAACGCGGGGAACCTTATAGACGTCGCGTAGCGTGACCACGACGCGCGTGATGATTTCGGGGTAGACACGAGCGGTGCGGGTGGCGATGACCTTGGCGGCGCGCGGTGACAGAACTTCGTCGTCGTCGAGCAGATAGCGTAGGATGACGGTCTCGTCGATGATGGTGCTACTCATGGATATCTACTTCCTCGGGACCCAAAATCGAATCGTCGGTTTCTGTAGCAAGGTATTCAATCCAGGCATTGCGCTCCTCGGAGCGGCGATTGGGATCCCCATATGCTTTGAGCGATCCATAGGCGGCGGTGCCGTCCTTTGAGCGTACGGCGACCGGCTGAAAGGGGAGCTTGCGCATCAAAATGCTCTGCGCGACAAAAAGACGAACGGCCTCGGCGAGCGATGTGCCCATGGCGTCGTAGAGACGTTCGGCATGCTGCTTGTCTTCCTCGCGAATGCGCACCTGCAGGATGGCTCTTTTTTGAGTCGATGACATCACTGGCCTCCCTTAATGAGCGTGCAATATGCAATAGTCAAATACAGCTTCGGCTAGTAATAGCCAATTTTATAACTACTACTTTATTGCACTAGAGTAATTGAGTGCGATCAACATTACAAACGTACTACATCGTGCATAAACGAGCGTGAAATCTTTCTTGGGCGTACGCATGTAATACACTCACCTTTATAGCTACCCAAGAATAATTCCAACCTGCCAAAACCCCTGCAATACACACGTATTGCAGGGGTTACGCTCAAGTTTGCCCCCTGCAACTGCGTATATTCAACCTGTATACCGTTGGAGAAATTCTACCGAGTGCCTGTTTCGCCGCATGCATTCGATACGCCGATGCCAGGCCACGGGCGGCTTGGGACAACGTCGACAGGGTCTCTCCGGCAAGGGATTCAGGAGGGAGTGAACAACATGGGCAATAAACGAGTCGTAGCCGATTCCTCGCGCTGCATTGGGTGCCAAACCTGCATGGCGGCGTGTATCGAGGCGCACGACATCCCCGGCGACATCGCCGCGCCGCGTCTGCGCGTGACGCGCACCTACGAGATTTCCGCACCGGTGGCGTGCCATCACTGCGAGGATGCCCCGTGCGCCAAGGCTTGTCCCACGGGCGCCTTGTTCTTTGATCCAAAGAACCATCGCATCGGCGTTAACGAGGACAACTGCATCGGCTGCAAGAGCTGCGTCATGGCCTGCCCCTTTGGCGCCGTGAGCGTGGCGACCACGCAGGTCCCCGTCTTGATGGGCGACGTGCGCGTGGGTTCGCAGACTAAGAGCTTCGTGCTCAAGTGCGACCTGTGCGTGAACCGTCCCGGCGGTCCGGCGTGTGCCGAGGCGTGCCCGACCAAGGGCCTCACCCTGGTAGACGAGGAGCGTCTGGCGGAGCTGACTGCCGAGCGTGCCCGCGCCACCATCGAAAACGAGGCGTAGGCGGGCGGCCATACAGGCCCAACGATTGTCAAATACGTACCGAGTAATCGGTAGCAGAGAAAGGAAGGAGGGTGTCATGGAGAAGCATAAAGTGATCTGCCCGTATTGCGGCGCCGGTTGCCAGTTTAACCTCCTGGTCCAAAACGGCCAGGTCGTGGGTACCGAACCGCTCAACGGCATCACCAATCAGGGCGAGCTGTGCCTTAAGGGCATGAGCGGCTACGACTTCATCAACGACACCAAGATCTTGACTCCTCGCGTACTGCACCCGATGATCCGCCGCACCAAGGGCGCGGATCTTGAGCGCGTAAGCTGGGACGAGGCACTGGATTTCACCGCATCTAAGATGCAGGCCATAATTGACGAATATGGTCCTAACGCTGTCATGACCACCGGCTCTTCGCGAGGCGGCGGCAATGAGGCGAACTACGTCATGCAGAAGTTTACGCGTGCGTGCATCGGCACCCACAGCGTGGACAACTGCGCCCGTACTTGACACGGCCCTACTGTCCTCGGTCTGATGGACACGGTTGGTTCAGGTTGCATGTCATGCTCCATCCCCGGTATGGAGGATGCGGGCTGCATTTTCCTCTTCGGCTATAACCCTGCCGATTCGCACCCCATCGTCGCAAGGCGTATCGTGCGAGCCAAAGAAAAGGGTTGCAAGATCATCGTCGCCGACCCGCGCCATATCGAAACCGCGCGTATCGCCGACCTCTACCTTCCGATCAAGAACGGTTGCAATGTCGCGTTCCTCAACGCCTTTGCCAACTGCTTGGTCAACGATGGCCTCTACGACAAGGAATTCGTCGCCGAGCATACGAACGGCTTTGACGAGTGGTGGGAGACCATCAAGAACTACACTCCCGAATCCGTACAGGACATCACGGGTGTCGAGCCCGCACTGATCCACCAAGCTGCCGAGATGTACGCCACGGCGAAGCCCTCTGCCATCATTGGCTGGGGCATGGGCGTATGCCAGCAGAAGCAGAACCTGAAGACGGTGCACACCATCGCCTCCATCGCCTGCGTTGCCGGCCAGATCGGCAAACCCAACTCCGGCCTCGCGCCCGTGCGCGGCCAGAATAACGTCCAGGGCTCCTGCGATATGGGCATGCTGCCCAACCTGTACCCTGGCTACCAGAAAGTCACCGACCCCGCCGCTCGCGCCAAGTTTGCCAAGGCTTGGGGCGTGCCCGAGGAAAAGCTCCCGCTCGAGGAGGGCTATAAGCTCACCGACCTGGGTCACCTGGTCGACGAGGGCAAGGTGCACTGCTTCTACAACTACGGCGAGGACCCGGTCCAGACCGAGCCCGATTCGGCCGGCATGCGCAAGACGCTTTCCGAGCTGGATCTGTTCATCTGCCAGGACATCTTTATGACGCAGACGACCATGCTCGCCGACGTCATCCTGCCTGCTACCTCTTGGGGCGAGCACGAGGGTGTCTTTACCGCATCCGACCGTAGCTTCCAGCACTTTGACGCGGCCGTTCCGCCCAAGGGCGAGTGCCGCCACGACTGGGAGATCTTCGCGGACCTGTCCACGCGTATGGGCTATCCCATGCACTACGACAACACCGAGCAGATCTGGAACGAGTGCATTAGCCTGTGCCCCAACTTTGTGGGCGCGACCTACGAGAAGATGGCTCCCGAGGGCGGCTACGCCCAGTGGCCCGTCAAGAGCACCGATGTGAACGACCACGGTACGCCCGACATGTTCGCTGGTGGCAAGTTCACCACCAAGGACGGCCGCGCCAACCTGATGGCGCACGACTGGGAGGCGCCCTCCGAGCTTCCCGACGATGAGTACCCGCTCATCCTGTGCACCGTCCGTGAGGTCGGCCACTACAGCTGCCGCTCGATGACTGGCAACTGCAAGACGCTGGCGCTGCTCGCCGACGAGCCCGGCTTTGTCCGCATGAATCCCGCGGACGCCCAGGCGCGCGGTATCAAGAACGGCGACATCGTCTCGATTCACAGCCGCCGCGGCCAGGTATACAGCCGCGCCGACGTGAGCGACCGTATCAACAAGGGCACGGTCTATATGACCTACCAGTGGTGGATCGGTAAGTGCAACGAGCTGACCATGCACAAGGTCGACCCGGTCTCGCATACGCCCGAGGACAAGTTCTCCGCCTGCCAGGTCGACGCCATTGCCGACCAGGTCTGGGCCGAGGGCGAAGTCGAGCGTCAGTACACCGAGCTCAAGCAGGCTCTGGTCGACGCCGCCGCTCCCCAGGACGTTGAGCCCGGTGCCGCCAAGTTCGACGACGAGACGCACGTGAATCAAATCGTGTAGTCCCGTTCTCGTTGGCTTTTTGGGCCGGGCGTCCCGTACGTTCGGGAGCCCGGCCCGTTATTTTGAAAGGAAGTGGGGATGAACCGCTTCATCGACATCAACCCGGAGAGGTGCATCGGCTGCGGAACATGCCAGTCCGCCTGTGCCGACGCCCACCGGATGCAGGGTCTTCAGGATACGCCGCGCCTGGCGCTCGTGAAGACCGGCGGTATTTCGGCCGCCCTTGCCTGCCACCATTGCGAGGGTGCCCCCTGCGCCGAGGTCTGCCCGGTGAATGCCATCGAGCACGATGGCGATCGCATCCACGTCAAGGAGCAGGAGTGCATCGGGTGCAGGCTGTGCGCCATCGCGTGCCCCTTCGGAGCCATCCACCCCGATGGCACGTCTATCGCCGGTGTCGCAGGCATGTGCGACCCGACGCCTTCGTATCCTAAGTCCCTGAGCAGCCTTCTTACGTGGGCTCCCGGCCAGTACACCTGCGCTGTCAAGTGCGACCTGTGCGCCTTCGATCCGGACGGCCCGCATTGTGTGGCGGCGTGCCCCACCAAGGCGCTGACCGTCATGGGCGGCGCGGCCGATCGCGAGCTCGACGAGGCCAAGCGCCTGCGCTCGATCGAAAACGGTCCGGTCGTCGACGTTACCGCTGTGGCCCAGGGCCTGTCCGAGAAAGCAGAAGGGAGCGTAAACAATGGATAGCATGACGCTGTTTATCGCATCGCTTGCCGTCTCGTGCATCGGTGCGCTCGCCTCGGTTCTGCTGATCAAGGCCGATAACGCCGCCAAGACCGCCGGCTGCCTTATCGGCGCCGTCGCCGCGGTGCTTTCGTTCATCGCGGGCCTCGAGGCCGTGCTTGGCGACGTTTCGTCCCTCAACACGGTCTTCTTCTTCCCGTTCGCCCGTCTCGAGCTCTTGCTCAACGGCCTTGCGGGCCTGATCGTGGTCCTCATCTCGATTCTCGCCTTTGCGGGCTTCATCTACGGTCTGTCCTACTTCGACGAGTACCCGGGCAAGGTCGGGCGCGCCGGCTTCTTTATGAACACCTTCGTCGCCTCGATGATGCTCGTCATCACCGCCGACAACGTGTTCTGGTTCCTGGTCGCCTTTGAGCTCATGTCCCTTACGAGCTACTTCCTTGTCGTTATCGAGGAGAACAAGAACTCCATTAGGGGCGGTTGGCTCTACTTCGTCATCGCGCACGTGGGCTTCGTTCTCATCATGGCGAGCTTCCTGCTCATGACCAACGGCGTGGGCGGTTCCTTCAGCTTCAGTGATTTCCGTACGCATGACTTTGGACCCGCCGTCTCCTCCGCGTGCTTCGTCCTCGCGTTCTTCGGATTTGGCGCGAAGGCCGGTATCATCCCGCTGCACTCCTGGCTGCCCCAGGCGCACCCCGAGGCGCCGTCCAACGTGTCCGCCCTCATGTCCGGCGGCATGATCAAGATCGGCATCCTGGGAATCCTCAAGGTCGGTCTCGACCTGCTCGCGGGTTCGGGCGTCCAGCTCTGGTGGGGCCTCATGGTCCTGGTCTTCGGATCCATCTCGTCGGTCCTGGGTGTCGTCTACGCCCTCCACGAGCACGACATCAAGCGCCTGCTTGCCTATCACTCCGTCGAGAACATCGGCATCATCTTGCTCGGTGTCGGCGCGTCCATGACGGCGCACGCCCTGGGCAACGACGTCATCGCGACGATCGCGCTCATGGCCGCCCTCTACCACACGCTCAACCACGCCATGTTCAAGGGCGAGCTGTTCCTCGGCGCGGGCTCCCTGCTCTATGCCACGGGTACGCGCAACATGGAGAAGATGGGCGGTCTGTTCCGCCGCATGCCGGTCACGGCCGTCTGCTTCCTCATCGGTGCCCTTGCCATCTCGGCCATCCCGCCGCTCAACGGCTTCGTTTCCGAGTGGTTCACCTACCAGTCCCTGTTCAACATCTCGACGCTCTCCGACCCGGTCGTCATGGTGTTCGCCGTCGCCTCCGCGGCCGCCCTCGCCATCACCGGTGCCCTGGCCGTCACGTGCTTCGTGAAGGCCTACGGCGTCTCGTTCGCGAGCAGCCCTCGTTCCCAGGAGGCCGCGAACGCCAAGGAGTCCCCGGCTCCGATGTTGTTCTCGCAGATGCTCCTCGCGGCCATCTGCGTGGTACTGGGAATCGGCTCCCCGGTCATCGCCCCGGTTCTGGGCGACGTCGCCCAGAGCGTGCTTGCCGGCTCCGCCGTCACAGCCACCTCGGGCGTGTCTCTCGTGAACGAGATTTCCGGTGCCGCCACCTCCACCCCCGCGATCGCCATCGCGCTCGTGGTCCTCACCGGCCTCGCGTTCGCGCTGAGGTCCTGCCTCGGCGCCAAGGCCCCCGCTAAGAAGACCGACCCTTGGGCGTGCGGCTACGAGCCCAACGAGCACATGCCCGTCGTCGCCACGAGCTTCGCGTCCGACGTCGAACTCTTCATGGGCCCGCTCTACACCCTGCGCGAGGTATGCACCAAGATCTGCTGGTCCATCGCGCACGTGTTCCAGAAGCTCACCGGTGTCGCCCAGGGCGTCGAGCCCCTGCCCGACCGTTTCCTAGTCGATGCACCGAGCGAGGGTGCCGACAAGCTGGCCGGCCTCGCCTCCAAGATCGAGGGCGGCAACTACTCCGTATACATCTGCTACATCGTCGCGGCGCTCGTGGTCTTCCTCGTGCTCGCCGTGGTCATGGTCTAGAGAGGGGAGAGGATATTATGAACATCGTTCTTGCGATGGCGCAGGGCCTCGTGGTCATGCTGGTCGCGCCCTTCTTCTCCGGCCTCGCCCGTGTGATTCGCGCGAAGATGCACAATCGCCGCGGTCCGTCCATCCTTCAGGATTACCGGGACCTCGCGAAGCTCATGGCGCGTCCCGAGTCCGTGAGTTCCGACTCGAGCTTCGTGCTGCGCATCATGCCGCCGCTGTTCCTCGCGGTGTCGTTTATGCTCGCCATGGGCCTGCCCATGTTCACGCTCCAGAGCCCCATGCCCGTCTTTGGTGACGCCATCACCATCATGTACGCGCTCGCGCTGTCCCGCTTCTTCTTCGCGCTGTCCGGCGTGGATTCCTCCAACGCCTACGCGGGCTTCGGCGGTATCCGCGAGCTCCTCATGAGCGTGCTCATCGAGCCGTCCATGCTCATCGCGCTGTTCACCGTCGCCATCGTGTGCGGCTCCACGGACATTGCGACCATGGGTCAGCACATCGTTACGGGCAACGTCTCGAGCGTCGTCGCCGTTATCCTCGCCGGCGTCGCCTTCGCGGCCGCCTGTTACATGGAGCTCGGCAAGCTTCCGTTCGATCAGGCCGAAGCCGAGCAGGAGCTCCAGGAGGGCCCGCTCGCCGAGCTCTCCGGCCCGTCCCTGGCCATGATGAAGCTCGCCATGGGCATGAAGCAGGTCGTGGTCGTCGCCTGGTTCACCTCCATCTTCATCCCCTGGGGAGAGCCCGCGACCATCGGCGTCACCGCTCTCGTGGGCGCCGTCGTCTTCCTCGTCAAGTGCCTGGTCGATTTCGTCGTCTGCGGCGTGCTCGAGAACTCCGTTTCCCGTTCGCGCTTCAAGGTGCTCGGTAACCAGACCTGGGCCGTCGTCGGCATCGCGGTCCTCGCGTTCGTCTTCGTCGTCGTAGGCGTGTAGGGAGAAGGGAGAAACTATGTCAATCGAATCGAGCTTGTCCCTCTTTGCCATGGTGGCGATCGCCGTCCCCATGCTGGGCTCCCTGCTCATCGTCATGCTGCCGCGTCCCTATGCTAAATGGATCTGCGCCTTTGCCGGCGGCATCGCCACGGTCGCTTCCGTTGGCTTGGCCGCGACGTTTGCCGGAAACGGCATGAACGCGGTCGATGTAACCTGGGCGAGTATGGGCCAGACCTTGGTCATGGGCTTCATATTCGACCGGATGAGCACGCTGCTCGCACCCGCGTTCGTCGCTATCGGCCTGCTCGTCGTCATCTATTCGTTCCCGTACATGAGCGATAAGAATAAGGAGCATCCCGACGCGCCCCGTCGTCGCTTCTACGTGTACTTCTCCACGTTCATCGGCGCCATGGCCGGTCTCGCCTACAGCTCCACCATCGTCGGCCAGCTCGTTTTCTTCGAGATCACCGGTGTGTGCTCCTGGGGCCTCATCAGCTACTACATGACGCCCACGGCCAAGAAGGCCGGTATGAAGGCGCTCATCATCACCCATATCGGCGCTCTGGGACTCTACATCGGCGCGGCCTTCCTGTTCGCCGGAACCGGCACGTTCGCGCTGAGCGCGATCTCCCAGCTCGATTCCGGTATGAAGACCGTCGTGCTGCTGCTCATCCTGTTCGCTGCTTGGGCCAAGTCCGCCCAGTTCCCGCTCTACATGTGGCTGCCCTCCGCAATGGAGGCCCCCACGCCCGTTTCCGCCTACCTTCATGGCGCGTCCATGGTTAAGGTCGGCGTGTGCGTGTTCGCCCGCGCTCTTGCGAGCGCCGGCGATATCCCCGAGATCGTCGGTTGGGTCGCCATCATCGACGCCGTCGTGACCATGCTCTTCGGCTTCCTCATGTACCTGCCCCAGAAGGATATGAAGCGCCTGCTCGCCTTCTCGACGATCGCGCAGCTCGCCTACGTGTTCTTTGGCCTGGGCCTCTCCGTGTTCGGAAGCCAGATGGCGTTTAACGGCGCCGTCGAGCACATCTTCAACCACGCGTTCACCAAGACCCTGTTCTTCCTCATCGCTGGCTCTCTCAGCTTCACGCTGGGAACCCGTATGCTGCCCAAGATCCAGGGCCTCATGAAGAAGTACCCGGTCACGGGCGTGGGCTTTGCGGTCGCCGCGACCGCTATCGCCGGCGTGCCCCCCATGAGCACGTTCTTTTCCAAGTTCCAGATCATTTCCGGTGGCTTCGCGGTTGGTGCTACCAACACGGTCATCTTTGTCCTCGTGTGCGTCATGGTCGTCGAGACCGTCGCCACCTTCGCATGGTTCCTGCGTTGGATGGGTAAGGTCCTGCCCGGTGAGCCGAGCGAGACCGTGGCCGCCGGCCAGCCCCTTCCGCGCGCCATGGCGTTCGTGTTCGTCGTCCTCATGATCATGGTCGTCGTCGCCGGTCCTCTGTCCTCTAGTTGGATGGGTTAGGAGGTAGGACATGGGTTATTCGTTAGTCAATATCCTGGGCGGTCTTCTGATCGTGACCTCCACCATGGTGGTCGTCTCGAAGACCACCCCGTCCGCCATCAAGTGGTACGCGATCCAGTCGGTTGTCCTGGTGGGCGTGCTGCTCACCCTGGGCCTCACCACCGGTGCCACCGAGCTTCTCATGTGGGCCGCGTCGGCCTTCGTCACCAAGGTGATCCTCGTTCCGTTCATTCTCAACCGTGCCTACAAGAAGATGGGTTCGCCTGCCGATAGCACGCTGACCTCCTCCATCAAGCCGGCCTGGACCATCATCCTCACCGGTCTGGAGGTGGCCGTCTGCTTCGCGGTGGTCACGCGCCTGAGCCTGCCCACCGCCGAGGTGGCCACTCCGGCCCTCGCCATCAGCTTCGCGCACTTCTTCGTCGGCCTCACGTGCATCATCTCCCAGCGCAACATCCTCAAGCAGATCTTCGGGTACTGCCTTATGGAGAACGGTAGCCACGTGACGCTCGCTCTGCTCGCGCCCACGGCCCCCGAGATCATCGAGATCGGCATCGCCACCGACGCCATCTTCGCCGTCATCATCATGTCCGCCGTCGTCGTGAGGATTTGGAACGACACCAAGTCGCTCGACTCCCACGACCTGACCGAATTGAAGGGGTAGGCCATGGATGTTTCAATGCTGACGGTCGCCCTGCTCGCTTGTCCTCTCGTGTTCTCCCTGATTATGGCTGCGCTCCCCAAGACGACGTCCTACAACGTCTTCGCGGGGCTCAACACCATCTCCGTCGCGGCGACCCTTGTCCTTTCGGTCGTCACCGCGGGAACCATGCTCTCGAGCGGGCAGAATATCGACGCTTTGGGCCTGTGGCTCCATCTCGATTCGCTCTCGTCGATCTTCGTCCTTCTGGTAGGCATCATCGGGTTCATCACCGGCGTGTACTCCATCTCCTATATCAAGATCGATATCGAGGAGAAGACCATGCCGGCCGAGCGCACCAAGCAGTACTACGCGCTGTTCAGCCTGTTCGTCTTCACGATGCTGCTCGCCTGCCTGTCCAACAACATCATCCTCACCTGGGCGGCGGTCGAGGCCACTACGCTGTCGACCGTGTTCCTCGTGGGCATCTACAAGAACAAGCAGGCGCTCGAGGCGTCTTGGAAGTACGCGATGGTCTGCACCGCCGGTGTGGCCTTCGGCCTGTTCGGCACGCTGCTCATCTACGCGAACGCCGCCGATATCATGCCCAACGCGCATGAGGCCGCCTTCCTCACCTCCATCATGCCCTACGCCGACCAGTTCGACCCGATGCTCGTGCGCCTCGCGTTCGCGTTCATCGTCATCGGCTTCGGCACCAAGGCGGGCCTGTTCCCCATGCACACCTGGCTGCCCGACGCGCACTCCCAGGCTCCGAGCCCGGTCTCCGCGCTGCTCTCGGGCGTGCTGCTCAAGTGCGCCATGCTGGTGATCATCCGCTTCTACTCCCTGTCCATCATCACGGTGGGCGACACCTATCCGCGAACGCTCCTGCTCATCCTGGGCACGCTGTCCATCCTGGTGGCTGCCCTGTGCATCTTCAAGCAGGACGATATCAAGCGCCGCTTCGCGTACTCCTCCGTCGACAACGTCGGCGTGGTCGCGCTGTGCCTGGGTATCGGTGGCCCGCTCGGTATCGCCGCCTGCCTGCTGCACTGCATCTTCCACGGCTTCACGAAGGCGCTCGCCTTCTGCATGGCCGGTAACATCCAGCACATCTACCACACCCGCGACCTGAACAAGATCAAGGGCGTCGTCGAGATCGCTCCCGTCACGGCAGCGCTCACCATCATCGCCCTGCTCGCGCTCGCCGCCTTCCCGCCGTTCGCCCTGTTCATCTCCGAGTTCCTCACCTTCGTGGCCGGCGTTCAGTCCGGTCCCATCTGGGTGGTCGTGCTCGTGGCCATCGGCCTCACCGGCGTGTACTTCGCCCTTACCGGCATCGCGCTCAAGTCCATCTTCGGCAAGGCGCCCGAGGGCATGAAGCGCCACGAGGTGCCCGCCCTCATGATCATCCCCGAGATCGCCCTCGCGATCGTGGTCATGTGGTTCGGTATCGCCACCCCGGTCGCCATCACGAGCGGCGTCGAGGATGCAACGTCCGTCGTTTTGAACCAGAGCGTCGAAGAGCTCCACGAGGCCCCTCTCTACCGCATGGTGTTCAGTTCCCAGACCAAGACAAGTGAGGTGAATTAGCACCATGGCAGAACCTGAAAAGAAGGACTACGCTCGTCGCTGCGAAAGCCACGTCGAGGCCCTGCGCGCTGCAGTGCCGGGCGCTATCGAGAAGGTCGAATGGCAGTGCGAGGACCAGCTGACGATCACCGTCAAGCAGGACAAGCTGCCCGAGGCCGTCCACTACCTGTATTACGAGCGCTACGGCTGGATTCCCGTAATCATCGGCAACGACGAGCGCAGTCTGTGCGGCCGTTACGCCGTGTACTACGTCATCTCCATGGAGGGGGAGGACCCCGGCTGGGTGACCGTGCGCACCGAGGTCGATCCCGCCAAGATGACGTTCCCGTCCGTGACGCCGTTCGTCCCCGCCTGCGTGTGGGGCGAGCGCGAGCTTCGCGACATGTTCGGCCTGATCCCCGAGGGTCTGCCCGATCGTCGTCGCCTGGTGCTGCCCGATGATTGGCCCAGCGGCCTGTACCCGCTGCGCAAGGACTCCATGGACTACCGCTTCCGTCCCGCTCCCGCGAGCGACATGGAAAACTACGAGTTCTTGGCCGATACCAAGGGCAAGGAGACCACACTCGTCCCCATGGGCCCGTTGCACATTACCTCTGACGAGCCCGGCCACTTCCGCCTGTTCGTTGAGGGCGAGACGATCGTCGACGCCGACTACCGTCTGTTCTACGTGCACCGCGGCATGGAGAAGGTTGCCGAGACGCGCCTGAACTATGACGCCGTGACGTTCCTCGCCGACCGCATCTGCGGCATCTGCGGCTGCGCCCACTCGGTGGCCTATGCCGAGGCCGTCGAGCGCGCCCAGGGCATCCATGTCCCGCCGCGCGCCCAGTACATCCGCGCTATCATGCTCGAGGTCGAGCGCCTGCACTCGCATCTGCTCAACATTGGCCTGGCGTCGCACTACACGGGCTTCGACTCCGGCTTCCAGCAGTTCTTCCGCGTCCGCGAGAAGTCCATGGACTTGGCCGAGAAGCTCTCCGGTCACCGCAAGACCTACGGCCTCAACGTGATCGGCGGCGTGCGTCGTGACATTTTGGCTGAGCAGAAGCTCTCCACGCTCACGACCATCCACCAGCTGCGCTCCGAGGTTCAGGAGCTCGTCGACGTGCTGCTCTCCACGCCCAACTTTATTGAGCGTACGAGCGGCATCGGCATCTTGGACCGCAAGATCGCACGCGACTTCTCGCCGGTCGGCCCGCTCATGCGTGGCTCGGGCTATGCCCGCGACGTGCGCTTTGACCATCCCTTCGACGGCTACGCCGATCCGGATATTCAGAAGATGCATGCCGCCACGGCCGACACCTGCGATGCCTTCGGCCGTACCGCCGTTCGCATCCAGGAGGTCTACGATTCGATCGACATGATCGAGACCATGCTCGAGAACTGCCCGTCGGGCCCCATCCTCACCACGGATTGGGAGTACACCCCGCACAAGTACGCCATCGGTGCCACCGAGGCGCCGCGCGGCGAGGACGTGCACTGGGCCATGCTCGGCAATAACCAGAAGTGCTACCGCTGGCGCGCCAAGGCCGCCACGTACAGCAACTGGCCGGTCCTGCGCTACATGTTCCGCGGCAACACCGTGGGCGATGCGGCGCTGATCGTCGGCTCGCTCGACCCGTGCTACTCCTGCACCGACCGCGTGACGGTGACCGATGTTGCCGCCAAGCGCGACCACGTGCTCGACAAGGAGCAGTTCGAGAACGTCTGGCGCGACAAGTCGCCGCTTGCGGGCGAGGGCACCATGGCCGCTCCGCTCGATGAGGAGGCGCTCTAATATGCTGAAGCTTTGGAAGGTTAACGCCAAGGCCGGCGACGCGACGGTTAAGTACCCGTTTGCGCCGTTTCCCACCAACAAGGATATGCGCGGCAAGCCCGAGCACAACGCGGAGCTCTGCATCGCCTGCGGTGCCTGCGGCGTGGCGTGCCCGGCCGATGCCATTCGCATGGACACCGACCTTGCGGCCGATACCATCACCTGGTCGATCGACTACGGTCGCTGCATCTTTTGCGGCCGCTGCGAGGAGGCCTGCCCCATGGAGGCCATCAAGCTCACCGAGGAGTTTGAGCTGGCCGTCATGAGCAAGGACGACCTCACCAGCAAGAGCGTCTATACGCTCGAGCGCTGCTCGCGTTGCGGCAAGCCGTTTGCCCCGCACAAGGAGATCGACTACGCCAAGCGTCTGCTGCAAAAGGCCGGCGGCATGGAGGCCGAGCAGGCCGCCCGTACCGTCGGTATGTGCCAGGAGTGTAAGCGCGAGCTCGACGCCCTGCGCGCCGCCTCGGCCGTAAAGACCGGCAACGCTGCTGGCATGGCTGCCAACGAGACGCTTGCGTCCGGTGAGCCCCAGGGCCCCGGCATGGAGTATCTGGGCGGCCACGGCGTGAACCCGGAGTATATCGACCGCGAGCTCAACCCCGATGCGCCCGAGATTCCCGCCGGTCCTGCACCGGTCGAGGGCATCATCATGGATTTTGATACGAAGGAGGAGTAACCATGGCCGAACCCACGCTTTTGCCCGAGCGGCTTCAGTACCGCCCGACCAAAATCGAGCTCGACGAGAGCATCGAGAAGGCCAAGGCGACCCTTCTTAAGAAGATCAAGCGCTCGGTGTACGTCTACCGTGTTGACTGCGGCGGCTGCAACGGCTGCGAGATCGAGATCTTTGGTTCCATCACGCCCGTCTTCGACGTCGAGCGCTTTGGCATCAAGGTCGTGCCCTCGCCCCGTCACGCCGATGTGCTGCTGTACACCGGCGCCGTGACGCGTGCCATGCGCATGCCGGCCCTGCGCGCCTTTGAGGCCGCACCCGATCCCAAGATCGTGGTGTCCTATGGCGCGTGCGGCTGCACCGGTGGCATCTTCTACGACAACTACTGCGTCTGGGGCGGCACGGACAAGATTCTGCCGGTCGATGTCTACATCCCCGGCTGCCCGCCCAGCCCTGCGCAGACCATCTTCGGCTTTGCTATGGCGCTCGGCCTGCTGGACCAAAAGCTCCATGCCGAGACCACGGTGGAGGCCGCCGGCGAGCAGGCCGATATCCTGCACCCCGGCGTGCCGTACAAGCTGCGCGTTGCTATTGAGCGCGAAGCTCGCGCCATGAGCGGCTACCGTTACGGCCGCGACCTGGCCAACGAGTTTATGGATACGCTCGAGGGCGCGCCCAAGGGCGATATTCGCGGTGCCATGGCGCTGCTCATCGACAAGCAAGATGATCCACGCCGCGTTGAGGTGTACTCGGCGCTGCAGGATCTGGTGCTGGCCGGAGGTCGCTAGATGGAGCTCACGGACCGCTCTGGCTACTTTGCGGGCCCCGGCATGCTCGGCGGCTCCTTTGGCGATGCCTCGCGCGCAAGCGACGAGGCCGCCGAGGGCGTCGTCGACCCCTGCCTGGGCCATACGCCCGACCAGGTGGTCTTCTATGAGCTCACACGTAAGTTTGTGGAGACCGAGGAAGACGTTCCCCAGGAGGCCTGCGACGTGCTGTACTACACGCTCGCCGTGGGCCACCACACCGGCGTACTCGACTGCTTTGAGCCGCGCCTGTCGGTGCCGGTGGATGTGTTCTATTCGCTCGTCGACGCGCTGTCGGAGGGGGAGGCCAAGACCAAGTTCGAGGCCATCCGCTCCTTTGGCGAGTGCCAGCTCGACAAGGCGGCGGTGCCGTCGCTGCTCGAGGCCTGCGATGCGCTGCTCGACGAGCGCGGTTTTCGCGGGTCGGCCAAGGCCGGGATCTCGGTGTTCGACGACGACTTTGGCCTGCATGCCCAGCAGGTCGCGTTCTTAATGAAGTTTCGCGATCTGGTTGAGCGCGTGCGCGATGTGTCGGGCGTGTATCTGACGGGAAGGTTGCAGTAATGGGTCGCGTTGTAGACGGTCGTGTGAACGGCGCCCCGTTTGCGGGTATCGTGCTCACGGCGGGAAGCGTGCTGCGCGCCGACGATGCCGCCGGCCCCGTGCTCTCCAAAAAGATGGAGGACGCACCCATCGCCGGTTGGTACACCATCGACGGTGGCCAAACGCCCGAGGACGACATCATCGAGGTCAAGCGCGAGCGTCCGCCTCGCCTGGTCTTGGTCGATGCCGCCGACATGGCACTGCCCGTCGGGTCCATCCGCTTGCTCGACAAGCGCGATGTGGCCCGTAAGTCGATGTTCACCACGCATTCGCTTCCTTTGTCGATTCTGATCGAAGAGATTGAGCAATCGTGTGATGATATCGTCTTCGTTGGGATTCAGCCGGGCGACACGGAGTTCTACAGCCCCATGTCCCCGGAAGTCTTTGACGCCGTCGACGCCGTGTATGACGCCGTGGCCGCCAACGACTTTTCCCACTTTGTCCGCTTGGGGCAAGAGCAATAGGAGCGCTTGTCCCTGCTGATTAGGAAAGAAGTGATTGACATGGCAGATTTCAAGGTGGAGTACCCCGCTCCCGATTGCCTGGCGCCCGCCGCGATCGAGGCCAAGACCGAGGCCGCCGGCGTGACCAAGGCCAACCTGCCGGTCGCAAAGGCCTTTCTGTTGGCAATGTTCGCCGGCGCGTTCATTGCCTTCGGCGGCCTGTTCTTTACCGTGTTCTTGAGCGATAGCACGCTGGGCTGGGGCGCCCAGCGCGTCGTGGGCGGCCTGTGCTTTTGTCTGGGCCTGGTGCTGGTGCTGGTGTGCGGCGCCGAGCTGTTTACCGGCAATTCGCTTATGGTCTGCGCGCTCAAGAGAAAAAAGATCACCCTGGTCCAGATGCTCAAGGCTTGGGTCGTCGTATGGGTCGGTAACTTTGTCGGCGCCCTGTTCATCGTCTTTTTGGTGTACATGGCCGGCATCTATAAGCTCAACGGCGAGGCGGTCGCCAACTCCATGGTGAGCGTCGCCGCCGGCAAGGTGACGATCGACTGGGTGACGATCTTCTTCCGCGGCATCCTGTGCAACATCTTTGTGTGCCTTGCCGTGTGGATCGGTACCGCCGGCAAGACCGTGGTCGATAAGGTCGTGGGCATTCTGCTGCCGATCGCCGCCTTTGTGGCCTGCGGTTTTGAGCACTGCGTTGCCAACATGTACTTTTTGCCCATGGGTGCCGTGATGCACGCGTGCGGCTATGGTGCCAAGGTCGCCGGCGCCGATGCACTCAACGCCGCGGGCATTGCGTTTAACCTGTCCGCCGCTACGCTTGGCAACATCGTGGGCGGCGCGGTTCTTGTCGCGCTCGGCTACTGGTTTATCTACGCCAAGAAGTCCGAGGCGTAAGGTATCGTCTGTTTGACGTTGGGCCTCCCGCGGGGCATTGCCGTGCGGGAGGCTTTTTGGGTCTGGGGCTCGTTGCCGGGCTTTTGGCCTGTTGTGTTTGGCTGATGAAAGGGGTAATCGAGATGGCATCTGCTGTTAAGCGTGACGGTCGCGCCGTGGTGACCACATGCGGGGGATGCTATGCCGATTGCGCCTTTGCGGCACACGTTGAGGACGGTCGCGTGGTGGCCGAGTTGCCGGTGCCGGGGCATCCGTGCGCGGCGCGTGCCCTCTGCGCCCGCGGACGGCATCGCCTGGCAATGCCGTTTGACGAGCGTGACCGGATTTTGCATCCCATGCGCCGACGAGCTGATGGCTCGGGGTTCGATGCGATTTCGTGGGATGAGGCGTTCGCGCAGATCGCGGCGCGCCTTGGGGAGATTGTTGACGAGCGCGGGCCTCGTTCGCTGGGCATGACGCTCGGCGTACCCTCGTTCGACCGCTACTGGGCGCATCGTTTTATGCATGCGCTGGGCTCGCCCAACGTATACGGTGCCGACGGTGCCTGCGAGGTAAGCCGACTTACCGGTTGGGAGCACAGCCTGGGCTACAGTCCCGCCTCCGACCTGGCGCATACCGATTGCATCATGTATTTGGGGCGTTCCATTGTCGATTCGTCGACGATGGGGGCCATTGATGCGCTCAACGATGCCCGTCGACGTGGGGCGAAGATTATCGTGGTCGACCCCCGGCGCAGCGGCTCGGCTGCGCTTGCCGACCGCTGGCTGCGTGTGCGCCCGGGCTGCGACCTGGCCTTGCTGCTGGGTATCGCACATGTGTTGATTGCCGAGGACCTGTATGATCACGAGTTCGTGACCCGCTATACCACGGGTTTTGACGAGCTGGTGCAGGCGGCCCGTGCTTGGACGCCCGAGTGGGCCGAGTCGATGTGCGACGTGCCGGCCGCAGAGATCGCCGCCACGGCGCGCGATCTAGCTGCCGCCGCGCCCGCTGCCGTGGTGGACGCCGGTTTTCATGGCGGCATTGGCATCGCGTATGCCAACAGCACCCAGACTGCGCGCGCGATTTGTCTGGTCGATGTGCTGCTGGGCTGTATTGGACATGCGGGCGGCGCGCTCAATCCGCCCACGCCGCTTGCGCTGGGCGACTTGGACCCTGCGCGCTTCGCGATGCCGTCGATGCCGCGTGAGCCCAAGTTGGGGTCCGAACGCTATCCGCTGGTCGACCCCGAGCGCGGGCTGTGCACGACCATCGGTCAGTCGATACTGGCCGGCGATTTGCGTGGGCTCATCGTCTATGCCAGTAATCCCGGTGCGGGCTATGGCAACGCCGGGGCGTGGCTATCGATTCTGGAACAACTTGACCTGCTCGTGACGATTGATATTCGCTGGTCCGAGACGGCGCGTGCTTCTGACTTCGTGCTGCCCGACGTGACGTATCTGGAGGCCGACCGCGGCGCGGGTACGGTCGTGGGCCGCAACGACGCGCGCCTGTTCTACCGCAATGCCGTGTTGCCCGTGCAGCATGACGACACGCGTCCCGGTCGGGAGATTTTTGCCGGTCTGGCGCAGGCATGTGGGGCTGGCGAGTACTTCCAGTTTACGTCTGACGACCTGGCGGCTGCCCAGGTGGCGCCTTTTGGGATCGATCTGGACGAGCTCAAGGAGCGCGGCTGGGCCGACACGGGTGTTGCGTTGCCGTCGCGTACGGGCGAGCCGGCGATTCCCCTGGATGGCGGCAAAATTGCGCTGGCAAGCGACGTATGGGAACGAGCCGGCTTGGGTCGTGTACCCAACTGGATCGCTCCCATGGTGGAGCCTGGCCCGGGGATGTTTCGCCTCATTAGCGGTAACCGGCCCTTTGAGTCGCATACCTCGCGCAGGCTCGCGGCAGTCGGTGCCGCCGAGGCTGGATCGGACCTGGATGCCGTGCAGATGAATGTCGATGCCGCTGCGCACATGGGTATCGCCAATGGCGAGGTCGTCGAACTCGTGAGCGACTTGGGCCGCGATCGCGTGCGCGTGGAGACGACGCCGTATCTGCATCCGGCGTGCATCTTCACTTCGGCCGCCCCCGGTGGGCGTTCGGTTGGCGCCGATACCGGTGGCGCTCAAGCCTTGGGCGTGGGCCCGCTCGACCATACGCCGTTGCGTTGGGACCCGTTGACGGGTGCCGCGCTCACTCAGGAAAACGCCGTTCGCGTGGAAAAGATTGTCGCGCGCGGGGATAATGACGAGTAATTGACTCAGCTGATGTATTCGACTGATCCACGTTTCTTTTGAAAGGCTGCACATGAGCGATAGCCAGAACATGTCCGATGAGGTGCGCGCCCGCCTGCGTGCCATTCCTTCCGTCAACGAGCTGCTTGCCGAGTGGCCGGTAGTGAAGGCGGCGGGGGAGACCTGCGACGCGGTGGTCCATGCTGCCGTGACGGCCGAGCTCGACGAGGAGCGCGCCGCGATTCGTGCCGGTGCCGCCCCGCGTTCCAAGCGCGAGCTGGCCTCGGCCATCGAGTGGCGTGCGCATCGCTCCGCGCTGCCGAGCCTGCGTCCCGCCGTCAACGTCACGGGTGTGGTTATCCATACCAACTTGGGCCGCGCCCCGCTTGCGGAGTCGGCGGCAAAGGCCGTGGCCGAGGTCGCGCGCGGCTACAGCACGCTCGAGTACAGCGTGGACACCTGCTCGCGTGGGTCGCGCAAGGAGCATGCCGCGCAACTGATCCGCTCGCTCACCGGTGCCGAGGACGCGCTGGTCGTCAACAACAATGCCGCCGCGGTGCTGCTGGTGCTTGCCACCCATGCCGCGGGCAAAGAGGTCATCGTGAGCCGCGGCGAGCTTGTCGAGATCGGCGGCAGCTTCCGCATCCCCGATGTCATGGCGGCTTCGGGTGCCAAGCTCGTCGAGGTCGGGGCCACCAACCGCACGCATCTGGGCGACTACGAGCGCGCCATCACGCCCGATACGGCGATGATCCTCAAGGTCCATCCTTCTAACTATCGCATTGAGGGTTTCCACGAGGAGGTGGGCTCTCGGGAGCTTGCGGCGCTTGCTCACAAGCATGGCCTGCTGTTCTACGAGGACCAGGGTTCGGGCGCGCTGCTGCCCGACGACATCTTGGTGCGCGGCGGCGAGGAGCCCACACCGGTTTCGGTCGCGGTGGGGCTCGATCTGGTGTCTTGCTCGGGCGATAAGCTGCTCGGAGCCGCACAGGCGGGCATTATCATGGGACGTCGCGATCTGGTCCAGGCCTGTGGGTCGCATCCGCTTATGCGCGCCCTGCGCCCGGGCAAGTTGGCGCTCACGGCGCTCGAGGCCACGCTGCGCATCTACATGGACGGCGCCGATGTTGCCCATCGCGATATTCCGGTGCTCAGCATGCTTACGCTGCCGCAGGCTCATTTGGAGCGACGTGCCCGTAAGCTGAGTGATCGTATGGTCGCCGGGCTCGATAAGGCTGGTTGCCCGTGTGCCGTTGAGTTGGAGATTGTCGAGGAATCGTCGACCCCCGGTGGCGGCTCGCTGCCTACCGTGGAGCTGCCCACGATGTGCGTTGCCGTGCGTCTTGTTGACGAGCGCCTGACGGTCGACGCGCTCAAGCGCTCGCTTGTCCAGGACTTCGACACACCGGTCGTCACGCGCACCTCGCACGACCGCATTCTGTTTGATGTGCGCACGCTCGTGGGCGACCGCGATATCGAGACGGCGGCATCGACGCTCGTCGCGTGCGTTGAGAAGGCGATTGTTCGATGAGTGAGGTTCAGGCGCTGGTGGAGTGTCCCGTTATCGTTGGCACGGCGGGCCACGTTGACCACGGTAAGTCGGCACTGATCGAGGCGCTGACCGGCAAGAATCCCGACCGTCTGGAGGTTGAACGCCGTCGCGGTATGACCGTGGAGCTTGGCTTTGGCGAGCTGGCGCTGCCGAGTGGCAAGATCGTCGGCCTGGTCGACGTGCCGGGCCACGCGCATTACCTGCGCGCTATGGTGCAGGGCGCCACGGGTATCGACGTGGCCGTGCTGGTGGTTTCGGCCGTCGAGGGCGTGATGCCGCAGACCCGCGAGCACGTGCATGTGCTGGAGCTGCTGGGCATCACACACATGGTGGTCGCGCTGACGATGTGCGACCTGGCCGATAGCGAAATGATTGAGCTGGCCGAGCTCGACGTGGACGATTTTCTTTCGGATACCGTGTTTGCCGACGCGCCGATCGTGCCCGTGTCGTCCAAGACCGGCGCGGGAATCGATGACCTGCTGGCTGCGCTCGACGAGCAGGTTGCCGCTTGCTGGGATGCTTGCCGTGCCCGTGCCGAGGCCACCGATGCCGCGCCGCGTCTGCCCATCGACCGCTGCTTTACGATCAAGGGCGCAGGTACCGTGGTGACGGGAACGTTGCATGATGCGCCGGTTGCGGTGGGCGACGAGCTGATGGCTTTGCCGTCGCGTACGGTCTGTCGTGTGCGCGGGATTCAGGTACATGACGATACGCCGCGGGCGTTGCCCGGCCAGCGTGTGGCGCTCAACTTGGTGGGCGATGCCGTCGCCGCGCTCGATCGCGGTGAGATGCTCGGCGTGCCGGGCCGCTTTGGCCAGTCGATGCGCTTTATGATGACGTTTACGTATTTGGGTCGCGAGGGAGCCAAGCCGCGTGTGCTCGAGTCGGGTGCGCGTGTGCACGTGATGGCGGGTACGGCCGAGGTTGTCGGTCGCATCATGTTCATGGAGGGCGAGGCCCCCATGGCGGTGGGAGAGACGCGAGTGGTGCAGGTACGCTTGGAGGAACCGCTTCCGCTGCGCGCCGGCGACCATGCCGTGGTGCTGTCCTATTCGCCGGTCATGCTTATTGGTGGAGGGCGCGTGCTGTTGTCGCGATGCCGCCGTTCGCGCGAACTTACTGAGGGGGAACGCGTGCTGTACGCGGCGCTCGAGTCCGGCGATATCGCGGGCGGTGTGGGCGCTTGGCTGGCGCTGCAGACGCTGCCGGTTACGGCGATTGATGTTGCCGAGGCTTTGGATCTTGGTGTCGGCGAGGTCGATGCCGCACTGCGCGGGTTGGTGGCGCAGGGCTCCGTTCGCAAGCTTGCCGTGGGTGATGCGGACCTCTTGGCGGACGCCGTGGTGCTCGACGCCGCGATGGATGCACTGGCGGCGACCCTGTCAGCCATGCACGCGGCGGCTCCCAAGGAGACAGGCTTTACGCCCGGCGCCGTTGCCCATGCTGCGTGGCCTGCCGCTGATGAAGGCGTTGCCGCGGCCCTGATTTACGAGGGCTGCTCGCGCGGCGTGTGCGCCGCCGAGGGCGCCGAGGTATTCGATCCGCATTCGGCCGCCGCGGCGGCACGCGTGGTGCGAGAGGCTTGCGAGCGCATCGTTTCCTTGCTGGACGAAGCTGGCCTCGATGCGCCGACGTTGCCCGAGGTGGGCGAGCAGTTGCAGCTCGATCGCGACACCATGACGCGTGCCCTGCGCGAGCTTTCGCTCAACCGTTCCATCGTGAAGGTCGAGCGCGACGTTGCCCTGTCCGCTGCCGCCGAGGCCCATGCGCGCGAGCTCGTTGCCGCCGCCATTGAGGCAGCCGGTGGCGCTGCCACCACGAGTGTGTTGCGCGAAGCCCTGGGTGTGTCGCGCAAGCGTGCCATCAGCATCTTGGAGCACCTGGATGCCGTGCGCTTTACGGTGCTCGACAAGGAAGCCGGCGGCCTGCGCTCCCTGCGCTAGGTTGGCTGCTCGGTTTGGTAAAATACCGGCGCACTTGGGAACGGATGGGCTCCGGTGGGCTCCGCGGTCCTCAAAACCGTTGTGAGGCGTGCAAAACGTCTTGGATGTGTTCGATTCACATACGTTCCCGCCATACGCTACCAGCGCTTTTGTGCTCGCGGTCTTGCTGCGTGCCGCAAAGGCGCTGTTTTGTTTTTGCACGAGCTTTTTGTAGCGCCGCTATTTTGGCGGCTGTATTTAGCTTCGTGCACCGGGTTTCGAGCATGTCGATGGAGGTGTTTTGCCGTATGACTACCGTAAGACGTGCCGATCTTTCTTGTGTCGTCCAGGCGGGCGGGCTGTCCTCGCGCATGGGCTGCGATAAGGCGCGCATGGCGTTTTGCGGCGAGCCGCTCATCGAGCGCGTGCTGGGTCGGCTGGCGCCAGTTGCCGGCGAGTTGGTCGTGACGACTTCGCGTCCCAGCGAGCTGGCCTACCTTGAGAAGCTTATGTTTGATGGCCTGCGCCCCCGCGTAGTCATGGACGTCGACGGTCCCGCCGGCGCCATGCGCGGCATCGCGAGCTCGTTGGCCGCGGCCCGATTGCCGCTCGTGGCTATCGCCGCCTGCGACATGCCGTTTGTCTCGTCGGAACTCATCGACGCGCTTGCCGATCGTGTTGAGGCCGAGGCGCTTGACGTGTGCGTGCCGCGCGAGGAGCGGGGAATTGAGCCGCTTTGCGCCGTCTGGCGCCGTGACGCGTGCGCGCCGGTTGCCCAAGAGCTGCTCGCCTGCGACCGCCAGCGCATTCGCTGCCTGATCAATCGCGTTCAGGCCGGTTATATGGATGAGTCGCAGATCGTTAAGGCCGCGGGCTCCACGCTCTGCTTCGAAAACGTCAATACACCCGAAGAGTTTGCGGCAGCCGAGCTGCTTGCCTAGACGATTGGAGTTGCCATGTCTCACGATATTTGTCCCGACACGGGAGAACCTTGCACTTGCGACGGGTCCGAACCCTGTACCTGCGGCTGCGGAGGCTGTGGGCATACCGCGGAAGAGGAAGCGACCGCCGCGGCGTATCGTGAGGCACACCGCGAAGGCCCGTCCGGTGATGCCCTCGACCACGAACGCAAGATCATCGTATCGTTCGACAGCACGTTCGATGTGATGGAATGCGAGCAGCTGTGCCTGGATGCCGGCGTGCCCGGGCGCATTATGCCATTGCCAGGCTCCATTACCGCTGGCTGCGGGCTGTGCTGGGCCATGCCGTTCTCGGGCGATGCGCTCGCCGTATTCCGTGCCGCCACCGAAGGCCGCATAACTCCCGCCGACTACCATCAGCTCGTCCTTTAACCACCAACACCACCACATTGGGGACAGGCCCCTTTGTGGTGGTTTGGAACACGTGGACGAAACAGGTTTGAAACACGGGTTTTGCACGTCAGGCACTCAAAAACGCCTCTACCTGCATCGTAATCAAAACGAAACATCTGCTCGTCTGCTTATGCGAAACTTTCCCGCAACAGTGCGATATTATCCATACACGATAAAGTTCGCGGCGCACAGGGTGCCGCGACCGACACTTTTCGTTTCCTATCATTGGAGGAAGCATGAGCTACACGCAGAAAGTTCTCGACGAGCTCAAGGCCCGCTATCCCGAGCAGCCTGAGTTCATCCAGGCCGCGACCGAGATCCTCGGCACCATCCAGCCGGCGCTCGACGCCCATCCCGAGTACGAGGAGGCCGCCCTGCTTGAGCGCCTCGTCGAGCCCGAGCGCATCGTTATGTTCCGTGTCCCCTGGGTCGATGACCAGGGCAAGGTCCAGGTCAACCGCGGCTATCGTGTCGAGTTCAACTCTGCCATTGGACCCTACAAGGGCGGTCTGCGCTTTAACCCGACGGTCACCCTGGGTATGCTCAAGTTCCTGGGCTTGGAGCAGATCCTCAAGAACAGCCTGACCACCCTTCCCATGGGCGGCGGCAAGGGCGGCTCCGACTTTGACCCCAAGGGCAAGTCCAACAACGAGATCATGCACTTCTGCCAGTCCTTCATGACCGAGCTCTATCGCCATATTGGCCCCAATACCGACGT
Organism: uncultured Collinsella sp.; assembly: GCA_938039325.1. Classification (GTDB taxonomy): domain Bacteria; phylum Actinomycetota; class Coriobacteriia; order Coriobacteriales; family Coriobacteriaceae; genus Collinsella. Next base: position 61,129 of record CALHUX010000035.1, on the reverse strand, counting down.
TCCCGCCGGCGACCTGGGCGTTGGCGGCCGCGAGGTTGCCTACATGTTCGGTCAGTACAAGCGCCTGACCAACGAGTGGACCGGCGTCCTTACCGGCAAGGGCCTCTCCTTTGGCGGCTCGCTCGCCCGTACCGAGGCCACCGGCTACGGTCTGGTCTACTTTGTGGACGAGTACCTCAAGAGCCGCGGCGAGTCCTTCGAGGGCAAGAACGTCGTCGTTCACGGCTCCGGTAACGTCGCCATCTACGCGGTCCAGAAGGTCGCCCAGCTCGGCGGCAAGGTGCTGGCCTGCTCCGACACCCACGGCTGGGTCGAGGACCCCGACGGCATCGACTACACCGTGCTCGAGCATGTCTATAACAAGAAGCGCTCTGGCCACGACAAGGGCGTCACGCTCGCTATGTACGTCGACGAGAAGCCCAATGCCACGTGGCACGAGGGCGACGGCCGTGGCGTGTGGCAGCTTCCCTGCGACATCGCGCTGCCCTGCGCTCGCGAGAACACGCTGCTGCTCGAGGACGCCCAGGCGCTCGTCGCCAACGGCTGCAAGGTGGTCGGCGAGGGCGCGAACATGCCCACGACCATCGAGGCCACGACCTACTTCCAGGAGAACGGCGTCGCCTTTATGCCCGGCAAGGCTGCCAACGCCGGTGGCGTGCTCGTGTCCGGCCTGGAGATGAGCCAGAACGCCGAGCACCTGTCCTGGACCTTCGAGGAGGTCGACGGCAAGCTCGAGCAGCTCATGCGCGGCATGTTCCACAACGTGGACGACACCGCCAAGGAGTACGGCGAGGAGGGCAACTTCGTCATGGGCGCCAACATCGCCGGCTTCCTGAAGGTCGCCGACGCCATGCTCGCCCAGGGCGTCTGCTAAATTGTCGCTCGACATAGCATCGCAGAAGGCTCCCAGTCATCTTGGCTGGGAGCCTTTTTTGATCCGCATGCGACGGAGGAAAACGGTTCATTTTGTCCCGACACGAGCTGTGCCCCCTCGTTTGGTACACTTAAAGGTACTGGACAAGTGAAGAGATGGGGGAGAACGTGCTCAAGTTCGGTACCTACGTCCGTGTTGGAAACGCGGCCGAAGCCTATGAGCTCTTACAGAAGAACCGCAATAACAAGATTGTGGGCGGTGGCATTTGGATGCGCCTGGGTTCGCGTCGCGTCGCGACGGCGATTGACCTTTCGGCCTGCGGACTCGATCAGATCGAGGAGACCGAGACCGAGTTTCGCATCGGTGCCATGTGCACCCTGCGCCAGCTCGAGCGCCATGCCGGGCTCAACGCGCTTGTCAACAATGTCTTTGAGTTCGCCGTCCACGACATCGTGGGTGTGCAGCTGCGCAATACCGCTACGGTGGGCGGCAGCATCTACGGCCGCTTTGGCTTCTCGGACGTGCTCTCGGCTTTCCTGGCGCTCGATTCCTATGTTGAGCTGACGGGCGCCGGTCGCGTGCCGCTCGCGGAGTTCGTGGACATGGGCTACGTACGTGACGTGATCGAGCATGTCGTGGTCGTCAAGCACGATTACCGCGCGAGCTATGAGGCCGTGCGCAAGGCCGCGACCGACTTCCCCTCCTTAAACGTCACCGCCGCCTGGTGGGACAACAGCTGGCACGTCACCGTGGGCGCCCGCCCGCTGCGCGCTACCTTGCTGCAGGGCGAGGCATGTGGCCTTTCCAGCGAGCAGCCTTCCGAGGACGAGCTTCGCGCCCTTGCTGCATCCGTGCGTGCCCTGAGCTACGGAACCAACCTGTGGGGCTCGGTCGAGTACCGCCGTCGCATCTCGGCACCGCTCGCCGTCCAGGCTGTGCGTCGTGCCGCCGGCATCGAGCTTTCTGCCGCGCTTGCCCGCGAGCTCGAGACCGTGCAGATTCCTAAGTTTGCCACGGACGAGTATTCCTGCCGCCGCGTGCCCGGCGTCGATTCTAGCGAGGTGCGCTAATGGCTACCAAACTCATCGATCTTTCCTTTACGCTCAACGGCCGTAAGGTCAAGGTTCAGATTGCCCCCGACACTATGCTCTTTGCGCTGCTGCGCGAGCAGGGCTGTGCGTCGGTGCGCTGCGCCTGCGAGACCACCAACTGCGGCCTGTGCACGGTGTGGCTCGACGGCGACCCGGTGCTGAGCTGCTCGGTTCCCGCCGCCCGCGTTGAGGGCCACACCATCACCACGCTCGAGGGTCTCAAGGCCGAGTCCGAGGCGCTTGCCCGCGCGATGGCTGCCGAAGGCGCCGAGCAGTGCGGTTTTTGCGCCCCCGGCCTTATCATGAACGTGCTGGCGCTTGCCCGCGCCGCCAAGGAGGACCCGAGCCTCGTCGCCACGCGCGAGGAGCTGTCGCGCCAGCTCGCCGGCAACCTCTGCCGTTGCAGCGGCTACGAGAGCCAGCTGCGCGCCATTGTCCGCTTCCTCAACGAGTCCGGCGTGCAGGTGGGCTTTGAGATGCCCGAACTGCCGGTCAACGACACCAGCTGCGACGGTGTCTCGTACAAGCAGATCACCCATAAGCAGCCCAAGAAGGACTCGAAGGCGCTGCTCGAGGGCCGTCCCGTCTACACGGGCGATATGGTGCCCGCCGGCGCGCTCATCGTCAAACTCAAGCGCAGCCCCTATGCCCGCGCCAAGATCCGCTCCATCGATACGTCGCGCGCCCTGAAGGTGCCCGGCGTCGTGGGCGTCTACACTTACGAGGACGTGCCCAAGCGCCGCTTTACTATCGCCGGTCAGAGCTATCCGCAGCCGAGTCCCTACGACCGTTTGATTCTCGAGAACCTTGTGCGCTACCAAAACGAGGAGGTGGCGATCGTCGCTGCCGAGACCGAGGAGGCTGCCGACAAGGCGCTCAAGCTCATCAAGATCGACTATGAGGTGCTCGAGCCCCTGCTCGACTTTACCCAGGCACTCGATAACGATATCGTGGTCCACCCCGAGGGCGACGTGACCTTTATGTTCCCGCAGGGCGGCGATGTCCCGCGCAACCTGGTGTGCAGCGGTACCAGCGATTTTGGCGACCTGGACGAGGCCTTCGCCCAGAGCGACATCGTCTTTGAGCGCACCTACACCAGCCAGGCCACGCAGACCGCGCCCATGGAGACCTTCCGCGCCTTCGCGACGACCGACGCGTTTGGGCGCATCTCCGTGACCACCTCGACGCAGGTGCCCTTCCACGTGCGCCGCATGGTCGCGCAGTCGCTCGACATTCCGCAGTCGCAGGTGCAGGTCATTAAGCCGCGCATCGGCGGCGGCTTTGGCTCCAAGCAGACGGGCTGCTGCGAGATCTTCGTGGCGTTCGTCACCCAGCAGACTGGCCGTCCGAGCTACTGCTGCTACACCCGCGAGGAGACCATCACCGCGGGCAACTCGCGCCACCAGATGCAGATGACCGTCAAGTTGGGCGCCATGAACGACGGCACCATCACGGCCATCGATCTGCATACGCTGTCCAACGCCGGTGCGTACGGCGAGCACGCTACCACGACGATCGGCCTGTCGGGCCACAAGAGCCTGCCCATCTACAACCACGTGAAGGCGAGCCGCTTTAGCTGGGACGCCGTCTACACCAATACCAACCGCGGCGGCGCGTATCGCGGCTACGGTGCCACCCAGGGCCAGTTTGCCGTGGAGAGCGCCGTCAACGAGCTTGCCGACATGCTGCACATGGACCCCGCCGACCTGCGCCTTAAGAACATCGTGCGCGAGGGCGAGATCATGCCGCAGTACTACAACGAGAAGCTCAACGCCTGCGCGCTCGACCGCTGCCTGCTGCGCGCGATGGACATGATTGGCTGGCGCGACAAGCCGCTGGCTGTGGACCTGGGCGACCGCGTGCGTGCTCTGGGCTGTGCGCTCACCATGCAGGGCTCGGGCATTTCCAACGTTGATATCGCCGGCATCGACATGCGCCTGGAAGAGGACGGCTTCATTACCATCGGCACCGGCGCCACCGATAACGGCATGGGCGTCGACACGATCCTGGCGCAGATTGCCGCCGAGGAGCTGGGCGTGGAGAGCTCGCTGATCGTGGTGCGCGGCGTGGACACCGACGTGTCGCCGTTCGACGCCGGTTCGTACGCGAGCTCCGGTACCTACGTGACGGGCCTTGCCGCCAAGAACGCCGCGACCGAGCTGCGTGAGAAGATTTGTGCCAAGGCCGCCCAGATGTGGGATGTGGACGCCGCCGACGTGGTCTTCGATGGCCAGTACGTGCGTCTGTCCGACGAGCGCGCCGCGCGCGAGCAGAACCGCTACCTCACGCTGCGCGACTTTGCCAACCTGTGCGTCAAGAACATCGCGGGCGGCGACGCGCTCACCTCGCATGCTTCTGCCTGCCTGCCCGTTTCGCCTCCGCCGTTTATGGCCGGCATTGCCGAGGTCGAGGTCGACAAGGCCACCGGCAAGGTGACTGTGGTGGACTACGCGGCGGCTGTGGACTGCGGCACCGTGATCAACGAGGCACTCGCGCGCGTCCAGGCCGAGGGCGGCATTGCCCAGGGCATCGGCCACGCGCTCTACGAGATCGTCGAGCACGACGACCGCGGCCGCCTGCGCACCGGCAACTTTATGAGCTACAAGCTGCCCACGCGCCTGGACATCGGCAGTATTCGCGTGGCCTTTGAGCCGAGCTACGAGCCTACGGGCCCGTTTGGCGCCAAGTCGATCGGCGAGGTCGTCATTAACACGCCGCTCGCCGCCGTGGCCTCGGCTGTGGCACACGCCACCGGCCACCAGGTGCGCTCGCTGCCGATCACGCCCGAGAAGGCCCTGCTGGGGGAGTAGCGGGTCGGCGAACAAGTCGTAATGGGCGGGGCGGGGCAACTCGCCCCGCCTTTCGCACTCGTGGTGAGGTCGTGAGCCTGTAAAACGTGTGCGTGCGCTTGTCGTTCGTATCTGCTATCATTCCTAGTCTGTGCGCTCATGCGGGCGTGGCGGAATTGGTAGACGCGCCAGATTTAGGTTCTGGTGGGATTCCCGTGAAGGTTCGAGTCCTTTCGCCCGCACCAACGCATCTGCGTCGGCTTCGGCCGTCGCGACTCTTTGTTGCATAAAGGTACCAGCACCTCAGATAAGCTGGGCAGTATGAGGAGGAACGTGTTGAACATCACCGCTTCTGACGTCAAGGACGCCAAGCTCACCGCTACGGTCACCATCCCGGCCGCCGACGTCGACGCCGCGATCAAGAAGGCCTACAAGGACACCGCCAAGAAGTACCGCTTCCCGGGCTTCCGTGCCGGCAAGGCTCCCCGTCCGGTCATCGATTCCGCTCTTGGCGCCGAGGCTACCCTCGCTCAGGCCACCAACGACCTGATCGCCGCCAACGAGCCCGCCGTCCTCAACGAGCTGGACATCGTCCCCACCAAGAGCGGTGACTACAAGGAGCTCGACCTCGCCAAGGATCACGAGGACTACACCTACACCGTCGAGTTCTCCCTGCGTCCCGCCGCTGAGCTCTCCTCCTTCGACGCTGTCGAGATCGAGATGCCCCCTGCGGAGGTCACCGAGTCCGAGATCAACAACCAGGTCGAGATGCTCCTCAACTACCGTGCCACCTTCGAGGACGTCGAGGGCCGCGCTGTCGAGTCCGAGGACTACGTTACCGTCGACCTCAAGGCCGTCGAGAACGCCGACAACTTTGCCGCCGAGGGCCGTATGCTCATCGCCGGTAGCGACAGCAACCCCGCCGAGTTCAACGAGGCTCTGATCGGCGCCAACGTTGACGACGTCAAGTCCGTCACCTGGACCGACGAGGCCGAGGAGGGCGAGGAGGCCGAGACCCACACCGTCGAGGTCACCGTCAAGGGCATCAAGGTCCGCAACACCCCCGAGCTCACCGACGAGCTCGTCAAGTCTGACTTTGGCTTCGACAGCATCGACGCTATGCGCGACGCCATCAAGATCGAGATCGAGCAGGACAAGGCTTCCCGCCTCCCGGCCGAGAAGGAGAACCGTTGCGTCTCCGCTCTCGCCGAGCGCCTGCAGCTCGACGAGATGGACGCCGACTACGAGCAGTCCGTCTTTGAGGAGCTTGGCCAGAACTTCCTGTCCAACCTCGCTGCCCGCGGCATGACGCTGGACACCTGGCTGCCCGCTTCCGGCCTGACCATGGAGCAGTTCATCGGCGACCTGCACAAGCAGGCCAACGATGTTGCCCGTGAGTCCCTGGCGCTCGACGCTCTCGCCCGTGAGCTCAAGATTGAGGTCACCGAGGACGACATCAACGCCGAGTTCGAGAAGGCTGGCGTCAAGGACGTCGAGGCTTCCAAGGCCGAGTTCATCGCCGATGGCCGCATGCCTGCCGTCCGCGAGTCCATCCGTCGCTCCAAGGCCGTCGATCACCTGGTCGAGAACGCCAAGGTGACTGAGGTCGACGAGACCGCCAAGGACGCCGAGTAATTCTCGCCACCTTGCACGCGAGCGCATGTATGTGCCCGTGATGGGGTAAAGTTATAAGCCGGTTATCCGGTTGCTTCGTACGGTGCCAGCCAATGCATAGCATGCGGGCACCGTACGTTTGTCTAGAGCCACTATTGGTCCGTAAGAGAAATGGAGATGCGTATGATCGCTAAGTTCGATTCCGCCCTCGTGCCATACGTTATCGAGCAGACGCCGCGCGGCGAGCGCAGCTACGATATCTATTCGCGCCTGCTCAACGACCGCATCATCTTCTTGGGCGAGGAGATCAACTCCGTCAGCGCCAACCTGGTCGTTGCCCAGCTGCTGCATCTTGAGAGCCAGGATGCCGAGAAGGATATCTCGCTCTACATCAATTCGCCCGGTGGCGAGGTTTACTCTGGCCTGGCGATTCTTGACACCATGAACTTCATCAAGCCGCAGGTCTCCACCATCTGCGTCGGTATGGCCGCGTCTATGGCTGCCGTGCTGCTTTCGGCCGGCGCCAAGGGCAAGCGCTTCTGCCTGCCGCACTCCAAGGTCATGATTCACCAGCCCAGCGGCGGTGCCCAGGGTCAGCAGACCGAGATCGAGATCGTGGCCGAGGAGATCAAGAAGACCCGCCGCGAGCTCAACCAGATCCTGTCCGATGCCTCGGGCCAGCCGATCGAGAAGGTCCAGGCCGACACCGAGCGCGACAACTACCTGACCGCTGCCGAGGCCCTCGACTACGGCCTGATCGACCGTATCGTCACCTCGCGCGATCTCGCCGCGAAGGACGCCTAGGATGGCAGGAAACATGCAGGACAACTTTGACGAGAATGGCAACCCCATCCGCTGCTCCTTCTGCGGAAAAGAGCAGGGGCAGGTTCGCCGCCTTGTAAAGGGTCCGACCAACATCTTTATCTGCGACGAGTGCGTTGCCGCCTGCTCCGAGATCCTTGAGGAGTCGCTGGCTTCGGACTTTATGGACGCTGCCCGCAACGGCAAGCTGCCGGGCTTCCTCAACGACCACGGCCAGGCTGCATCCCAGCCCGCCGTGGACCCCGAGGCCGAGGGCTTTGAGCTCGAGGACGACCGTCAGGTCATCACGCACGTGCCGACGCCGCACGAGATCTATGACGAGCTTTCGGCCTATGTTATGGGTCAGGAGGACGCCAAGCGCGCCATGTCGGTGGCCGTGTACAACCACTATCGCCGCGTGATCGAGGGCGGCGCCGCGGTGTCTGCCTTTGACGACGGCATGGGCTCGCAGTTCGACGACGATATGGACGAGGTAGAGCTCGCCAAGTCCAACATCCTGCTGCTCGGCCCCACCGGTACCGGCAAGACCCTGTTGGCCCAGACGCTCGCGCGCATCCTCGAGGTGCCGTTTGCCATCGCCGACGCCACTGCGCTCACCGAGGCTGGCTACGTGGGCGAGGACGTGGAGAACATCCTGCTTAAGCTCATCAATGCTGCCGATGGCGACATTGAGCGCGCTCAGGTGGGCATTATCTACGTTGACGAGATCGACAAGATCGCCCGCAAGGCCGAGAACCTCTCCATTACCCGTGATGTCTCGGGCGAGGGCGTTCAGCAGGCGCTGCTTAAGATTCTTGAGGGCACGGTGGCCAGCGTTCCGCCCACCGGCGGCCGCAAGCATCCCCAACAGGAGCTGCTTCAGATCGACACGACTAACATCCTGTTCATCTGCGGCGGTGCTTTTGTGGGTTTGGATAAGATTATCGCCGACCGCGTTGGCAACAAGGGCGTAGGCTTTAACTCCGAGATCGCCGGCCCCACCTCGGTCGACGAGAACGACCTGCTGCGCCAGGTGCTCCCGCAGGACCTCAACGCCTTTGGCATGATCCCCGAGTTCGTGGGCCGTACGCCCGTCGTCACCCAGACGCAGGCGCTCGACGAGGACGACTTGGTGTCGATCCTGACCGAGCCCAAGAACGCCGTGGTGCGTCAATACCGCAAGATGTTCCAGCTCGAGGACGTTGAGCTTGAGTTTGAGGATGCCGCACTGCACGAGATCGCCCGCATGGCGCTCGCCCGCAAGACCGGCGCCCGCGGCCTGCGCTCCATCTGCGAGGACGTGCTGCAGCAGACGATGTTCGACCTGCCCAGCGAGGAGGGCGTTTCCAAGGTCATCGTGACCGAAGCCTCCGTAAAGGGCGAAGAGCAGCCCCAGCGCATCTACGGCTAAAACCTGTCAAAACGTCTTTGTCGATAGCCTCCGACCATCCGCGGTCGGAGGCTATTTTATATATACGCAAAACACCCAACTACCTGTGTTATTCTGTGTGTTTGTTTAAGCCTCAGCGAAGTCATTCAGACTGAAGTAATCGATACCTAAGGGGAGGAATGTAGGCCCGATTTTCGTAGATTCCGCACGAGCCGAAGACCACTTAATGTGGTCTTCGAGCGAGCCCAGGACCTGACCGAGCGAAAATCGGGCCTACATTCCTCCCCGACGGGCAAGGGAGAGATATATGGAAGAAATGCCCAAGAACTACGATCCGTCGACCAACGAGCCGGCGATCTTGCAGAAGTGGCTCGACGGCGGCTACTACAAGCGCCGCGAGGGCGTGGGCGATTGCACCGTCACCATTCCGCCTCCCAACGTGACCGGCAAGCTCCACATGGGCCACGCCACCGACGACTCCATCCAGGACGCCATCATCCGTATGGCCCGCATGCGCGGCAAGTCCACGCGCTGGGTGCTGGGCACCGACCACGCCGGTATCGCCACGCAGACCAAGGTCGACAAGAAGCTCAAGAGCGAGGGCATCAGCCGCCTGGAGATCGGTCGCGATAAGTTTGTCGACGCCTGCTGGGACTGGACCCACGAGTACGGCGGCATCATCGTCGAGCAGATCAAGCGCATGGGCTGCTCCGTCGACTTCGACAACGAGCGCTTCACCATGGACGAGGATTACGCCCAGGCTGTGCGTAAGGTCTTCTGCGACTGGTACCATGACGGCCTGATCTACCGTGGCAAGCGCATCGTCAACTGGTGCCCCAACTGCACCACCGCCATCTCGGACGACGAGGCCGAGTATAAGGACGAGAAGGGCCACCTGTGGCACCTGCGCTACCCGCTGACCGAGCCGGTCAATGGCCAGGACTACATCGTCGTCGCCACCACGCGCCCCGAGACCATGCTCGGCGACACGGGCGTTGCCGTCTCCCCGAAGGACCCCGCGAAGGCCGCCTTTGTGGGCAAGACCGTCATGCTGCCGATCGTCAACCGCGAGATTCCCATCTTTGAGGATTGGCATGTCGACGCCAACTTTGGCTCCGGCTTCGTTAAGGTCACCCCGGCCCACGACCCCAACGACTACGCCATGGGTCAGGCCCACGACCTGCCGCAGATCAACATCTTCGACGAGCACGCGGTGGTCGTCGAGGGCTACGGCGAGTTCACCGGCATGAACCGCGACGAGTGCCGCGAGGCCGTCATCAAGTGGTTCGAGGAGCACGACCTGCTCGACCACGTCGAGGAGCATGATCACTCCGTCATGCACTGCTACCGTTGCGACTCCGCCCTGGAGCCGTGGCTGTCCGAGCAGTGGTTCGTCGCCGTCGACAAGCTCAAGGGGCCGGCGCTCGACGCCGTAAACTCCGGCAAGGTCACCTTCCACCCCGCGCGCTGGACGCAGACCTACACCACCTGGATGGAGAACCTCAAGGACTGGTGCATCAGCCGCCAGCTGTGGTGGGGCCACCGCATCCCCGTGTTCTACTGCGAGGACTGTGGCTGGGAGGACGCCCTGACCGAGGACACCGACGTGTGCCCCAAGTGCGGCGGTCATCACGTGCATCAGGACGAGAACGTGCTGGATACCTGGTTCAGCTCGCAGCTGTGGACCTTCGCCACGCAGGGCTGGCCGCAAAAGCCCGAGCTGCTCGAGGGCCATCATCCCACGACGGCGCTCGTCACCGCACGCGATATCATCGCGCTGTGGGTCGCCCGCATGGTCATGAGCTCGCTGTACTTCCTGGACGAGGTGCCGTTTAAGGACGTCGTCATCTACCCGACGATTCTGGCCAAGGACGGCAGCCGTATGTCCAAGTCCAAGGGCAACGGCGTTGACCCCATGGACCTCATTGGCATGTACGGCGCCGATGCCATGCGTTACAACCTGCTCACGCTGTGCACCAACAATCAGGATGTTAAGTTCGACGCGAACATCGACAAGAAGACCAAGAAGCTCATCGACAGCCCGCGCACCGACCAGGCCAAGTCGTTTGTGACCAAGATCTGGAACGCCAGCCGCTTTTTGCTTATGAACATGGAGGGCTACACGCCCGGCGAGCCCGTCGTGGAGACGCCGGCCGACGCCTGGATGTTCAGCCGCCTGGCTAAGGCCGTGAAGATGGTCACCGAGGGTATTGAGAACTATACCTTTGGCGACATGGCCCGCGGCGTGCAGCAGTTCTTCTGGAACGAGGTCTGCGACTGGTACGTCGAGGTCACCAAGGCCCGTCTGAAGGGCGAGGGCCGTCTGCAGGCGCAGCGCAACCTGATCTTTGTGCTCGACACCTCCATTCGCCTGATGCACCCGCTTATGCCGTTTGTCACCGAGGAGATCTGGGACAACATGCCGGCGAGCGTGCTCGACCTGGACGCCGAGGGCAACGTGAACCGCGCCGAGGCGCTCATGATCGCCAAGTGGCCCGAGCCCGCCGACTACGCCAAGTATGTTGACGAGGACGCCGAGCGCGCATTTGAGCTGTGCCGTACCGTCGTGTCTGCCGCCCGCGCCACGCGTTCGCGTTATCGCTTGAGCCCCAAGGCTGAGCTCGACGTGGTCGTGCGCGCCGGTGCCGAGGACATCGAGAAGCTCGAGAGCCTGCGCTCGACCATCGAGCCGCTGGCCAACACCGCCTCGCTGGTCATGGGTACCGACGTCGAGAAGCCGGCCGCGAGCATTGCCGTGGTCGATAGCGGCGTCGAGGTCTTTGTGGTGCTCGAGGGCAAGGTTGACCTTTCGGCCGAGAAGGCACGCCTGGAGAAGGAGATCGCCGCGGCCCAGAAGGAGCTTGCCGGCTGCGAGAAGACGCTCGCCAACGAGGGCTTTGTGGCCAAGGCCGCGCCCGCGGTGGTCCAGAAGAAGAGGGACCGTGCAGCTGAGCTCAAGGAGATCCTGGCGGCTTTGACTGCTCAGGTTGCTGACTTCTCGTAGGTCTAACTTGGGGGCGCGTCCCGATGCTTTGCTTTCCGCTGCGGACACCTATTCCGCCGTTCTAACGAACGGCGGCTGACTCGACGCTGCAAACGCCTCTGATAGCCAATCTGCCGTTCAACTTCGGGCGCATGGGCATAAGCCCTATGCGCCCTTGTTTCACGGCACCTTGGCTCATCAGAGGCGTTTTCGCTGACTATCCTCAACCTATACTGTTTTATTTTTCTATGAATGGCGGTTCTAAAAATGCCTAAGCGTTCCGGCTTGTATACCGTTCCTTTTGAGTTTGATTTGCTTTCGTTTGATGAGGCTGTGGGGCTTGCTGCTGATACGGGGCGGATTTCTGGGGATGCTGGGCCTCTGCTTGAGACCGTTGTCGATATGCTTGATGAGCTGGGACGTCCGGACGAGTATTTCGATTGCATTCAGGTTGCCGGTACTAATGGCAAGACTTCGACCACGCGTTTTTCGGCTGCCATCCTTCGTGGTGAGGGGTTAAAGACCGCGCTGTATACGTCGCCGCAGCTGGTGCGCTATCCCGAGCGCATGGAGGTTGATGGGCGCGTTGTGAGCGACGAGTCGTTTGCCCGTGGTGTTTCTGCTGCTGTTGAGGCGGGACATCGCGTGAATGCCCGTCGTGTGGCGGCGGGGGAGCGCGCCTATTCCATTACGCCGTTTGACCTGCTGACGGCTGCCGCACTTGTCGTGTTTGCCGAGGCCGCGGTGGACGTTGCCGTGCTCGAGGTTGGTATGGGCGGACGTTGGGACGCCACGAGTGCGACCGATCCCGTCGCCGTTGCCATTACGGGCATTGGGCTCGATCACACACGCATTTTGGGCGATACGCTCGAGGCCATTGCGGGGGAGAAGGCTGCGGTTATTAAGCCTGGGCGCCTGGTTGTTTTGGGCGAGGGCACGCATGAGGCGAGTGTTCAGCGCGTGATGGATGCGCGTTGTTGCGAGTGCGGCATTGTGCCGCTGGTGGTGAACCATGCCACGACCAAGGTGCCGAAGCACGTGGGCGATACCGTGGAGTTTAGCTGTACTACGCCGCGTGCCATCTATACGTCGAGCATGGTTAAGCCGGCGTATCAGCCGCAGAATGCCGCGTGTGCGATCATGCTGTGCGAGGGGTATCTGGGTCGCGAGCTCGATCATGACAAGCTCGATGCGTCGCTTATGGGCTGCCCCACGCCGGGTCGCTTTGATGTGCTGGGAACCGATCCACTCAAGTTGATCGACGCCTGCCATAACCCCCAGAGCTGCGAGAACTTTGTGAGCGCGCTGGACGAGATCGATCCGTGCGTGGAGAATCGCCCCACGCTGCTGTGTGCCGCGCTGGCCGATAAGGACGTGGCGGGCATCGTTGACGTTCTGGTTCCGGCGTTCCCCCGCGTGGTCGTGACGCAGACCGATTCCGATCGCGCCCTGCCAGCAGAGGAGCTTGCCGCACTTGTGGACGCCGATAAGCTCGCGGGCGTATATCCGAGCGTGCCCGAGGCCCTCGCTGCCTTCGATGCCGCGGGCGAGTCCTTCGTAGCAGCCGGCACCATCACCCTGGCCGGCGAAGTAGCGGGCCTGCTCCGTTAACCCATCCCCACATCAGTTGCGGTGAAATACGGACTGTTTTACAAGCAAGAAGCCTCAAACAGTCCGTATATCACCGCAACTCAAAAGCAGTCAATTTGGGACGGGGCTTTTTGGCTGCCCTGTGCCCCGAGTTGACTCGCTTGCCACGAAATGTGCCTATCTACTACGTTTTACCGAGTACCCCCGACCACACCGAGAATTGCGAAATGAAAACCGCAGGTAGATGGCTTACCAGTTTTGCGAAAACACGGGTATGGTCGACCCATGCCGGCTAAACGTAGTAGATAGGCCGTTTTTGTGGCGGCATTCATGTGATGCGGCAAAGGGACAGCCCCTTTGCCGCATTGCCTAGTCTAGGCGGACCGGATCGTGGGGGTAGGCGTTGAGGATCTCGACGCCGGACTCGGTGACTAGAGCGAGGTCCTCGATGCGGACGCCGGTGCTGCCGGGGAGGTAGATGCCCGGTTCAATGGAGAACGTCATGCCTGGCTCTACGACTTGCTCGTTGACGAGCGAGACGTCGCCCGGTTCATGGTCCTGCAGACCGATCGAGTGACCCAGGCGATGCGTAAAGTACTTTCCGTAGCCAGCGTCCTCAATCACGTCGCGCGCGGCACGGTCCAGGTCGCACATGCGCACGCCCGGTGCGATGAGCGCCTCGGCGGCCTCGTTGGCGCGGCGCACGATATCGTAGATGCGCGCCGTCTCTTCGTCTGGCTCGCCCCAAAAGAACGTGCGCGTCATGTCCGAGCAATAGTTGCAGCGGCGTCCGCCAATGTCGAACAGCACCACGTCGCCGCGTTTAAGCTCGGTATCGTCGGGCTCGTGATGCGGGTCGCCGGCGTTGGCGCCAAAGCTCACGATGGGCGGAAAGCTAAAGCCCTCGCAGCCGTGCTTGCGATACAGACCGAGCATCTGATCGGCAATCTCGCGCTCCGTTACACCCTCGTGGACGAGCTTGATGGCATCGGCCATCACGGCGTCGTTGGCGGCGGAGGACACGCGCATGAGCTCCTGCTCGGCGGCATCCTTGTAGGTGCGTGCGGTGGTGACGGCAAAATCGCCCAGGAAAAACTCGCTGGCGGCGTGGCGCTCCATGAGCGGCATCAAAAAGCCGGAACGCATGACGGTGTCGATGCCGAGCGGTTTGGTCGGATCGACCTCGCGAGCGATGGCGTCGGCCACGACATCGGTATCGGTGTGATAGGCGACGCGGGCATTGTCGTACTCGGGCAGTTGATGCAGTGCGTTGACCAGGATCACCGGCTCGGCATCGCGCACGAGCAGCACGCCGCAAAAACGCTCGAACATATCGGCATAAAAGCCGGTCAGGTAATAGATCGACCATGGGTCGTTTACGAGCAGCTGTGCGCCGGGGTGCTGAGCCTCGAGCGCATCGAGCACGCGTGCCACACGCTGGTCATCGACATGTGCCATGAAACATCCTTTCACTATGGTGCCACCATGGTATCCCAAGCCCGGCACATAGGGACGTTCCTTTTATGCCGGCACCTTGGGACACTCCTTGGCATGGCCAGCCTGGCAAGCGTGCAGGCAAAAGCAGCTAAAAGAGCCCCGTCCCAAATTAGCTACTCGATGTCCATGCTGGCGATGAGGTCGATGTTGGTGTTGAGGAGGTTCTTCAGAACGATGTCGCCCATGCGGATGGGGGCCTCGACGACCACGCCGCGGATGAGGTCCATAGCTTGGGCGTGAAGCTCCAGCGGGATGGCTTCGGCCGTGCGCACGGGGAGAAGGGCTTCGTCGCCGCCGGAGACGGCCACGGTCGTTGTGAGCACGCGCATGGGGCAGGTGAGCTCCTGATGTGCGAACGTATCGCCGCGCGGGCAGTTGTTACCGGTTACGGAGCGCACTTCCACCACGGTGCCATTGGCGTCGTGCTCCACCTCTACGGTCAGGAGGCACTCGGATGGGCAGGTGGTGCAGTTGAACTGCAGCGTCTCGGTCACATTCGTACTCATGAGCTATGCCTCCTCAACGGGATCGACGGACAGGACGATTTCGCTGGCACCTAGGTCGAGTGCGCGTTGAATCACCTTAGCCGGCAGCGGGAAGCTTTCCATGACGCTCGGTTTAAACGCGCGGACTTTGCCCGCAAACACTGCTTCGCCGTTGGCCAAGATGCGTACTCGAGCGGTATCGACCGGCCGGCGTACGCGGAAGTTGAGCTTGGTGAGCGCCACAGCCGTAATGCGTCCCGGCAGCGCGTAGCCCGCAATGCCGGCAGGGGAGACCGTGAGCTCGCAGCTCGTGTCCGCGACCGCGTTCGTTTCGGCTCCGCCACCCAGCGCGTACGTCGCCGCGGCTGCACCGGCGCGCTCGGACTCGGTCGTCACGTTGTCGGCCAGGTCGTGCACGTGCAGCACGTTGCCACAGGCAAAGATGCCCGGCACGCCTGTCTGGAGGCTCTGGTCAACTACGGCGCCGCGCGTGCGTGGGTCAAGCTCCACGCCCGCGGCAACCGAAAGCTCGTTCTCGGGAATCAATCCCACCGAAAGCAGCAGCGTGTCGCACGGAACGATGCGCTCGGTCCCCGGAATGGGCGCCAGGCGCTCGTCGACCTGGCTTACCTCGACGGCCTCCACGCGGTCGTGCCCGATCACGCGCGTGACCGTGGTAGACAGATGCAGCGGAATGCCAAAATCGTCCAGGCAATTCTTCACATTGCGGCGCAGTCCGTTGGCGTACGGCATGAGCTCGTACACGCCCTCGACGGAAATCCCCTCAAGCGTGCAGCGGCGCGCCATGATAAGCCCGATGTCTCCCGAGCCCAAAATGACGGTGCGCGAGCCGGGCTTGAGGTTTTCGATATTGATGTATCGCTGCGCCAGGCCGGCCGTAAACACGCCGGCGGGACGGCTGCCAGAGATCTTGATCTCGCTGCGCGTGCGCTCGCGACATCCCATGGCAAGAACGACGGCGTGCCCGGTGAGCTGCAGCATGCCGTCGCGGCTCATGAGCGTGACGGTATGGACCGCGGTGTCTTCCGCAGGCTCGCCTGAATCAACCCCAAGCACCATGCTGTTCAGGAACAGCGCAATGTCGGTTGCGTGCATCTGGTCGATAAAGCGCTGCGCGTACTCGGGGCCGGTGAGCTCCTGCTTAAAGTGCGACAGCCCAAAGCCGGGGTGGATGCACTGGCGGAGTATTCCGCCCAGATGCTGCTCGCGCTCCACGATGGCCACGCGTGCTCCTGCCTTATGTGCGGCTAGCGCGGCCGCCATGCCGGCGGGGCCGCCGCCGATTACGACAACGTCGAAGGCTTGTGTTTGTACGGCTTCTACGACGCCGCAATCAATCGCGTTCGATTTGAATTCCGCCATCCTAGCGCACCCCCTTCAGCGGTCCCTCGACCAGCCAAGATCCGGCATCCTCCAACAGCACTTCGCTGGGGTCGCAGCCCAGCTCGCGCGCCAGGATCGCCACCACGCGGCTCTGGCAAAAACCGCTTTGGCACCGACCCATGCCGGCGCGGCAGCGGCGCTTGACGCCCTCGACCGAAATCGCGCCCGGACGGCGTCGGATCGCGGCCACAATCTCGGCCTCGGGCACCGTCTCGCAGCGGCAGACGATCTGCCCCCACGCGGGATCGGACTCAATGAGTTCTTCCTTGCGAGCCAGCGGTGCGCGGTCAAAGTCGTCCGGCGCGCGGCGAATTGGGTTCCAGTCCGCCCGCTCGTGCAGTTTCACGCCCGCCTCACGCATCACAAGCTCCATGCGCTCGGCAATGGCCGGCGCGCTCGCCACGCCCGGCGACTGAATGCCCGCCGCCTGGAAAAGCCTTGGCACCACGGCCGACTGCCCAATAAAGAAGTCGTTCGTCCCCTGAATGACCGGACGCCCGCCGGCAAACGCGCGCACCACGCGGCGCGTGTCCAGGTCGGGCACCAGCTTGCGCGCGCCGGTCAGCAGCGCGTTCACATCGCTCGCATAGGTCTGCGTGTCGCCCGGCTCGCGCACAGCAGCCGTGGCGGTGATCACGGTGTTGCCATGCACGGTGCCCGTCACGATAACGCCCTTCGACATCGGCGTCGGCACGGGGTAGAGCGGCATGAGTGCGAGCGGTTCCTTGTCCAGCACCACGATGTTGCCCTGACGCCAGATCATCTGGAGCTCTTCGGCACCCACCATATGCGAGATGTCGGCGGCGCCGTTGCCCGCGGCGTTGATCAGGTAGCGGCAGCGCACGTCTCCGGCGGGCGTCGCCAACGTAAAGCGCGCGTCGTCGCCCGAGCCCGCGACTTCAATCGCTTCCACCGGCGCAGACCGCATAAACGTCACCCCGTTGGCCACGGCGTTCTCCAGTGCGGCGATGGCAACCTCAAACGGGTCGACAAACCCAGTCGATGGGCACCATAACGCGCACGTTACATCGGCACTGGCGCGCGGCTCTAATTCGTGGATGCGCTCGGGGCCGATAATCGACAGCTCGGGCACGCCGTTGGCCAGGCCGTTGCTGCGCAGCTGCTCCAGATGCGCGCGGTCCTCGTCGTTAAAGCCCAGCACCATCGACCCGGTGCGGCAGAACAGAAAGCCCAGTTCCTGCGCCCACGCACCGTACAACTCGCAGCCACGGGCGTTGACCTGCGCCTTTACGGTGCCCGGCGCCGGATCGTAGCCAGCGTGCACCAGGCCGCCGTTGGCCTTCGACGCGCCCAGCGCAATATCGTTAGCCGCCTCGACCACGCAAATGGACAGGTCATAGCGCGCGAGCTGCCGCGCGATGGCGCATCCGGTGATGCCCGCGCCGACAATCGCGATATCAAACGTTTCTGTCACAGTGCCTCCCAGACAAGTTGACAGGCTGTCAATAAGACTATCCTACGGTCTGCGCGCCCCTAGTGCGGCGGCAATGCGGCGAACAGCCCCGCAACACCCGCCAACGGCAGACGAGGGGAGACTCGGCAACGTCGACGCCTTTGTCTGCTGACCCCGGTGCCGGAGGTTTGTCTCAATCTGTAACAGTAAGAAGGTTTTGAGGTCCAAGATGTTACAGATTGAGATTGAAGCCGGGGAGAGATTCTTTTGTCTCGATCAGCTTGTCGGCTCCAGGAATGTAATCGCCACTCTCGTACTTCGCGAAAGTGCTGACGTTCACTCCGACCTTGGAAGCGACCTCAGCCTGAGAAAGGTCAGCTCGGGCGCGTGCGGCGCGGATATCCCCGCCAGCTCCTTACTGAAATCCATTCGTTCCTTCTTATAGACGTTTTTCTGTCTGTCGAATATTATTACGGAAAGTAATATGTCCCTGTCAATCAAATATGCAACATTTTTTTGCGTAAAGACATTTATTTTGTTTACTATTCACTTACGTAAAGAAAGGAGTGAGGATGAACTTTCGTCTAAGAGAGCGCCGAGAAGCCCTGGGGCTAAACCAAAAGGAGCTTGCACAAAAAGTCGGCAAGTCATTCCGAACTATTCAGTCTTGGGAGCGCGAGGAGAGCTATCCGAACGCACAGCTCTTAGGTGCGCTCTGCGAAGTATTCAACACCGACCCCAACGACCTGCTCGGATGGTACGAGGAGCATCCCGAGGACAAGCCGACGGCACCGGCAGGCGCGGAGGGCGAGCTGATCACTTGCTACCGGCAGAGCACCGAGAAGAGGCGCTCGAAGATCCTGGAGACGGCACGCGACCAGGCCGAGTTGTCCAAAGCTCAGGTTGCAGCGCCTGAAGGCGAAGGGCTGGAAGCGGATCAAGTAAGGTCCGCGTAGGCACTCAAAGGAACCACCTGCGAGATTGGCAGATAACATGGGAATGTACGATTCAATCGACCGCCTGGTGGACCTGTGCGACGAGGTCATTGAGAGCGACCCGCCCGGTCTCAGGCAGAAGGTGGTGGCTAGGTACATGACGACATTCGGAAATAGTATCGAGCGTGAGACCGGAACGAGGGTGACGGCCGGCGTCAACCCCGGCATGATCGACATCACGTCCATCGAGACGATCCGCGACCTGTTGCTCGCGCACAGGGACCGCATGGAGTACGAGTACATGATGGCCAAGGCGACCGCCGACCAAATCGAGTCGACCGAGACGGCCACCGCCGAGGCGACCGTCGCGGTCGACTTCAACCAGACGATCAAGCGGATATCCAGCAGCCTGAGCCTGTCGCCCGAGGACCTCGCCGCCGTGAAACTAGCCCTTGCCGACCTGCGGTTCGCCGCCGAGGAAAAGACGAGGGAGACTTCGCCGAGAAGGCAAAGGACACGCTCGACCTCGCATCCAAGGGCGCGGGGCTCGTCCCCACATTCGCCAGCGCCATCGGCACGCTCGCAAAGCTGTTCGGAGCCTAGGCGGGCTGCCACGAATCAAATCGATGGCAAACTCAAGGCTTTATCTGTCATTTGACTAGGCGCATGAGGTCGAATCCACAGAATCACCTCGATTTCTTCACCATCATTGTAACTAATTGATTACACTTCTAGCTAAGGAGAGGGATGGACAACATAGGGCTCTTCCTTCATTTGATGAAGGAAATCGTGGACAAGAACAACTTCATTCTCGTGGAACGCGAGGCAAGTCTGGAGTTCATGGCGGGCATGGGAATCACCATGGACGAGCTCAAAAGCGTGATCTTATCGCTCACGCCGGGAGATTGTTTTGATGGACCCGAGGCGGACCGCGACTCGCGATACCCAGGATGGACAGTTGCCGAATTCTCACCCAAGGCATTCGGCAAGACGCTGTACCTAAAGATGTCCATAAAACACGAGGCCGAGCGATGCAAATGCCTCTCTGTAAAGTTGTACCGGGATAGATCGGAGGTCCCGAGATGAGCGAGATGAAGAGCACTTTCAGCACCTATTGCATTGAATGCGACCAGGAAGTCGAGGCACGCGTAGAGCGTCGTACCGAGACGATGCGCATCAGAAAACAGGATATTACGTATCAGGCCACGGTCGCGGTATGCCCCGTCTGTGGAGCGGTTATTGCGGACGCACGCATGGAAAGCGAGAACCTCGCAGCCGCCTATGCCGCCTATCGCTCCGCAAATCACTTACTTTCCCCCGAGGAAATCAAGGCCGTCCGCGAACGCTACGGCTTGTCGTTGAGAGATTTCAGTCGCTTCCTTGGCTTCGGTGAGCAAACTGTGGCTCGATATGAGTCTGGCGCGCTGCAGGACGAGGCTCACGATGGAATGATCAGGCTGGCAGCAAACCCCGCTGGCGCCCTGTCACTTTTAAACGTAAAGAGAGACCAACTGTCTGAGAAGATCATCAGCGCCGTCGAAAACTTTGTCGACTCCCAGGCTCCGGATCGCTTCAGCACTTTAGATTTTAGCTGGCCGCCACTTGAGGCATACTCGCCGTCGAGGACGAACGGATACCGACCGTTCGACTGGTCGCGCGTGTGTGGCGCCGTTGTCATTCTTGCCCACCGCTGCAAGAGCCTCTATAAGACCAAACTGCAGAAGGCCATGTTCTTTCTTGACTACTACTGCTATGGCATGACGAGCACCTCCCTCACGGGAATCGAATACGCACATGCCGACTATGGCCCCGTCATAAACGATAAGGACACTTTGCTCTATGCCCTGCAGCAACAGGGCAAGATAGAGCTTGTCCCCAACGGCTGGGGCGAAATCGTAAAACCACTCGTCGAACCAGAGGAAACGTTTGACGAAAAGGAACTCGAGTACATCGATCTTGTAGCCAGATTCGTCGACACGTTTGACACTGCAAGTGAGATATCAGAGTTCTCCCATGAGCTATCGGCATGGAAGGAAACGGGGAGCGGCAAGGTCATCGACTATCCAAAATATGCAGCGGAGGTCGTAGACGCTGTTGACACCAGGATGGCAGTCTAAAGGACCTCTGAAGGAATAGGGCAGGTCCCAGCAAAAGGCCAGTTATTGCAGATGACGCAACAACTGTTCCAGACATAAAGAAACCCCACCGCGCACGGCTGGAACCTTGGCGCGGTGGGGTGATAGCAAGGATGCCGGAGTAACACGGAGATAGCTCCGGGCAACCTGGGGACATTATCATGACAGGCAGCAAAGGCGCCACGCGTGGGGTTCACTCACCGAGGCCAAGCGTGGCAAGAAATGCATCCTCCGATGGCAGGAGAACACGCCATGCGGACGCAAACGTAAGACCAAGACGGTATACGGCACCTACCGCGAGGCATGCACCGAGCTCGATCGCATCCACGTCGAGCGTGCCAACGACAATCCCGTGCCTACCATCGCGCAGGCGTACGGCACATGGCTCGAACCGAGTATGGAGGCGCTGGTGGCCGCCGGCACGCTCGCGCCGAACACCTGCAACCTCGTCACAAGGTCGTCGGCGAACTACGTCGGCCCCACATGCGGCACGATGCCGGTCGACCAGCTGCGCCCCGTGCATCTGCAGGAATGGCTCCTGACCCTGTCGGCGGCAACGGCGGACACTGCCGGTTGTCCGTACATCTCGATCTGTAACAGTTAGCTGATGATTTGGGTTCTAGATGTTACAGATCGAGACAAACCCTCCGGCGGATTTTGAATGTCTCGATCTGTAACAGTAAGAGGGGTTTTGGGGCCCAAGATGTTACAGATCGAGATTGAAGTCGGGGAGGGACCCCTGTGTCTCGATCTGTAACATCTAGACCCGGATTTCGCCTCCACCTGTTACAGATTGAGATGTTTGTGTCCGCACCAGCCCCGCCTCTAGCCGTGGTCCCATATAAACAAACCCCGTGGTAAACTTGACCGGACTGTAAATAATCCGAAAGGTACCCGTAATGTCCAAGTACATCTCCGAGCTCATGTCGCCGCAGCTTATGGGCGTCGTCTATGCCTTCGTTGGTTTTATCATCGCCCTGTATGTGCTGTCGGTCGTCTATGTGTTCATCGACGCTCGCCGCCGCGGCGCCAGCGCCTACGTGGCATGGGGC
Organism: uncultured Collinsella sp.; assembly: GCA_938039325.1. Classification (GTDB taxonomy): domain Bacteria; phylum Actinomycetota; class Coriobacteriia; order Coriobacteriales; family Coriobacteriaceae; genus Collinsella. The sequence continues at coordinate 39,075 of CALHUX010000035.1, read as the reverse complement.
ATCATCGCCCTCATCCCGTTTGTGGGCCTCATCGCCTACCTGGTCCTGCGCCCGCACTCCTACGCATCCGACCGCGAGGAGCAGGAGCTGGACATGGCCCTGCGCGAGCGCCAGCTTGCCCAGTACGGCACCTGCCCGCAGTGCGGGGCGCCCATCGAGAAGGACTTCGTCGTCTGCCCGGTGTGCGATACCCAGGTTCGCAACGTCTGCCCCAGCTGTCATCGCCCGCTCGATGCGCACTGGAAGGTCTGCCCCTACTGCCGAACTCGCATCCAGTAGCGCATCCATCGCCGGGCCGGCCGCAAACCACGGGCACCGCACGCGCCACAAGCCGCACGCACCCCGCCCCCCACACGATGAAGCATGCGTAGAAAATCGCCCGCCGTGCCATTAAGGTGCGGCGGGCGCTTGTATACCAAGGCAACCTGCCTATAATGATGCAAGTTAAAACGCCGAGCGCATCGCACGCACTTGCATCAGGCATCCGAGAGGAGAAAACATACCCATGAAGGCACTCTACAATGACGGTTCGGTGGCCGAGCTCCCGCAGGACGAGGTCACGCACGTCATCCGCCACTCTGCCGCGCACATCATGGCGCAGGCCATCAAGCGTCTGTACCCCGAGGCCGACTTTGCCTACGGCCCCGCGACCGACAACGGCTTCTACTACGACGTCGACCTGCCCGAGGGCGTCAAGATCAGCGAGGACGACTTCCCCGCGATCGAGGCCGAAATGAAGAAGATCGTCAAGGAGAACCTCAAGTTCACCGTCTTTGAGAAGCCCCGCGCCGAGGCCATCGCCCTTATGGAAGAGCGCGGCGAGAAGTACAAGGTCGAGCACATCGGCGACCTGGACGACGACGCCCGTATCACCTTCTACCAGCAGGGCGACTACATCGACATGTGCGTCGGCCCCCACATCTGCTACACCAAGGCCCTCAAGGCCTTTAAGCTCACCGGCGTCTCGGGCGCCTACTGGAAGGGTGACAAGGACAACAAGATGCTCACCCGCATCAACGGCGTCGCCTTTGCCACCAAGGAAGAGCTCGACGAGCACATGCACATGCTGGAGGAGGCCAAGAAGCGCGACCACCGCAAGATCGGCCGCGAGATGGACCTCTTTATGATGCGCGACGAGGCCCCCGGCTTTCCGTTCTTCCTGCCCAACGGCATGATCCTTAAGAACACGCTGCTGGACTACTGGCGCGAGATCCACCACAAGGCCGGCTACGTGGAGATCTCCACGCCGCTCATCATGAACAAGCAGCTGTGGAAGACCTCGGGCCACTGGGACCACTACAAGGACAACATGTACTCTACCGTCATCGACGACGAAGAGTACTGCATTAAGCCTATGAACTGCCCGGGCGGCGTGCTGGTGTACGCCTCCAAGCCGCACTCCTACCGCGAGCTGCCCATCCGCGCCGGCGAGATTGGCCTGGTGCACCGCCACGAGCTGCGCGGCGCCCTGCACGGCCTGTTCCGCGTGCGCTGCTTTAACCAGGACGACGCACACCTGTTTGTGCGTCCCGACCAGCTGACCGACGAGATCGTGGGTGTGGTCAACCTCATCGACTCCGTGTACCAGAAGTTTGGCTTTAAGTACCATGTTGAGCTTTCCACCCGACCCGAGGACTCCATGGGTTCGGACGAGGACTGGGCGCGCGCCGAGGAGGGCCTGCGCACCGCTCTGGAGAAGCTGGGCATGGACTACGAGGTCAACGAGGGCGACGGCGCCTTCTACGGTCCCAAGATCGACTTCCACCTGGAGGACTCGCTCGGCCGTACCTGGCAGTGCGGTACCGTCCAGCTCGACTTCCAGATGCCGCTCAACTTTGACCTGGAGTATGTGGACGCCGACGGCACCAAGAAGCGCCCCATCATGCTGCACCGCGTATGCTTTGGCTCCATCGAGCGCTTTATCGGTATTCTGATTGAGCACTTTGCGGGCAAGTTCCCCACTTGGCTGGCTCCCGTGCAGGTCAAGGCGCTTCCCGTCTCTGAGAAGAGCCGCGACTACGCCCACGAGGTGTGCGCCAAGCTGGAGGAGGCCGGCATCCGCGTGGTCTGCGACGACCGCGACGAGAAGATCGGCTACAAGATCCGCGAGGCCCGCAGCATCGATCGTGTGCCCTATATGCTCATCCTGGGCGAGAAGGAGGTCGAGGCCGGCAACATTTCTGTCCGCGATCGCTCCAACGAGACCGTTCAGATGAGCGTTGACGAGTTTGTTGCTAAGGTGCTCGAGGAGATCAAGACTCGCGTCTAAGGCAAACTTCACAACAATTAACAAAGGCGACCGTTCACACAAGGCGGCCGCCTTTTTTATGCCTAAATTAGAAAAGCCGCTGGTTGAGCGGCTTTTTTTGTTGCACAAAAAGGTACAGATTTTTGTATCTTTCGACAGACGACATTATACGAGCAATTAATCAGCGTTTGCCCAGATTACGTAAAATGTACTGCTAGTAGGTACATCTCCATACCCCTCTATAAAAACCTGTACTTTTGCGACTGCGCCTAGCTGCGAGCGAGAAGCCTGTTCTAAACGCCCCTGCATTTGCGTGCATCGCAAAGCAAAAAGAGGGGGCGAGAACATGGAACAGACGGCACGGCGCCAAGAGCAGCTGCCGGGCGCATTTAACGGCGTCACCACCAACAGCCAGCACGGCCGCGTCCGCTGGTATCTGGTTCACACCCCCAATGGAAAAGAGCGCGAGACCTGCGAAAAGGTTCGCCGCATTATCCCGCACGAGTTGATGCGGGACGCTTTTGTGATGCAAAAGGAGTTCTGGTTTAAGCGGGGCGGCGCCTGGTCGCTCCAAACCAAACCTATGTACAAGGAATATTTCTTCGTTGCCACGCACGATGCCGCCTCGCTCGATAGGGCTTTGGCCCAGTTGAGCTTTGGCTGCCGTATCGCTGGCAGTAGGGAGCGGGCGTACATGCCCATGCCGGACGACGCACAGGACTGGTACCGCAGCGTTCTGGACGACGACGGCGTGGTGCGCAACAGCGTCGCGCGCATAGAAGACGGCGTGTTGCACATAGAACAGGGGCCCTTGGTGGGGCAAGAGGCCCGTGTAAAGAAGATAGACCGTCATAAACGCTGGTGCCTGGTAGACGTGGGCGAGGGTGACTCCACATTTAGGGAGCTGCTTCCGTTAGACGTGCCCAGCAAAACGTAAGGGAGACGTTGCGCCGGCAAATTACTTGATTTTGGATTCATAGATGGGGGGGGGTTCCTGGGGACAGGAACGTAAGTTTTATTGTGGCTGCTAAAGAAGTAACAGAGAGTAATGCGCCCGCGGGGGCAGCGCTGATTGCTCAGGCCATGGACCGGCGTGAGGGCGCCGGCCGGTACAAGGCTATGCAATCCATCATGGACTGGGACCGCTCGCGCCTTGTCTATAGGGCCGTCAAGCGCACGTTCGACATCGTGTTCAGCGGTGCCGTGCTCGTCGTAATCGCGATTCCCAGCTTGGTGCTGGCTGCGCTCATCCGCTTGGAGAGCGACGGCAGCCCGTTCTACAGCCAGACCCGCGTTGGCCAGACCCGCCCCGACGGCAGCCTGACTACCTTCCGCATGTGGAAGTTCCGCTCCATGTACAAGGACGCCGACGAGCGCCTCGCCGAGCTCAAGGAGCAGAACGAGATCGCCGGCGCCATGTTCAAGATGAGGGAGGACCCGCGCGTCACCAGGATCGGCAAGTTCATCCGCAAGCACTCCATCGACGAGTTCCCGCAGTTTCTGAACGTGTTCCTGGGGCAGATGTCCGTCGTGGGCCCCAGACCGCCGCTTCCGAACGAGGTAGCGGAGTACACGGAGTACGACCTGCAGCGCCTTGCCGTGAAGCCTGGAATTACTGGCTGGTGGCAGGTGACCGACCGCAACGACACCGACTTCGACGGAATGGTTCGTCGCGATTTGGAGTACATAGCAAAGCGCGGCATGTTGACCGACATCAAGATTGTGCTGCTTACGGTAGTCGAGGTCATTACCGGCGGCGGCGCTAGTTAATTCCTTATGTTTTTGAAGATAGGTTCTTGAGACATGATTATCACTCGCACACCCTTCCGTATGTCGTTCTTCGGCGGTGGCACCGACATGCCCGAGTTCTTCAACGAGCACGGCGGCTCGGTCATCTCGACCACGTTCGACAAGTACTGCTACGTCACGGCGCGACACCTGCCACGCTTCTTCGACTATTCCACCGAGCTCGTTTATTCCAAACTCGAGCGGGTTTCCGACCCCTCAGAGCTCGAGCACCCCGCTGTGCGCAACGCCATGCAGATGCTCGACATGCGCGAGATGCGAATCACCTACGAGGCAGACCTTCCCGCCCGGTCGGGCCTGGGCACCTCCTCGTCCTTCGCCGTGGGCATGCTCAACGCCTTCCACTGCTTGAAGGGCACCTACGCCTCCAAGGACCGCCTGGCCAGGGAGGCCATCAAGCTGGAGCGGGAGCTGTGCGCCGAGGCCGGCGGCTGGCAGGACCAGATCGCCGCAGCGTTCGGCGGCCTCAACCGCATCGACTTCGCCGACGGGGACTTCTCTGTGCGCCCGGTCGTCATCTCTCCCGAGCGCAAGCGCGAGCTCAACTCCAACCTGATGATGTTCTTCACCGGCTTCACCCGCTTCTCCTCGGACATGCAGAAGGCCAACCGCGTCTCGGACAAGACCGCCCAGCTCAAGGAGATGCTGGCGCTGGTCGACGTGGCCGAGGGCGTCCTCACCGACAAGTCGGCGGACCTCTCCGAGTTCGGCCGCCTGCTCGACACCACCTGGCGCCTCAAGCGCGGAACCGGCTCGCAGATATCCACAGGCTCCATCGACGCCCTCTACGAGCGCGGCATGAACGCCGGCGCGCTGGGCGGCAAGCTGCTGGGCGCCGGCGGGGGAGGGTTCCTCGTCTTCTACGTCGAGCCCGACGCGCAGGAGTTCGTGCGAAACGCCATGTCCGACCTGCTCTACATACCGTTCGAGTTCGAGGACGGCGGGACCTCCGTCGCCTACTACGGGCCCGAGGACTACGACCTGGAGGAATCGCGCTAATGGATACCAAGTGCCCCCAGACGGGCGACGAGTGCCTGTCCACCTTCTTCGGCAACTACCCCGAGATGCTGGCCTGCGAGGCGGAGGTCCGAGCCGCGCGCGACCTGATTGCCGGGTCCTTCCGCTCCGGCGGCAAGCTGCTCGTGTGCGGCAACGGAGGCTCAGCGGCCGACTCCGAGCACACGGTCGGCGAGCTCATGAAGAGCTTCCGCTTCAAGCGCCCCGTCGACGGAGCCTTCTCCGAGGCGTACCGCGAGGCCAACGGCTCCGATGCGCCCGAATGGCTCGAGGGGTCGCTTCCCGCCATCTCGCTCGTCTCCCAGACGGCGCTCTCCACCGCGTTCGGCAACGACGAGGCGGCCGTTGGCGTCTTCGCCCAGCAGGTCTACGGCTACGGCGAGCCGGGAGACGTGCTTCTCGCAATCTCGACGTCGGGCAACTCCGCTAATGTAGTGGAGGCAGCCAAGGTCGCCCGCGCCAAGGGCGTGCGCGTGGTTTCGCTGACCGGCTCGAGGGAGTCGAAACTTACTAACATCTCCGACGTCTGCGTCCGCGTGCCCCGCGACGAGGTCTTCCGCGTCCAGGAGCTTCACCTTCCCACCTACCACGTGCTGTGCGCCGCGGTGGAGGCCGACATGTTCGGGGGTGCCGAGTAGATGCGCCCCTACCGCGTGGCGATCGTGCTCGCCGGCGGCTTCGGCACCAGGCTCGCCCATGTCGTGCCCGACGTCTGCAAGCCCATGGCGCCCGTCGCCGGCAGGCCGTTCCTGCGCTTCATCATGGACCAGCTCGCCGCCGCGGGCTTCGACCGCGCGGTCGTGGCCGACGGCTACCGCCGCGAGCAGATCGAGGGCTTCTTCGGTCCCGCGTACCGCGGCATGGCGATCGAATACAGCCCCGAGGACACGCCGCTGCTCACCGGCGGCGCCGTCAAGAGGGCCTTGAGCAGGTGCGAGTCGGACTGGGTCTTCGTCCTGAACGGCGACACCTGGCTCGACGTTGACTTCGCCGCCATGGAGGCGGCCGCGTGCGACGCCCCCGAGGGCGTCTCGTCCGTCATCGCCGTCAAGCGCATGCGCGACTTCGAGCGCTACGGCACGGTCGACGTGGACGCCGGCGGCTCCCTGACCGCGTTCCACGAGAAGCGCCCGTGCGAGGAGGGCCTCATCAACGCGGGCGTCTACCTGCTGCGCAGGGACGCCCTGAATAACATGCCAGAGAAGTTCTCTCTGGAGAGCGATTACTTCGAGCGCGTCGTCGGCGACGGGGGACTGCGTGCGGTGGAGTGCGCGGGCGGCTTTATCGACATCGGCGTGCCGGAGGACTACGAGTTCGCGCAGACTATGCTCGCGCCACTCGCCAGGCCGTGGAGGCTTGCCATGTTCGACCGCGACGGCACGATCAACGTGGACACGGGGCACTTGCACGAGCCGGAGAAGCTGGAGCTGATCCCCTCCACCGTCGATATCATGCGCGGTTACTCCGAAGACCCCGACTTCAAAGTCGTCGTCGTGACCAACCAGGCCGGAATCGCCAAGGGCCTCTACACCGAGGCTGACATGCATCGTCTCCATCGCTATATGGAAGACGAGCTGGAGAAGCTCGGCGTTCATGTGGACGCTTGGTACTTCTGCCCGCATCACCCTGACTACACCGGTGCCTGCGAATGCCGCAAGCCCGCCCCGGGAATGCTGCTGGCTGCTATGCGTGACTTTGACGCAAATTCAACTGGATGCGTAATGTTCGGAGACAAGGCCAGCGACGAAGTGGCCGCCAAGGCTGCGTGTGTTGCGTTTGAGTGGGCGGGGGAGGCGCTTTCGTTTGACAAGCAAATTTGATGATAAACGATATGACTTCCTCGGGGTGCCTGTGGACGCTCTCACGAGCGACGAAGCCCTCGAGCTCGTGACGGAGCTAGCCCGGGATGCTGAGCCTTCGCATGTGCTCTTCCTCAACGTTGACGTGATGGTTAAAGCGGATAAGAACCCCGCCCTGAAGGATGCCATCACACACTGCGATCTCTCTCTTATGGACGGCAAGCCGCCTCTTAAGGTTGCACAGAAGCGTGGCATCCCGCTGCCCGAGAAGGTCTCGGGCAGCGACTTCGTGCCCGCTGTATGTGCTATGGCCGAGCGCGAGGGGTTTTCGGTGTTTATCTTGGGCGGTAAAGATGGCGTTCCTGAGGTGGCGCGCGATAATCTGGTCGCCGAGCATCCCGGCCTTAAGGTCGTGGGGGCGTATTCACCAATGTTTGGCTTCGAGAAGAACTCTGCCGAGCTCGAGAAAATCAATAAAATGCTTGTCGAGGCTAAACCGGATATCCTTCTGGCGTGTCTTTCTTGCCCTAAGCAGGAGATCTTCGTTGAGGGCAACCGCGATATTTACAGGGCTCCTGTTTCCATCTCTTGTGGCGCTACGGTGGGTTTTCTTGCCGGTAATGTACAACGTGCGCCCGAATGGGTGAGTCGCGCAGGTATTGAGTGGCTGTATCGCTTCCTTAAGGAGCCGAAACGCCTGTTCAGGCGCTACTTTATTGACAGTTGGCATTTTCTTGCGATGTGCTTTAAGCGCTCGGCGCAGTGATGTACTTCCGGTGAGTGGAAATATATGGGAGAGAGCGGATGGGACTCAAGACATATGCGCTCAAGGCGCTCAATAGCTACTACTGGTGGCTTGACAAGCTTAATAAGCCGGCTTTTATTCGCCAATACCCAAAGTTTCTCCGAAAGCTGGGTGTAAAGATTAATGAGAATCCTGGTGACTGCTGGATCAGCCCGACTATTTTTTTGGATTCGTCGGGCTATGACATGATTGAAATCGGTGATGATTGCACCATTTCATTCGATGTGGTCGTGCTCGTTCATGACTACAGCATTAACACTGCATTTAGGGCAGTGGGTTTCGATGCCGCGGAGCGCCATAGGGTCATCAGACGCCCCGTCAAAATCGGCAGCAACTGCTTTATCGGTGCGCGGTCAATCATCATGCCTGGGGCCGTTTTGGGCGATAACTGCATTGTGGGCTCAGGGGCCGTGGTGCGGGGTAGTATCCCGGCAGGATCTATCGTTAGCGGCAATCCCGCAACGGTTATATCCGATGTTCACGGCTTTGCAAAGAAGCACTCCGAGCGACAAGATTTCGATTTGGACGAAAGGTAGCCCGTGAAGGTTCTAGAGCTTGTCCTCAAATGGAGCGGCGGCGGTGTCGAGCGGTATGTCGAGGACTTGGTTGCCGCAGCAAGCGCTAATGGAATTGACTGCAGCGTGGTCTCAGTGACTACGGCGGTTGATAGCATTCGTGTCGCCGGTGCTGGCCCATTAGTCTCTGGTGGGGTTAAGGGAGCTCTTATCAGCGGCACTGCTGTCTCAGCGTTTGTTGCTGACGGGGGTTATGACATCGTCCATATTCACGGCAACAATGGCCTAGTATTCCATTTTGCTCATCTAACTGTTAAAGCTGGAGCTAAGGCGATTGTTCATTCGCACAACAGCTCTTTCGGTAATAGGTTGAGGGGCGCAAAGAATCTTTTCACTTACATTGAGCGAAAGCTGTATCTAAAAGATTGTTCGGGGAAGCTAGCGTGTTCTCATGCAGCAGGTGATTTCCTATTTGCTGGTGGTGAATATCACGTAGCCTTCAATGGGATTGATGTCAGTCGTTTCGAATTTAATGAGGTCTCTCGCTCTGAGATGCGTCTAGCGTATGGAATCCCAGAAAGCGCTGCTGTCCTTGGTTTCGCTGCCAGCTTTGTCGATGCTAAGAACCCTTTATTCGTTCTAAATGTATTTGAAGAGTATTCGAAGCGGAATCCTAATGCCTATCTGCTTGTTTGCGGCGACGGGGAATTGTTCGATAACTTTAAGCGTCAAGCAACAGGATTAATTAGCGATGGTCGTTGCATTTGCGTTGGTCGTGTGGATGACGTTGAACGTTATTATTGCGCGATGGATGTGCTTTTAGCTCCTTCGAAATACGAAGGCCTGCCGATTAACCTTATCGAGGCTCAGACGACTGGGCTTGCGGTTGTTATGAGCAACGCGATAACCAATGAGGTCGTGATCGCCCCTGAGCTTTGCGCGCGCCTTTCCTTAGATGATAGCGAGTTTTGTTGGGCAAATGCTGTAGATGGTTTCTTGGGTCGCATGCGATCGCGTTCGATTCGCAATGTAGACGTGGTAGAAAAAGCGGGTTACTCGCAGCCGGCTTGTTTTGATTCTGTTCTCAATATGTACGAGGAGCTTGCTGGCTGATGAATTCTGCATTGAAGATAACTGTCATTATTCCCGTTTATAACGTGGAACATTTTCTTGAGCAGTGCGTTCACTCCATTCTTGAGCAGTCGTACTCGGTGTTCGAGATACTGCTCGTCGACGACGGATCGACCGACGGGTCAGGTGAGCTGTGCGAGCGCCTATCCGCCGAGAACGATTGCGTTCGGACGGTGCACAAGGAGAACGCGGGTTTGGGCTTCGCGCGCAACACGGGGCTCGACAGCCTGCGCTCTGAGACCACGCACGTGATGTTTGTTGACTCTGACGACTGGCTCGAACCTGGCATGGTCGCGACGTTTGTCCGCGCTATAGAGGACACCGGGGCGGACTGCGTGCTGGGCGGGTTCACCAAGCGCGACGTCGAGGGGAACTCGCAGTTCGAATTCAAGCTCGAGGATGCCGTGTGGGAGGGCGATGAGCTGGCGATGAAGTTCATCCCCCGCGTTTGTGGAAGCGCCCCCGATGCCTCTGACTCGATTCCGATGTCGGCATGTTCGTCCTTGTTCGCAAAGACGAACATAGACGAGTACGACCTCCGCTTCCCCTCGGAGCGCGAGGTGATTAGCGAGGACTTCGTTTTCAAGTTCATGTTTCTGCGAACCTGCAGCAAGGTGGCGACGACGAGCTGCGTGGGCTATTCGTACCGCACTAATCTTTCGTCCCTCACGACCTCGTACAGGCCGGACCGTTTCGAGGCGTGCCTGTACTTCTTTGACTACGCTCTCCGGCTCGTGGCGAACTCGCCCGCTGAGGCGGATTGCGTTTTGAGACTGACGAAGACGCTGTTCATCTATATGAAGATGTGCATCTCGCAGGAAGTATCCCGCGTGAGCGGCAAGAGCCGACACGATGCTTGCAGTGCCATACGGAAGATGGCAGGCGATCAGCGGCTGCTGAGGGTGATAGACGAATATCCGAGCAAAAGACTTGGTTTTGCGCAGAGGGCCTTTGTGGAGCTGCTGAAGCGGAGAGCCGCGTACGTTCTCTACATGGCTGCGGCGCTTGGTTTTTTCTAGATTGGAGTTGCAAGAATGGCTTTGAAAGATGTTGTGAGGAAGGTTTACAACAAACTTCTTGTGAATAACGATGGTTACTTGAAATACCTGCGCTCGCGCGGGGTCACTATCGGGGAGGACGTTACGTTTCATTGTCCGGGAGAAACGCATGTCGACGTTACCGATCCACACCTTTTGACCATCGGAGATCACGTTAATCTCACCGGACCGATTACTATCCTGACTCATGACTTCAGTTGGTCTGTTGTAAAGGGCAAGACTGGGGAGATTCTGGGTAACGAGAAGCCGGTTACCATCGGCAACAATGTTTTCGTCGGATGGGGTGCCACCATTCTATGCGGTACGACTATTGAGGATAACGTGATTATCGGCGCCCATGCCGTGGTGAGTGGGCACGTTGATGGCGATTCTGTATGGGGGGGGGTTCCCGCTCGGCGGATTTGCTCGCTGGAGCACTACCGGGAGAAGCGTGCTGCCGTACAGGTCGAGGAGGCCAAGGAGTATGTGCGTCGCTTCCGGGCGAAGCTGGATCGCGATCCCAAGCCCGAGGAGATTCGCGAGTACTTCCCACTGTTCGCAGACCCCGAACATCTCTGCGGTGTGCATGAGTCGCAGGCGAGGCTGATGGGGACGCGGGGTTTGAGCTTGAACTGGATGCAGGGTGCGAGGACCTATGGAAGCTTTGAGGAATTTCTTGAGGATTGCTAGATTGATGAGGATTGGATGCTGATTTCAAAGCCAACACAGGGGACACTGCCGATATATACCGCAAAAGAGTCGTTTGATCGCTTTAGCATTGTTGTGCTTATGATTATGACAGTGTATAAGTTTGCCTTTTTACCTACAGCTTTGGCGCAGAGCGTTCGTTGCGGTGCGATAGCCCTCTTGATAATTAATTGCTTCCGCTCGATTTCCAGGGTGCCTGGTATTGGCTGGGTATTTCAATTTGCCGTCGTAATTACTGTTTGCACGGTATTCGCTGGTGGTGGACCTCAGAATGCATTGTATGCGGCAATTTTAGGTCTTAATGTTGCAGCGTTATTTCTCGGCTTTGCTCAGCTAAAAGAAAAGTACGGGTTATTTGGGGCATTAAGCTCACTATTTTGGCCGCTTTTGCTGGTTTGTCTTGCAAACGACTTCGTTGTTTTTGCGGCCCACATGAATAATTCTGAGAGTTCTTACCTTATTGGAAACAAGTTCTCCACGGGTGATATTCACTCGTTGCTTATTGTTGTTTATGGGACTCTGCTGGCGGAGCGTCATGGCTACGTGGTCTATAACTGGGGTATTTTCTGGATATTCGTTGTTGAAACGGTTCTTGTTCTCATTAAGGCGAGTGCAATGACTGCGCTTCTTGGTTTTCTTCTGGCTGTTGCGGTTGTTGTCGTTATTCCTTCGAAAGTAAAAAGTTATTGCTCGAAGGGCGCAGCATATATTGGGGTTCTCGCGATTGCAAATATCGTTTTCTTTAGTTCGGGTATGATGCTTCAAAATCCGTATGTCCAGAGTTTCATTCAGGACGTTCTTGGCCGGAGCTTGACCATGACTGGAAGAACGCCTATTTACGATAGTTTGGGCTTCATCATTGGCGCCAGCCCTTATGTCGGGTATGGCTATGGCAACACTATTGTTGAGCGTGTTGTCGGTTGGGGCAACGCCCAAAATGGCGTTGCGGAAATAGTTGTTATGTACGGCCTGGTGGGGCTTGTGTCTTTCGGACTCATGGTTTATCACGTGCTTGACAACAAAGAAAAGCGCAACGAAAAGGCTCTCTCCCTCATCGGCGTACTTTACGGGATGATTCTCACTTCTCTCGTTGAGGTTTCTTTTGGCATTGCCTTCTTTTTTGCACTTGCTGTGGCTTCTGTCTCTTTGCATGACGTTTGTCGATGGGATGAAACCGGCTGCTCAGGTGACGTTTCTTGCCACGTCGGGCTTGGGGCTGTGGGGCGGATATGACCGAATCATGTGTTAAGAAGTTGTCCGTTGTTGTTCCCGTTTACAACACCGAAAAACAACTCCCGCGTTGTATCAGCTCGCTTCTTCCACAGTTGAATGATGCCTGCGAACTCGTGCTCGTAGACGACGGGTCTTCGGATACTTCTGGTGAGCTATGTGATGCGTATGGAGACGACCCGAAGGTAACAGTTCTGCACCAAGCAAACAGAGGTGTCTCTGCCGCCCGTAACCTTGGGCTTGAGAAAGCCTCCGGTGAGTACATATGGTTCGTAGATAGCGATGACTGGGTACCTGATCGCTCTCTTGACGTCATACTCGGCAGCTTGGCTGGTTCTGAAATCGACTTGCTCTGCTTTGCTGAGGAAAAGGTTAGCGTAAGCGGTGATATGGTCGAATTATTGCCTGCACCCTATCTGGGACGCGGGCCGAAGGACGGCCCTCTGCTTCTCGGAGACGGCCTTTACCCCCATTCGCATATATTTCGAAAAAGTCTCTGTACCGATTTGCGTTTCGATGAGTCACTTAGTCTTTTAGAGGATAGACAGTTTTTCTATCGGCTGTGGCTTAAGGCCAAGAATGTCGTTTCTATCGATGCTGTCCTCTATTGCTATGTGGTCGACCGCATGGATTCTGCGGTTAACAATCAGACTGTCGAAAAGCTGCTTGGTGCCCAACGCGTTGCCAAAGAAATCTTTCTTTCGGAACTGGCGCTTGGTAGAGCAGATCCAGCGTACTCGTCCTATGTGTTGTTCACCTTGATGGCATTGTCGAGATGCGGCAGGGAAAGTGGGTTGGGTTGCGATTTTAAAAGGCTTCGATCTGAGCTGCTAAGCTACCCAGATGGAGTGCGGTCGCTGAGTAGGGTGTTGCGCCTTAAATATAATCTGCTCAAAGTTTCACCTTTGCTATTCATTCTTGCTTGCCGTCTATGGGGGCACTTTAGCTAGTGTTTCGTTTCGGCAATCATCGTGGATTGGATTTGTATTTTGTCTAGTAACTCAGGGCGTCGTATAGGCGTAATAATCTCATATGCATACACGGTTGTTCAGATTGTCGTTCAACTAATTTATGTTCCCATCCTGTTGTCTTGCATTGGACAAAGCGAATACGGTATTTATCAGCTTATCGGTTCAGTTATGGCTTATATCGTCTCCATCAACAGCGTGCTTGCTGCCGGCGTCGGCAGATACTATTGCATGTACATGGCGCAAGGTGACGCCCGAAAAATGGAGAACACGCTCGCAATCGCGAAGCGAATGTACCTCGTAATGTCCGCAGTGACAATGGTGGCGATGGGGGTCTTGGCGTTTGCGTTCAGATGCGTCTACGCGGCTTCCTTCACTAGGCCACAACTCAACGAGTGCTGTGTCATGCTTTTGATTTTGGGCGTTAACTGCATCGTCACAATGAACAACAGCATCTATATTTCGATTCTCACCGCGAACGAACGTTTTCTTTTCCTCAAGGGCACGCAGCTTCTTTCGCTTGCACTACAGCCTGTGATCGTCGTTCTCTTGACGAGAGTGTGCCCTTATGCGGTCGCAATCTGCGTTGTGGTTCTGGGGCTAAACGTCCTCTGCGCGATCGCGCAGAGGATCTATTCAAAGAATGTACTGAAGGCGAGCTGGGAATACCATGGCTGGGATAGAGCGCTGGCTAAAGGGCTTCTCAGCTTCAGTGTCTCCATCGTTCTCGTTACTGTTGCTGATCAGATTTTCTGGAAGACCGATCAGCTTATCGTTGGTTTCATGTTCGGACCCGAGTCGGTCGCTGTATATTCGGTAGGGGCTCAGGTCTATTCCGCATACATGTATATCGGTATAGCGATATCCTCCGTATTCCTTCCTCACGTGTCGGAGCTCTACCATCACGACCATGATATGGAAGCAATTTCTAGCCTATTCATCAAGGTCGGACGACTCACTTTTATGGTTTGCATCGCGGTTTTAGGCGGTTTTGCTGTCCTGGGATCAGACTTCATGGATCTTTGGGCTGGTGAAGACTATTACATCTCTTACCTTATCGCTACAGTCGTGATGATTCCGTTCACGATTGACATTGTGCAGAACCTCGGGCTCACCATTCTTCAGGTTTTGAACAAATACTATTTCCGTGGTGTGATGTATCTTCTCATCGCGGTCGCTAATGTAGTGCTGACAATTATTTTGTTGAACATTGTAGGACTTTTCGGTGCGGCCCTTTCTACAGCAGTCGCTATGCTCATCGGAAATGGTTTCATAATGAATTGGTACTATCAAAAAAAAGTCGGTCTTGATATTCGTCGTTTTTGGGTAGAAATTGGGCAACTTGTTCTTGTTGCCTTACCTGTTATAGCGTTATTTGCTTTTTTGTACTGGAATCTTCCCTTCGGGCGCGGGACATGGCTCGGGCTTATCCTGTCAGCATTCTTTTTCTTGGTGGCTTTATTAGTCGCACTATGGCGTTTTGGCATGAATAAATATGAAAAAGACCTCTTCTCGAGTTTTGTTTGCAAGATTAAGAAAGCATAGAACCGATAGCTACGGTAGTGTCGAGAAAGTTGGTGTAGCGCCTGATCCGAAGCGAGTCGGCCCGGCGTCGTGGAATCTGGAACACGGTTCATATCCTATGCCGCCTCGATCCTGTTCGTAAGCTTGATGCCGGACTCGAGCATCGTTCTAGCCTCAGCCTCAAGCCGCGCCCGCTCGACGGGACCGTCGATTCCCCGAGTGCGACCGCCGTCGCAGAGCTCGTCCATCCTCGCCTCCGAGAAGTTCCTGGACTCCTGTCATATCTCGTCCTGTTCGCACATGACCGCGCCCGCGAGCCGCACCAGCGTGCCCGTGGAGGGGAGCACCTGCACGACGCGCGACCTGAGCTTTAGCCCGGAGCCCTCGTCGTACTTGAAGTAGAGTGCCCGTGGGACCGAGGACATTGCGCTGGACTCCCGTCCCGCGAAGATGCCCATTGTCGAGTCAAGCGAGCTCATGACGCGGTACGGGCCGTCAGGCACCGCGCGCGCCTCGGGCGCGGACAGAGCCCAGGTCTGGGCGGCCGATCCGTTTGCGGGGTAGAGCCACACCTCGGCGCCCTCGCTCGTGTCGCACCACTTGCAGTCGAGCGCCATGCCGCTCGCCGCGCTCGTGATCGACCAGCCGCCGCCGCAGGCCTCGACGCGCCAGAGCTGCGACGCGGATCCGTCGGGCTCGGCGAGGGCTGCGGAGCCGCCGGACGCCGTGAGCGCCAGCCCGCCGCGGGTCAGCCGGTAGAGCCCCGTCGCCTCGTCGTAGGCGAACGACAGCGCCGGACCTGACGCGCTCAGCGAGCAGCCGGACGCGCTGGCCGACACGGCCATGCGGACGTCGAGCGCAGCGGCCAAGCGGTAGGTGCCGTCGTCGATGGTCCTCTTTAATACAGTTGTTTTATATTGAGCTTTCAGGTCGTACTTAGCACTCCATTTGCTGCTCGATTCATTGGTGACGTTTGACGTCACGCTAAGCTCAACTATGGCATTGTCGGTCTTCCACTTCCTCTGGTTCATCGCATAGGCAACAATCTCGTTCTGAATCCCCGAGATACTCGGCGGGAAAGACTGATTATCAGCATCGATGGAAAAGCTCTCTTCCCTGGCATCCAGGTGCTGCTGAATGCGGTCGGCGTACTTCTCTGCCCATTCATCGGCCTTGCCATTTCGCACAAAGTAATTGTTGGATAGGTCGGTCGAGCGGTAGGCGTAGTCGGCCTTCTGGTAGTTAGCCGTGTGGTCGGAGTGGGCGATTGCCATGAGCTCGTCGGTCAGGCCAAAGTAAAGATGGCGCTGGTCCAGGTCTCCGTACCAGTTGTCGCTGGTGTCGTCCCAGGTAAGGTCCATCTGGCACCATTTGCCGTCGATCTTTACGGCGTTCCAGGTGTGGCCGTTGCCGGTGATGCGGCCGTTGGCAATGCCCGCGGCGTCAAGGAGCTTGGAGTAGATGCGCTGGTAGCTCTCGCAGGTGCCCTGGTGGCGTGTGAGGCCGCTTTCGGCCGAGCACCAGTTAAGGCTGTGGTCGTACTCCAGCTGGTCGAGCGTCCAGTCGTGGAGCCACAGCGCCATGTCATATTCCGAGCCGTCTGTCTGTTGCCTGCATAGGTCCACGGCGTTGTTGACGATCTGCGTGACGCTTGGGCGGGCGGCGTCGTTTACGGTCACCTCCGCCGTGGTGCGCAGGTAGTAGATCCCCTTGTCGTTTTGGGGGTCGTTTCTGTCGTTGTCCATAAAGTAGAAGTAGATGCGGTACGTGCCCGATGCCGTGAAGTTGAAGGTAAAGTCGTGGCCCGCGGTGCCCAGGCTGTGGTAGCTGGCCCATGCCGCGCGCGACGGGTCGCAGACGCTTTCCTGGCTGCCGCCGTCCCAATAGGTGGGCACGTCCATGCGCGCCTTGGCCTGGGACGAGCCGTTGGCCTGGGTTACGTGGAAGGTCGTCGCGGTGCCCGCGGGGGCGTCGTTCCACGATACGGTGAAGGTGACGCCGTTTTGGCTTGCGGTGGCGGAGTGGGCGTAGCCGGTTTGTGACGTGGCGGAGATTGCGGCGGGCGTGGGGGCGGCTTGGGCGCGGAGGGATGGGGTGGGGTTGGCCGCGTCGGTTGCGGCGATGGTGCCGGGCGTGGTGGGGGTGCCGTCGGCGCTTTCCGTGTTGGCTGCGCTGGTGCCGGTGGATGTTGCGGTGCTGTCCTCTACGGTATCTGCTGTCGCATTTGTGTTGGTGCCGTCCTTGGCCTCGCCCGTGTCGCTGCTCGTGGTGTCGGCTTGCGCCTGCTGCTCGGCTGTTGCCGGAGGCTGGATGGCTTCCGTAATGGCCGCCATGGGCATCGTCGCGCCGACCATGGACGCGCACGCGATCGCGCAGATCAGGTAGTAAAGGGGTCGTTTCATAGCGGAGCCTCTCGGTGAGCAGCCAATAGGGTCCGAAGGCAGCTCCAGGCCAGCACTCCGCACATATTTTGTTGGGGATTATTTTACGGGAACCCCAGTCAACATCAGCGAACTTTCTGGGGGATGTTGGGGAGGGGAGCGCGGGGTGGGCGAGGCGTGCTTGCCCAGGCGTTCAGTTCTGTGCTTATTTGCTATGCGCGATATGTTGCTATCTCGCGCCGTCTCACGATCTCACTGAAGTTCGGCCGGCGCTGGATCCGCTGTAGACGTTGAACTTTCTCATTATGTTTCGCTCCATATCCTGCTCCCCTTAGGTCGGATATCCGATCGGAGCATAGTTCCGTTTAAGAAGTTGGTGAAAGTGCGTTAACGGGATTGGCGAAAGCGCGTTGACGCATTCGGTGAGCTGCATTTGCGAAAGTGGTTGGTTTTAGATTGGCGCAAACGGACGCGATCTACGTCGAGTGCCGCCGCGCTGGAGGCGCGTGATGGAAGGGTGCTGCCCGAGGGTGGCGTCGATCCTTGAGGAGGGCGAGCCGGACGCCCTGACATACTACGACTTCCCGCCGTTGCCCCGGAGGCACCTGCGCGCTAATAACGTCCAGGAGCGGGCGAACCGCAAGATAAAGTGCGGGTCGAGGATGATGCAGTCCTTCCCCTCGGCGGCATCGCTGGCGCGGCTGGCCGGTGCGGTCATGTGCGAGCAGGACGAGATATGGCAGGAGTCCAGATACTGCTCGGAGGCAAAGATGAGTGAGCTCTGCGACGAGGCCCGCACGCGCGGGGTCGACGGGACTGTCGACTGGGCGCGGTTGGAGGTCGAGGCCGGGAAGATGATCGAATCCGGCCTCGAGCTTGCGGACAGGATCGAGGCAGTACAGGATATCAACCGTATTCCAGTTTTTTGGACGCCGGGCCGACTCGCTTCGGATCGGGCGCTACACCAACTTTCTCGACACTACCCGATCCTATCGTTAGGCTTTCTTTCGATGAAATCCTAACGATAGCAAATTACTCTAAGGCCAAGACTCGTGTATTTCTTCTCGATAGTTGTTGTTCTGGGTATTTGGGGGCTCCTAGCGCACTGGACGGGACTTCCTCAAAGCTCAGTGAGGGTTTATCAATTTTTGAGCGCATGCTGTCCTAGCGAATGTACGGAGGAGTTTAACGGGCGCGGGACATTCACATCGCTTCTTGTAGATGCGCTAAATGGCGGCGCGGCAGACCTGATAGAGCATGTTACTCTCGGTGGGGTCTGCACGTTTATTGACGAGGCTCTTGGGCCATGGGACCAGCTGCCTGTGTTTAGGACTAATGTGAATTCTTTTATTTCGCTGAGGAAAGACGTTCCCCAGGTTCCCGATAGCGTGTTGGGACAGCTGCCATTTTTGTTTGATGCGCCCGGTGCTAAACTGCCCTTGGATCCTTCTTTTGAGCCTATCAACATTCCTGATTGGGAAGAGCATCGAATTGTGGAGCCCTATACGACTGAGGATAATTTGGGGACGTTCAAGATCCTTCAGCAGTTGGAGGGTATTCGCCTTGTCCGTTCTGTGGAGTCGGAGCATATGTATCATGCTGCCATGGAGTCCAAGTCTTGTGAACTGACGGCTCTGGGCAAGCGGTATTGGCACCTTACCACTACGGGCAAGATTTAGCTGCTTGTCGGATTCAATTGCGTTGCTTTCAGACAGGTTAAAATTGTAACGGTTGTTATTTTCAGGCGTTATAGCTTTGTCTGTATATGAGGTGTTTTGTAAATGCTGTTCAACTTAATTGTACGTGCCAATGAGACACAGCCCATGTTGACTTCTAGGATGTTCGAGGGAACTCCTGAGCAGTTGACGAGCGCCTATAGGACTGGCACCGGTTTTGACTTTAATGCCCTCGCTCAGCTTCCTACTGTTATGACGCGCGAATTTGAGTCGGATGATATGGGTGCCGTGGCCACACTTGGATATATGGATACCCCGTCTATCAACCCCGTGATCTCCAAGCCTATTCTACGGTTTCCATCGCAGGCATTGTTGAATCTTGGTCTACTTGACGAGAACTGCTGGCAAAACAAACGTACTCATTGGAGACTTTGTGAAGGAGACCCTTTTCGTCTGTTTTTAAATTTTCTTGATAACTCCCCCTTGACGGTCGGATCTGAAAGGTCTAGTGCTCATGACCCAAATTTAATTGCCGTCATGATGCCATTCACCGACGACCCTTCAATAGATCCTGTATATTCGGCGTTGATCGAAGGCTCTAAGAGGGCAGGCAAGATATGTAAACGCGCAGATGAGATATTGACGCCTAGCGATATTACGGAAGACATATTTAAACTGATTGCGTCTAGCTCTTCGGTAATTGCAGACATTACTGGCCTGAATTCAAACGTTATGTTCGAAGCGGGCTATGCGATTGGAATGGGTAAGCAGACCGTTTTTATACACCAAGGTGATGTTCCTAAGCTGCCTTTTGATGTTAGTCACAGGAGGGTATTTAGCTATAAGCGGAATAAGGACGGATTGGCGATTCTTTCGGACATGATTTTCAAAATCTTGACGACTGCTCAATGAGTGCTTGCTTGAGCACTGCTGCATACCGCGATCCAGCAGCGTCGATATTGCGCTTGGACACAGGGGCTGACGCTGGCTTCGGTGCCCATTTTTCCTAGTTGCCGGCCTTGCGGCGTTGCCGTATGTCACTCTCGTTCATGCCGTCCTAGCATGCGTTGTGCGATACCGCTCATCTATCAAACGTCGCAACTTGTTGAATCGTTAGACAATTTTTTTGCCCATAGTCTCATAATCAAGTAGATGCAAACGCCCCTTCCATGGAGGTCAAATGTCTGAGCCAATTGTCGTAAAGCTTGCTTGCTGTAATAACATTAACTGCGCAACTATTACGTTAAAACCCAATGCGACTACGGTTCTGCATGGAATGAACGGCTCTGGTAAAAGCTCGGTTGCAAAAGCGATTCAGCTATACAGCGGGGATGGCGGGCAGACGTTGGAAGTGTTGAAGCCCTATGCTTCAGAATCTCTGCCTTCTGTCGAAGGCTTGCCGTATAACGCAAATATCCTTGTGTTTAATGAAGACTACGTCGATAGCACGCTGTTTAAAGGCGACATGGAGCTAATCGAAAACGGATATAAGGTCTTTGTCGATACCCCTGAGTATCGTAAGGCTGCAAACGAGACAGACGAGTTGCTAGCAGATGCCGTCAAAAGATTGCGGGATGAGGGCAAGGTTGCTGAGCTGCTCTCTACGGTTAACAACTTACTGTCCTGCTTTGGGAAGGTTTCCAAACAGACTTATTCTAAGGCTAGCCCAATTGCGAAAGGTATCGTGTCAAGGGGAAACCTTGTTGAGCATATTTCTCCAAAGTTCGGGTCGTTCACTCCACTAATCCAAGGAGACAATGCCAAAGAATGGCTACAATGGCGCGACAAGGGCGGTAAATACAACTCACGTGGCGTATGCCCGTATTGCGGTAAGGTTCTCGAACAGTCTGATTTGGAATCAGGCAACGAAATGCAAGCCGTATACGGCGGAAAGTATATTGATAACTGCACAAAAACGATTGCGACCTTTGGAGAAGCCGATGTGCTTCTTAGTGAAAACGCCCGTGTTCAGGCCGATGCGATTTTACATGGGAAGCTAGAAGAAGAACCTAATCCTGAGAATGAAGCCTTTCTTGCGTGCATCAAGGCAGATGCGGAGGGACTCAAGGCCAAGCTCGAGAAAATTCAGCAATTAAATTATTCGTTCCTGAAGGATGAAGAGAAAGATGCTGACTATTTTGAAGGCTTGAAAATCCATGTCGAGCGTCTCGAAAAAATGAATTCACAATTTGCTGTTGAGCGTATCAATAGCATTAATGCAGTGCTGGACGAGCTTTCATCAAAGGTGAGAGAAATCCAGAGAGCCATCGGTCGTCAAAGCTCCGCATTAGGGAAGTCCATCAATGCATCGATGGCCGAAATGAATGCTTTTCTGGAGTCCGCAGGATTTCCCTATGAGATCTCAATCGCCTCGCCAGATGGCTCTCGCTGCGCCGTCTCACTGAAACCTCGCGGGCTCGAGATGAATGTCGAGGATTTAAAGTCGCATCTAAGCTACGGCGAGCGTAATTCGCTTGCGATTGCCTTGTTTTCCGCTCAGGTTAAAAGCGAGAAGCCGGACATGGTCGTGCTCGATGATCCGATTTCTTCCTTTGATCAAAACAAGAAATATGCGATTCTCCAAAGGTTGTTTTCGAAATCTAAGGGCGTTTGCAAAGGGATTACATCGTTGCTGCTAACCCATGACTTTGAAACGCTCATTATGATCGGCAAGGTCCATAAGGCCCTTCTATGTGATTCATCCTGCTTTTATGCGCGCAACGATTGCGGCGAGCTATCCCTGATACCTGTTGAGGATGATGATTTTAATAGCGCGGTGCAGTGCTTTAAAGCAATCGTTGCGAGCGACGCGTCCCTGCCTTATAGAGTTGCGTTTGCTAGAAGGACGGTCGAAATTGCATATGGAAAGTCGCCTGCCTGGCATGTACTGTCAAGTTTGGTGCATCAGCGAGAGATTGCCACACTAAATGAGCAAGAGCTTACTGACGAAGAGTGGAAAGAAGCCTGGAAGCAGCTAGAAGAAATCGGTTTTAAGGACTTTAACTATCAAGCCTTATTGGCACAGCTCGGAAACACGGATCTGTTGTCCGTTTATGATCAAGCGCCTTCACCCGTTGAGAAAATCTGTGCATTCAGATTGCTCGCTGCCAACAATGCTGACGAAATGAGCCAGGTCAGCAATCGCGCCCATGTTGATGAGACAGTGTTTAATTTTGCAAATGAATACTTTCACATAGAAAACCTCATGGCATATCAGTTTGATCCCGTTAAGTTCAATACAGTTCCGGCAGGGATCATCGAAACCTGCGACAAAGTGATTACCGGGTTTAAGGAAGAGCGTGAACGACAGACTGCAGCGGTCAATTAGGCTTATAGGACAGAAGGCGTGTCAAGGCTAGGGTCGTTCAGCGGAAGTCGATGCTTCTGTCCTTGATGGTGCATATTAAGTGGAGTGAAGCTTGCTTGCGGAAGGTTGCTGCTGCTTGCTTTTGCGTATCCGGCGAATTGTGCAACAAGCTAGACGTTTTTATGTCCCAGTGATTTGCTAGCATGATTTTAATCAATTGCTTGCTTGCTCGGGGGAGGGGTTATCCATGATGGAGAATGAGGTTGGAATCGATGTAAATGCTTTAAAAAGTGCGCGCGAGGAACTGCAGACTGATATTTCTGATCGCAGAAGTCGGCTTGCATCCCTAATCGAGACACTCGACCCTTTAGAGATAATGCTTAGGTCCGCTTGGTACTCACGATTTTTATCTCATATGCGATTCATTAATATGGGCGACAAAGATGAGCGCGATGTTTTTGATGAGCTTTACTTTAATAATGCAAACCTTGTTCCAGAGTTTCTACAGTCTTGTCTTCTTTTCATTGCGGCGCGGGGAGAGTCTTCTAATGCGGATAGTTCAGCAACATCTCGACTAGAAGAAACAATTGATTGCGCAGAGTCTATCATCGACGTTTTAAATCAGGCATTTCTTGTCCGATATTCCGATGTGCATATTGCTGGTAAGAATGCCGGATTGTCCGATGATGTAATTAGATATCAAATAGAGTCCAAGACATATCAATCCTTGCGGGGTAGGCGTTATCAGGCTATTGAAGAGGACTATTTAACCCTATTGCTTAGTAAACAAGATGATTTAATTAAAGAGGTTTACGGAATTGGAGCTACAGATGTAATTAATGGGTTTGTTGCACTGATGACGTCCCTTACTCTTGGTTGGTCAGCCGCTTGCAATGAGCTTGGAAAACAATACGATAATTGGCAAAAGGAGCCCCTACGTTCATTCGACGGCATTTCTAAAGATGAGGCGGCTCGAATTGCCAACTCGGTATTTGGCACTGCCCTCCATGACGTTGCCGCAGTGACGCAATGGCCTGAGTCGTTAATTGAGGACCTCTCTCTTTCGGCTGCGTCAGTTTCTGATTTCGAAAAAGTCAACTCAATTGATCCCCTTGGGATTATGCCGATCGTTGACAAGCCATTTATCAGAATTAGCGGTATTAGCTACTGCTTCTGCGTTGCAAACTTTTTAGATCACTTTTATAGGTCTTTTTATCGTGCCGTTCGCAGTCGATTCATAGTTTCAGAAGTTGGATCTAACAATGAATTTACCTCGCGTTGGAAGGAAAGCCAGGCATCTGCTTCAGAGGATGGGGTTGCCGCGTTATTTAAGAAGTTATTACCAGGCTCGACCATCTGCATAAATGGATATCATCCACGTTATGGTGCCAAATGGAACAAGCGTGATGTTCAAGAGAGTGATTTGGTAATCCTGTACGAAGATGTCTTGCTTGCGGTTGAAGTCAAGGCGGGTGCATTCTGCCCAACGGATCCGGTTGACGACTCAAAGGGACACATTAAATCATTCCAGGGGTTGTTGGAAAAGGCTTCGCGGCAGGCAGAATCGACTGCCGCATATTTTCGCAGTTGCAGCGGAGGTCCTTGTCGTTTCTACGATGCGCGCGGTAAAGTTAAGGTGGAGTTTTCTTCTGCCACGATACGAACTATTTTTAAAATTTGCGTGACAGTAGATGATTTAAATGAATTTGCTTCTAAAGCCGACAAGTTCGAATTTATAAAGATGTCAAAAGATACAATTGCACTTTCTCTTGATGATCTTCTCGTTTATACCCGTTATTTTAATAACCCTTTGGTTTTTCTTCATTACTTGGCTCAGAGGCGTTCAGCGGCGTCAATGCCGGCGCTATACATGAATGATGAACTTGATCATCTTGGTATGTATATAGATAACAATTGCTATACGCAGACGCTGGAAAGACAGGTTAGAGATTCAGGCCCCGATATTAACAATAACTTGAATTTTAGGATTCAAGGCTTCTTTGGATTTAGGGATAAGATTGACGACTGGTTTAATAGTTTATATATAGGAGCCGTGGCTGAAAAGCCCGTCCAAACCTCGCCGAAGTTGTTCGATCAAATAGTCGAAATGCTAGATGACTCCAGCCTTGGTTATTGGAGAAGGGCTATTGCAAGCACATTATTAAATTGCGGATCAGATACAAGGAAAGCGGTCTCTGATGGAATTGCAACGAGACTCAAGCCCGGAGTGCCTTCCGATTTAAGGCTTGATTTGCCGGCTCAAGAGGCTGCCGATGTACCGTTGTGTATCTTTGTCAATCGTGACAATATGCCGAATGATGATGAGATTTGTAGGGGAAAATGCTTAGCGGTTTTAATGCATGATGCCGCTCCGAACATTGTTCGTCTCGATATCAACGCTTCAGACGGAAAAATTAAGTCACTATGCATCAATGAGTATAGACTCGATAATCTATCCGAGGAGGATAAGGCGTATGCAGCAGGGTTCATTCCGGACTTAGACAGAACGCGAAAGTACTGTATTAAGAAACAGGTCGGAAGAAAAATTGGCAGGAATGAACTTTGCCCGTGTGGAAGTGGGAAAAAATATAAAAAGTGCTGTGGAAGGTGAGCGGTTGAGTTTCGTCGCGCGTCTGGCGTCATTCACATGCTTTCCGGATTGCCTGCTTTTCTTTCTTGCTTATATTCATATGAGTTCGAACCTAATGTAGAAGATGCTTCTCGCCTTTTCCGGCATCAACATGGCTGATCTTCCGAACGAAAATCGAAATTGGCTCGAGTAGTCCGTCCTACGCTATTCGCACTTCCTCTATGTTTTACCGTGTTATGTGGTTCAGTTTGTTCTGTTCACCCTTTGTCTCCTGGTGACTAAACACTTGATTGACACTACTTAAAGTCTATAATCAAAGAAAAACTCTGAAATACCTTTTCAAAATAATGAAAGGAATGTTGAGGACGATGCTTTGCCAGTTCACCTTCAGGAACTATAGATCCTATCGCGACGAGGCTGAGCTTTCCATGCAAGCAACGCCGATGAGGGAGTTTGAGCGCTCCCTTATCGCGTGCCCCGACGGGCAGAGTTTCCTTCCGGTGGCTGCGGTGTACGGGCCCAATGCCGGCGGCAAGTCTAATCTGCTCGAGGCTCTTGACTACGTTCGTTCGGCGGTGGCCAGACCAATTAGATTGCTGTCTGCCGGCGCTGATGCTCCAGAGGGTGATCGCCCTTTGATAGCCCGTTGTTCGGCGTTTGAGTTCGATGACGTGTCTGCTGCCGAGCCCACCGAGTTCGAGCTCTACTATCGCGCGGGTGAGCACGAGTACCGCTATGCCCTGTCCGTGCATGCGGACGAGATCGTGTCCGAAGGCCTGTGGCGGCGAAAATTGGGAGCGTCACGCACGGCGATGCTGTTCGAGCGTGAGGGCGCAGAGGTTGAACTCGGCCCCACGCTGCGTAAGCTCGTGACGGCTGCGAGATTCAACCCGAGACTGCCGTACCTGTCATTTCTCTGCATCAACTTTGACGCGCCGGTGGTCAAGGAAGCTGCCAGCTGGTTTCTTGACGGGGTGTTCCTGAACTATAACAGCTCCTATCTGGAGCAGATGCTCGAACAATTGCTCGACGAGGATGACTCACCCGACGTCACGCGTTTTTTGCGCGCCGTTGATGTGCGTATTGATGGCTTCAGAGTGGAGAGGGCGCCGGAGTGGCGCGGCCAGCGCGTCTTCGTGAGACACGAGGTGGGCGGCAAGGCGTACGAGCTGCGTTTATCCGAGGAATCTGCCGGAACCCAGAAGCTCTTGGGGTTGGCTGCGTATCTGATGACAGCGCTTGAGCGTGGTGGCACCGTTGTGGTAGACGAGCTCGACGCCAAACTGCACCCGAAGCTTCTTCGCTATGTGATTCTGCTGTTTAAGGATCCTGAGGTCAACAAGAGTGGCGCGCAGCTTATCTTCTCGTCCCAGGATGTGTCAACCATGCGAAACGATGTGTTCCGCCGTGACGAGATATGGTTCGCTGCGCGCGGCGAGGGGGAGGCGAGCCAACTGTGGTCTCTCGCCGACATCCACGAGGCAAACGGTAATCTGGTAAGCAAGAACGCGGCTTTCGACAAGCAATACCTGTCCGGTCGCTACGGCGCCGATCCGTATCTCACCCGCATCGAGGAGTGGGATTAGCATGGTGGCGAAGAAGTCGAAGGGCTGGCGTAGCGGCAAACGAGAGGGCCGCTCGCGCATGGTTCAGATGACGCGTCATCTTGTAGTGAGCGAGGGCAAGGAGACCGAGCCTCGCTACTTTGAGGGTGTGCGCGCGGCGTTGGGTGCGGCGAACGAGCGTAAGATTGCCATTGTCGTTAAGGGGACCGGCAAACACACACTTGACCTACTTGACTTCGCCGTCGAACACTGCCGCTATGCTCCCGAAACATTCGACCATGTGTGGCTCGTGTATGACAAGGATGACTTTCCTGCGTCCGACTTTGACGCGATGGAGCGCAAATGCGACGAGCTCTCCGATGGTTCGAGGACCTTCCATGCGTTGTGGTCGAACCCCTGCTTCGAGCTGTGGCCGCTTCTGCACTTTCGCTACACGACCGCGCATATGTCCGCGTCCGACTGCCAGCATGCCCTCGCACAGGAGATGTCGAGAGACCTGGGCATCGAGTACCGCAAGAACTTGGACGGGCTGTTCGAGGTGGTGGACGGCAAACGAGGCGAGGCATTGCAGCGTGTTGGGCGCCTTGTCACATACCATAGGGGGCTGGGTAACGTTAAGCCATCTGCGCAAAACCCTGCAACCAAGGTGGGCGAAATTTTCGATGTAATCGGGCCGTATCTGGTCGGCTAGTCGAGTCTGTGGATTGGCTTTCCGGTTAGGGCGATTGGCGGATTGTGATGCGCTATTGCAAATCCGGTGCGTAGGAGAAGTGCGGAGAAAAATCGAAACTCGTTGAGCACACACCGATTTTTGCCAACAAAACCGCAGGTCGCCGGACCTCGAAACCGGGGTCTGGTCGACCGTTCTCGGATTTTCCCCGCACTTCCGGATTGGGCGCGCATTTAGCACCCTCGATGTCTCCTCATCCTCTAAAAAAGTTCTTAAAACAGCCTTAAAGGCGTTCCAACTCGCGTTGACAGCGTAAAATACGCATGTTTGACTATGACAGAAGTGGATTTTAGAGGAAGGGTGCGCTATGGAGGTGCTGGTTGTTGGCAACACCGCATATGTTGACGATGACTTTTGCGCCAAGGCGTTCCCCGGGGACCACGTTAAGGTCGTCGCTGCCGCGGAAGCGCGCCGCGACGAGTCGTCGCCCCATGCCTTGTGGAAAGAGCTGCTTCAGCACTTGGAGCAGGCCTACGAGTTCGACCGCGTGGTCTACCTGTCTAATTACCTAACCCCGCATACCGATACCGTGGGCGATATCGAGCTGCTGCGCTCGGTCTTTCGTACGTGCGCGGGTCGCCGGGTCCAACTGCTGTATGTAGCGGGGCCCGCGGGTGCCGAGGGTGCCGCCGATGCCGCGGGGCGAACGGGCAAGGGCATTATCGCGCACGCAGCCAACGACCTGTGCCGCTACTACGCTGCTCGCGAGGGCGTTCAGACCAAGATCCTGCGCGTGCCGTTCCTGTATACCGCGTCTGCCGCGCTGGAGGACCCGTTTTTGGTGCCGATGTTCGACGCATGCTCAACCGGATCGGCCGCTCTGCAGGGCGCGCAGGATGCGGCGTTTCCCCTGCTGTGTGCCGAGGAGCTTTCGGTGCTGGTACGCCGTATCTTCGACAGCTGGAATGGTAACTTTGAGACGCTCGACGTAGCCGATACCTTCCATCACACGGTGGGTGAGGTGGGCGAGGCCCTTCAGGCGCTGTTCCCAGGGCTCTCAGTTGCCTATGGCGATTCTGCCGGCTACGCCCTGCCCGCCAGCGACGTCGCTCGCGTGCGCTATGGCTGGTTTCAGCGCTACGACTTGCTGCGCGACCTCTCGACCATTCAGGCTCGCTGGGATGCTGGCCGTGCAAAGAAGGTCAACCCCTTGCGCGCGGCCATCGACCGCATTCAAATGCGCACGCTGCCTGTCAAATGCCTGGAGACGGCAGCCGCCTGGGTGCTCTTTGAAGTGCTGGAGCATCTGTTCTCGCAATCGGCCCAGCTTAACGTGCTCGATTATCGCCTGCTCTACGTGGTGCTCATCGGCACGCTGTATGGCTTGGACTTTGGCCTGGTTGCGGCGCTGCTGGCGTCGGTGGGTTTGGCCGCGAGTTACTTTACTCTGTACGGCTATACCTTCCAGGGCCTGTTCTACGAGCCGTCCAACTGGCTGCCGTTTATTGCGTACTTTGTTGTGGGTGCCGCGTGCGGCTATGTGCAGCTGCGCAACAGCGAAGCCATTAGGACGGAGCGCGATCAAAACGAGCTCGTGCGCAACCGCAGTACGTTCCTTACGCAGCTCTACCACGACGCGATCGAGGACAAGCGCGCGTACAGGCGCCAGATCGTGGGTCGCCACGACAGCTTTGGCAAGATCTTTGCCGTGACGCAGGAGCTCGACGTGTTCAACCCACGCGACATCTATCGCAAGTGCTGCGAGCTTCTGGTCGAGATCCTCGAGAACGATTCGGTGGCGATCTACCATGTTTCGGGCGGGGCATTTGCACGCCTGGTGGCAGCAAGTCCCGCGATTGCCGAAGACGCCGCACGCTCGCTCACGCTTGAGCAGCTTGCACCTCTTTTGGGCGACGGGGGTCGTTCGAATCTGTGGGTGAACCGCGAGCTGACGCCGGGGCTTCCCATGTTTGGATACACGATCGAGCGCGACGGGGCACCCGCCGTGTTGATTTTTGTGCGTCGTGCGGTCGAAAACCAAATGACGCTCTATTACCAAAACTTGTTCCGCATCTTGTGCGGCCTGGTCGAAAGCGCGCTGGGCCGTGCCTTTGACTACGAGGCGGTGGCACAGGATAAACGCTGCGTTGACGGCACTTGCGTGCTCAAGCAGGCTGCCTTTGGCCAAGAGCTCGCGGCCGAGCAGGCGCTGGCAGATGGCAAGATGGGCAGCTTTTTGCTCCTGCGCGTGGTACCGGGCATGGAGTCTGTCGGCGAGCTGGCGGCCGCAATTGGGCCGGCAATCCGCGAGAGCGATGTGGCGGGCCTGGTCGATGGTGACATGCTCTACCTGCTTATGCGCCAGGCAAAGGCGTGCGATCTGCCCATTATCCGCGAGCGCCTGAGCGAAAAGCAGATTGCGGTGGAGCCCGTTGACGGCGAGGACATCGTGCCGCTGCTGCAGCACATCTCTTACACCGGTGACGGTGAGGGGGGTGCCGCTTGATCTCGCTTGTCGTTGCTGCCGTCTTGCTGCTGATTCATGCGCTGGTTTGCCTGATGCTGTGGACTCTCATGAAGTTGGGCCTGCTGCCGGTTCGCGGTCACATGCTGGCTGTGATTGTGCTGGTGCCGCTATGGGGCCCGTTGCTGGTGGTTCTGCTATCGGTCCGCGGTGCGTTGCTTGGCGAGGGGCTGAAAGAGTCTGCGCTGGAGTCGCTGCGCTTCAACGACGACCTGCATCGCAGCATCCTAGTGCACGAACGTGATGCCGATGCATGCGTAGTGCCGCTCGAGGAGGCGCTCATCGTCAACGACCCGGCAGACCGGCGCCGACTAATGCTCTCCATGCTCACCGAGGAGCCCGACGCGTACCTGGCGCAGCTGCAGGCGGCTAAGCTTAACGACGACGTTGAGGTGGCGCACTATGCCGCGACGGCGGTGGCGCAGATTTCTAAGGAGTCCGATCTTAAACTGCAGCAGCTGGAACGTGCTTTTAAGACCGACCCGAGCGCGCAAAACCTCAATGAATACTGCGATTTTCTTGGCGAATACTTGGGCTCGGGCTTGGCCGAGGGGCGCGTGGCGCAGATTCAGCGCCAACAGTACGCGCGCCTGCTTGCGCGTCGCTGCGAGTGCGAGGACACCCTTGAGCTGCGCATTCGATACGCGACGGCGCTGGCCGATGTCGGACAGATCGACGAGGCGCAGGCCGTGACCGACCAGCTGGTGCTCGACGTGCCCGAGGAGCAGGAGGTTTGGATGCTTTGCCTGCGCCTGGCGGTGATGCGCCGCGACGGTGACGAGGTCCACCGCGTGATCGATGCGATTGACAAACAGCATGTATACTTGAGCGCCGCCAACCGCGAGGAACTGGCGTTTTGGCGCAACGGAGAGGAGGCCCGATGAGCGTGGTGCAGCATATCCGCGACCGTGCGGGCCATTTTCGCTGGATGGGGCTGCTTGTGGTGTGGGCGGTCTTTATTGCCATGGCGGCCGTGCTGCTGGTGGAGCGCGCCGGCGTACAGTACAGTGCGGGCCAGCATAAGCTGGGGATGCTGGCCGCCAACGATGCGGTGCCGGCTTCCTCGGCAATATTTGGCCAGAAGCCCACGTGCCTGGTCATTACCGATTCCGATCAAGCTGGCGTCGAGGACGTAAAGGAGCAGTTCGACCAGATTCTGCTCGACATGAAGATCGCGCACCGCGACGTGGACCTTGCCCTGGACGGCGCGGATGCCATTCCCTCGCTGACCTCCTACGATCGCGTGATTTTGCTCATGCCGTCGCTCGATGGGCTCGGTACGCACCTGAGCGACATTATAAGTTGGGTGAGTGCCGGCGGTTCGCTTATGCTCGCCATGCCGCCGGATAACTCGGGCTATCTGCAAGTGATTGCTTCCAAGCTTGGCATTGAATCTGCCGGATATGACTATGTAAAAGCCGAAAGCATTGTGCCGAGCGAGGACTTTATGCTGGGCGGGGGAGAGCGCTACGAGCTCTCGGACCCCTTTGATTCGTCGCTTTCGGTTTCGCTGCGCGAGACGTCTCGTGTGTGGGCTAAGACCGGCGATGCGGGCGCCCCGCTCATTTGGTCGAATGACTGCGGTAGCGGTCGCACCGTGGTGTGCAATATCGGTATCTATGACAAGGTCATGCGCGGTTTTTACGCCGCGGCGATCAGCCTGCTGGGCGATGCCACGGCCTACCCCGTCATCAACAGCGCCGTCTTCTATCTGGACGACTTTCCCAGCCCCGTGCCCTCGGGCGACGGCACCTATATCAAGCGCGACTACGGGCTTTCTATCGCCGACTTTTATGCCAAGGTCTGGTGGCCCGATCTGCAAAAGCTCGCGCAAAAATATGGCGTTCGCTTTACCGGCGTGATGATCGAAAACTACGAGGACGCGGTCAACCAGACCGAGCCCGCGCGCCAGGCCGATACCACGCAGTTCCGCTACTTTGGCGGCATGCTGCTGCAGATGGGCGGAGAGCTGGGTTTCCACGGCTACAACCATCAGCCGCTGGCGCTCTGGGATACCGACTATCGCACACTGTACGACTACAAGACGTGGAAGAACAAGGAGGCGCTCGTCGCATCGCTCGACGAGCTTATAGCCTTCCAGGACGAGGTACTGCCCAACGCGCACGGCTCGGTATATGTGCCACCGTCGAATATCCTTTCGGCCCGTGCGCGCAAGCTTATCGGTACTGACGTTCCGCGCATTAAGACCATCGCCAGTACGTATTTTGAGGATGGCACCGACTTGCCCTATGTGCAGGAGTTTGGCGTGGCGAGCGATGGCATTGTGGAGCAGCCACGTATTGTCTCGGGCGGCATGGTCAACGATTCCTATATGCGTCTGGCAGCCGTGTCCGAGCTCAACATGCACTACGTGAGTACGCACTTTATGCATCCGGACGACCTACTGGATCCCGGTCGCGGAGCCAAGGAGGGCTGGGAGGTCTACAAGGGCGGTCTGACCAACTACCTGGAGTGGCTTACCAAGTCTGCGCCCGACCTGCGGCGCCAGACCGGTTCGGAATGCTCGGGCGCCATCCAGCGCTTTTCGTCCGTGACGGTGAGCGTGGATACAGACGCGAATGCCTGGACGCTCAGCCTGGGCAATTTCCACGACGAGGCTTGGCTCATGTTCCGCGCCAACAACGGCGAGCCGGGTGCAGTCACGGGTGGCGAGATTACGCATCTGACGGGCGATCTGTACCTGGTTAAAGCCACGGACAAGACGGTGACCATTGCACGCAAGGAGGGTGGCGACAAATGAGAATCTGTTTGGTACTCGAGGGGTGCTACCCCTATGTGCACGGCGGCGTATCTACCTGGATGCATGGCTACATACAGGCCATGCCCGAGCACGAGTTTGTGCTGTGGGTGATTGGCGCGCATGCTGCCGACCGCGGCAAGTTTGTCTACGAGCTGCCCGGCAACGTGGTCGAGGTGCACGAGGTATTTCTGGATGACGCCCTGCGGCTTTCGGGCGAGCAAGAAGAGGCCGACTTTAACAACCGCGAGCGCGAGGCGCTGCGCCGCCTGGTGTCGCTTTCTAATCCGGACTGGGACGTGCTATTTGATATCTTCCAGCGCCGTCGCGTGCATCCGCTATCGTTTTTGCAGAGCCGCACGTTTATGGATATCTTTCGCGACGTGTGCCTGGCCGAGTACCCATACACGCCCTTTGCCGATGCATTCCACACCATGCGCTCCATGCTGCTGCCCGTGCTCTACCTTCTGGGCAGCGAGGTGCCGGTGGCCGATGTGTACCACGCCATCTCGACCGGCTACGGCGGCCTGCTCGCCTGTCTGGGCTCAAGCGTTCACCAGGCTCCGGTGCTGCTGACCGAGCACGGCATTTATACCCGCGAGCGCGAGGAAGAGATCATTCGTGCCGACTGGGTCGTGCCGTCGTTTAAGGACCGCTGGATCCGCTTTTTCTACCTGCTTTCGGAGGAGATCTACCGTCGCGCCTTCCGCGTGACCAGTTTGTTCCATAACGCCCGTAAGACGCAGATCGACATGGGCTGCGATGCGGACAAGTGCCTGGTCATCCCCAACGGCATCCAGTTCGATCGCTTTAAGGACATTCCCTTAAAGCCCGATGACGGCTGGGTGGACATTGGCGCGGTGGTGCGCCTGGCGCCCATCAAGGACGTCAAGACCATGATCTATGCCTTCTTTGAGCTGCACGAGCGCCTGCCCCGCGTGCGCCTGCACATCATGGGTGGCGTGGATGACGAGGAGTACGGCGCCGAGTGTCACGCGCTGGTCGATACCCTGGGCGTGCGCGACTTGATCTTTACCGGCCGCGTCAACGTGGTTGAGTACATGGAAAAGCTCGACTTTACCATTTTGACGAGCATCTCCGAGGGCCAGCCGCTCAGCGTGCTGGAGTCGCTTGCAGCGCGCCGTCCCTGCGTGACGACCGAGGTGGGCTGCTGCCGCGAGCTGCTCGAAGGTGCCCCGGGCGATGACTTTGGCGTGGCGGGTTTTGTGACGCCGCCCATGTATCGCAAGGGCTTGGCCGATGCCATGGAGCGCATGTGCACAAGCCGCGCCCGCCGCATTGAGATGGGGGAGCGCGGCCAGCGTCGCGTTGCCACGTACTTTTTGCACGAGCAGATGCTCGCCAACTATCGCGCGCTGTACGACGAGACGGCGCGTGCGTTTGACCTGCCCAGAGAGGGGGAGTAGCCGGTGGCCGGAATCGGTTTTGAGCTCAAACGCCTGTTTAGGCGCAAGGGTCTGTTTGCCACGATGCGCGCTTACGGCTACGCCGGCATTGTATGCACGGGCCCCATGCTGCTGGGTGTGCTGCTCCAGGTGGGTATCTTGGTGCTGTGCGGTCTGTGGGGCGTGGGCCGCGCCAACCAGGACCTGCTGGTGTGCATGGTGACCTATACGCTGCTGGCATCGCTCACGCTCACAAGCTTTTTCTCCATGCCGGTCACGCGCTTTTTGGCGGACATGCTCTTTGCCGAGCGCGAGGATGAGATCCTGCCTTCGTTTTGGGGGTCTAATGCCATCATGCTCGTTGCGGGCACGGTGCTCTACGGCGTCTTTTTGCTGTTCTCGGGGGCCACGCTGCTGCAGGGGCTGCTGTGCCTGTGGCTCTTCAACATCATGATCGTCAACTGGAACGGCATGAGCTATCTCACGGCCATCAAAGATTATCGTGGCATTCTGTGCAGCTTTGCGGCCGCCATTGGCGTGGCGTGCCTGTGCGCCCTGGCAGCGCTGACGTTGGGACTGCCGCCGGTCGAGGGCCTGTTGGCGTCAATCGCCCTAGGCTACGGCGTCATGCTTGCCTGGGATGTGGTACTGCTGTACCGGTATTTTCCACAGAGTGATCGGAGTCCCTGGTGTTTTTTGCGCTGGCTCGACCAATTTATGCCGCTTGCGCTTACGGGGCTGTTTACCAACTTGGGGCTTTTCGTACACCTGGTTATTGTCTGGGCGGGCCCTATTGGCGTGCAGATCAAAGGCCTGTTTTACGGGGCTCCTTACCATGACGTTCCGGCACTCATTGCGTTTTTGACCACACTCGTCACGACCGTCAACTTTGTGGTGTCGGTCGAGGTCAATTTCTATCCGCGCTACCGTGACTACTACAGCCTGTTCAACGACGGCGGCGTGGTGGGCGATATTGTGGTGGCCGAGGAGGAGATGCTCTCCACGCTCAACAGCGAACTGCGCTTTTGCGCGCTCAAGCAGCTGTTTGTGACCGCGGCGGTCATCTCGCTCGAGACTACAGTGCTCTCGGCCCTGCCGCTGGGCTTTAACAATCTTATGCACGGGTATTTTCGCACGTTATGCGTAGGCTACGGCCTGTATGCCGTGGGCAACACGATCCTGCTTATCTTGCTGTACTTTACCGACTACAAGGGAGCCGTTCTGGCCTCGGGCCTGTTTGCCGGTGTGGCAGGGCTGGCGACCGCCGTGTCGTTGCTTTTGCCGCAGCAGTTTTACGGCTTTGGCTTTTTGTTGGGTGCGGTGGTGTTTTTTATCGTGGTGCTGCTGCGGCTCGATACCTATACCGCCAACTTACCGTATCGTATCCTGAGTCAGCAGCCCATTGTGGCGACCGACAAAACGGGTCGTTTTACACAGTTGGGCCGCTTGCTCGACCGTGCCGAGCAGCGCTATGAGGAGTGCCGCTGCAAGGGCGTGCCGCACGGCGCGTTTCAGCGCGCAGTAGTTCGCGTGTATCGCAACCATTGGGGAGGTTCTGATGATCGATAAGTTGATGTCTCGCCGCCGTCTGATCGAGGCGGCTGCCGGCGCGCTGCTGCTTTCGGGCTGCTCATCTCAGGACGAATCCTCGACAAATAAGGTAAAAAAGCAGGACAAGATTAAAAAGGCCGAGGCCTCCGACCAGTCCAAGCATTTGCGCGATAAAGATGAGCTGTACGAGGTCTACGACGACTCGGACATTGTGACCATGTACCTGACGGTCTCGCGCGGCAACAGCTCCGAGAACACGGACCATAGCTGGGCCGAGATCAACACGTACTCGGTGTATGACTATGCCGACATGGGCGTGACGCGCTATCAGGTTATGGGCCTGCTGCAGGCGGGCGACGAAGACGGCCCGGTGGCCGGCGAGGTTGGCTATGGCGAGGAAGCGCCCAATGCCACCGTGCAGGTGCGCGGCCAGACATCGAGCTCCTACACGCAAAAGAATTACAAGGTGGAGCTCAAAAAGGGCAAGGGTACCTGGCGCCAACAGCGCGCGATTGCGCTCAACAAGCACATGGGCGAGGGTATGCGTTTTCGCAACAAGATGGCCTACGACCTTATCCGTGGGATTCCCCAGATGATGGGCCTGCGCACGCAGTTCGTGCATCTGTGGGTGTGTGACCAGACCGAAAAGTCCAACGATACCTTTGAGGACTACGGCCTGTTTACGCAGGTGGAGCAGCTCAACAAGACGGCGCTTAAGGCACATGGCCTGGATAAGAACGGGCACCTGTACAAGGTGAATAGCTTTGATTTCCATCGCTACGAGGACACCATTAAGCTTGCCGACGATCCCGACTACAACCAGGCAAACTTCGAGGGCATGCTCGAGATTAAGGGCGATTCGGACCACACCAAGCTCATCGAGATGCTCGATGCGCTCAACGACGAATCGCAAAAGATCGATGACGTGCTCGACACCTACTTTGATACCGAGAATCTGGTCTATTGGCTGGCGTTTCAGATTCTGACAGGCAACTGCGATACGCAGAACCGCAACTGCTATCTGTACAGTCCGCTCAACTCCAATACCTGGTACATCCTTGATTGGGACAACGATGGCATGCTGCGCAAGCTGGAGCTGTCTCTTAAGGGGTTTTCGGACTACGCGAGCTGGGAGCGCGGCGTAAGTAACTATTGGGGCAACGTGCTATTCAATCGTGCGCTGCGCAGCAAATCGTTCCGCAGTGAGCTCGACCGCGCCGTAAAGGACTTGCGCAAATATTTGACCGAGGCACGCCTGGCCAAGATGATTAAACATTATCGCGAGGTGACCGAATCGCTGGTGTTTGCTTCGCCCGATATCGACAATCTGCCTGTCACCAAGGACGAATACGAGCAGATTGCAGCGGCGATTCCCTCCGAGATTGAGGAGAACTACAAGAGCTTTCGCGAGAGCTATAAAAAGCCCATGCCGTTCTACATTGGCGTGCCGCAGATCGATAACGGTAAGCTGCGCATGAACTGGGATGCGTCCTACGACTTTAAGGCACGTGACATTCGCTATACCGTGGAGCTGGCGCGCGACTATGCCATAAGCGACGTGCTTTTTAAGGCCGAGGACGTGCTGCTTCCCGAGGTGACCTGCGATGCGCCCGATGCCGGCCAGTATTTTGTGCGCGTGCGCGCCACCAACTCAGATGGCTATACGCAAGATGCGTTTGACTACTATGTGACCGACGACGGCAAGCACTACGGCATGAAGTGTTTTTACGTGCAAGACGGCGGTAAGGTCGTGGAGGACACGTATGAGGAGGGCTAGCGCGCTGCTTGAGCGCCTGGCGGCACCTCCCGCGCGTACCACGCAGGAGCGTTACCGCCACGAACTTAAATATCTTATTAACGAGGGCGAGCACGCCGCACTTGCCTGTCGCATGGCGCCGGTGTTTAAGCTGGACAAGCATGCGCAGGCGGGCGGCTACACTATTCGCAGCCTGTACTTTGACGACTACTGCAACTCGGCCTACGAGGAAAAAGACGCCGGCATCCTCATGCGCAAAAAGTATCGCGTGCGCATCTATAACGGCAGCGATAAGGTGATTAAGCTCGAGCGCAAAAAGAAGTACGGCAGCTGGATCTACAAGGAGGATGCGCCGCTTACGCGTGGCGAGTTTGAGCAGATTCTGGCCGGAGACTACGACTTTTTGCTGAGGAGCCCCTATCCGCTCTGTCTCGAGTTCTACATCGAGTGCATCTGCAACGTGATGCGCCCGAGGACTATCGTGGACTACGAGCGCGAGCCGTGGGTGATGGATGAGGGCACCGTGCGCATCACGTTTGACATGAACGTGCGCGCCGCGGTGGGAAGCTTCGATATCTTTGACGCGACGCTGCCCGCGCTGCCGGTCCTGGAGCCCGGCAAGCTGGTGATGGAGGTCAAGTTTACGGAGTTTTGCCCGCAGCTGGTGCGCGATATGGTGCCGTCGGGCGCGGCCGAACTCACGGCAGTCTCTAAGTACTGCCTGTGTTACGAAAAGACCGCCTACCTGCGCGGCTTCAACTACTGGGAATCGGACTTTGAGAACCGAGGGGATATTTAGACCATGAGCACCAAGGACTTTTTTAAGAACTCCGTCTTGGAGGCGTTTGGCCAGGTCGATCCTGCCAAGATCGGTCTTTCGCTGCTCGTGGCGCTCGCCATGGGCATCCTGATCTACTGTGTATACAAGCGTTTCTTTACCGGTGTGGTGTACTCGCGCAGCTTTGCCGTGACACTTGTGGGCATGTGCGTGCTTACGTGTATGGTGACGCTTGCGATCTCGACCAACGTGGTCATCTCGCTCGGTATGGTTGGTGCTCTGTCCATCGTGCGTTACCGTACGGCGGTCAAGGACCCGCTCGACTTGCTGTATCTGTTTTGGGCCATTACCACGGGCATTACGGCGGGTGCCGGCATGTACGCGCTCGTGGGGCTTGCGGCGGTTGTCATCGTGGTGATGATTGCCGGCTTCGCGAGCCACCAGGACAAGGCGCGCGTGTACATGATGGTCATCCACTACACGGGTCAGACCACCGGCGATGATATCGTGCGTGCATTTGGGCGCACCAAGTTTACGGTGAAGTCCAAGACCATGCGCGGTGACAAGGTGGAGATGGCCGTCGAGCTGTTCTCGGACGGCGTTGACATGCCCTATGCCGACGCGATTCGCGCGCTCGACGGCGTGGAAGACCTGACGCTTATCCAGTACAACGGCGAGTACCACGGCTAACTTGGTTCCGGCGTTCTAACGAACGCCGGAACGCTCGACGCTGCGCGGGCATCTGCCGGGCTATTATGTTCCGTCGTTCTGACGAATGCCGGACCGCTCGACGCTGCGCACGCATCTTCCGGGCGATCTGCCGCTCAAACCGTCGCTCGCGTACATGAAGTACGCGTCGCTCCTCTTTCGCGGCACCTCGCCACGGCAGCTGCGCGCTCGCTGACGTTTGCTTGACCTGGGCTGTTGAAATGATCCATGTGGCTCGTCCCATTTGCTAAATTTGCCGGTATGGGTTGGGTATCATTGTGTAAGCGATTTCAATGACAGGGGTGCTTGTGGTAAAGATGAAAGATGTGGCCGAGCTGGCCGGCGTTTCGAGTGCCGCCGTCTCGCGCTACCTCAATGGTGGATATATCTCGGCGGACAATGCTCATGTACGGTAAGGAAGCAAGCAACCGAAAACAAGAGATAGACCGCCAGCACTACACTATTCCGAACCAAAGACCAAAAGATAAGCATTGTGGGAAAATCTAAACTTTTGGATTTTCCTACAATGCCAACTACGGCGGAATCCCTCCCACTCCTTATATCTTTCTGTATACATTGAATTTGTATTTAGTAAAATGCAGACAACACCACGGATC